>NZ_PGFQ01000001.1:2565509-3206887 GCF_029870955.1 Sulfitobacter faviae | reverse complement strand
GCAACGAGCAGCGGCGGAGGTGCTGCTTGATACGCCGCGGTGGACCTATAGCACCGCGGCACGGGCGGCTGATGGCGTCAGCGGAGCGTTTGACGTGACGGTGGCGCAGGTCTCGCCACATATGGCGCGGGGCCGACTACAGGTTTGACCATCCCGGATAGGCCGCGCGTTATCAGATTTTGAGCATGTGCGGATTTACAAATGGTCCTACGCTATTGCATGAGCTACCCTTACGCAGAGTGAAGGAGCCCGTGCCATGGCGCAGACACGCAGAAATATCTCGAAAGTGGACCGTCTGGGACCAGATTCAGCAAGAAGCCGAGGATGCGGTGCGTGATGAGCCGTTGATCGGCGGCTTTGTGCATGCCTGTATCCTGCACCATAAATCTATCGAGAATGCGCTTCCTACCGCATCGCGGCCAAGCTTTCGTCGAACGAGATGTCGATGATGGTCGTGCGCGAGATGGTCGAAGAAGCCTATGCCGAAGACCCCGATCTCGTCGCCGCGGCGCGTGCCGATCTCGTGGCCATCTATGACCGCGACCCGGCCTGCCACCGGCTGTTGCAGCCGATTCTGTATTTCAAAGGCTATCAGGCGGTGCAGGCCTACCGTGTGGGCCACTACCTCTATGCTAAGGGCAAGCGCGATCTGGCCTATTTCATCCAGATGCGGGTGAGCGAGATTTTTGGCTTGGATATCCATCCGGCGGCCAAGATGGGCAAGGGCATCATGATCGACCACGCGCATTCCATCGTCATCGGTGAGACGGCGGTAGTGGGTGACAATGTCTCAATGCTGCATTCGGTGACCCTTGGCGGCACCGGCAAAGAGGAAGAGGACCGTCACCCCAAGATCGGCAATGGCGTGTTGATCGGTGCAGGCGCGAAGGTTTTGGGCAATATCTCTATCGGCCATTGCAGCCGCATCGCGGCGGGGTCGGTTGTGCTGGAGCCTGTGCCCGCCTGCAAAACCGTCGCCGGGATCCCCGCGCGGATCGTTGGGGAGGCGGGCTGTGATCAACCGTCAATGTCGATGAACCATCTCTTCGGGCCAGACGCCGAATAGGGTCAGATGCCAGTATCGCAATAAAAAAGCCGGGGCATGCCCCGGCTTTCTTCGTTTGTGAGGTGCAGCCTTTAGGCCAGCATGATCATCGGATTTTCAAGGTTCTCGACAATCGCGTTCAACAGCTGGGCCCCGAGCGCCCCGTCGATCACGCGGTGATCGACCGAGAGGGTCACGGACATGACTGTCGCCGCTGCGATCTCACCGTCCTTGCCGATGATCGGCTTTTTGACACCAGCCCCCACGGCGAGGATCGCACCATGCGGCGGGTTGATGACCGCGTCGAAATTGTCGATCCCGAACATGCCGAGGTTGGAGATCGCGAAGCTGCCGCCCTGATACTCATGCGGTGCCAGCTTGCGGTCGCGGGCGCGGGTTGCGAGGTCTTTCATCTGCGCCGAGAGGGTCGAGAGCGACTTGGTGTCGGCGTCCTGAAGGACCGGGGTGAAGAGCCCGCCTTCGATGGCCACGGCCACGGCCACGTCCGAGGGTTTGAGCTTCAGAATACGATCCCCGGCCCAGACCGCATTGGCATCGGGCACCGATTGCAGCGCCAACGCACAGGCTTTGATGATGAAGTCGTTGACCGAAAGCTTC
Source organism: Sulfitobacter faviae (assembly GCF_029870955.1). Taxonomy (NCBI): domain Bacteria; kingdom Pseudomonadati; phylum Pseudomonadota; class Alphaproteobacteria; order Rhodobacterales; family Roseobacteraceae; genus Sulfitobacter; species Sulfitobacter faviae. The sequence continues at coordinate 3,205,224 of NZ_PGFQ01000001.1, read as the reverse complement.
ACGCCCCGGGCTTCGAGCTGCTTGTTGACCTCAGCCCGGAACGAGAGCAGCGCGTCGATCTGGATGTCGCGGCGTAGGTAGAAATGCGGGACCGTCTGCTTGGCCTCGGTGAGGCGCGCGGCGATGGTCTTGCGCATCCCGTCGAGCTTGACCTCTTCGACCTCGCGGTCCTCGTACATCTTGCGCACGGCGTCGGAGGAGGGGCCAGCAGGAGCAGGCTGTGTCACCGGCGCGGCGTCTTTGGTGGCGGCGGGGCTGTCAGCCTTGGCAGCCGTCGGCTGGGCGCTTTCCACATCGGCTTTGACAATCCGACCGCGCGGGCCGCTGCCTTCGATCTGGGCGAGGTCGAGACCCTTGTCCGCAGCGATCCGGCGGGCGAGGGGGGAGGCGAAGATGCGCCCACCCTTGTCGTCCTTGGGCGCGGCGGGGGCTTTGGCGTCGCTCTTGGGCGGCGCGTCATTCGCATCCGTCGCACCGCGGCCATAGCCCGCTTCGGGCGTTTCGGCCTCGGCTGCTTTGGGCGTTTCCTCTGCCTGAGGTTTCTCTTCTTTGGCCGGGGCGGCGCTGTCGATGGCGTCGGCGCTTTCGCCTTCTTCGAGCAGCACGGCGATCGGCGTGTTTACCTTCACGCCTTCGCTGCCTTCTTCGATCAGTATCTTGCCGATGGTGCCTTCGTCGACGGCTTCGAACTCCATCGTGGCCTTGTCGGTTTCGATCTCGGCGAGGATGTCGCCCGAGGCGACCTCGTCACCCTCTTTGACCAGCCACTTGGCGAGCGTGCCTTCCTCCATCGTGGGCGAAAGGGCGGGCATGAGAATTTCTGTGGGCATGATCCGCTCCTTACCGGTAGGTGACTTTGCGCACGGCCTCGATCACCTCGTCGGTGGTGACCAGCGCGTGTTTTTCGAGGTTGGCGGCATAGGGCATGGGCACGTCCTTGCCGGTGCAGGTGATGACCGGAGCGTCGAGGTAGTCGAACGCCTCCTGCATGATCACGCCGCTGATGTAGCCGCCGACCGAGCCCTGCGGCCAGCCTTCTTCGACGGTCACGCAGCGGTTGGTCTTCATCACCGATTTCAGCACCGTTTCGGTGTCCATCGGGCGCAGGGTGCGCAGGTCGATGACCTCGGCCTCGATACCGTCCTCGGCCAGTTTCTCTGCCGCTTCCAGCGCATAGGTCATGCCAATGCCGAAGCTGACGATGGTGACATCCGCACCCTCGCGCCAGATCCGGGCCTTGCCGAAGGGGACCGTGTAATCCTCAATGTCCGGCACGTCGAAGCTGCGACCGTAGAGGATCTCGTTCTCAAGGAAGATCACCGGGTTCGGGTCGCGGATTGCGGACTTCATCAAGCCTTTGTAATCGCTGGCCGAATAGGGCATCGCGACCTTGAGGCCGGGGATCTGCATGAACCATGCGGCGTAGTCCTGGGAGTGCTGGGCGCCGACGCGGGCCGCCGCGCCGTTGGGGCCGCGGAAGACCATGGGCGCGCCCATCTGCCCGCCGGACATGTAAAGTGTCTTGGCCGCGGAGTTGATGATCTGGTCCATCGCCTGCATGGCGAAGTTGAAGGTCATGAATTCGACGATGGGGCGCAGACCGCCGAAGGCCGCGCCGACGCCGATGCCGGCAAAGCCATGCTCGGTGATCGGCGTGTCGATCACGCGCTTGGCGCCGAATTCGTCCAGAAGACCTTGGGAAATTTTGTAGGCGCCTTGGTACTCGGCCACTTCCTCGCCCATGAGCAAGACGTTCTCGTCGCGGCGCATTTCCTCGGCCATGGCGTCGCGCAGCGCTTCGCGGACGGTCTGCTGCTTCATTTCGGTGCCCTCGGGCCAATCGGGGCTGGTATCGGGCTCGGGCTGTTTCTTGCCCTCGGCAGGCGTTTCGCGGTCATCGTCCGGGGATTTGGCCTGCGCGGGCTTAGCCTCTTCGCCCTTGTCCTCGGCGGGGGCGGATTTCGCGGTGTCGATGTCGTCGGCGCTTTCGCCTTCTTCGAGCAGCACGGCGATGGGGCTGTTCACCTTCACGCCTTCGGTGCCTTCCTCGACGAGGATCTTGCCGATGGTGCCTTCGTCCACGGCTTCGAATTCCATCGTGGCCTTGTCGGTCTCGATCTCGGCGAGGATGTCACCGGAGGAGACTTCGTCGCCTTCCTTGACCAGCCATTTCGCCAGCGTGCCTTCTTCCATGGTGGGGCTGAGGGCGGGCATGAGAATTTCGGTTGCCATTGCTTCAGGCCTCCTGCGGAACTTCGGTTGCGTAGATGTCGGTCCAGAGCTCGTCGAGGTTGGGCTCCGGGCTTTCCTTGGCGAAATCGGCGCTTTCGTTCACGATCTGCTTGATCTCCTTGTCGATGGCCTTGAGATCTTCTTCGCTCGCGTGGTTGCCCTCCAAGAGCAGGCTGCGCACGGCCTCAATCGGGTCGCGTTCGTCGCGCATCTTCTGCACTTCCTCGCGGGTGCGGTATTTCGCGGGGTCAGACATGGAGTGGCCGCGGTAGCGGTAGGTCTTGATCTCCAGAATATAGGGTCCGTCCTTGCGGGCGTGTTCCACGGCCTTCTGACCGGCTTCCTTGACCGCCAGCACGTCCATGCCGTCAACCGCCTCACCGGGGATGCCGAAGGCGCGGCCACGTTCCCAGATCTCGGCCGAGGAGGTCGAGCGCTGCTGCGAGGTGCCCATGGCGTATTGGTTGTTCTCGATCACGAAGATCACGGGCAGTTTCCACAGAGCGGCCATGTTGAAGGTCTCGTAGACCTGGCCCTGGTTCGCCGCACCGTCGCCGAAATAGGTGAAGGTGACGCGCCCGTTGCCCTTGTATTGATCGGCAAAAGCAAGGCCCGCGCCAAGCGGCACCTGCGCCGCGACGATGCCATGGCCGCCGTAGAAGTGCTTCTCTTTCGAGAACATGTGCATCGAGCCGCCCTTGCCCTTGGAATAACCGCCCTCGCGGCCCGTCAGCTCAGCCATAACGCCGTTAGGGTCCATGCCGCAGGCCAGCATATGCCCGTGGTCTCGGTAGGAGGTGATGCGCTTGTCGCCTTCCTCGGCGGCAGCCTCAAGGCCGACAACGACCGCTTCTTGTCCGATATAGAGGTGACAGAACCCCCCGATCAGCCCCATGCCGTAAAGTTGTCCGGCTTTCTCTTCAAACCGCCGGATCAGCAGCATGTCGCGGTAGTAGCTGGTCAGCTCCTCCGCCGAGACATTGGGTTTCTTGCTCGATTTCCTCGCGGCCATGGACGTCTCCTCCGTCGGCTTTGGTTAGGTGCCAAAAGTAGTTTAGCGTTAAACTATTCCCTAACGCATTCCAGAATGGATTGCGAGAGACTTTGTGACGTGGTGCGCGCACCACGGCTGACAAGGCGAAGGAGGCCAGAGATTTCGTGTGATTGCAAGGCCGCAGGCGCGGGGCAGGGGCCGATAGACGATAAGCCGCGAAAGCTTAGCGAATGACGATCTCATCGGTGCGGACCATGCCCAGCACCTTGCGCGCGCGTTCGTCCAGAAGATCAAGGTCGAGGTAGTCGTCCGACAGGCGGCGGGTCAGGTTCTCCATCCGGGCCACCTCGGCGCGGACCTCGGCCAGACGGTCGCTCAGCTTTTGGTTCTCGGCCACGATCTCGGTCCGGCGGAACAGGCCGAAATCCCCCTGCACGGCGGCGAAGGTGAAATACAGGCTCAGCGCGAAAGCGATTGCGAAGAACAGCAATGTGCCGAAAGCCGGACGGGTGTTGCGTGTCATGGTTCTGCCTCTGCGTCTCTTGGCGGACGTGACATCAGTATGACACAGGCGATTCGTTATGGGAATCCCACAATTGCGGGAAACCCGTTGTTTTTAGCGGTAAATCGCCTTTCTACGCAGCCGACCCATCCAATGCGGCCACGCCGGGCAGGGTCTTGCCTTCCATCCATTCAAGGAAGGCGCCCCCGGCGGTGGAGATATAGGTGAAATCATCCGCCACGCCCGCTTGGTTCAGCGCCGCGACCGTGTCACCGCCCCCGGCGACGGAGGTCAGCGTGCCCTCGCGGGTCTTGGCGGCGGCGGCTTGGGCCGCGGCGACGGTGGCGGTGTCGAAGGGCGGGATTTCAAAGGCTCCCATGGGGCCATTCCAGATCAGGGTGCGCAACTCGGCGAAGGCCGTCTCGACCAATGCAACGGTCTCGGGGCCCGCGTCGAGCACCATCTGATCTGTCGCGAGTTTCGCATCAGGGCCAAGCGGGGCGACCTCATGGGCCGCACCCTTGGCGAACTCCCGCGCGACCAGACCGTCGACTGGCAGGATGACCCGGCAGCCTGCCTTTTCGGCCTGCGCCATGATGTCCTTGGCCGTGTCGTAGTAGTCCGGCTCTTCCAACGATTTGCCCAGATCGGCCCCGAGTGCGGCGAGGAAGGTGTTCGCCATGCCGCCGCCGATGACCAAGACGTCGAGCCGGTTCACGAGGTTTTCCAAAAGCGCGATCTTGGTCGAGACTTTGGCCCCGCCCACGACAGCGCCCACCGGGCGCTTGGGCTTGGCCAGTGCCGCCTCCAGCGCCGAGAGCTCCGCCTGCATCAAGCGCCCTGCGCAGGCGGGCAGCAGCCGCGCCAGCGCCTCGGTCGAGGCATGGGCGCGGTGCGCGGCAGAAAAGGCATCGTTGCAATAGATATCGCCGAGCGCGGCCAATTGGCGGGCGAAATCTTCGTCATTGGCCTCCTCACCGGGGTAGAAGCGGATGTTTTCCATGAGTTGCAGATCGGCCTGCGCGTCGCCTGCGGCGTCTAGCGATGGCAGGAATGCCACGTCGCGGCCCAGTGCCTTTTCCAGTGCGGGAAGGACTTGGCGCAGGCTCATCTCTTCGACGACCTTGCCCTTGGGCCGTCCGAAATGCGCCAGCAGCGTCACCTTGCCGCCGCGCGACAGGATGTCGTCCACCGTGGGCACGATCCGCTCAATCCGCGTGGCATCGGTGACGCGGCCCTCTTCGACCGGCACGTTGATGTCGACCCGCAAGAGCACGCGCTTGCCGTCCAGTTCCATATCGTCCAGTGATTTCCAGCCCATCGGTCTTCTCCCAATCCAATCTCTTGCGCTGTGTTTTGCTGTTATCTGGCCTCAGGTCAATGCGCGGCTTGGCAATCGCGGCCAAGCTCCTTAGGTATCTGGCAAAGACAAAGCAAAGGATTGCCCCATGGCCGAGATCAAAGACCCCGAGAACACCATCCTGATGGAACTGAAAGGCGGCACCGTCGCCATCGAGTTGATGCCCGACCTTGCGCCCAAGCACGTGGAGCGGATGAAGGAACTGGCCCGCGCCGGTAAATACGACAACGTCGCCTTCCACCGCGTAATCGAAGGTTTCATGGCCCAGACTGGCGACGTGGCCAATGGCAACATGGAAGACAACTTCAACCTGCGCGCGGCGGGCACTGGCGGGTCGGACCTGCCGAACCTGCCTGCAGAATTCTCCAAGGTTCCGCACGCGCGCGGCACCATCGGTGCGGCCCGTTCGGCCAACCCCGACAGCGCCAACAGCCAGTTCTTCATCAATTTCAAGGACAATGACTTCCTCAACGGTCAATACACCGTTTACGGGCAGGTCATTTCCGGCATAGAGCATGTCGACGCAATCACCCGTGGCGAGCCGCCTGCGAACCCTGACCGCATGATCTCCGTCAAGGTGGCCGCAGATGCCTAAGATTGCCACCTCCAGCGCAGTTCTCGCGCTTCTCGGCTCGGCGGCGATGGCCACCGGGCTTGAGATCGAGGTCGCGGGCGAGGCCAATGGCACCGTCAAGATCGACCTGCTCGAAGACGTCGCGCCTAACCACGTGGCGCAGATCACCGAACTGGCCGAGGAAGGCGCCTATGACGGGGTGGTCTTCCACCGCGTGATCGACGGTTTCATGGCGCAGACCGGCGACGTGCAGTTTGGCCGCGCCGATGGCGACACCGCACGCGCCGGCATGGGCGGCTCCGAGAAGCCCGACCTCAAGGCCGAGTTTTCGGACATCGCCTATGAGAAAGGCGTCGTCGGCATGGCCCGTAGCCAGAGCCCGAACAGTGCCAACAGCCAGTTCTTCATCATGTTCGACGAAGCACCCTTCCTCAACGGTCAGTACACCGTTGTCGGCAAGGTTACCGAAGGGCAGGACGTGGTCAATGCCATCAAGCGCGGCACCGGCCCGAACGGCGCCGTCGTGGGCACGCCGGACGTGATGAAAACGGTCACCGTGACCGAGTAACGTCCCAACTAGCGGCGCGTGGGGTGGGTTTGCTCTCCCCACGCATCGGCGAGCTCAGGCCGTGATGAAATGAGCTTTATCGCCAGTGGTCTGCCAGCAGCACAGCGCGGCGCATATTCCGACCTACTGATATTGGCGAAGCGGGCAGGGCGCAGCGTAGACCGTCCCCCAAAAGCAAACAGGCGCCGCATTGTCTGCGACGCCTGCGACTGTTCAGCCTGCCGAAGCTTAGGACGCGGGGTTCGGCTTCTGCGCCGGTGCGGATTTCGCGCCGGGGTTCAGCGGATCGTCCTGACGCTGCACAGATCCTTCGAAATGCGCGCCGGATTCGATCGCGATGGTTTTGTGGATGATGTCGCCCTCGACCCGTGCGGTCGATGTCAGGCGCACCTTGAGGCCCCGCACGCGGCCCACGATGCGGCCATTGATCACCACGTCATCGGCAACCACTTCGCCCTTGATCGTCGCCGTCTCACCGATGGTCAGCAGATGGGCGCGGATGTCGCCTTCGACGGTGCCTTCAACCTGAACGTCGCCCGTCGTTTTCATGTTGCCGGTCACATGGAGATCCGAAGACAGAACGGATGCAGGGGGCTTGGCCTTGGGCGCGCTGGCCTTGAATTCGCTCTGCTTAGAGGGCGCGGGGGCCGAGGATGCACCGGAGGGTGCCGGTTTTGACACTTCTGCATCCTGAGGGGCGGGATCGTTGATTTTGCTTTTAGAAAACATCGTTTGCAGCCTTGATATAGATCATGGGGTTAACAGCCTTGCCACCTACGCGGACTTCATAGTGGAGATGGACACCGGTGACCCGTCCTGATGCTCCCATATCACCAATATGCTGCCCGCGCGAGACTCTTTGACCAACTTTCACGCGCAGCTTGGACATGTGGGCATAACGGGTCTCAATGCCGAACTCATGCTGGATCTTGACCAGACGGCCATAGCCCGAGGACCAGCCTGCGTGAATCACCACGCCATCGGCGGTCGCATAAAGCGGCGTGCCCATCCCGGCGGCAAAGTCGACGCCCTTGTGCATCCGGCGGCCGCCGGTCTTGGGGTCGCGACGATAACCGAACTGGCTGGTGAAGCGGAAAGCGTTTTTGACCGGGTTCGCGAAGGGCGCCTTTTCGGCGGCGATGCGGTAGAGGTTCAACCGGTCCATCTGGCCCAGCAGCTTGTTCGCGCGCAGCGTGTCGGGGCTCAGCTCTTCGCCGCGGGTGGTGAAGGAGAGCGGCGTCATCGGCCCGCCTTGGCCCGAATAGCCCCGGCGCACGGTGGCGAGGATCCGGTCGGTCGGCATGCCCGCGCTGCGGAACATCTTGTCGAGCGGGGCGACGGAAACGCTCATCGCCTCTTCCAGCTGGCGGAAGATCGCGTCGTTCTGATCGCGCATCAGGGCGATTTCCTGGGCCATTTCGTCGGCTTGCAACAGCGCATCCTGCGCGTCGACCACGACCTTGTCGCGCTCTGCCGCGGTCCGGGCAAGGGCTTGGGCAAGGAAATCGACCGGCGCTTGATCGGCATCGGCGCGCAGGCTGCCCGCTTCGCCATTCTCAAGGCTGCCTTCCAGTTCGGCCAGTTTCAGCCGGGCCTTCTGGCGGTCTTTCATCGTGTCGCGCAGGGTGGATTGGATCACCTCGATCCCGGTTTCCAATTCGCGGCGGCGGGTCTCAGAGGCCAGCAGTTCGGACTGCATGACGGAAATCTGCGTGAGCGCCGCGTTAAAGCGGTCTTGGGCGGCAAGCGCTTCTTCGGCGCGCAGGTCACGCTGTGCGGAAAGCTCGTTCAGCCGGGCTTGATAGGTGCGCTGGTCGCGTTTGGCCTGTTCGCGAAAATTGCCGGAGCCAATGCTGTCCATCAGGATGATGGCGGTGGCAATGATGGCCCAAGAGACCAGAAAGGCCGATCCCGCCAGCCCGAGGATCTGGGTGCCGGGCCGCAGGCGGATGAAACGTGTGTCGCTGTCGGATTTCAGAAAGACGCGGCGTTCGGGAAAGTAATGCTCAAGCAGAGCATGCGTCTTGATGGCAATCCGTGTGCGCACGTTTTCGTCCTTTGTCCCGTCCCGTCGGTGCGCGGGGCCTCGCCCCCTTCGCGCCCAACGTCAATAGCCAGTGCCCGCGAATGGGGCAACCCTATTGACCCGCGCCTGCGCGGCATTCCCCCATTCGCCCAAAAAAGCGCTTTTTCGTTGGCAAAAATCCGCCGATACCAAGCACTTGCTGCGTCAGACCCTGATCAGCTTGGCCCGCCATCCGCGGTCAGGGGCCAGTAGAAATCGGGCGGGATTCCCGCCTCGGCGCGCTTTTCCTCGTTGAAGGGCGGCTTGAGATCGCCGTGGAAATACTTGCGCACGAGGGCATGAAAACGGTCCTTTGGGTCGTCATCATGGCGGCCACAGAGAAAGTGAAACCACTTGCTGCCATAGGCCACATGGGCGACCTCTTCGGCATAGATCGTTTCAAGCGCGGCCACGGCGCTGTCGGCCTTCGCCTTGCGGAAAATCTCGATCATGCCGGGGTCACATCAAGGCCGCGGGCCTCCAGCACCATGGGCACCACGGCGAGGCGGCCCATCAGATCGTCCACCGTGTCTTCGGCGGCGCGCCACATGCCCGCATGGGCGGGCATGGCACCGTAATGGCTGCCCATTTCCTCAAGACAATCGCACATCAGGTTGAAATGTTTGGATTCGTCATCCGCCGCTTTGACCCAATCGTCATAAAAGCCCAAGGGCAGCGGCACATGGGAGAAGCGGGCGATCACATCCCAATGCAGGTCCACTGCGTTCAACTCGATATGCGCCACGGCATGAAGCAGCGCCGCGCGGCCTTCGGGCGTGCCGGGACGGCGGCGCGGGACGTCGCGGGGCGAGAGCAACTCGGGCTGTGCGGGCCGGGCAGGGTGCAGCGGCGGGTCGGCGCGGCCCGAGTTGCTCTCACCTGCCGCGCGGGCCGAGAGCCACTGCGCCGCATATTTCCGCGACAGCGCCGTCTTCTCGCGCCCATCCGCCGTGCGCAGCACCGCCTCGGCCATTTCTGCCAGCGGCATCATGCGCCGCGCACCGCGTCGAGCACGGCATCCACATGGCCCGGCACCTTCACCTTGCGCCAGACCTGCGCAATCTGCCCTTCGGGGTCGATCAGATAGGTCGCGCGTTCGATGCCCATCGATTTCTTGCCGTACATGTTTTTCTCGACCCAAACCTCATAGGCTTCGGTCACCGCGCCATCGGTGTCAGACAAAAGCGGCACCGTCAGCGCGTGTTTGGCGGCGAATTTGTCGTGTTTGTCCATACTGTCGCGCGAAATGCCAAAGACCTGCACGCCTGCCTCGGCGAACTCAGACAAACGCTCGGAAAAGCCGATCGATTCCTTGGTGCAGCCGGGCGTGTCGTCGCGCGGGTAGAAGAAAAGAACCACCGGCGCGCCGCGCAAGGCAGAGAGCGTGATCTCGCCACCGCCGGTCACGGGAAGGGTGAAATCCGGGGCCGGTTGGCCGGGCTGGGGTCCGATCTGCGACATGGGGCGGTTCCTTTGGCTTGTGAAGGGTCGTTCAGGGCTGTCATACTGCATCTGATTTGACAACGTCAAAGCCGCCCCAGAAAGCCGCCCTATCCGAACCGGAGCCCGATGCGCGACCCGTCCCCTTCCAGCCCCCCTGCGCCAGATGGCGAAGGGCCGCCGCGCCGCCGGTCGCGCCGCCGCGCGGGGATCGTTTCGGCTGTGGTGCTGGTGCTCTTGGCGGCGCTGGCCACCGGGGCGGCGGTCTATTTCACCGGGCGTCCGATTCCGGCGCCGCTTTGGGTGCAGACACGGATCGAGGCGCGGATTGCTTCGGCCCTGCCGCAGGCGCGGGTGGATTTCGGCGCGATGGAATTCGTTGTCGATGAGGGTTGGCGCCCCCGCGTGCGTTTGCAAGACATCTTTGTCACCACGCCCGAGGGCGATGAGATCGTCAGTTTCAATGAGTTCAAGGCCAGCCTGTCGATGCGGTCCTTGCTGCGCGGTATGGCGCAGCCGCGGGCGATTTCGCTATCGGGCGTGGTGGCCAACCTGCGCCGCGGGGCGGATGGCCGGGTGAGCCTGAGCGCCGGGGCCGGGATCGCCCCACCGGAGCGGGAGGCGGCGACCCTGCCGCAACTTATCGGCCAGATCGACGAGGTATTGGCCGCCCCCGCGCTATCCGCCCTCCGCTCAGTCGAGCTGCGCGCGCTGACGCTGCGGTTCGAGGATGCCCGCGCGGGCCGCGCTTGGACCGGAGATGGCGGGCGGCTGCGCCTGTCGCGCAATGGTGACGCGCTTGACCTCTCGGCGGACCTCGCGGTGCTCAGCGGGGGCGCGGGGGTGGCCACGCTCACCGCCAATTACAGCAGCCAGATCGGTGAGAATGCCGCGACCTTTGGCGTGACCTTCGACGGGGTCGATGCGCGCGACATCGCGGCGCAGGGGCCAGCCTTTTCGTGGCTCGAAGTGCTGCGGACCAATATCTCGGGCGCGGTGCGCAGCGGCATCGATAGCGCGGGCCGTTTCGCACCGATCAACGCTTCTTTGCAGATCGGCAAGGGCGTGTTGCAGCCCAACCCGCAGACCAAGCCGATCCCCTTCGATGGGGCGCAGAGCTATTTCAGCTACGACCCCGCGCGCCAGCTGCTGCGCTTTGACGAGATGTCGCTCGACAGCCCTTGGGTCTCGGGCAATATCACCGGGAGCTCGCAACTGGGCGATGTCACGGGCGGCATTCCGGGACGGATGGTGGGGCAGTTCAGCCTGCGCGACCTGCGGGCCAACCCGGCGGAGGTCTACCCCGAAACGGTGGCCTTGGACCAGGCGGATATCGATTTTGAACTCAGCCTTAATCCGTTTCAACTGAAGCTGGGGCGTCTGGAGATCAGTGATCAGGGCCGCAACCTGCGCCTTGATGGCGCATTGGTGGCCGAGGCGGCGGGCTGGAACCTGTCTCTCGATGGGCGAATGGACCGGCTCAGCCCCGAACGCCTGCTGGCGCTCTGGCCCGAGGGGGTGAAGCCCAAGACCCGCAAATGGCTGGATGAGAACCTTCACGCGGGCCGAATGCGCAACCTCGATCTGGCGCTGCGCATGGCGCCGGGGCAGGCGCCCCAGACCTATGTCGCCTTTGACTATGCCGGGGCCGAGGTGCGGTTTCTGAAGACCCTGCCGCATATCACCGATGGCAGCGGCCATATGAGCCTGCTCGACAACCGCCTTGTCGTCACGGTGGACGCGGGCGAGGTCATCGCGCCGCAGGGCGGGGCGGTGACGCTGGATGGATCCTCCTTCATCATTCCCGATGTGCGGGTGAAAGACGGCAGCCCCTCGGTGATCCGGCTCAACACGCGCTCCACCCTGACCGCGGCGCTGTCGCTGCTGAACCAGCCGCCGATGCGGGTGATGGATAAGGCCGGGCTGCCCGTGACGCTCGCGGATGGGGAGGCGGTGCTGAAAGGCACGCTGGCGCTGCCGTTGAAAAAGGGCGGCAAGCCCGAAGATGTGCGCTATCACTTCGCGGGGGATCTGCTGGCGCTCTCGACCGATACGCTGGTCAAAGACCGGAGCCTTCAGGCCAGCAAACTGTCCATCACCGCCGACAATGACCGTATCACCATCGGCGGCGCGGGGCGTATCGACGGGGTGGGCTTCGACGGGGAATGGTCGCAGGCGATCGGCCCCGGCTCGGATCAAAGCCGTCTAACGGCTCAAGTGGCGCTGACCCCGGCGGGGCTCGAAGCCTTTGGCGTGGCACTGCCCCCGGCAGCCTTCGTGGCGAGGGGCGCGGGCAGATTGCCGTGGACCTCAAGAAGGGCGAAGCGCCGCGCTTCACCTTGCAGAGCGATCTGGCGGGCTTGGGTGTCTCCGTACCGCAACTGTCATGGAGCAAGGCGCCGGGCACCGAGGGCAAGTTGCGACTGGCGGGGCGTTTGGGCGAGACGCCGAATATCGACGCCTTTCAGCTAAACGCGCCGGGGCTGCGGGTGGCGGGCTCCATCCACCTTGCCCCCGGCGGCACATTGGACCGGGTGCGGATCGACCGGCTGCGGCGGGGCGACTGGCTGGATATCCCGCTGCAACTGATCGGGCAGGGCAAGGGCAACCCGGTGCAGGTGGTGCTGGGCGGCGGCACGCTTGACATGCGCCGGGCCGAGTTCGGCGCGGCCGAGGGGCAAGCCGGGCCGCCGATGCGCGTAGCGCTGGACCGGTGGCAGATCACCGACACGATTTACCTGACCGATCTTTCGGGCACATTCGACACCGCCAAGGGGATGGACGGCGCCTTTACCGCCCGGCTCAATGGCGGCACGCCGGTGCAGGGGCGGGTGCTGCCCCAAGCGGGGCGCAGTGCGGTGCGGGTGGTCTCGGATGACGCGGGCGGGGTTCTGCGCTCAACCGGGTTGGTGAAACAGGTGGTCGGGGGAACCTGTCGCTCACCCTGCTGCCGGTGGGTTCGGGCGGCGCCTTTGACGGGCAGCTCACGGTCAGCGATGTCGCTATTCAGGACGCGCCGGGGATCGCGGCGCTGGTCAATGCCATCTCGGTCGTCGGGCTAATCAACGAGCTCAACGGCGACGGGATTTACTTTGACGATGTGGAAGCGAACTTCCGCCTGACCCCGAACCGCCTGACCCTGACCGAGGCCAGCGCCGTGGGCGCCTCCTTGGGCCTGTCGATGGATGGGGTCTATGCGCTCGACAGCGGGTTGATCGACATGCAGGGCGTGATCTCTCCGGTCTATATGTTCAATGGGATCGGGTCCCTTTTTACCCGCAAGGGCGAGGGGCTGATCGGGTTCAACTACCGGCTCACGGGGGCCGCGAAAGACCCCAGCGTTTCGGTCAACCCGCTCTCGGCGCTCACCCCCGGCATGTTCCGCGAGTTGTTCCGCCGCCCGCCGCCCCAGCCGCCACAGGTGCAGGGCCAAGCGAATCCGGTTGCCCGGGTGCCGGAGGAGCGCTAAGCGCCGGGGCGACCCTGCCGCCAGACCCGGAGCCGCGCCGATGAAGCTTTCCGATTTCGATTTCGATCTGCCTGAGACCCTGATCGCCACCCGCCCCGCCAACCCGCGCTCCTCTGCGCGGTTGCTGGTGGCGGAGGGCGCCGCTCTGCACGACCGACGCGTGACCGATCTGACCGACTGGCTGCGCCCCGGCGACCGATTGGTGCTGAACGACACCCGCGTGATCCCCGCACGGCTGAGCGGCATTCGCCACCGCGCCTCGGCCCAAGGGGCGGTGCAAGCCAAGATCGAAGTCACCCTGTTGGAGCCGCGCGGGAACGGCACTTGGTCGGCGCTGATCAAACCGCTGCGCAAGCTGAAGATCGGCGAAGAGGTCGTCTTTTCCGATGATTTGCGTGCCACGTTGGAGGCGGTGGAAGACGGGCAGGGGCATCTGCGGTTCAACTGTTCGGGCGACGATTTCGATGCGGCGCTCAATGCCGCGGGGGCGATGCCGCTGCCGCCCTATATCGCCGCCAAACGCGCCGCCGATGCGCAGGACATGACCGACTACCAAACCGTCTTTGCCCGCCACGCGGGCGCGGTCGCGGCGCCCACAGCCTCGCTGCATTTCGACGAGCCGCTGCTCGAAGCGCTGGCCGCGAAGGGCGTGAGTTTTAGCCATGTTACCCTGCATGTCGGCGCGGGCACCTTCCTGCCGGTCAAGGTCGACGACATCTCGGAACACAAAATGCACGCCGAATGGGGCCGGGTCAGCGCAAAGGCCGCTGAAGAGATTGCCGCCACCCGCGCCGCCGGAGGGCGCGTGATCCCCGTGGGCACCACCGCCCTGCGCCTGATTGAGACGGCGGCGCGCGAGGGTGAGATCACCGCATGGGAAGGGGATACCGATATTTTCATCACGCCGGGGTTCAAGTTCAACGTGACCGACGGGCTGATGACGAATTTCCACCTGCCTAAATCGACGCTGATGATGCTGGTCTCGGCCCTCATGGGGGTGCAGCGGGTGAAAGACATCTATGCCCATGCCATCGGCGAGGGCTATCGCTTTTTCTCCTACGGCGATTCCTCCCTTCTGCTGCCTGAGGCGCAAAAACCCGCTTGAATGTCGCGCCAGGGGGTGACTAGCCTGCGATTGCCGTCCATGGGAGGGCTTGGGCGAACAAGGAATTGACTGATGATTCAAGTGGTTTCAAGCGCATGGGCGCTTTTGCTGGGCATGTGCCTTTTGATGGTCGGCAACGGCATGCAGGGCACATTGCTGGGTATCCGTGGCGGCATCGAAGGCTTCTCGACCTTCCAGATGTCGATCGTCATGTCTGCCTATTTCTTGGGCTTCCTTGGTGGGTCGCGCATGGCGCCTGGGATGATCCGGCGGGTGGGCCACGTGCGGGTCTTCGCGGCATTGGCCTCGCTGATCTCGGCGGTGATGATCATCTATCCGACCTTCCCCAACACCATCGTCTGGTCGCTGGGTCGGGTGCTGATCGGCTTTTGCTTCTCCGCCGTCTACGTCACAGCGGAAAGCTGGCTGAACAACGCCGCCACGAACGAAAACCGCGGGCAGGCGCTCTCGGCCTATATGATCGTGCAGACACTGGGCATCGTGATCGCGCAGGCGCTCTTGCTGACCGCCGACCCCTCGGGCTTCGTGCTCTTCGTCATCCCCTCGGTGCTGGTGAGCATCGCGGTGACCCCGATCCTTCTGTCGATCAGCCCGACACCGCCTTTTGACACCACCAAACCGATGAGCCTGCGCGAGTTGATGGATTTCTCGCCCTTGGGCTGTGTGGGCATGTTCCTTCTGGGCGGCGTCTTCTCGGCGCAATTCGGCATGGCGGCGGTTTACGGCGCCGAAGCCGGGCTGAGTGTCGGGCAGATTTCACTTTTCGTGGCCATGTTCTTCGTCGGCTCCGTAATCCTCCAATACCCCATCGGCTGGATCTCGGACCGCATGGACCGCCGTAGCCTGATTGTCATCGTTGCCACGCTCGGCGGTATCGGCTCGGTCATCGGGATGACGCTGGGCCATGTCTTCCCGATCCTGCTGGCCACGGCCTTTCTGGTGGGGGGCATGTCGAACCCGCTCTACTCGCTGCTCATGGCCCACACCAACGACTTTCTGGAGCATGAGGACATGGCCTCGGCCTCGGGCGGGATGATATTTATCAACGGCTTGGGTGCGGTTCTGGGCCCGGTGATCACTGGTTGGATGATGGGCACGGCGCTTGGGCCGGGGGGCTTTTACCTGTTCACCGCCGTGCTTTTCGCCGCTCTGGCCGCCTATGCCTCCTATCGTAAGACACAGCGTGCCGCGGTACCGGTCGACGAGACAGGCAACTACGTGCCGATCTACCCCTCGGCCACTGCCGTGGCCGTGGAGATCGCGCAGGAATATATCATTGAAACGGAACAGGAGGCCGCCGAGGAAGCTGCCCAAGAAAACGCCGAAGCAGAGAAAAACGCCCCTGATAGCGATAACGATGTCGCGGATGACATAAAACGTGACTAGGCTTTTTGCGGTAAGACGTTCTTAACTTTAACGAAACGCCCAGATTGCGGCAAAGGAGTGTGCGGGATGGCTGCCACAAATGCAGAACCCCAAGATGTACTGAATTTCTGGCTCGAAGACGTAGGTCCGGCCGGATGGTACAACAGTTCCGAAACGCTGGATGCCGATATCCGTGCGCGTTTCGAGGGGCTTTGGGATGAGGCGCAGGCTGGCAAGCTGAACCATTGGCTGACCAATCCCACCGACGCGCTGGCCTTTCTGATCCTGACCGATCAATTCCCGCGCAACATGTTCCGCGACACGGGCAAGGCGTTTTCCAGCGACCGTATCGCGCTGGCGGCGGCAAAACTGGCGATCGAGAAAGGCTGGGACATGCGCGTTGAGGCGCCCGCGCGGCAGTTCTTCTATCTGCCGCTGATGCATTCCGAGAACCTCTGCGACCAAGATCGCTGCGTGCGTCTGATGTGCGAACGGATGCCGAAAAGCGATGGCAGCAACCTGTTGCATGCCCGCGCCCACCGCGAAGTGATCCGCCAGTTTGGCCGCTTTCCCTATCGCAACGCGGCGCTGTCACGCAGTTTCACCGCGCAGGAGACCTCCTATCTCGACGCGGGCGGCTATGGCCGGACGGTCAAGGACCTGCGCGCGGAACTTCAAGCGGCCTGAGCCTTGGGCAGGCCGGGGCAACACGCGTGGTTGTGGCGATTGCAAATATGGTTTAGCGGTAAACTATATTTGCAAACCCTAACGCGAGGTCCTTGCCATGGCTGCCAAATCCTTTGATCTGATCGTGATCGGTGCGGGGCCGGGCGGCTATGTCGCCGCGATCCGTGGTGCCCAGCTCGGCCTGAAGGTCGCGGTGGTCGAACGGGAGAACCTCGGCGGCATCTGCCTGAACTGGGGCTGCATCCCCACCAAGGCGTTGCTGCGCTCTGCCGAAGTGTTCCACCTGATGCACCGTGCCAAAGATTTCGGTCTGGCGGCGGATAAGATCGACTATGATCTTGCCGCCGTGGTCAAACGCTCGCGCGGCGTGGCCAAACAGATGGAAGGCGGGGTCAAACACCTGCTGAAGAAAAACAAGGTCGAGGTCTTCATGGGCGAAGCCTCGATCCCCGCAAAGGGGAAGGTCTCCGTTAAAACCGACAAGGGCAGCGAAGAGTTGACGTCCAAGAATATCGTGCTGGCCACCGGCGCGCGCGCCCGCGAATTGCCGGGGCTAGAGGCGGACGGCAAACGCGTCTGGACCTATCGCCACGCCCTGCAACCTGTGCATGACCCCAAGAAACTGCTGGTCATCGGGTCCGGTGCTATCGGAATCGAATTTGCGAGCTTTTACAACACCCTCGGCGCCGATACCACCGTGGTCGAGGTGATGGACCGCGTGCTGCCGGTCGAAGACGAAGAGATTTCGAAATTCGCCAAAAAGGCATTCGAAAAACAGGGCATGACCATCATGCAAAAGGCCACAGTCAAGAAGCTCGACCGTGCCGAGGATAAGGTCACCGCCCATATCGAACGGGACGGCAAGGTCGAGAAGCTTGAGTTCGACACCGTGATCTCCGCCGTTGGCATCGTCGGCAATACCGAAGGGCTGGGGCTGGAAGAGCTTGGCGTCAAGGTTGACCGCACCCATGTCGTGACGGATGAATACTGCCGCACCGGGGTCGATGGGCTCTTTGCCATCGGCGACATCGCCGGCGCGCCCTGGCTTGCGCATAAGGCGAGCCACGAGGGCGTCATGGTGGCCGAGCTGATCGCGGGCCAGAAACCCCATCCCGTCAAACCCGAAAGCATCGCCGGCTGCACCTATTGCCACCCCCAAGTCGCCTCCGTCGGGCTGACCGAGGCGAAGGCCAAAGAGCAGGGCTATGACATCAAGGTCGGGCGCTTCCCCTTCATCGGCAATGGCAAGGCCGTGGCTTTGGGGGAGCCTGAGGGGCTGGTGAAAACCATCTTCGACGCCAAAACCGGAGAACTTCTGGGCGCGCACATGGTCGGGGCCGAGGTGACGGAGCTGATCCAAGGCTATGTCGTGGGCCGCCAGTTGGAGACCACCGAAGAAGACCTGATGAACACCGTCTTCCCGCATCCAACGCTCAGCGAGATGATGCATGAATCCGTGCTCGACGCTTTCGACCGCGTGATCCATATGTAAGGTGCGCGGGGCAGGGCGCGCCCAACGCGCCTCGCCCCCTCGCACTTCGGCCAAACCGTCGGGAGCCATGTCGTGGTCAGCCTAAACCGTGTCGTCATGCACCGCAGCACCCGCCGGATGATTGACCGTTTGAACCCTGAAGCGCTGGATGCCGCCGAGATCTCCGGCAAGTTCGGCAAACGGTTCACGTTCAAGAGCTACACCCAGTTCGCCTATCCGACCTATGACATCTGCGCAGGGCCCTTCACCGATCCTGCGAGCGGTGCCGCGCGGCAGTTCGATCTGATCCTCGCCAATCAGGTGTGGGAGCATCTCGACCGGCCCTATACGGCCTTGGGGCATGTTCAACAGATGCTCAGGCCGGGCGGATATTTCTGGATCGCCGTGCCGTTTTTCATCCCCTTTCATGCCGCCCCAAATGACAACTCCCGTTGGTCCGCCCGGGGCCTGAAGAACCTGCTGATCGAGGCCGGGTTCGACGCGCACCGGATCACCGCCAAACAATGGGGCAACCGTGCCGCCGCCGCACGCAATCTAGAACCCGACTGGCCCCCGGCTTTCGACAAGACCACAGATGATCTGACCAACGATCCCGAGATGCCACTCTGCGCATGGGCGCTGGCCCAAAAGGCTTGAGGGCGGATGGCTGAACAAACCTCCTTTCCGCGCGTCTTCGCGCTTTGGGCTGCGGGGCTGGGGCGGCAGCGCAATATGGCAAGATGAGCGTCATCTTCGATCTGTTGCCGGATATCTACCCGCAGGCCGGGGCGGCGCTCGGGTTTTTGGTCTCATTGGTGGGTGGTGTCGGTATCCTCCTTGGTGTCGTGGCGGGGCTGGTGGTCGCCCGAGTCCGCTATCGCCGCGCGCTTCTCTTCGCCCTCTGGCTCGGCGCGGCCGTGTCGGCTTTTCAGGCGTTCTTGCCGGGCTTTGGCTGGATGCTGGCCAGCCGTGTCGTCGAAGGGCTGTCGCATCTGGCCATCGTCGTCGCCGCGCCGACCCTCATCGCGCAGCTGAGCGCCGTGAAAGACCGCGGGTTTACCCTGACCCTCTGGGGCACCTTCTTCGGCGTGGCCTTCGCGGTCCTGACGCTTTTCGGCCGTCCGCTCGCATTGAGCTGGGGTGTGCCAGCGCTCTTCGCTGTTCACGCGGCTTATATGGCGGGCTGCGCGCTGGTGCTCTCCGCCAGCCTGCGCAGCTTGCCGGAGGAGGGCGCGCAGCCCCGTTCTCCCTGCCGCAGATGCTCCGCGATCACCTTGCGATTTACCGGTCACCCTTTCTCTCCGCTCCGGCGGCGGGTTGGCTGTTCTATACATTCAGCTTCGTCTCCATCCTCACTGTCTTGCCGCCCTACCTCCCCGAGGCATGGCGCGCGGTCACAATGGCCGCGATGCCGCTCACCAGTATCGCGGTGTCGATGACCATCGGCGTGGCACTGCTGCGCCGCCTGCCAGCGGTCTACGTCGTGCAAACGGGCTTTGGCCTTTCGGCCCTTTCAATGGTTTGGCTCTGGCTCGCCCCCGGCACCCCGCTGGCCTGTCTGGCACTTGCAGGGGCCATGGGGCTGATCCAAGGGGCAAGTTTCACCGCTGTGGCGCAGCTAAATACCGGCGCCACCGCGCAGGCGCAGGCCAACGGCGCGGTGGCGCAGATGGGCAACCTCGGCAACAGCCTTGGCACGCCGGTCATGGCCTTCGGCCTGGCAAGCTTCGGCGCTGCGGCGCTGCCGCTACTCGCGGGCGGGGCTTTCGTTATGGGGCTTGTGGCACATCTTCTCCTCGGTGCGGCCCGACGTCGCAGGCGGCACGTTCCTGTTTAGTTCTCACTTTTCCGTTGGAAAACACTGCATCAGCACCTATGTACAAATCGTTAAGAGGGGCATGTGATGGCTGAGCTGAAGAATATTGAAGTGCGCGGCGCGCGCGAGCACAATTTGAAGAACATCGACGTGGATATTCCACGGGACCAACTGGTTGTAATCACCGGGCTTTCTGGTTCCGGTAAGTCGAGCCTTGCCTTCGACACGATCTATGCCGAAGGGCAGCGGCGCTATGTGGAATCGCTCTCGGCCTATGCGCGGCAGTTCCTTGATATGATGCAAAAGCCGGATGTGGATCACATTTCCGGCCTCAGCCCCGCCATCTCGATCGAGCAAAAAACCACGTCGAAGAACCCGAGGTCGACCGTCGGCACGGTGACCGAGATCTACGATTACCTGCGTCTGCTTTTCGCCCGCGTCGGCACGCCCTATAGCCCCGCCACCGGCAAGCCTATCGAGGCCCAGCAGGTGCAGGATATGGTCGACCGGATCATGACGATGGAAGAGGGCACGCGGGCCTATCTGCTGGCCCCCATCATCCGCGACCGGAAAGGCGAATACCGCAAGGAATTCATTGAGTTGCGCAAGCAGGGCTTCCAGCGGGTCAAGGTGAATGGCGACTTCTACGATCTTGATGAGCCGCCCACCTTGGATAAGAAATTCCGCCATGACATCGACGTCGTCGTCGACCGGATCGTGGTGCGTGAAGGTTTGGAAACGCGGCTTGCGGACTCGCTCCGCACAGCGCTCGACCTTGCCGATGGGATCGCCGTTTTGGAGACGGCCCCCAGTGAAGGCGAACCGGAACGCCATACGTTCTCTGAGAAATTTGCCTGTCCCGTCAGTGGCTTCACCATTCCAGAGATCGAGCCTCGGCTGTTCTCTTTCAACGCGCCCTTTGGGGCATGCCCGTCTTGCGACGGCCTTGGGGTTGAGCTTTTCTTCGACGAACGTTTGGTGGTGCCAGATCAAAACCTAAAGATCTATGATGGGGCGTTGGCACCATGGCGTAAGGGGAAGTCTCCGTACTTTAAGCAGACCATCGAAGCCATTGCGAAACATTATAATTTTGATCAGAAGACACGTTGGAAAGACCTGCCTGAAAAGGTTCAGAACGTCTTCCTCCACGGCTCCGGCAAAGAAGAGATCATCTTCCGTTATGACGAAGGCGGCCGCGTCTATGAGGTGAAGCGGGTGTTCGAAGGTGTCATCCCCAACATGCAGCGGCGCTACCGCGAAACCGATAGTAATTGGGTGCGCGAGGAGTTCGAACGCTATCAGAATAACCGCCCCTGCGGCACCTGCGGCGGCTATCGCCTGCGGCCCGAAGCGCTGGCGGTGCGGATTGGCCCGCGCGACGGCGGTGAAGATGAATTGCTGCATATCGGCAAAGTGGTCGAGATGTCGATCCGCGAGGCTTTCGACTGGTGCAAGACGGTACCAGACCATTTGACCGATCAGAAGAACGAGATTGCCCGGGCCATTTTGAAGGAAATCCGGGAGCGTCTCGGATTTCTAAATAACGTTGGTCTTGAGTACCTTACGATGTCACGTTCAAGCGGTACTTTAAGTGGTGGTGAGAGCCAGCGCATTCGTTTGGCGAGCCAGATCGGCTCGGGGCTGACGGGCGTTCTCTACGTTCTTGATGAGCCATCGATTGGTCTGCACCAGCGTGACAATGACCGTCTCCTCGATACACTGAAGAACCTGCGCGATCAGGGGAATACCGTGATCGTGGTGGAGCACGATGAGGAAGCCATCCGCGAGGCGGATTACGTCTTTGACATCGGGCCGGGGCTGGGGTCCACGGCGGGCAGGTTATCAGCCATGGAACGCCGCAAGAGGTTGCAGCCGATCCGAATTCTGTGACGGGTCAATACCTTACCGGCGTTCGCGAGATCTCTGTCCCGGCGAAGCGGCGCAAGGGGAATAAGAAGAAGTTGCAGGTGGTAAAGGCCACTGGCAACAACTTGCAGAATGTGACGGTGGACTTTCCGCTGGGGAAATTTGTCTGCGTGACGGGCGTGTCGGGGGGCGGCAAATCAACCCTGACGATTGAGACCTTGTTCAAGACCGCTTCGATGAATCTGAACGGTGCGCGACAGACACCTGCACCGTGTCAGACGATCAAAGGGTTGGAGCATCTCGATAAGGTCATCGACATTGACCAACGCCCGATTGGGCGGACTCCGCGTTCTAATCCAGCGACTTACACCGGGGCCTTCACCCCAATCCGCGACTGGTTTGCCGGTCTGCCGGAGGCCAAGGAGCGCGGCTACAAGCCCGGGCGCTTCTCCTTCAACGTGAAGGGGGGCGTTGTGAAGCCTGTCAGGGCGACGGGGTCATCAAGATCGAGATGCACTTCCTGCCGGATGTCTATGTGGAATGTGAGACCTGTAAGGGCGCGCGCTATAACCGCGAGACGCTGGAGGTGAAGTTTAAGGGCAAGAGCATCGCCGATGTTCTTGATATGACTGTAGAAGATGCGCAGAGCTTCTTTGCCGCAGTGCCGTCGATCCGTGAGAAGATGGATGCGCTGATGCGGGTTGGACTTGGGTATATCAAGGTCGGTCAGCAGGCGACGACCCTTTCCGGCGGCGAGGCGCAGCGGGTGAAGCTTAGCAAGGAACTGAGCAAGCGTTCCACGGGTCGCACGCTCTATATTCTCGATGAGCCGACCACCGGTTTGCATTTTGAAGATGTGCGTAAGCTCTTGGAAGTGCTTCATGAATTGGTGGATCAGGGCAACTCCGTTGTGGTGATCGAGCATAATCTCGACGTGGTGAAAACCGCGGATCATATCATTGATATTGGCCCCGAGGGGGGGACGGCGGGGGTCGGGTCGTGGCCACGGGCACGCCGGAGAAGGTCGCCGAAGTGGCTGAGAGCTACACGGGCAAATACCTGAAGCCGATGCTGCATAAACAAACGAAAGTGGCGGCGGAATAACCGCCGCCACCCACTCCCTTCGCCAGCGCTGTGTTTTAGAGCACGGCGCGGGCGATGCGGATCAACTGCAAGGTTTCATAGGCGCTGTCTTTCAGCGCGATGACCTGACCGTTCAAAACCGCGTAGTTATAGCCGTCTTGTGGTGCCTCCAAGCCGTAGAGGTTAATCAGATCGGCCTGAGTAAGCGCTGCGGTCGGTGCGACGTTGATACCCGATCCGATGGTCGGCACCCGGGCCAGTTCGTTAATGCGCAGCAGAGCGGTGTGATCTTCGTTGCTGAGCAGCACAGGCTGGCCGTCGATCAAGGCGTAGCGATGCCCGTCGGGGGCAGCGTCTAGGTTGTAGAGTTGCGCGATTTGATCCGACCGCAACAAAAGCAATTCGCGTTCCGTAAGGGGGTCGGCCTCCAGATAGGGTTCGCGGCGCTCTTCCAACAGCGCATCGAGTTCATCATCGGAATAGCTTGCCCATTGTTCATAGGACACGCCTTGTTTTGCCAAGCCCGGCGGGACACAGGGCGGGTCTTTCTTGGCCAGTCCGGGCGGGCAATTGCGATAGGTGATCAACTCCTCCTCGGGAAGCGCGGCGGCATTCAGGTCAGGCGCGGCCAATGCCAAGGCTGCGGCGCCGAGGATGACGGCCATGTCGCGCCCCTCGGGGGCGGGGGTGTTCAGAAGACGGGTGACGGTGGTCTCGCGATCTTGGGTAAATCGGGTCACGCGCTGATCAAACTCGGCACGGTCAACGCCCTTCGGCAGTCCGACCTTATCGCCCTTGATCTTGACCTTGTCGCCATTGAGCTTGATCTCGACCTTGTCGTCCTTCTTGTTTTTCTTGGCCTTTTTCTCTTTGTGCTTTTCAGCCGTCTTGTCGCGCTTGTCTTTCTTTTTCTCCGCCTTCTTTTCGTGCTTTTCCTTCTTCTTTGCCTTTTTGTCTTTCTTGTCCTTGCCCTTATCGTCTTTGGCGAGCCAAAGCGTCCCAGGGCCATTGGTGTCGACAGCGGTGGCAGACAGGGCGGGGGTAAAGCCGGTTCCGGCGGCGGCCAGCGGGCCCGCCGCGCAGGCGATCGTCAGGATCGTGGTGATGAGCAGGCGTCGCATCAGGTGATCTCCATAGATAGTGTCATTCTGAAGCCAACGCCTGCCCGGATCAGGTCGTTCCCGAGAAGAATGCGATCAGCTTAACCTTGCCAACCGCGCTGTTCGAAACGAGGTAGCATGGCAGAGAAATCTTTGCCCTTGCCGCCTTCCTCTTCGACGAAGCGGGTGTAGAGCTCTTTCGCCAGCGCGCCCATGGGCGTGTCGGCGTTGGCCATTTCAGCAGCTTGTTGCGACAGGCCGAGGTCTTTCAGCATCAGCTCCGCCGCGAAGCCCGGTTTGTAGTCATTGTCGGCAGGCGACTGCGGACCGACGCCGGGGCAGGGCAGTAGGCGTTCATTGACCATGAATAGCCGGAGGACGTGCTAACCACGTCGAACATCCGCTCCCGATCTAGGCCCAGCTTGTCGGCGAGTGCGAAGGCTTCGCAGGTGGCGATCATCGTGGCGCCGAGGATCATGTTGTTGCAGATCTTCGCGGCTTGGCCCGCGCCCGCGTCGCCGCAGTGCACGGCCTTCTGACCCATGATGTCGAAAAGCGGCTTGGCTTTCTCAAAGGCCGCCTCGGCACCGCCTGCCATGAAGGTCAGCGTGCCGCCCTGCGCGCCGCCGATGCCGCCCGAGACGGGGGCGTCGACGAAGAGCAGCCCGGCTTTCTGCGCCGCCTCTGCCGCGAAACGCGCGCTTTCAACGTCCACGGTGGAGCAGTCGATCAGCAGCGCGCCGGGGGCCATATGGGCGACCGCCTCCTCGGCGACTTGGCGCAGGATCGCGCCATTGGGCAGCATGGTGATGACGACATCGGCCTCGGCGACCGCTTCGGCGATGGTCTTGGCTTCGGCGACCCCTTCGGCGGTGGTGCCAGCCACGTCATTGCCGCGCACCGTATGGCCCGCGGCAGCGAGGTTGGCCGCCATCGGGCCGCCCATATTGCCCAGACCGATGAAACCGATTGTGAGTTTGCTCATGAATTTTCCTCCAACTTCAATTCGTTGTCGCCCAAGGGGGCGAGCATGGCTTCGACATCGGCCTGCGGTACGTCCCAATCGGCATGTTGCCAGTTGGGGCTGCGATCCTTGTCGATGATCGCGGCGCGCACGCCTTCGATGAAGTCGCCTTTTTCCAGTGACCGCGTGGTAAAGCGGTATTCCTGTTGCAGCGCCGGGACCATGCCGATGCCCGGGCCGCGCAGACGGCGGAGCATTTCCAGCGTGCAGGCCATCGACAGGGGGAGTTGCGGCGCAGGGTCTTCAACGTCTCGGCGGCGAAGGCGCTTTCCGATATGGAAAACGTGGCTTCGATCTTTGCTAAACTCTCCGGGGCGAAGAGGTGGTCTACCTCATCCTGAACCTCGGCCAGTTTGGACGGGGGCGGGGTGGTCGCCGCGCGGTCGAGGATGAAGGGATCGCCGTTTTCTTCCAATTGCGCGATCAGCGCGGGCCATTGGTCTTCGGGGATGAAGTAGTCGGCAAAGCCCGCGTGCAGCACATCAGCCGGACCCATGCGTGCGCCGGTGAGGCCGAGGTATTCGCCCATTCGCCCCGGCGCTTGCGCCAGCAGCAGCGTGCCGCCCACGTCTGGTACCAGACCGATGCCGCATTCCGGCATGGCGATCTTGCTGCTCTCGCCCACGACGCGGTGCGAGCCGTGGCAACCGATTCCGACGCCGCCGCCCATCGTGAAACCCTGCATGAAGGAGATCACCGGCTTGGGGTAGCTATGTAGCTTGTTGTTAAGCCGGTATTCATCGGCCCAGAACTGCCGGGCGAAGTCGAAGTCGCCGTCCTTGCCGGTCTGGTAGAGCTGCGCGACGTCGCCGCCGGCGCAGAAGGCTTTTTCGCCCTCGGCGTCCAGCACCACTACGGCAACCTCGGGGTCGTCGCGCCAGTCGTCGATTGCCTTCTCGATGGCGATACACATGTCGTAGCTCAGCGCGTTCAGCGCTTTGGGCCGGGTCAGGGTGATGCGGCCCGCGCGACCCGTTTTTCGGACGTCGATGTCACTCATGGGTGGCCTCAGCGGTTCTTGAGCATGTCGCGGGCGACGATCACGCGCATGATCTCATTGGTGCCTTCGAGGATCTGGTGCACCCGCAGGTCGCGGACCAGCTTCTCGATCCCGTAGTCGGCGAGGTAGCCGTAGCCGCCGTGAAGTTGCAGACATTGGTCGACGACCTTGCTGCCGGTCTCGGTCACGAATTTCTTGGCCATGGCGCAGAACTTGGTGGCGTCCGGCGCACCGGTGTCGAGCTTCCACGCCGCTTGGCGCAGGAAGGTGCGCGCGGCCTGCAACTCGATCTCCATGTCGGCGAGGCGGAATTGCAGCCCCTGGAACTGGTCGATGGTCTGGCCGAAGGCCTTGCGATCGCCCATGTAGTCTAGCGTCTTGTTCAGCGCGGTTTGCGCCGCGCCAAGCGAGCAGGCGGAGATGTTGAGACGCCCACCGTCGAGCCCGGCCATGGCGTATTTGAAGCCCTTGCCCTCTTCGCCGACGAGGTTCTCGGCCCCGATCTTGCAATCGTCGAACTGCACCAGCGCGGTCGGCTGGCTGCGCCAACCCATTTTGTCCTCGAGCCCGCCGAAGCTGAGGCCCGGGGTGCCATCCTCGACATAGACGGTGGAGACGCCGCGCGCGCCCTCGTCGGAGGTGCGCACCATGGTGACATAGGCGTCCGAATAGCCGCCGCCCGAGATGAAGGCCTTGGTGCCGTTCAGGGTGTAGCCCTCGTTGCTGCGCTCGCAGCGGGTTTTCAGCGCCGCCGCGTCGGAGCCAGAGCCGGGTTCGGTCAGGCAGTAGCTCAGCACCGTCTCCATGGTCAGCACCTTGGGCATGACGCGCTCTTTCATCTCGTCACTGGCGAAAGTGTCGAGCATCTTGGCGCACATGTTGTGGATCGAAAGAAAAGCCGCGACCGAGGGGCAGGCCATCGACAGCGCCTCGAAGACCAGCGTGGCGTCGAGGCGCGTGAGACCCGCGCCGCCGGTTTCCTCGGAGACGTAGAGCCCGCCGAAGCCCAGCTCGCCGATCTGCGGCCACAGCTCCTTGGGGATGGTGCCGTCCTTTTCCCACTGCTGGGCATGGGGGGCGATATTGTCCTGCCCGAAGGCATGCGCCATGTCGAAAATGGCGGTCTGTTCCTCGTTCAATGCGAAATCCATCGCGGCTCCTCCCTGAAGTCATGTGTCCTTGGAACTGAACACTTGTTTAATTCTATCAGCCGAAAGGAGCGGCAACAAGCGTCACAGATCGGCGTGGTATTCCTCTATCAATTGGCGCACGACCGCTTCGCCGCCTTTGCCCTCGGGCGCTTCGGCCCAGACTTTGCGCTGCCGGTCGGCGGAGGTGCCTTGTTTGACGACATCGCGCAGGGCGCAGACCTCATCCAAACAGCCAAGCGCCTCAGCGTCTTCGGCGATCAGGCCAATGATCTCTTCAAACAGTTGGTCAAAGGGTTTGAGCGTCGGCCCGCCAAAGTCGATCAGCGTCTCGTTCACCCCGTAGCGCTGCGCGCGCCAGCGGTTTTCTTCGATCAGGAAACGGTCATACTCGCGCCAGCGCAGATTGCTGTCGCGCAGGCGCAGCAGGAAGCGCGCGATGGATTGGGTCAGACCCGCCAGCCCAAGCGCATGCGACAGGCGCGGTTGCACATCGCAAATGCGGCTTTCCAGCGTGGGGTAATGGGTCGAGGGGCGCAGGTCCCACCAGATTTTAGACTGATCAGGGATGATGTCGAGGTCGATCAGCGCCTGCGTGCTGCGCTCATATTCCCCCAGCTATGAAGCAGCGGTGGCAGGCCGGTGCGCGGCATGCTCTCCATCACCGCAAGGCGGTAGGAGGCTAGGCCGGTATCGGCGCCCTGCCAATATGGGGAGGAGGCCGAGAGCGCGAGCAGATGGGGCAGGAAATAGGAGAATTGCGGCATCAGGTCGACCCGCAGGTCGTCGCCGTCGATGCCGACATGCACATGCATGCCGCAACTCAGCATCCGGCGGGCGATGTTTTCCAACTCGCTCTCGATCTTGGCGTAGCGTTCCTTGTGGGTGATCTCTTGGTTCTTCCAATCCGAGAAGGGATGGCAGGACACGGCGATGGGGGCGAGGTTGTGTTTGGCGGCATGTTTGGCGATGGTGCTGCGCAGGTGGCGCAGATCGTCGCGGGCCTCGGCCACAGTGCCACAGGGTTTGCTGCCAATCTCGATCTGGCAGAGCAGCATTTCGGGGCTGACCTGATCGCCAAGGTCTTTTCGGCAATCCTCCATCAGCCCTTCTGGCGTGTCGGCCAGCGCCAGTGAATCCTTGTCGACCAGAAGATACTCTTCTTCGATACCGATGGTGAATTCTTTTTGCATGGCGCTGGCCTCGTTCATTGGGGCCGACCGCCGCTGGGGCAGCCGGCGTGATGGATCACTCCATCACGGGGATGGAGAACTCGCCACCCTCCTTGATGCCGCTCGGCCAACGGGCCGTGACGGTTTTGGTGCGGGTGTAGAACTTGAACGCATCGGGGCCGTGCTGGTTCAGATCGCCGAAGACGGATTTCTTCCAGCCGCCGAAGGTGTGATAGGCCAGCGGCACCGGGATCGGCACGTTCACGCCGACCATGCCGATGTTGATGCGGTTGGCGAAGTCACGCGCCGCGTCACCGTCACGTGTGAAGATCGCCGTGCCGTTGCCGTATTCGTGGTCCATCGCAAGGCCAAGCGCCTCTTCATAGTCCTTGGCGCGGACGCAGGTCAGCACGGGGCCGAAGATTTCCTGCTGGTAGATGTCCATGTCCTTGGTCGCGCGGTCAAACAGGTGCGGGCCGA
The DNA here is from genome assembly GCF_029870955.1 of Sulfitobacter faviae. NCBI lineage: Bacteria > Pseudomonadati > Pseudomonadota > Alphaproteobacteria > Rhodobacterales > Roseobacteraceae > Sulfitobacter > Sulfitobacter faviae. Next base: position 3,176,682 of record NZ_PGFQ01000001.1, on the reverse strand, counting down.
CGAAGTAACCGTTCTCGTAGCCCTGCAGTTTGAAGTCGCGCCCATCGACGACCAGCTCCGCGCCCTGATCGATGCCGGTCTGGACCAGACGCTCGATGTTGGCCTTGGCGGCGGCGGTGACCACGGGGCCGTAGTCCACGTCATTGCCCGCGGTGTAGGGGCCAACTTTCAGCTTTTCGATGCGCGGCACCAGCTTCTCGATCAGGCGGTCGGCGGTTTCCTCGCCCACCGGCACGGCGACGGAGATTGCCATGCAGCGTTCGCCAGCTGCACCGTAGCCTGCACCCACCAGCGCGTCGGCGGCCTGGTCGAGGTCGGCGTCGGGCATGATGATCATGTGGTTCTTGGCACCGCCGAAGCACTGCACGCGTTTGCCGTTGGCGCAGCCGGTGGCATAGATGTACTCGGCGATCGGGGTGGAGCCGACGAAGCCGATGGACTGGATCACGTCGTGGTGCAGGATCGCGTCGACCGCTTCCTTGTCGCCGTTGACGACCTGAATGATGCCCTTGGGCAGACCGGCTTCTTCCAGAAGTTCGGCCAGCATCAGCGGGACGGAGGGGTCACGCTCCGAAGGCTTGAGGATAAAGGCATTGCCGCAGGCGATGGCGGGCGCGAACATCCACATCGGGATCATGGCCGGGAAGTTGAAGGGCGTGATGCCCGCGGTGACACCCAAGGGCTGGCGCATGGAGTACATGTCGATGCCGGGGCCCGCGCTGTCGGTGAAATCACCCTTCAGCAGTTCCGGCGCACCGATGCAGTATTCCACCACTTCGAGGCCACGCTGCACGTCGCCGGCGGCGTCGGGCAGGGTCTTGCCGTGCTCGCGGCTCAGCGCCTCGGCCAGCTTGTCCATGTCGCGGTTCAGCAGGGCCACGAATTTCATCAGCACGCGGGCGCGACGCTGCGGGTTGGTGGCGGCCCATTTCGGCTGCGCGGCTTGAGCGTACTCCACGGCCTTGTTCAACTCGTCGCCATTGGCGAGCGGCACCTTGGCCTGCACCTCGCCGGTGGCGGGGTTCATCACATCGGCAAAGCGCCCGGAGGTGCCCTTGACGTGTTCGCCGTTCAGGTAATGCGTCATCTCTTGCATGATCGGTCTCCTCTATGGTTGGCGGCACGATAGCCTTGCAAAAAGAACCGGAACAGAGGAAGGATGACAAAACCGTCTTGCATTTTTGCAAAGCGTAGGAGGGCAGGTAAATGGATCAGAATTGGGACGACCTGCGGCTGTTTCTGGCCGTCGCACGAGAGGAAAGCCTGTCTGGCGCGGGCAAGCTGCTGCGGCTCGATCCCGCAACGCTGGGCCGCCGCATGGCGCGGTTGGAAAAGGCGCTGCAGACCGTCCTCTTCGTGAAATCGCCACAGGGCTATATGCTGACCGAGGCGGGGCGAGACCTGATGCAGCGGGCAGAGCGGGCTGAACAGGCGATGCGCGCGGCCACCGCCGGGGTGCAGGTGCAAAGCGATCAGCTTTCGGGGCAGATCCGTGTCGGCGCGCCCGATGGGGCGGCGAACTATCTGTTGCCTCAGGTCTGTGCGGCGATTGCCGCGAAGAACCCCGATCTGGACGTGCAGATCATCGCATTGCCGCGCGTATTCAACCTATCCCGGCGCGAGGCGGATATGGCCATCGGGGTGAGCGCCCCCACGGCGGGGCGGCTGGTGGTGCAGAAAGTGACGGACTACCACCTCCATCTCGCCGCCGCCGAAAGCTACTTGGCACAGCATCCTGAGGTGACCGCCGTGGGCGATCTGCAAGGGCACCGGATGGTCGGCTATATCCCCGATATGATCTTTGACCGTGAGTTGGATTACCTTGCGGACCTTGGCATCAGCCGGGTGGCGCTGGCGTCGAATTCCGTCTCGGTACAGGTGCGGATGATCCAGCAGGGCGGGGGGATCGGGGTCGCGCATGACTTCTCGCTCGCCGCGACGCAGGGGGTGCGGCGCATCCTCACCGATGCTGTCAGCCTCAAACGCGCCTTCTATCTGATCCGCCACGCCGATGACCGCCGCAATGCCCGGTTGGCGGCTTTTGCCGAGGCGCTGGCCACCGGGCTGCGGGCCGAGACCGCGCGGCTGGAGGCGCTGGCCTCGGGCAGGGCTGCGCCAAAAGCTTGACAGAAAAGGATTTCGCGGTGACGCTGGAGGTGACTTTGCCCTGTACCCAAGGAGGCGCCAGATGCTCGTATCGCAGATTCTCAAGACCAAGCCCGATGACAAGGTGGTGACGGCCAAACCCGGATTGGCGATCTCCGAGGCGGCGGCGATGCTGGCCGAGAAACGGATCGGGACGCTGGTGATCTCGGCGGATGGCAAGACGCCGGATGGGATCCTGTCCGAGCGGGACATCGTGCGCGAGCTGGGCCGCGCGGGCGCGGGCTGTCTGGAGCAGGCGGCCGAAACCCTCATGACCCGGAAATTGGTAACCTGTAGCCGCGACGACCGGTCCGATGCGGTGCTGCAAAAGATGACCGATGGTCGCTTCCGCCATATGCCGGTGCTTGAGGACGGCGAATTGGTGGGGCTGATCTCCCTCGGCGATGTGGTCAAAGCACAATTGCAAGAGCTGTCGATGGAGAAACAGGCCCTTGAAGGCATGATCATGGGCCACTGAAGCGGCCTTTGAACTGTGGTCCCCGCCGACTGACGGCGGGGCAATGCTACCGCTAACCGACTTGCGCTTGGGGCGGTGAAATGATTGGCTGTGCCGCAACGCAGCAGATACGCAGGAAAATTACATGCGCATAGCCCTTTACCCCGGTACGTTCGACCCGATCACGCTGGGGCATATCGACATCATCCGCCGCGCGGCCCGTATGGTCGACCGGTTGGTGATCGGCGTGGCCATCAACCGCGACAAGGGGCCGTTGTTCACCCTCGAAGAACGGGTCGCCTTGATCGAAGCGGAATGCGCGCAATTGGCCGAAGAGACCGGGGTCGAGATCGTGGTGCATCCTTTCGAAAACCTGCTGATCGACTGTGCCCGCGACGTGGGCGCCCAGACCATCGTGCGCGGCCTGCGCGCCGTGTCCGATTTCGAATATGAGTTCCAGATGGTTGGCATGAACCGGCAGTTGGACGATTCCATCGAGACGGTCTTCTTGATGGCCGAGGCCACTCATCAGGCGATTGCCAGCAAATTGGTGAAAGAGATCGCGCGGTTGGATGGGGATGTCAGTAAGTTCGTGACGCCGGCGGTGAATAAGGTGCTGATTGAGCGGTTTTCGCAGAGGTAGCGTTTGAAGTGGTGAGTGGGTCGCGTGAGGCGCGGTTCTGCGAGGTATTTTTAAAAGGATGAAGGGGGAGGGGCGTGGTGCTTGATTGGTGGCCGCGTCTTTTTGGTTCTGCGGGGGGAGGTTACCGCCAGAAGGCCATCCATTCGATCAGCGCGAAGAGTTTCTTGCCGAGATAGATCATATGGTCGGCCCCATAGACATAGAGGTCGACCGCCATCGCCCCGGCAATGACGAGGGCCAGCACGATGGCGATTGGATTGGTCATGGTGTGGCTCCGGCCGGGGAATGGCCTGATATTACAGGCACATCCCCGCCGTGCAAGCCTCAGCCCAGTTTGCCCATGGCGACGGCGACGTCGGCCATGCGCACCGAGAAGGCCCATTCGTTGTCGTACCAGCCCAGCACGCGCACCGTGCGGCCTGCCACGACGATGGTCTGGTCGGGGGCGAAGATGCAGCTTTCCTCGGTGTGGTTGAAGTCGATGCTGACCTTCTGCTCGGGGTCGTAGGCCAGTACGCGTTTCATCGGGCCATCGGCGGCAGCGCGGGCGGCGGCGTTGATTTCCTCGACCGTCACGTCGCGGCTGGCCTGGAAGGTCAGGTCAACGGCGGAGACATTGGGGGTGGGCACGCGCATTGCTGTGCCGTCGAGTTTGCCTTTCAATGCGGGCAGCACCTCGCCCAGGGCCTTGGCAGCGCCGGTGGAGGTGGGGATCAGTGCCATGGCGGCGGCGCGGGCGCGGTAGAGGTCGTTGTGGCGGCGGTCGAGCGTCGGCTGGTCGCCGGTGTAGCTGTGGATCGTGGTCATCAGGCCGCTTTCGATGCCCACGGCCTCATGCATCACTTTGGCCAGCGGCGCGAGGCAGTTGGTGGTGCAGGACCCGTTGGAGATCATCCGGTCGGAGACCTGAAGCTGGTCGTCGTTGACGCCGTAGACGATGGTCTTGTCGACGTTCTTGCCCGGCGCCGAGAGCAGCACGCGTTTGGCGCCGTTCTCGAGGTGTACGTTTGCTTTGTTGCCGTCGTTGAATTTGCCGGTGCATTCCAGCACCACGTCGCAGCCGGACCAGTCAAGCTCTTCGAGGTTGTAGGTCGACATCATCTCGATGTCGTTTTGGCCGAGGTTCATGTAGCCGTCGTCGATCTGCACCTCGCCCGGGAAACGGCCATGGACGGAATCGTATTTGATGAGATGCGCCGCGGTGCTGAGCGGGCCGGTGGCATTGACCTTGATCACTTCGATATCATCGCGTCCCGAGGCCGCGATATGGCTGAGCGTGCAGCGGCCGATGCGGCCAAATCCGTTGATGCCAACTTTGATGGTCATGGTGCATTCCTTGTCTCGGGCCGCGCAGGTGGGGGGCCGTATGTCGGGGTCGCGGGTTCTATATCCGGCAGGGGCGGTCAGGGGAAAGGGGCAAAACCAAATGATTTCCATATGTTAGCGTTAAACTTACATGTTAGCGGTAAAGGTCGCAGTGGCTTCGGACTTGCCAGATGGGCTGCACATGCTACTTCGGATGCAGCACGCAAAAAGGGGCATGGAATGAGCGGTTTACTGGCACTTGTGGATGACGTGGCGGCGATCGCCAAGGTTGCAGCGGCGAGCGTGGATGACGTGATCGGGCAGGCGGCCAAGGCGGGCTCCAAGGCCGCGGGCGCGGTGATCGACGATGCCGCCGTGACGCCGAAATATCTGCATGGGTTCAAGGCCGAACGTGAATTGCCGGTGATCTGGCGGATCACCAAGGGGTCGTTGCGCAACAAGCTCGTGTATTTGCTGCCCGTGGGTCTGCTTTTGGCGAATTTCGCGCCATGGGCGATCCCGCCGCTTTTGATGCTGGGCGGGGCTTACCTGTGTTTCGAGGGGGCCGAGAAGGTCGCCCATGCGCTCGGTTGGGGGCATGGACATGAGGATTATCCCGATAAGGAGAAGGTGGTCGAAGATCCTGCGCAGCTGGAAGAGAAGAAGGCCGCGGGCGCGATCAAGACTGACTTTATCCTGTCGGCGGAGATCATGACCATTGCCCTTTCTGCGATCCCGGAGAGCAACTTTTGGATGGAGGCGGCGACGCTTGCGGCGGTGGCAATCATGATTACCGTGGCGGTCTATGGCTCTGTCGCCTTGATTGTCAAAATGGACGATGTGGGCTTGGTGATGGCGAACAAGGGCCGTTTTGGCCTGACGCGGAGCATTGGCCGGGCGCTGGTGCGCGGGATGCCGGGGTTTTTGAAGCTGCTCACCATCGTTGGCACGGCGGCCATGCTTTGGGTCGGTGGGTCGATTATCATTCACGGGTTGGAGCAGATGGGCTTTGCCGCGCCCTATAAATGGATCCACGACATCGCCGCGACCGTTGGCCATGCGGTTCCGGCCCAGTTCGAAGGGGCGGTCGAATGGATCACCACGGCGGGGATCGACGGGCTCTTCGGTTTGGCGCTTGGTCTGGTGCTGATCCCGATCGGGGAGAAGATCGTGACGCCGATCTGGCGCAAGGTGTTTCATAAGGCAGCCGTTTAAGAGCGACCTTATCTCGCAAATGAAAAAGGGGGCGACGGATGAACCGTCGCCCCCTTTTTGTATTGTATGACCCGCAGATCAGAGCAGCGCTTTGGCCTTCTCTGCCACGTTCTCTGCGGTGAAGCCGAAGCGCTCAAAGAGTTCTTCCGCCGGGGCGGAGGCGCCGAAACGGTCCATGCCGACGAAATCGGCTTTGCCGTATTTGCCACGTTCGCCAAAGAGCCACTGGTCCCAGCCCTGACGTGCGCCAGCCTCAATCCCGACGCGCACGGCGCCACCGGGCAGCACGCGCTTGCGGTAGGCTTCGTCCTGCGCGGCGAAGAGTTCCATGCAAGGCATGGACACGACGCGGGTGCCGATGCCTTCGGCTTGGAGCAGCTCGCGCGCGGCCAGTGCGACATGCACCTCAGAGCCGGTGGCAATCAGGATCACCTGACGTTTGCCCTCGGCATCGGCCAACACATAGGCGCCTTTTTCGGTGAGGTTGTTGTTTTTGTGCTCCAGACGCACGGTGGGCAGGCCCTGACGGGTCAGCGACAGAACCGATGGCGTGGTTTTCGCGGTGAAGGCGATTTCCCAAGCCTCTGCCGTTTCCACCGCGTCGGCGGGGCGGAAGACATAAGTGTTGGGCGTGGCGCGGCTGATCGCCAAATGCTCGATCGGCTGGTGGGTCGGGCCATCTTCGCCAAGGCCGATGCTGTCATGGGTCATGACGAAGGCCGTGGGGATTTGCATCAAGGCCGCCAGACGCATCGCGGGGCGCGCGTAGTCGGTGAAGCACATGAAGGTGCCGCCATAGGGGCGCAGGCCGCCGTGCAGCGCCATGCCGTTCATCGCCGCTGCCATGCCGTGTTCGCGAATGCCCCAGTAGACATAGCGCCCGCCACGGTTGTCGACGTCGAAGATGCCAAGATCGCTGGTCTTGGTGTTGTTCGAACCGGTCAGGTCCGCCGAGCCGCCAACGGTTTCCGGCAGGATCGGGTTCAGCACTTCGAGGGCTTTCTCGCTTGCCGCGCGGGTTGCCATCTTGGGCGCGCCTTCGGTGATCTGCTTTTTGAAGGCCTTGACCGTCGCGCTCATCTTTTTTGGCGCGTCGAGGGCGAGCGCACGGTTGAAGGTCTCGCGCTTGGCGCGGGGCAGTTTGTCGAAACGCTCTTCCCAGTCGCGGCGGGCGTCGGCGCCGCGTTTGCCGATCTCTTCCCAAGCGGATTTCACGTCAGCGGGCACTTCGAAGGGGCCGGTGGTCCAGCCATAGGCGGCTTTGGCTTCGGCCATCTGGTCGGCGTCGGTCAGCGCGCCGTGGCCTTTCGACGTGTCCTGTGCTGCGTGGCCGAGCGCGATATGCGTCTTACAGGCAATCATTGAGGGCAGGTCAGTAGATTTCGCTTCGGTCAGGGCGGCGTCGATCTCATCGGGGTTGTGGCCGTCGATCTCAATCACATGCCAGCCTGCGGCCTTGAAGCGGGTGACCTGATCGGTGCTGTCCGACAGGGTGACGGGGCCGTCGATGGTGATGTTGTTGTTGTCCCACATCACGATGAGCTTGCTCAGCTTGTGGCGGCCCGCCAGCGTGATTGCCTCTTGGCTGACGCCTTCCATCAGGCAGCCGTCGCCAGCGATGACATAGGTGTAATGGTCCACGACCTTTGCGCCGTATTGCGCGCGCAGCATCTCTTCGGCCATGGCGAAACCGACGGAGTTGGCGATGCCTTGGCCCAGCGGGCCGGTGGTGGTCTCAATCGCATCGGCGAGGAAGTTCTCCGGGTGGCCCGCGGTGCGCGCGCCCATTTGGCGGAAATTCTTTAACTCTTCGATGGGGAATTGCTCATAGCCCGTCAGGTGCAGCAGCGAATAAAGCAGCATGGAGCCGTGGCCTGCCGACAGGATGAAGCGGTCGCGGTCGGGCCAAAGCGGGTTGGACGCGTCGAATTTCAGGTGTTTCTCAAAGAGGACGGTGGCCACATCGGCCATGCCCATCGGCATGCCGGAGTGGCCGGAATTGGCGGCGGCCACGGCATCGAGGGTCAGCGCGCGAATGGCGGTGGCCTTGGACCAGTGGTCGGGGTTTGCGCTTGCGAGGGCTGTCAGATCCACGGGGGCTTCCTTTGGGGCTGTGGCAGATTGGGCTCGTGCATACCAGCGATGGGGCAAAGTTCAAGCACAACTGGGTGCGCGGGCGGGTCCGGGGCGGCCCATAGCGGGGGCGAGAGTGAACTTGGCGGCTCAAGTCGCTGAAACGAAAGGGGGGCGCAATTTGAGCGCGCTTTGGCTAGGATTGCGAAAACCGGCTGATACGGGCGATTCGCGCGCGTGACATTGGGCGGGGCGCGCGCTATCTGCGGGACGGGCCGCCGTAACAGGGCGCAGCCCGGGGCACGGCAGGCGAAAACGCCGCCGAGAGAGCAGGACGAGTGAGGAGAATTCATGCGGATGAGTGAACTTGAAGACTATCAGCGCCGCATCACGGCCGCGATGGACCAGATGGCCAAGGGGGTGGACCGGCTGAGCGCCGCGCCCGCAGAGCCGGATGAGGATATCGTGCAGGCCTTGGAAGAGGAGCGGCAAGCCAACGCTCAGCTAACCGACCGGGTCAAGACGCTGAAGGAAAGCCATCAGGGCGAGTTGGACGACCTGCGCGCGCAGATGGACTTCAACAACGACCGGGTGACCCAGCTTGATATGGACGTGCAGCGTCTGCGTCAGGCGAATGAGCAGCTGTCGGCGGCCTGTGAGCAATTGCGGCTGGCCAATGCCGAGGGGCTGGCCGATCCCAAGCTGATCGACACCGCCGTGATTGCAGAGTTGGAGAGCCTGCGCGCCACCCGCGCGATCGAGATGGCCGAGATCGACGCGGTATTGACCGCGCTGGCCCCCTTGGTCGAAGAGGGCGAGCTGGAAGTTGAAGCTGCGGATGAAACGGGGGCAGAGGCCAAAGCCGAAGCGCCCGCGCCCGAAAGCGCTGCGCAAGACGACAGCGCCGAAGAAGAACCCAAGTCAGGAGGGGCCGACTGATGCCCGAGGTACGGATCACCATTGGCGGCCGCCATTTCGAAGTCGCCTGTCAGGAAGGTGAAGAAAGCTATCTGCAAGCCGCCGCGAAGATGCTGGACGACGAAGCCCGCGTGCTGAGCGATCAAGTGGGCCGCATGCCCGAGGCGCGGATGCTGTTGATGGCGGGCCTGCTTTTGGCCGACAAGACTGCCAGCGTTGAAGATCGCATCGCAGAGCTGCGCGCGGAACTGGCCGAACGTGAGGCCGAACTCACCAGCCTGCGCAACGTCAAGGTCGAGCCTGAGCGGATCGAAGTGCCGGTGGTGCCGCAGGGGGTGAAAGACACCCTTGCCGAAATCGCCGCCCGGGCCGAGGCGCTGGCCGCCGAGATCGAGGAGAAGGCGGGCAAATGAGCCGGGTCCTCAGGGCAGCCCTTTGCGCGCTGCTCTGGGCCGCGCCTGCGGGCGCCGAAACCTCCGCCGTTACTTACATTTGTGAGCGCGGCGTTTCGGTGCCGGTGGTCTATGTGCCCGATGCCGATCCGGGCGTGGCAGTGCTCTATGTCGAGGGGCGGTTGATCCAGTTGCGCCGCCTGCCGTCCGCCTCGGGCACGCGCTATGGCTGGCCCTCGGACGGCGCGGGCTATGAGTGGTGGGAGCATCAGGGCCGTGCTTCGCTGGCTTGGCGAGCAACGACCGATGGCGAAGTGACCCCGATCTACACTGACTGTTTGCCGCAAGATTGAAGGGGCGGGATTGCGGCGCGGGCTGCAATATGCTCTGGGGGCGCGAAACGCGCCCTACGGCGCGACCCTCCATGACGCAAAATCAGGACGCCCTCAGATGACCACCAAACCCCGCATCATCATCTCAAGTGACCACGCCGACATCGCCCTGCGCCAAGACATCGCGCGCCATGTGGCCGAACGCGGGTTCACTGTCGAAGACATCGGTCCCGCGACGGCGGAAAGCACCGATTACCCCAAACATGGTGAGGCCGCCGCACGGCGCATCGCGGTGGGGGAGTTCGATCTGGGCATTCTGATTTGCGGCACGGGGCAGGGCATCATGATGGCCGCCAACAAAGTCAAGGGCATCCGCTGCGGCGTGTGCAGCGATACCTTTTCGGCCAAGATGATCCGGGCACATAATGACGCGAATATGCTGTCGATGGGCGCGCGGGTGATCGGCGGCGGTCTCGCGCTTGAGATCGTGGATGCCTTTCTCGATACCGAATTCGAAGGCGGGCGGCATGGCCGCCGTGTCGATATGATCTCGGCCATCGAAGACTGAGGCACCGCCGGAAGCGCAGCTTGCGCGTAGCGCACAAAAAACACCCCGGAGGGCCAAGCCGCTCCGGGGTGTTTTCGTTTAAACTGTCACCGCTTCAGCCGTTGGCTTCGCGGATCTTGTCGGCGGCGTCCTTGTCGAAGGCGACGCCGTTCTCGTCGAACAGTGTGTCCAATTCGCCCGACAGCGTCATCTCGGTGATGATGTCGCAGCCGCCGACGAATTCGCCTTTGACGTAGAGCTGCGGGATGGTCGGCCAGTCGGAGAAATCCTTGATCCCCTGACGCAGGTTCTCATCCGCCAGCACGTTCACGTCGCTGTAGTTCACGCCCATGTAGTTCAGCACCCCGGCCACGCGGCTGGAGAAGCCGCACTGCGGCATTTCCTTGGTGCCCTTCATAAACAGAACCACGTCATTCTCGGTGATCTGTTCCTTGATCTGGCTTGCGGCATCGCTCATGTCATTCGTCCTTCGTATCTGGTTTTTTGAACGCAGCGTGATAGCGCCGCGCATAGGTTTCGTTGTCGGCCCAGGGTTTGACCTCGACCTCGGCCCCGCCGAGGAAAAAGCCGCCCCGTTTCTTGGTCCAATTCGTATGCCCGCGCTCTAGGCTTTCGTTGCGCCGTGCGGTGCGGGCCACGGCATCCAAATCCAGCGCCTCCATCCCCAGCGGCACCTTGCCGGTCTCAGGCCGGGGCGGCTGGCGCTGCGACAGCGGCACATGCTGCCCGCGCCGGGCGCGGTGCTGGGCATAGGCGGTGGCGGCGATCCCGCCCACGAGAGCCACAGCGACCCAGCCCCACATGGTTAGTCCGGGGTCCGGGTGGTCAGCGCCAGCGCGTGCAATTCGCCGTTTGACCCGTCCATCTTGCCCTTGAGGGCCGCATAGACGGCGCGCTGCTGTTGGACCCGGTTCATGCCGCGAAAGCTTTCGTCCACGACCATGGCCGCCATATGCACGCCATCATTGCCTTCGACGGTGATCTTGGCATCCGGAAAGGACGCGCGGATCAGGTCTTCGATTTCGCTGGCTTGCATGGGCATGGGGTGGCTCCGGCTGTTGTGAGTGCTTGGGCTAGATGTAGTGCCGCAGGCCACGGCGTGCAAGGCGAAGCCGAAGGCCGGATCGGCCATTGACCTTTGCCCCTATTGCGACACACTTTGCGCCCTCACGTTGAAAGGACAACCGATGGACCGGATCCCGAACAAGCGCTCGACTGGGCCGAAGCCGGAGAGCCTGTGGCCCTTGCCACGGTGGTGGAAACATGGGGCTCCGCCCCCGGCGCGCTGGCGCGCAGCTGGTCGTGGCGGGGGATGGGACGATGATGGGGTCCGTCTCGGGCGGTTGCGTCGAAGGGGCGGTGGTGGTTGAGGCTTTGGAGGCGTTGGAGGATGGCCGCACGCGGCTGTTGGAATATGGCGTCAGCGATGGTGATGCCTTTGCCGTAGGGCTGGCCTGCGGCGGCACGATCAAGGTGCTGGTAGAGCCGGTGGGGCCGGAGGCGCTCAGCCTTGAGATGCTGCGGGAACTGGTGGCAAGGCGCGCGGCCCGTAAGCCGGTGGCCTATGAGGTGGCGTTGGACGGCAGCGACCGTCGGCTGACAGGGGCGGGGCATGAGGACCGCTTTCGCCGCGACCGCTCAGGCGTCGAGGATGACACGGGGCGGTTCATTGCCATCCACAATCCGCCGCTGCGGCTGGTGATCGTGGGTGCCGTGCATATCGCGCAGCATCTGGTGCGCATGGCGACAGAGACGGGGTTCGATCCGATCGTCGTCGACCCGCGGGAGGCTTTCGGCTCACCCGCCCGTTTCCCCGATTGCCAAGTGGTGAACGATTGGCCCGACGCCGCCCTGCGCGAGATCGGGGTTGATGCGCGTACCGCCGTGGTTTTGCTGACCCATGACCCGAAACTCGACGATCCGGCGCTGCATGTGGCGCTCGGGTCCGAGGCTTTCTATATCGGCGCGCTCGGCTCGACCCGGACGCAGGCCAGCAGGCTTGACCGGCTGGCGGAAGCAGGTATGGCGGCAGAGCAAGCGGCGCGTATCCACGGGCCGGTCGGCCTCGATATCGGCGCGGCCAGCCCGGCTGAGATCGCCGTGTCGATTCTTGCCCAGATGATCCAAAGCCTGCGCCGCCCATGAGGTTTGGCCCGGTTCCTCTAAGCGCGGCTTTGGGCGCGACGCTGGCCCATTCCGTCGCCGTTGAGCAGGGGCGGCTGCGCAAGGGCCGCGTGCTGACCCAAGAGGATATCGCAGCACTGAAAGGCGCAGGCATCGAAGAGGTGATCGTCGCCCGGCTCGACCCCGGTGATATTGACGAGAACGCAGGCGCCGCGCGATTGGCCGAAAGCCTCTGCGGTGCAGGGCTGCGGATGTCAAAACCCTTCACCGGGCGGGTGAACCTGCTGGCCGATGGGCCGGGGGTGGTGGTGATGGACCGCGCGGCGCTTGAGGCGGTCAATGCGGTGGACCCGATGATCACGCTGGCCACCGTGCCACCCTATCAGCAGATGGGCGAGAGCGGCATGGTGGCGACGATCAAGATCATCTCCTACGCCCTGGCTGAAAGCACAGTCGAGGCCGCCTGCGCGGCGGCGGGAGAGGGCGCCTTGCGCCTCGCGCCGCCTGTGCTGCGCGATGCCACGCTGATCATTACTGATGTGCCCGGCGGCGCCGGTGACAAGGGCCGCGCCGCGGTGGAGGGGCGGCTGACGGCGCTTAATGTGACCCTTTGCGATGTTGTAACCGTTCCCCATCGCAGCGCCCCGCTGGCCGAGGCGATTGCCGCGGCAGAGACCGATCTGGTCCTGATCCTCACCGCCTCCGCCACGTCGGACATCAATGACGTGGCCCCCTCCGCCCTGCGCGCGGCGGGGGCGAGGTGACGCGCTTTGGCATGCCGGTCGATCCGGGCAATCTGCTTTTTCTCGGCCAACTTGGCACCCGCGCCGTGATCGGCCTGCCGGGCTGTGCCCGTTCGCCCGCGCTCAACGGAGCCGATTGGGTGCTGTCGCGGCTGGTCTGCGGCATTCCCGTCACCAGCGCGGATATCGCGGCGATGGGGTGGGCGGCTTGCTGAAAGAGATCCCCACGCGCCCGCAGCCGCGCAACCCCGGCAAAAGCGCGGGCAACGGCTGAGGCAAAACCTTAGGAAAATATATGTTCTCAACTAGGGCTTGTCGTGCTTAACTGATCGCAACAAGCGTCAGACTGGGAGGAAGAACATGACACAGGTCAAGATGACCGTGAACGGCAAACCCGCGTCGGGAGAGGTCGAAGGCCGCACGCTGCTGGTGCATTTCCTGCGCGATGATCTGGAATTGACGGGCACCCATGTGGGCTGCGACACCAGCCAATGCGGCGCCTGCGTGGTCCATGTGAACGGCAATGCGGTCAAAGCCTGCACCATGTTCGCGGTCGAGGCCGATGGCGCCGAGGTCGAGACCATAGAAGGGCAGGCGGCGCCCGATGGTACGCTCAGCACCATCCAACAGGCGTTTCAGGATCACCACGGGTTGCAATGCGGCTTTTGCACACCGGGCATGGTGATGTCGGCGGCGGCGCTGCTCAAGGAAAACCCGAAACCTTCGGAGGCCGAGGTGCGCCATTACCTTGACGGCAACATCTGCCGCTGCACCGGCTACCACAATATCGTCAAAGCGATCATGGCGGCCAGCGGCCAAGAGGTCAGCGCGCTGGCGGCAGAGTAACGTTGGAAGCAGTGTCGCGCCGGGCAGGCCGGTGATGGCGGAGGGAGGACCGCCAGAGCCGGGCGCCGCGTGACGGATCAGGTGCATCCGCACCGCCACCAAACGGGAGGATATTATGCCAAAGGATTTTGAACCGAGCAGCGGAATTGGGGCCAGCAGCAAACGGCGGGAGGATATTCGCTTTCTCACCGGGTCGGGGCGCTATACCGATGACATCAACCTGCGCCGCCAGACCCATGTGTTTTTCCTGCGCTCGGATGTGGCGCATGGGCGGCTGACCGGGGTCGATACCTCTGCCGCCGAAGGCATGCCCGGCGTGCTAAAGATTTTCACCGGCGCGGATTTCGCCGAAGTGGGCGGGATGCCCTGCGGCTGGCAGGTGACCGACAAACACGGCCAACCGATGCAAGAGCCGAAACACCCCGTGCTGGCCCATGAAAAGGTCCGCCATGTGGGCGAGCCTATCGCCGCCGTAGTGGCCGAGACTTTGGCGCAGGCCCGGGACGCTGCCGAGGCGATTGTCGTCGATATTGACGCGTTGCCCGCCGTGGTGAACATGAAAGACGCGGTGAAAGAGGATGCGCCCAAGGTGCATGACGACCTGACCAGCAACCTCTGCTACGACTGGGGTTTCGTGGAAGAGAACAAGGAGGCGGTGAACAAAGCCTTTGACGAGGCCGCCCATGTCACCACGTTGGAACTAGTGAACAACCGCCTCGTCGCCAACCCGATGGAGCCCCGCGTGGCCATCGGCGACTACAACCGGTCGGACGGGGAACACACGCTCTATACCACCAGCCAGAACCCGCATGTGATCCGCCTGCTGATGGGCGCCTTCGTGCTGGGCATTCCCGAGCACAAGCTGCGCGTGGTGGCTCCCGATGTCGGCGGTGGCTTTGGCACCAAGATCTTCCACTATCAGGAAGAGGCCTTTTGCACCTTCGCGGCCAAGGCGGTGGGGCGTCCGGTGAAATGGACCTCGAGCCGCTCGGAATCCTTCATGTCCGACGCCCATGGCCGCGACCATGTGACCAAGATCGAACTGGCGCTGGATGCCGACAATAACTTCACCGCCCTGCGCACCGATACCTATGCCAATATGGGGGCCTATCTTTCGACCTTCGCGCCCTCGGTGCCGACCTGGCTGCACGGCACGTTGATGGCGGGGAACTACAAAACGCCGCTAATCTACGTGAACGTTAAGGCGGTCTTTACCAACACCGTGCCAGTAGATGCCTATCGCGGGGCCGGTCGGCCCGAAGCGACCTATCAGTTGGAGCGTTTGATCGACAAGGCCGCGCATGAGTTGCAGGTCAACCCGATCAAACTGCGCCGCCAAAACTTCGTGACGGAGTTTCCCTATGCCACCCCGGTGGCGGTGGAATATGACACGGGCGACTACCACGCCACGATGGACAAGCTGGAAGAGATCGCCGACCACGCAGGCTTTGCGGCGCGGCGCCGCGAGAGTGAAGCGAAGGGCAAGCTGCGCGGCTTTGGCGTGAACTGCTATATCGAGGCCTGCGGCATTGCGCCGTCGAACCTTGTCGGCCAACTCGGCGCGCGGGCGGGGCTTTATGAAAGCGCGACGGTGCGGGTCAACGCCACCGGCGGGCTGGTCGTGATGACCGGCAGCCACAGCCACGGGCAGGGGCATGAGACCTCATTCGCGCAGGTGGTGGCCGATATGATCGGCATCGACGAGAATATGGTCGAGATTGTCCATGGCGACACCTCTAAGGTGCCGATGGGCATGGGCACCTATGGCTCGCGCTCGCTCGCGGTGGGCGGCAGCGCCATGGTGCGGGCGACCGAAAAGATCATCGCCAAGGCCAAGAAGATCGCAAGTCACCTGCTCGAAGCCTCGGAAGGGGATATCGAGTTGAAGGATGGGGCCTTTAGTGTTGCGGGCACGGATAAATCCGTGGCTTGGGGCGATGTGACGCTTGCCGCCTATGTGCCGCATAACTACCCGTTGGAAGAGATCGAACCGGGGCTTGAGGAAACCGCCTTTTACGACCCGTCGAACTTCACCTATCCGGCGGGGGCCTATGCCTGCGAGGTCGAGTTGGACCCCGAAACCGGCCATGTCACCGTCGAACGTTTCACTGCTGCCGATGATTTCGGCAATGTGGTGAACCCGATGATCGTGACCGGCCAAGTCCACGGCGGTTTGGCCCAAGGCATCGGTCAGGCGCTTTTGGAGAACTGCGCTTACGATGAAGACGGCCAACTCCTCAGCGCGTCCTACATGGATTACGCCATGCCGCGCGCCAGCGATTTGCCGTTTTATGACGTGGATCACTCCTGCCAGACGCCCTGCACCCACAACCCCTTGGGCGTGAAAGGCTGCGGGGAGGCGGGGGCCATCGGCTCGCCGCCTGCGGTGGTCAACGCAGTGCTCGATGCCATGCGCTCGGGCGGGAAGGACATCGGCCATATCGACATGCCGGTCAGCCCCGCGCGGGTCTGGGAGGCGATGAATGGCTAGGCGTCTGCTGACGATTGGTTTGAGAAGAGAGGCAACGCTCGGGCGGCCTCTGGGAAGGATGAAAGATGTATGATTTCGAAGTAGAGCGCCCCGGCAGCGTGGCGGATGCGGTCAAGGTCTTGGGGCAGGAGGATGCGCAACCGCTCAGCGGCGGGCAAACGTTGATCCCCACACTGAAGGCGCGGCTGGCGATGCCCTCGGTTCTGGTGTCGCTGGCGGGGATTGATGCGCTCAAAGGGGTTGAGATGCGCGATGGCGCGCTGTGGATCGGTGGCGGCACGACCCACGCCACGGTCATGCGCGAGGCGGCGGAAAGCTACCCGGCGCTCGCCAGCCTCGCCGCACGGATCGGCGACCCGGCGGTGCGCAACCGGGGCACCATCGGCGGATCGCTCGCCAATAACGACCCCTCTGCCTGCTACCCGGCGGGCGCTCTGGCCAGCGGTGCGACGATCGAGACCGACCGCCGCGAGATTGCCGCGGATGACTATTTTCAAGGCATGTTCACCACCGCGTTGGAGGAAGGGGAGATCGTCACCGGCGTCCGTTTCCCCATTCCTAAGGCCGCGCATTACGAGAAATTCATCCAGCCCGCCTCGCGCTTCCCGCTGGTCGCAGCCTATGTCGCGCGCCTCGGCGATGGGGTGCGCGTGGCGATCACGGGCGCGTCGAACGACGGTGTCTTCCGTTGGACCGAAGCCGAAGCTGCCCTGACGGAACGGTTCGCGCCGGAAGCCTTGGAGGGCTGACACTCGACGCGGGTGACATGATCAGCGATCTGCACGGCAGCGGCGCCTACCGCGCCCATCTGTGCGGCGTGATGACCCGCCGCGCCGTGGCCGCCATCGCCTGATAGCCGATAACAGCAGCGTAAACTCTTGCCGCGTCCCCATAGGGGGCGCGGTATTTTCATGGGGTAAGCTCTTGATATTGGATAGCGGAACCAGTGCCCCCATCATGCGTTGGGTGACAAGCGCTGCCCGAACGGCGTTCCCGTAATGATGAGGACGTGAACATGAAAAACCTACTGAGATCTACGACTTCGCTGGGTCTGAGCCTTGCCTTGGCTTTCCCCCATGGCGCCTTTGCGCAGGAGCAGAATCTGAATGAATGCGGCCCCGTGGGCGAAGCGACCGAATTCCCCTGCGCATTCGACGATCAGACGGTAGAGAGCGCCGAAGAGCTTCGTGTTATGGCCGGGCTAAGCGGTGAGGCCGAGGCGGAAGTCGAAGCCGAAGGTGAAGCAGAGGTCGAGGCCGAGGCGGAAACCGAAGCCGAGGCGGGTTCGCTGCTGGATCAGGCGACCGGCGCGGTTGAAGCGACGGGTGACGCGGCCGCGGCTGCTGTGAATGACGTGACCGAACAGGCCGAAGAGGCCGCTGATGCAGCAGAGGCGCAGGCTGAAGCCGCAGCCGAGGCGGCAGAGGAAACCGCAAGCGAAGCGGAAGCGGAGGCCGAAGCCGAAATGACCGCCGAGGCTGAGAGCGAGGTCGAAGTCGAGGAAGAGGTTGAGACCGAGGCCGAAGTGGAAGCTGAGGAGGAAAGCGAAGCCGAGGTTGAGGAAGAGGCCGAGATTGAAGAAGACGCCGAGGCCGAGACCGCACTGGACGTGGAAGCTGAAGCCGAAGCGACCGCTGAAGTTGATGCTGAGGCGACCGAAAGCGAAGAAACCGACGAAAACGCCGAAGCCGCGGCTGACGCGGAAACCAATGAGACTGCCGTCGAGACCTCGGAAGAAGCCGAGGCCGAAATGGAAGCGGAAACCAGCGGCGAAGCGGTCGGCGAGGAAGACAACGCCGGTCTGACCGAAGAGCAGATCCAAGCCCGTGAAGAGCGCCGCGAAGCCCGCCGTGCCGAACGCCGCGAAGAGCGCCGTGAGCAACGCCGCGCCGAGCGTGAAGCTGCCGCCGCCGCCGCCGCTGCCGCCGAAAGCGATGCGGACGCCGAAGTCGTGACCGAGGAAGTGACCGAAGAAGACGTGCGCAGCTCGGACGAGGACTTCGAAACCGAAGTGACTGCCGCAGGTGACGCCAATGCCGCCGCCGCTGATGACGACGACAGCGGGATGTCGGACTTCGAAAAAGCGCTGCTGCTCGGCCTTGGGGCCGTCGCTGTCGGCTCGGTTCTGAACAACGGTGAGAAAATCGTCAGCCGCTCCGGTGATCGTGTGGTCGTGCAGGACGACGCGGGCGAGTTGCGCGTGCTGAAGGACGATAACGCACTGCTTCGCCGCCCCGGTGACGAAGTGCAGACCCAGACCTTCGACGACGGCTCCACCCGGACCATCGTGACCAAAAGCGACGGAAGCCGGGTCGAGACCATCCGCTCGCGCGATGGCACCGTGCTGCGCCGGACGAACTTCGATGCGCAGGGCCGTGAATATGTGCTGGTCGATGACCTCGTGGAAGAGCGCGAAGTCGTCGTGAACGATCTGCCGCAGGTTCAGCAGACCCAGCAAGCACAGCGCGCCAGCACCCAAGACGAAGCCGCGCTCCGTCAGGCTCTGCAAGCTGAGATGCGCAACGATCAGGGGCGGACATTCTCCCTGCGTCAGGTGCGCGAAATCCGTGAGGTACGCTCCCTCGCGCCGGAACTCGAACTAGATGCCGTGCGCTTCCCCACCGGCTCCGCCGCGATCCAGCCAGAACAGGCCCGCGCGCTTGCCAATATCGGCACCACACTGCGTGACCTGATCCAGAAGGACCCGCGCACCGTGATCCTCGTCGAAGGTCACACGGATGCGGTGGGCGATGCGAGCTATAACCTCGCCCTGTCGGACCGCCGTGCCGAGACCGTGGCCCTGGCACTGACCGAGTACTTTGACGTGCCCCCGCCAACCTGATCACGCAGGGCTATGGCGAGAGCCAGCTGCGCGTGCCGACCACATCGGCGGAACCCGCGAACCGGCGCGCCGTGGTGCGCAACATTACAGGTCTGCTGCGCTAAGCAGACCAAGCCCCCAAACAGAAAACGCCCCCGGAGCGATCCGGGGGCGTTTTGCGTTATTGGATGGTGAATGTGGCAGTCGGGCCCGTCATGCGGACCCGATTGAGCTGATCACTTGTTGGGCAGCGGCCCGATCACCATGACCATCTGGCGGCCTTCCATCTTGGGGAAGTTCTCCACCCGGCCGATCTCTTTGGTGTCGGCAGCGACGCGTTCCAAAAGCTCACGACCGAGGTTCTGGTGCGCCATCTCACGGCCACGGAACCGGAGGGTAACCTTCACCTTGTCGCCACCTTCAAGAAACTTGAAGACATTGCGCATCTTCACATCGTAGTCGTTCTTGTCCGTGTTGGGACGGAACTTGACCTCTTTGATCTCGATGATCTTCTGTTTCTTGCGGGCTTCGCTCTCGCGCTTTTGCTGTTCATATTTGAACTTGCCGAAATCCATGATCTTACACACGGGCGGCTTGGCATTGGGCGAAATTTCAACAAGGTCGAGGCCGGCGTCATCGGCCATTTCCATGGCACGCTGCGGCGTGACAACGCCGACGTTTTCGCCATCGGCACCGATCAGGCGGATTTCGGGGGCACGGATCTTGTCGTTGACGCGCGGGCCGGTGTCACGTTGGGGCGGCGCGTTATGAGGTCTGCGAGCGATGGTGATGGTCCTTTGATTGTTACCTAATTCGAGAATGCAAGGTAAACCCGCGTGGGGCCATCTTCAAGTCGCAAAATCACGCTATGCGTGGGGTTTGGGGCGATTTCCCCTTGATCTAGGGCGATTGTGGCGCAATTCACGGCTATGCGGCCCCGGGGGAAATCTTTAACCTCGCGGGGCGTAGATTAAGGGGAATGGAATGAAGAATCTGGTCTGGTTGGTCGTGGCGGCGCTGATTGCGCTGGCGGGCTATATGCTTTTCACCGGCAAGGGGCCGCAGGAAGTGGCCATCGACGCTTCCGAGGCGATCAATGCGCCCGAAGTGGCCGAAGATATGACCAATGCCGCCGAAGACGCCGCCGATGCAATCGCAGGCAGCGTGGATGCCGCCGGGGAGGCGATCAGCGATGCGGTGGATGACGCGACCGAGAGCGCCAATGACGCGGCGGAGCCTGCGGCGCAGAATTAAGCGGCTCCGCGCAACGCGGAAAAGCAAAGGCCGCGTCCGGGGAACCGGGCGCGGCCTTTGCTTTGGTTTGATCCCTCTGGCGGGTTACTCGGCGGCGGGCTTCATCTGGAAACCTTCCTTAACCTGATCGGCAGGGGTCACCGGGTAGTCGCCAGAGAAACAGGCGTCACAATACTGCGGGCAGTCGGTGTTGCGGCCTTCGGCTTCGCCCACCGCGCGGTAGAGACCGTCGAGCGAGATGAACTTGAGACTGTCGACTTGCAAATGGTCGCGCATCTCATCCTCGGACATGGTCGCCGCCAGCAGCTTTTCGCGCTGCGGGGTGTCGACGCCGTAGAAACAGGGCCAAGCCGTGGGGGGGAAGCGATGCGGAAGTGCACCTCTTTCGCGCCCGCGTCGAGGATCATCTCTTTGATCTTGCGCGAGGTTGTGCCGCGCACCACCGAGTCGTCGACCAAGATCACCCGCTTGCCTTTGATCAGCGCGCGGTTGACGTTGAGCTTGAGACGGACACCCATGTTGCGGATCTGCTCGGTCGGCTCGATGAAGGTCCGGCCCATATATTGGTTGCGAATGATGCCCATCGCGTAGGGGATGCCGGATTCCAGGCTATAGCCAATCGCCGCCGGGGTGCCGCTGTCGGGCACGGGACAGACGAGATCGGCCTCCACAGGGCTTTCTTTGGCCAGTTCGCGGCCAATATTCTCACGCGTTTCATAGACCGAGCGACCGCCGAGGATGCTGTCGGGGCGGCTGAAGTAGACATGCTCAAAAATACAGAACCGCGAGGCGACACGACGGAAGGGGAAGTGGCTCTCAACCCCTTTTTCGGTGATCACCACCATCTCGCCGGGTTCGATCTCGCGGACGAATTCCGCGCCGATGATGTCGAGCGCGCAGGTCTCCGAGCTCAGCGCCCAGCCATCGCCAACACGGCCCAGCACGAGCGGGCGGACGCCCAGCGGATCGCGCACGCCGATCAATTTGGTGCGGGTCATGGCAACGACCGAAAAGGCCCCCTCGACCCGGCGCAGCGCATCTTCCATCCGCTCGGGGATGTTCTGCTGCAAAGACCGGGCCATCAGGTGAATGATACACTCACTGTCGGATGAGGATTGGAAGATGGAGCCCCGCTCGATCAACTCACGGCGGAGCGCGTTGGCATTGGTGATATTGCCGTTATGGGCGATCGCGGCCCCGCCCATGGCGAACTCACCAAAGAAGGGCTGCACGTCGCGGATCGCGGTGGGGCCCTTGTTGCCAGAGGTCGAATAGCGGACGTGACCGATGGACAGCTCGCCGGGCAGGGTTTGCATGACATCCTGCGAGGTGAAGTTGTCGCGGACATAGCCAAAGCGGCGGGCCGATTGGAAACCGGCGGCGGGATCGTAGCTGACGATGCCGCCAGCCTCTTGCCCACGGTGCTGGAGGGCGTGCAGGCCAAGGGCCACGAAAGTGGCGGCATCGGCAACGCCAACCACGCCAAAGACGCCGCATTCCTCCTTCAGTTTATCCTCATCTCCGCTGTCACGCAGATAGGAAGTGTCAAAGGGATGGGCGGGCGGCATGTGCTTGGACAACGGGGCAACTCCGAATCCGGGTGAGGTCGCTGCCTATGTAGGGGCTTCGCAAGCGGCTGTCACCCCGCATGTCGCCTGCGGGGGGCATGAGGCAGGATAAAGCGCCGCATTGCCCGCCGAGGAGGCGGCCCCCGTAACCTGCCAAGCCCAAACGCAAAACAGGCGGCCATGATGCTCTGGCCGCCTGTCTAAAAGGATTGTGTTAAGAGATTATGAAGGCCTTAGGCGCTACATTTGCCGACCAGCGCCTCATAGCGGTTGGTGATCCAGCCGAGCGCCTCTTGCGGGTCTTTTTCTTCGATCTGGCCGGTGAAGCGCGAGAATACGGCGGCGGAGCGGCTGTTTTCGACCATGGTGGTCCGCTCACCAGTGATGACGGTGTCGTAGACGAAGAAGGCAATCGCGACGAGCAGCACGCCGCGCACAACGCCGAAGATGAAGCCAAGCCCTTGGTCCACGCCACCCAGCATTGAGCGGTGCACAAGCGAAGAGAAGAGCGGCGTGAAGAGCGAGACCACGATCAGCGCCGCGGCAAAGACCAGCGCGAAGGCACCGATCACCGACAATTCGCAGCTATCGGCCAAGAATTCGCCCACATAGGGCAGTTCACGCACCAGCGGTTCGACCTGCGGCGCAAAGAGAAAGGCCAGCACGGCCGCTGCAATCCAGCCGACAATCGCCATCAACTCGCGCACCAGCCCACGGCCATAGGCCAGCAATGCCGATAGCACGATGACAACCGCGACCACCCCGTCAATAATGGTAAAACCGTCCATGCGCGTTCTCGCCCTCGTCTAAGGGGGGATCAGCCCGCCCCGAAAATTTCGCCAACAAATCCGGTCAGATCGCTCATCGTATTCAGCGCAATTCCGGTCACACCCACAGCCTTGCCGCCGCGCGGTGCAATAGCGCTCGTAAAACCAAGTTTCTGCGCCTCTTTCAACCTGTTTTCCGTCTGGCTGGCGGGGCGCAGCGCACCGGAGAGGCTAATCTCACCGAAAACAACGGTTTCGGCGGGCAGGGCCGCGTCTTCCCGCGCCGAGAGGATCGCGGCGGCCACCGCGAGATCGGCGGCGGGTTCGGAGATCTTCATCCCGCCCGCCACATTGAGGTAGACATCCAGCCCTGCGAAAGGAATTCCGCAACGCGCTTCCAACACCGCAAGGATCATCGCCAGACGCCCCGAATCCCAACCCACCACCGTGCGGCGCGCTTGGGAATGGGGCGAGGGGGCCACCAGCGCCTGAAGCTCAACCAAGACAGGCCGGGTGCCTTCGATGCCTGCAAAGACGACCGAACCGGGGGAGGGTTGCCCGCGTTCCGACAAGAAGAGCGCCGAGGGGTTGATCACCTCTGACAGACCGCCGCCCGTCATTTCGAAAACGCCGATCTCATCCGCCGGGCCAAAGCGGTTTTTCACCGCGCGCAGGATGCGGAACTGGTGGCCACGCTCGCCTTCGAAATAGAGCACGGTGTCGACCATATGCTCCACCACGCGGGGGCCAGCGATCTGGCCCTCCTTGGTGACATGGCCCACGAGGATCACCGCGACCCCGCGGCGTTTGGCGAAGCTGGTCAGCTCATGCGCCGCCGCGCGGACCTGACTGACCGAGCCGGGCGCGCTTTCGACGTTGTCGGCCCACATGGTCTGGATCGAGTCGATGATGGCAAGCTGCGGGCGCTCGGCCTCAAGCGTGGTTAGGATGTCGCGCAGGTTGGTTTCCGCGGCCAGTTTCACCGGCGCTTCGGACAGCCCCAGTCGTTGCGCGCGCATGCGGACCTGCGCGCTGGCTTCCTCCCCGCTGACATAGATCGTCTTGAGGCCAGAATTGGCGAAATGCGCGGCGGCTTGCAGCAGAAGGGTCGATTTACCGATGCCGGGATCGCCGCCCACAAGGATCGCCGAAGCAGGCACCAGCCCGCCGCCCAACACGCGGTCCAACTCCGCAATGCCCGACTGTGCACGCGGGGGCGGGGTTTCTTGTGTGGCAAGATCGGTGAGTTCAATGGCAGAGCCGCGCCGTGCGCCCAAGGATTTGCTGGGCGGGCCTGCGGAAATGCCTTTGTCTTCGACGATGGAGTTCCAAGCGCCGCAGGCGTCACAGCGCCCGGACCATTTGGAATGTTTCGCGCCGCATTCGGCGCAGGAAAAACTGGAGGAGGATTTGGCCATGGGCCCTTTTCGCGCAGGTGCCCGATGGCGTCAAAGGAAAAGCATCCGGCCCTTGGGTGATGATCCCGGGGGGAACCCAATGGGCCGGATGCCGCCGCTGGCATTACTCAGCGGCTTTGGGCGGCAGGTCGATCACGATATTGTCGAGCGATGTGGTTTCGGGCTTGCGCTCGGGTGTTTCGGTTTGGACCACACGTTCAAGGCCAAGCTCAGGCATGATCTCACGCATTTCCTCGCGCAGACGCTCAAGCTGGGCCACGGCGACGCTTTCTTCGAGTTCGACTTCGTGCAGCCAATGTTTCATCTCGGTCGAGATCGCTTTGGCCTGATCGAGGCGGCTGTTGAAAAGCTCGACCTCTTCCTGACGCTGCTTGAGGAAGCTGCGGGCGCGGGCCAGTTTCTCATCCGAATAGACTTCGGCCAGATCGCGGGCCACATGGCTCATCTGAGCGGCCATTTCCAGCACGGCAGGCTCCAGCGTGGCGAGGTCGGGATGATCGCGGAGGTACGCCAGACGTTCGCGCACCGAATCGAATTCCGAGCTCATCTGAAAGGTTTCGGCCCGGTCGGCGGCATGCACGGCGGCATAGGCGCGGGCCACGTCCTGCATGCCGACATTGAACTGACGGTGCGAGGTCTCAAGCTGCATGACGCGGCGGTTGGTGGGTAGGAAAAAGCACAGGCCCACGGCAAGGACGGTCAGCGCCAGTTGGGCGTACATCCCGGCGTTTTCGACAGGCTCACCGCCGTATTGCAGATCAAGGCTGATCCAATTCCACAGGCCAAGGGCCGCCATGATGCTGGCCCCGGTAAGGGCAAGCGCCGCGAGGGCAAAGACCACAAGGGCGAGCCGCTGAAAGGCGAATTGGATAAGGTAGGCAAAGGAACGAAGCTGGGACATACTTTCTCCCCCCTGGAAGAGCTACTAAGCAAGTTTCTGCCGACCAACGCCTCCTTATCCTTCTTTGTTCCCATTCCCTGCGGAATTATGCTGAGGATTTAACGTAGTTTTGCCGAGATAATGGCACAACCGCAGGTTTTTCGGAAGTTATTTGCGCCTGCGCAGTGCAATTCGTGATCGGCAGCGCAGGGCAGAGGCGAGGCGTGCCGTGGGGAGTGGGGGTGAGTCGCCCAGCGACGCTCTCGGCGGCGTGCTGCGATGCGGGGGAAAATCGCCGACCTAACCGGCGTAGTTTCGCGCGTATCTTGCGCCCAATGAGGTCAGCACCTCATAGCCGATCGTGCCCGCCCAATCCGCCAAATCGTCAACGCCTTGGCTTTGCCCCAGCAGCTGCAAGGTCGCGGGCACCTCCTCCAATGCAGAAACATCTACCGTGATCAGGTCCATCGAGACGCGCCCGAGGATGGGCAGGGTAACACCCTCATGTTGGAAACAGGCGGTGCCGGTCGCATTGCCCATCGCGCGCAGAAGCCCGTCGGCGTAGCCCGCGGCCACGGTGGCGAGCTTGACGGTGCTCTCCGCCGTCCATGTGTTGCCATAGCCCACAGTCTCACCGGGGGTGACGCTGCGTGTCTGGATCACTGGCACGTCGAGGGTGACCACGGGCCGCGCCTCTGTGAATGGGCGTCCGCCGTAAAGACCGATGCCGGGCCGGGTGACGTCGAAATGATACTCCGGCCCCAGCAGAATGCCCCCGTGGCGGAGAGCGAGCGCGGCACCTCGACCCCTTCGGTCATCTCGCGGAAACTGCGCAGTTGCGCGTCGTTCATCTCATGATCCGCCGCGTCCGAGCAGGCCAGATGCGACATGATCAGCCTGGGGTTCTGGCTCAGCGCGATGTCGCGCAGGGCCGCCCATTCCGCAGGCTCCATCCCGAGCCGGTTCATCCCGCTGTCGAGTTGGATGCCGAAAGCATGGCCGGGCAGGGTCTCAAACTGGCGCAGCAGCTGCTCTGTCGAGTTGATCATCGGCGTCAGCGCGGCACCGGCAATCGCCTCTGCATCGCCCGGCATATGCCCGGAAAAGACATTGATCACCGGGCCTTCGCCCAAGGCTTGGCGCAGGGCCACGCCCTCTTCGGTCAGGGCCACGAAGAACTGCCGCGCACCGGCCTCGGCCAATGTCTTGGCCACACGGGCGGCGCCCAGCCCATAGCTGTCGGCTTTGACCACGGCGGCGGTCTCGGCCTTTGTCATACGGTCGAGGGCGCGCCAGTTGTCGGCGATGGCTTGTAGGTCGATGGTCAGGGTCGCTTTGCTCATGCGCGGATGTGGGCCGGAATGCGGGGGGAGGTCAAGCGGCCAAGGGCACCTAACGTCATGCGCGACAGGCAGGCGTGGGATTTGTTACAGTTTTGCCTACCGGATGCGCAGGATGGGGAGGTCAGGCGGATGTCACGGATCAAGATCATGTTCGGCCATGCGGGCGTGTCGCTCATGGCGCTGGCCGCTGTGGTGGCCTTTGTTGCGATGCTTTGGGGGGCGCCGCTGTGGTCTTGGGCGCTGGTCCCGCTGGGGGTCGCAGCGCAGATGCTTAATGAGTACAACCTGCACCGGCATGTCTTTCACCTTGCCCCGCCCAAGCAGCAATGGGCCTTCGATCTGCTGTACCGCGCGCATTACGGGCACCATGACTTCCCGACCAATCACGGGCTGTTCTTCGTGCCGGTCTGGGTCGCGCTGCCGATGCTCGTGGGGAATTTCCTTCTGGTCTGGGGCATCGCGGCGCTTCTGGGCTTCGAGGCGAGCGTCTGGATCGCCACGGCGATCGTGCCTCTGGGCGGGGTGCTGACCTTTCTGGGCTATGAGTGGTTTCACATGACGGCGCATTTGACGGTGCCGAAAACGGCGGTGGAGCGGCATGTCACGCGGCTGCACAACCAGCATCACTTTCGCGACTTCAACAAATGGTTCCACGTCAGCCCGGGCGGGGAGATCATTGACCGGGCCATGGGCACCGATATTGACACCGAGGCTTTGAAACAGCAGCAGCGCATTGCCTTCATCCGCACCTTGGGTATGAGGCCCGACGATCCAAGACTGCTAGCCGCTCGCGCGCGGTTCGCTGGGAAATACGGGTTGAGCGAGGCCGAAGTGGCGCGCGCCGCGCGGGGTAGGTGTGAAACTTCCGTGACGTTACCCGAAGGGCGCTTGCCTGTCCCCGTGGCGCGGGTAGGCTTGGCCCAATTCAAGGGAGGACGAACCATGCACCGACATATGACCACCACAGCCCTGCTTGCCGCGGGCCTTACCGCTGGCGTGGCGCAGGCGGAAAACCGGATCGACCGGCAATTGCCGAATGCGCCCGAACTTGCGGCCTATGGCGACCATGCCGTGGGGGTGCGCACTTTGGAGATGGTCAACCCCGACCAGATCGACATCCTCGCCATCGACCCCGCCGCCGACAAGCCCAAGGAGATGCCGCGCTACGACCGGCCGCTCACGGTTGAGATGTATTATCCCGCCGCCGAGGGGGCGGAGGGCGACACCTCCTTCAAGGCTTATCTCCGCGACGGCACCACCGAGGTCACGCTCGAGGGACAGGCCATGCGCGACGTCGAGCCGGCGGAGGGCGAGACCTTTCCGCTGGTGCTGATCAGCCATGGCTATCCGGGCAACCGTTACCTCATGTCGCATCTGGCAGAGAACCTCGCCTCCAAGGGCTATGTCGTGGCCTCGATCGACCATACCGACAGCACCTACCGCACGCAGGCGGCCTTTGGCTCGACGCTGGTGAACCGCTCGCTCGATCAGCTGTTCGTGCTGGAGCAGATGGCGCAGAAGGCCGCGGAGGGCGGTGATTTCGCGGGGCTCTATGACGCCGAGAACACCGGTCTGATCGGCTACTCCATGGGCGGCTATGGCGCGATCATCACCGCCGGGGGCGGGGTGACGGAGACCTCGGTCGGCTATACGTGGGGCGGTCCGCATGGAACGCTCGGGATCCATCAGGCGGGCTCCGAGACCCATGACGCGCTGCCCGACCCACGCATCAAGACCGCGGTGGCCTTCGGCCCCTGGGGGATGAACCGTGGCTTCTGGGATGCCGAGGGATTGGCGGGCGTGCAAATCCCGATGCTCTTTATCGCAGGCTCGCAGGATGATGTCTCGCTTTATAAGAACGGCATCCGCGCGATCTGGGAAAACACCTCGAACGTCGACCGGGCGCTTTTGACCTACATGAACGCAGGTCACAACGCGGGCGCCCCGATGCCGGCGCCGGAGGAGGCCTATTACTTCAGCGAAGACAAGGGCTTCAACATCTCGGAGCATTACACCGACGCGGTCTGGGACACGGTGCGGATGAACAATATCGCCCAGCATTTCGTGACCGCGTGGATGGACAGTCATTTGAAGGGTGAGGAGGCGAAGGCGGCGTATCTCGATCTGGTAGAGAACTCGAACGACGGCGTCTGGTCGGCCGAGGAGGATGGGACCGAGAAGGAAGACCACAGCTATTGGAAGGGATTCCCGGAGGGGACCGCGAAGGGGCTGATGTATGAGGTGAAATCGGCGGCTGAGTGAGGGGCGTGGCCCGGTGGAAACGCCGGGCCTCCTTGCCACCCTGGCCCGGAACAAGCCGCAGGCGCCGGGCCATCGCCTGCCCGCCCGGCCGGGTAGGCGATTTGGTGAGGCTGGGTGATGCCTTGCGGAACGCACATCATGGTTGAACCATAAAGTGGCACGATGCTACCGGGGATCGCCGACCCGCGGGCAAGCGATGGCCCTTGGTCAAAGTTGCCACTCAGCCCGGAATCAAGCCGTAGGCGCCGGGCCATCGCCTGCCCGCCCGGACGGGTAGGCGATTTGGCGAGGCTGGGTGATCCCTCGCGAAACGCACATCAGGTTTGAAAAATAAAGTGGGGCGAGGCTACCGGGGATCGCCGACCCGCGGGCAGGCGATGGCCCTTTTTCCTATGGTTCCGGTTAGGAAAACTGCAGACGATAGCCCTCAAAACTCCTGATCGTCCCCGCCACCCTGCTGCCAAGGCTGCACGAGGTTGCCGAAGCGGGTGAACTTGCCCTCGAAGCTGAGGTCCACCGTGCCGATGGGCCCGTGACGCTGCTTGCCGATCACCACCTCGGCGCGGCCGTGCAGACGCTCCATCTCTTCCTGCCAGACCGCCATCTTGTCGAGCTCGTGATCGCCGGGCTTCTCGCGTTCCTTGTAGTATTCCTCGCGGTACACGAACATCACCACGTCGGCGTCCTGTTCGATCGAGCCGGATTCCCGAAGGTCCGAAAGCTGCGGGCGTTTATCGTCGCGGCTTTCAACCTGACGCGAGAGCTGCGACAGGGCGATCACCGGGATGTCGAGTTCCTTGGCGATGGCCTTGAGACCCATGGTGATCTCGGAAATCTCGTTTACCCGGTTCTCGGATTTGCCGGTGCCGCGCACGAGCTGTAGGTAGTCGATGATCAGCACGTCGAGCCCGTGGGTCCGCTTCAGGCGCCGCGCGCGGGCGGCAAGCTGGCTGATCGGCAGGGCGGGCGTGTCGTCGATGAAGAGCGGGCAGGCCTCGAGCGCCTTGGCGGCATCAACGAAACGGCGGAACTCGGCCTCGGTCATGTCGCCGGAGCGGATCTGGTGGCTGGGGATCTCGGCAGCTTCCGACAGAATCCGCGAGGCAAGCTGTTCGGCGCTCATCTCAAGGCTGTAGAAGCCCACGACGCCGCCGTCGATGGCACCCTCAGTGCCGTCGGGCTTCATCCCGCGCTTGTAGGCCTTGGCCACGTTGAAGGCGATGTTGGTCGCCAGCGAGGTCTTACCCATCGAAGGACGCCCCGCGAGGATCAGAAGGTCCGAGCGGTGCAATCCGCCCAGTTTCTTGTCCATGTCGATCAAACCGGTGGAAACGCCGGAGAGGCCACCGTCACGCTGGTAGGCGGCATTGGCCACGTTGACCGCATCCGTGACGGCCTTGAGGAAGGACTGGAAACCGCTTTCCACCTGACCCTGTTCGGCCAGCTTATAAAGCTCCTGCTCGGCCTCGACGATCTGCTCGCGCGGCTCGGAGGAGACATCGACCTGTGCGGCCTTGGCCGAGATGTCACGGCCCAGCTGGATCAGATCGCGGCGCACGGCGAGGTCATAGATCATCTGCGCGTAGTCACGCACGGCGAAGGCGCTGATTGCCGCACCCGCGAGACGGGCCAGATAGGCCGGGCCGCCCAGCTCCTTCAGCCCCTCGTCGTCTTCCATGAAGGCCTTGAGCGTGACTGGGGAGGCGAGGTTGTTTTTGGCGATCCGCTGAGCCGCGATGTCGAAGATGCGGGCGTGGACCGGCTCGTAGAAGTGCTTGGGCCCGATGACGGAAGCCACGCGGTCGTAGACGTCATTGTTGGTCAGGATCGCGCCCAAAAGCTGCTGTTCGGCCTCGATCGAATGCGGCATCGACTCCGGTGCCTGCACGGCCAATTGGTTCGCGTTCAGCGATGTAATCTCGTTCATGACCTCACCCATTTCTACCCAGATGGACCTCATAGCCAGTGGGTTCGCCCGGCGCAAATTGTATCTTTTGTGGATATCTTTACCAACAAAAGGCCCCACCACATTTTGCCTTGTGGTGGGGCCTTCGGTCAACATTTTGCGGAAATTCGGTTAACTTTTGCGGGATTCCTGCCAGTCGCGCGGGGCGTTCAGGAAGGCTTCGACCTCCGTCAGCGTGGCCGCGTCAAAGGCCCCTTGGGCGCGGGCCTCGGCCAGCACGTCCCACCATGTGCAGAGCGCGTGGAGCGTAACGCCATGGTCGCCAAGGGTCTTTTCGGTCTGGGGGAAGATGCCGTAGTGAAAGATCACCGCCGTATGGGCACAGGTCGCCCCGGTTTCGCGAATCGCGTCGACGAAGCTGAGTTTCGAGCCGCCATCGGTGGTGAGGTCCTCGACCAGCAGCACGCGCTGGCCCGGCGTCATCTCACCTTCGATCCGCGCGTTGCGACCGTAGCCTTTGGGCTTTTTGCGCACATAGGTCATCGGCAGGGCCATCCGTTCGGCGACCATGGCGGCGAAGGGGATACCCGCCGTCTCGCCCCCGGCGATATTGTCGAAGGCCTCAAAGCCTGCGTCGCGCATGACGGTGACGGCGAGGAAATCCATCAGCGTGGACCGGATGCGCGGGTGAGAGATCAGCTTGCGGCAGTCGATATAGGTGGGCGATGGCAGACCCGAGGCCAGCGTGAAGGGCTCCTCCGCGTTGAAATGCACCGCGCCGATCTCCAGCAACATGCGCGCGGTGAGGCGGGCCATTTCTTGGGGGCTTGGGTGGCTGGTGGGGATCATGGCAGACGTCCTTGGGTGGAGAGAGGTCGGAGCGGTATTTAAGAAAGGATGAAGATCAGGTGGTCCAGTGCAGATCGAAACCGGGGTCGAAGACCGTGACCGGGCCATCGGGCGTGTCGATGCTGTCGGGGTGCTGGGGCGCTTCGCGGCGCAGGGTGATTTGTGTTTCGTTTGGCGGCAGGCCGTAGAAGGCGGGGCCATTGAGCGAGGTGAAGGCTTCGAGCTTGTCGAGCGCGCCGTCTTCTTCGAACACCTGAGCGAGGATCGACATCGTGTTGGGCGCGGTGAAACAGCCCGCGCAGCCGCAGGGCTGCAGCTTGGCGCCATCGGTATGGGGCGCGCTGTCGGTGCCGAGGAAGAAGCGCGGATCGCCGGAAGTGGCCGCTTGGCGCAGGGCGCGGCGGTGGGTCTCGCGTTTGGCGACTGGCAGGCAGTAATAATGCGGGCGGATGCCACCGGCGAGGATGTGGTTGCGGTTGATCACCAGGTGGTGCGTGGTGATCGTGGCGGCAAGACCGCTGTCGTTGCTGCGCACATAGTCGGAGGCCTCGGCGGTGGTGATATGTTCCATGATCACGCGCAGCGCGGGGTGGGCGCGGCGGATCGGGTCGAGCACGCGGTCGATGAAGACAGCTTCGCGGTCGAAGATGTCGATCTCGCTGTCCGTGACCTCGCCATGGGTGCACAGCGGCAGGCCGATCTCGGCCATGCGGTCGAGCACCGGGGCGACATTGTCGAAGTTCGACACGCCGCTGGCGGAGTTGGTGGTGGCGCCTGCGGGGTAGAGTTTGACGGCGTGGATCAACCCCTCGGCATGGGCGCGGGCGACATCGTCGGGGTCCGTCTCCTCGGTCAGGTAGAGGGTCATCAGGGGCGTGAAATCCGCGCCCTCGGGCAGGGCGGCCATGATCCGGTCGCGGTAGGCGGCGGCCTGGGCGCCTGTCACCACGGGGGGCACGAGATTGGGCATGATGATGGCGCGGGCAAAGTCGCGGGCACTGTGCGGGACCACGGCGCGCAGCATGTCGCCGTCGCGTAGGTGCAGGTGCCAGTCATCGGGGCGGCGGATCGTGAGGCTTTGTGTCATGGGCGCGGGGCTAGCACAGAGCGGGGCCGCGCGCCAGATTGAAAACCTATCCGGTGGCGGTCGCGGCCTCGGCCACGCGGGCCTTGCGTCTGGCGCGGATGCGTTCTAGGCGGCGGGCAAAGCGAGGGGCTTTCATCCGGGCTGAGACATTGGCGCAGAGCGCTTCGAGCAGCAGTTCGCGCCCTTGGGTGTTGATCGCTTGGCTGAGGTTGCGCAGATAGGGCAGGTAATCGCGCCGCGCGCGGTAGAGGGCGGCGAAGCGGGCTGCGTCCAACGTGCCCTCGGCGGCGGCTTGCAACAGTGGGTCGAGCTGGTCGATCTCTAGCAGGTCGGTTTGCAGCGCATCACCCATGAAGGGCATCCGCAATTTGGTGACATTGGCACGGGTGAAGAGCGCCGCATGCATCGCGTCGAGCCTCTCGCGCGGGTCATAGAGGACGAAGACCCGTTCGGCGGCGTCGAGCATATCGGGCGCATAGCCATAGCGCGACGTGAAATCGAGGATGCGCATATCGGCGAAACGGTCATCCCATTCGGTGATGCGCGGGTTTAACGTGGCTTGCGGTTGGATTGCCACCACCGCCGCGCCGGGGGCGGCCACGGAATAGGCGGCGGCGGCATAGGCGCAGGGGCCCGCGCCGTAGAAGAGCACTTGATCGAATTCGTCGAAGAAGCCGTCGTCGATCAGCCGGTCGAAATAGGCATAGACCTCTTCGGCGCGGAACCATGTGTCTCCGTCGCTGGCAAGGCACAGATGCGACCAGTCGTGATTGCGCACCATGTCCCAGCCCAAAGGCTGCGCCTTGTCAGAGAGCGCATGCATGCCTTGATAGGTCTCGAAGGTGACGAGCAGGGTCGTTTCACGCTCGATGAAGGCGGAAAAATGGCTTTCGCCCAGCGATTGAAAATAGCCATCTTCTTCGGCCACGGCCTCAATCGCGCGCAGCCATTTGCGTTTGGGCATATCGGCCAGTGAGCTTTCGATCGTGGGCGTCTCGCGCGGCATCGGGCATCCTCGGGCTTGTCGGGGCGGGGCAGAACCGCCGTTTCAGCTGGGTGTAGCCGGATATTAGGGCGAAAATGCGGAAAATCCGTGAGAAATTGAAGAGAATGTGACGGTTTTCCGGGGGCGCGGCTGTCGAAGGCGCGTTACCAGCTACGGCGGAAAGCCACGACTTTGTTGTGCGAGCTGCGGTGATAGTAGGCCATGCCCGCCCGCATGAAGGCGGCGAAGACCTTGTTGACGCCATCGGGGCCGATCCATTGCGGGTGCAATTCGATGATCGCGGCGCGGAGGGTGTCGAGGGGCAGATTGGGAATGAGATCGACCTCGGCCCCTTCAATGTCGCAGATCAATACGCTTGGGGTGAGGGCGGCAAAGACTTGGGCCGCGTCGAGCACGTCGATCTGATGGGCTTCAGGTGGGTCTTCGTCTATGAACCGGGTCAGGGAAGACGACAGGATGCGGTCGCGCACATAGAAATCCGCCTTGCCGGGGTTGGGGCCGAGGATCGCGTTGGTGACATGGGCGTTGGACAGCCCATTGGCCGCGTGGACCCGCCGGATATAGGGGATGAGGTTGGGGTTCGCCTCAAAGCTATGGACCGAGGCGACATTGCGTTTGCTGGCCACCAGCGTCGACATATAGCCAACCCCGCCGCCTAGTTCGATCACCCTGTCGCCTTCGCGGACCACGCGCAGCGCGGCCTCACTCTCCTTGGCTTCATAGGCGTTCTGTCGGAGCAGCTTGCGGATCCGCCCGCGCAGGATCGCCGGATCGTCGGGAAACTTCATGCCGCGGGAGTAGATGAAATTGGGTTCAGACGGGGGCGCGGCCTGTGTCACGGGTCAGCTTTCCATATCAAGGGCAAGGGCATAGGCAGCGCGTTCGGTTGCGGTTAACTTGATGTTAAGCGCATGGCGGTAGAGATCGCGGAACTCCGGTCTCTGGCGCAGTTCTTCGGCCTTGGCGCGGTGCCAGTCGAGGCCCGTTTGGTGATGTTTGCGCAGTTCGGCGTCGGCGAGGAGGTGGTTCATCTCTGCGCGCAGACGGGGCAGGTTGCGCTGGATCGACAGGTCGCGGTGGTCGTTCCAGTCCATTCGGATCCAATAGTTGATCCCGATGGATCTGTCGACATGAAGCGCGCGCCCGCGCTGGCGTTTGATAAGGAAGGAGTCGGCTGACCGGAGGGCATAATGGTTTAACTGTAGCAGGTCATAGCCGATGTTGCTGCGCGAGGACCGCCAGCCGTTGCGCAGCGCGTCGCGTGTCATGTCGTGGCCCGCGCCGTTGACCCATTTGACCTCGGATACCGCGGCCTCGTCCAATTTGTTTGGCCGGTGGCAGGACAGCTTGCCATAGGCGCCGAGGTTGCGGAACATCGTTTTGAACCCCCATGCGGTATGGGGTTTGGGGCAGAAGCTCGGCGCGCAGTGGTTGAATTGGCCGATCACGGGGGCCTCCGACAGGGCGGTCACGCCGTTGTGGCCGAAGAGGCGCCACGTCATTGCGATATTCGTGGCCTCAGGGGCGGCGGCGAAGAAGTCTTCGAGCCTGCCGTTGCCGGTGCGGATGTTGACGAATTCGTCCACGTCGATATGCGCGATCCATTCCGCTTGGCGGACGAGCGGTTCCTCCAGCGCTTGGTTCAACGCGTGTTGTTGGGGGGAGTTGCCTTTCCAATCGTCGTTGTTGCGGTGCTGGAGAATGCCCATGTCTTGCAGACGCCCCAAAACGGCATCGGTGCCGTCGCTGCAATCATTGGTGTAGATTAGGAAGTTATCAAAGCCCACGGCGCGGTGATAGGCCACCCATTCGACGATATAGGGCGCTTCGTTCTTCATGCAGGCGACGATGACATTGCCGCTACTGCCGGGCGGCAATGTGCGCGGGGGCACGGCGGTATAGGCGGGCGCGGGTTGGTCTTCGCCCGCAGGGGCTGCGCCGTTGTGGGGGCGGAAGGGGCCGCGCAGAATGGTTTCGTGGTTGACCTTTAGCCGGGTGAGGAGCCGATCATTGGCGGCGCGTGTCTCTTCGGGGCGTCGGGATCGTGCAACAGCACCTCGAACCTCGCCGCGGAGCGGCGGGCCTCCTCGGCATCTGCGCGTTTTTGCGCGAGCGGGGTCGCGGTGCTGCGGATGCGGTGGGCGAAGGCGGCGAGGTATTGGGTGGCGCGAAAGCCGAACTGGGGGTCGGCTTCTTGCCACGGGGCCTCGGGCGTGTCGGGGGTAAGCGCTTGATCCAGCGCTGGAAAACGGGTGATGAGTGCGGCGTTGTCGCGGGCGAAATGGTCGGAGATCGCGGCGAGGCTCCCGGGTTTGATCACGGGGCCGCCGATTTGCAGCGCTTGCAACATCTGGCTCCATGTGCTGCGCGGGCAGGCGAGGTCATGGGTCTGTTGATAGCGGACCAGCACATCGTTGAACTGCCGCATCCGTGTCAGCCAAGGCGCGGGCAGGGCCGCGAGGGCGCGCCCGGGATCGACGGGGCCGAGGGGCGTGGAAAGGCCTAGGCTCTCGGTGATCTCGCTGGCCCCGGCCCTTGACATAAGATGGGGCAGGTCGAGCGGGCGAAACGTAATGTTGTCGGCTCCGAAGGCGGCGGCCCAATGGGCGTGCAGCGCTTGATAATCGAGCCAAAAGGGCGGGGCTTGCACCTCGGGGAAAAGGCCGAAATCCGGCGCGGTCTCTCTCTGGGCAAGCGCGCCATGCCACCAGTCGCCGCGCTCGGCCAAGGCCAGTTCCTGCGTCAGCGGATGACGGCGGCTTTCGGCCACAGCAAAGCCGTAATGCGCGACCAGCGTCCGCGCCTGTTCATCCAGATGCGCGACCACGCGGATATCGTCGAAATAGGGGCGCAGCAGATCGTGCAGGGCGCGCAGTTCCTCGGGCCGCGACAACAGGTTGCCCAGTTGCGCCGCGCTCAGCACCACATGATCGGCGCGGGTCTTGGCCAACTCATGCGGGATCAGCGCGTGAAATTCATCGCGCAGGGTGGTGCCGATCAGGGGGCTGTCCAAGCCGCGGCGGTGCCGTAGCAGACCCACCGCTTCCGGGGCGGCGCAAGCGGCATAGAGGCGGACGTGGTTCCAGTCGGGCGCCAGAACCCCCTGCTCGAGCAGCGCGTCCTTTTGCTGTTGCAGGATGTTGCGCAGCCGGGCGGCAGCGCGTTCGGTCGGACCGATGAAGAGGGTCAGCCGCATTACTCGGCCTCCGCTTTGCCGGTGTTGCTTTGGCCCCACCACGGCAAGTCAATCTCAAGATAATTTGCGATCTTGTCGCGCGCATCGGGGTCTTCGATGTCGAACTCCAGAAAGTTGGCACAACCGGCAAAGACACGGCGGCAGAAGGCGAAATGCCCTTCGATCCACCGGGCAAGCTCGGCCTCGTCGCGGCCAAAGCCGCGGGGCAGCCCCGGCACATCGGCCTGTGGCAAGCGTCGGCGGCCCAGATTATTCCAGCGCATCATGCTGTTGGCCGTCTTGGCCGGATCGCGGTGCGAGAGCAGAAACTTGACCTCGGGGTGGTGGTGCTGAATGGCACTTAATACGCCCCAATCTGTCTGCGGCCAGAGACTGCGGTCACGGCGCACGGCGCTCATCTCATTGATCACGTCGAACTCGTGCAGCCGCGCCAGCGGGTCGCCGCTGGCAAAGTAATCGGCATAGATGATCCGCCCCAGATGCGCGCCGGTGATCTCGGGAGAGTTGCTTTGGCCCTTGCGAATGCGCCAATCCGCGACCTTGAGTCCGGCGTGGCGCAGCGCATCCGTGAGCGTGGTTGTCCCGGTCTTGGGCAGGCCGAGGTTGACGATCCGCGGTCCTGTCATGTGAGGCCGATCTCGGCGCGGATCCGCGCTTCGGCGGCGCAGAACGGGCTGGCTTCGCGCAGTTGGGCCTGCATTTCGCGGTAGCTCGGATCGGTCAGCAGCGCGTCGCGGCGCGCGCGGTGGGCGGCGACGGAAGCGGCGTGCAGATCGGCGACGCCGGGCAGCGCTTTCAGGCGGTCGATTTCGGCCTGCAAGGCAGGCAGGTAACGCTGGATGGAGCGATCCTCCCAAGCCGCGTCGTTCCGGTCGCGCCAATAGCTGTCATCAAAAGCGCGGTGTTCGCGGTTCACGTCGCCACGGTCGTTCTTGACCAGATAGCTGTCGAGCGAGCGCAATGCGTAGTGGTTCAGCGTGGCAAAGCGCCGTGCACCGCGGGCGGGAAAGGCCCGGATGCGGCGTTTGGTGGCGGCACTGCGGAAGGGCTTAGGCACCTGACGGCCCGCGCCATCGGTCCAATGCGGCTGGTGCTTCGTGTCGTCGTGGAAGGGCCGGTGCGCCCCGTAGTAGCCCAAGGGGAAATCTCGCCGGACCAAGGTCTTAACCTCAATCGCCGTATCGGCGCAGCAGATGTCGGGGTTATGGCTATGGGTGAATTGCCCGATGACGGGGGCGTCGGTGAAATCCTCGACCCCGCCATTGGCGAAGAACTGGAAATTCAGCGAGATCGCCTGCGGGTTGCCGCAGGCCGTGATCAGGGCGGGCAGGCGGTGGTCGCCGACATGAATGTTCAGAAACTCATCCACATCGGCAATCCAGACCCAATCGGCCTGCGTGACGATGGGGTGACGCCGCGCATCCTTGAGCGCCTGCATCTGGTAGTTTCGATTGGTGGCCGGATTGGGCAGATGGGTGACGATACCGTGGCGGGCAAGCACGTCGAGCAGGGCATCGGTGCCATCGCTGCAATCGTTGGAGTAGAACAGGAAATCCGTGACCCCGATCACCCGGTTGAAGGCAATCCATTCCAGCAAAAACGGGCCTTCGTTCTTGACGCAGGTGACAGCGGTGATGCGCATGTCAGACCCCGCCGCGCCGGATCGCGATGAAAATGCTCTGTCCCATATCCGCCCCTGTGACCCCCTTGTTGCCGGAAGCCGTCGTTTATTGCGCAGGACTATGCCAGCGCGGGGAAATCCCGTCAATCTGCCGCCGCGCGGTCTGCCCTCTTGACGGGGCGGGGCGGGAATGCACCACTGGGGCCATGAAAAACATAGATACGATCGACGCGGTCCAAGAGATGCTGAGCGCTGAGGGCTATGTCTGCGACCGCGCGCTTGGGGTCGTGGTGTTCCTCAGCCTCACGCTGGGGCGGCCCCTGTTTTTGGAGGGCGAGGCGGGCGTCGGCAAGACCGAGATCGCCAAGGCGCTGGCCGCCGGTCTGGGTCGGCGGTTGATCCGGTTGCAATGCTATGAGGGGCTCGACGCTTCCAGCGCGGTTTACGAATGGAATTTTCCCGCTCAGATGGTGGCGATCCGCACGGCGGAGGCGGGTGGTGGCGCAGACCGGCGGGCGCTGACTCAGGAGTTGTTCAGCGACGACTACCTGATCGAACGCCCGCTGTTGCAGGCGTTGCGCCCGGATGAGAATGGCGCCCCGGTGCTGCTGATCGACGAGTTGGACCGCACCGATGCGCCTTTCGAGGCGTTCTTGCTGGAGGCGTTGAGCGATTTTCAGGTGACCATCCCCGAGCTTGGCACGATCCGCGCGCCCGAGCCGCCAATCGTGATCCTGACCTCGAACCGCACGCGTGAGGTGCATGACGCGCTGAAACGCCGCTGTCTTTACCACTGGGTCGATTATCCGGATGTGGCGCGGGAGATGGCGATCCTTGCTGCCCGCGCGCCTGAGGCGGCAGAGGCGCTTAGCCGCGAGGTGGTGGCCTTTGTCCAGCAATTGCGGACCGAGGATCTGTTCAAGAAGCCGGGCGTGGCGGAGACGATTGACTGGGCGAAATGCCTGCTGGCCTTGGATGTCACTACGCTCAGCCCCGAGGTTATCGCCGATACGCTGGGGGCTGTGCTGAAGTATCAAGATGACATCGCCAAGCTGCAAGGCTCTGAGGCGGCGCGCATTCTCGATCAGGCCCGCGCATCGCTGGCGCCTAGCTGAGCGTGATGGCCGAAGACCTACCTTTGGACCTGCCCGAGGACCCCAAGCTTGCGGGGAATATCACGCATTTCGCCCGCGCCCTGCGCCGGGCGGGGTTGTCAATCGGGCCGGGCCGGGTAGTGGAGGCGGTGGAGGCTGTCGCCGCCGTGGGCTTCACCAGCCGCCGCGATTTCTATTGGACGCTCCACGCCTGTTTCGTGAGCCGCCCCGAACAGGCGCGGGTCTTTGCGCAGATATTCCGGCTTTATTGGCGTGACCCGCGCTATCTGGAGCATATGATGGCCGCGATGCTGCCTGCGATCCGCGGCGTGCAAGAGGATCGCCCCGCCACGCCCGCCGAGAAACGCGCGGCAGAGGCCCTGTTAGACGGGGCCGAGGCACCGAAGCGGGAGGACGCGCCTCAGCCCGAGGAGACCCTCGTCGAGGTGGATGCAAGCCTGACCATGTCCGCGCGGGAGCGGTTGCGGACATTGGATTTCGAACAGATGAGCCTCGCGGAGATGGCTGAGGCGAAACGGATGTTGGCCAAGCTCGACCTGCCGGTGCCGCCGATGCCGAGCCGCCGCAATGAGGCGGCGGCGCGGGGGCAGATCGATGTGGCGCGCACGATGAAAGCGGCGCTGCGGCGGGGTGGAGAGGCGGACCGGCTTTATCGGAAGACACCGCGCGCGCGCTACCCGAACCTCGTTGTGCTGTGCGATATTTCCGGCTCGATGAGCCAATACAGCCGGGTGATCCTGCATTTTTTGCATGCGGTGGCCAACCGCAGGGGCAAAGGCTGGGCGCAGGTGCATGGTTTCACCTTTGGCACCCGGCTGACCAATATCACCCGGCATCTCGCGACCCGCGATGTGGATGCGGCGCTCGCCGCGGCGGGGGCGCAGGCGCAGGATTGGGAGGGCGGCACGCGTATCGGCGCGGCGTTGGCGGCCTTTAATCGAGACTGGTCGCGGCGGGTCATGGGGCAGGGGGCGGTGGTCTTGTTGATCACTGACGGGCTGGACCGGGACGACCCGGCAGAACTGGCGCGGCAAATGCAGCGGCTACATCTGACCGCGCGGCGGGTGATCTGGCTGAACCCGCTGCTTCGCTGGGACGGTTTCGCGCCCAAGGCGGCTGGCATTCGCGTGATGCTGCCCCATGTCGATAGTTTTCGCGCCGGGCACTCGATTGCATCTTTGGAAGCGCTGGCCGAGGCGATCTCGCGCCCCGATGATGCGGGGGAGAAGGCGCGGATGTTGGCGGGGTTGAACGCAGAGGTTTAGCCAATGAGGGGCAGGCGGAGGGCTGCGGGTCTCTCCAAAACCAGAGGGGTTTCGAAGCCACCCTTGATTGATCCCGGCCTGTCACCCGCCTGTCGTCGGTTCAAGCGAAATAGCCGTATCCCCTAAAGGGGCCCCTCGGCGATTTAGCCTGCCCCGCCGCCCTGCGCGCGACCGTTTGGTCTCAAGCAAGGGCGGCTCCGAAACCAGAGGTTCAGGCGAAGGTCTGGGCGAAAGTGGTCCGGTAGATCGTGCGCAGGTCCGACAGGGGCGCGGAGGCGCTGCCGAAGCTGACCTTGTCGCCGCCAAAGGCGCCGACGGCGGTGACCGCTACGCCCGCTTCCTTGCCCGCGGCGATCAGGGTTTCCGCGGCGTCGGCGGTGCAGGCGACGAGGTAGCGGGCTTGGTCTTCGCCGAAGAGGGTGGCGGTGTCTTCGCTTTCGATTTCCACGCCGATGCCTGCGGTTTCGGCCAGCTCGAAGGCCGCGAGGGCGAGGCCGCCGTCGCCGAGGTCGGTGCAGGCGGAGATTTGGCTGGCTTGGGCGCGGATGAATTCGCCGTGGCGGCGTTCGGTGCCGAGGTCGACATGGGGGGCGTCGCCCTCGGCCCGGTCGAAGGCTTCGGCGAGCAGAGCGGATTGGCCGAGGTGGCTGCCCGCCGCGCCGATCATGAGGGCGACATGGCCGTCGCGCAGCTGATTGCTGATGACTTGGTCGAGGCTGTCGATCAGGCCGACCGCGCCGATGGTGGGCGTGGGCAGGATGCCCTTGCCGTCGGTCTCGTTATAGAGCGAGACGTTGCCGGAAACGATGGGCATGTCGAGCGCGCCCACGGCCTCGCCGATGCCTTTGATGGCGCCGACGAATTGGCCCATGATCTCGGGCTTTTCGGGGTTGCCGAAGTTGAGGTTGTCGGTTGTTGCCAAGGGTTTGGCGCCCACGGCGCAGAGGTTGCGATAGGCTTCGGCGACGGCCTGTTTGCCGCCTTCGGTCGGGTTGGCCTTGACGTAGCGCGGGGTCACGTCAGAGGTGAAGGCCAGCGCCTTGTCGGTGCCATGCACCCGCACGATCCCCGCGCCGAGGCCGGGCAGGCGGACCGTATCGCCCATGACCATCGTGTCGTATTGTTCGTAAACCCAGTCTTTCGAGGCGTGGTTCACGGAGCCGATCAGGGCGCGCAGGCCTTCGATCGGGTCGATGCTGGGCGCATCGGTCAGCGCGGCGGCGGCGGGTGTTTCCACCCAAGGGCGGTCGTATTCGGGCGCGGTGGAGGCGAGTTTCGACAGCGGCAGATCGGCTTTGACCTCACCATCGAGACAGATGAGGAAGCGGTCTTCGGGGAGGGTTTCGCCCACGATGGCAAAATCGAGGTCCCATTTGTCGAAGACGGCTTTGGCCTCGGCCTCAAGCTCGGGGCGCAGCACCATGAGCATGCGCTCTTGGCTTTCGCTGAGCATCATTTCATAGGCGGTCATATGCGGCTCGCGCGTCGGGACCTTTTCAAGGTCGAGACGCACGCCAAGGCCACCTTTGTCGCCCATTTCCACGGCAGAGCAGGTCAGCCCCGCAGCGCCCATGTCTTGGATTGAGATCACGGCGCCGGTGGCCATCAGCTCGAGTGTGGCTTCCATCAGGCGCTTTTCGGTGAAGGGGTCGCCGACTTGAACGGTGGGGCGTTTCTCTTCGATGGTGTCGTCGAATTCGGCGCTGGCCATGGTGGCGCCGCCGACGCCGTCGCGGCCCGTCTTCGCACCGAGGTAAACCACCGGCATGCCCACGCCGGAGGCGGCGGAGTAGAAGATCTTGTCGGCATCGGCGAGGCCCGCCGCGAAGGCATTGACGAGGCAGTTGCCGTCATAGGCTTTGTCGAAACGCACTTCGCCGCCAACGGTTGGCACGCCGAAACAGTTGCCATAGCCGCCGACGCCTTCGACGACGCCGTGCACAAGCTGGCGGGTTTTGGGGTGGTCGGGGCGGCCGAAGCTCAGCGCGTTCATCGCCGCGATGGGGCGCGCGCCCATGGTGAAGACATCGCGCAGGATGCCGCCGACGCCGGTCGCCGCACCTTGGTAGGGTTCGATGTAGGAGGGGTGGTTGTGGCTCTCCATCTTGAAGACCAGCGCTTGGCCATCGCCGATGTCGACCACGCCTGCATTCTCGCCCGGGCCGCAGATCACCTGCGGGCCGGAGGTCGGCAGGGTGCGGAGCCATTTCTTGGAGGATTTATAGGAGCAGTGTTCGTTCCACATGGCCGAGAAAATGCCCATCTCGGTGTAGTTCGGCTCGCGCCCGAGGATGTTGACGACCTCGGCGTATTCCTCGGGGGTGAACCCGTGGCTGGCGATGAGGTCGGGCGTGATGGCTGGATCTTGCATGGAAATTCCCCGGCTGGCGCGTTTGCGCCCTCATACAAGGGGAAATGCCGGGGGGAAGTGGCTTTGGCCGCCTGCGGGCTGAAAGAAGGCGATGGGCCAAAAAAAAGGCCGAGCTAAAAGCTCGGCCAAGTCCAACAGGGAGGTATGAAGCGACGCGCCCTCAGGCTGTCAATCTTCATGATGGTGAAATAGGAGGCAGGGCTGCCCAAATCAAGGCTATTTAACATCGCAAGTCATCATGGCCGATATGCGCCTATTGCATGGCTGGCCATGGGCTGCGGTTCAGCCTTCGCCCTCTACCCGTTCGCGCCATTGTTTGCGGTAGGTAATGATCTCTTCCTGAACGAAATCCTTGAATGCGGCGACGCGTTTGGATTGGCGCAGCTCTTCTGGATAGGCGAGGTAGACCGGCACTTCGGCGGATTCGATATCGGGCATGACCTGCACGATATGGGGGAAGTCTTGGATCAGGTAGTTGGGCAGCACGCCGAGGCCAAGGTGGTGCACCACGCCTTGCAGCACGCCGAAATAGTTGTTCACCGTCAAAAGCGAGCGCAGGTCGTACATCATCAGCTCTTTGACCAGTTGCAGCCCCGCGCCGACCTGATCGCTGTCGGTGTTCTGACAGATCAGCCGGTGATCGGTCATATCCTCCATCCGCGCGGGCGTGCCGTGTTTTTCGAGGTATTCCGGGCTGGCGTAAAGGCCCATGCGCACGGACATCAGCCGTTTGCGGACCAGATCGGCCTGACTCGGTTCCTTCATGCGGATCGCCACGTCGGCCTCGCGCATCGGGAGGTCAAGCACGCGTTCTTCGAGCATCAGGTCGACTTTGAGGTCGGGATATTGCTCGTAGAGTTTGGGCAGACGCGGGGCGAGCCAAAGGGTGCCGAAGCCGGTCGTCGTCGTGACACGTAGCTCGCCAAAGAC
This sequence comes from Sulfitobacter faviae, assembly GCF_029870955.1. Taxonomy (NCBI): domain Bacteria; kingdom Pseudomonadati; phylum Pseudomonadota; class Alphaproteobacteria; order Rhodobacterales; family Roseobacteraceae; genus Sulfitobacter; species Sulfitobacter faviae. The sequence goes on along the minus strand of NZ_PGFQ01000001.1, from coordinate 3,132,771 downwards.
CTCTTCTTCGCTGTCACGGATGCGTGCGGCGGCGGCGTCAAGGCGTTTGGCCATGGCCGAGGTCGCGTCGAACAAAAGCTCCCCCTGTTCGGTCAGGATCAGCCCGCGCGCATGTCGGTGAAAGAGGTTGGTGTTGAGCTGCTCTTCGAGCCCGCGAATCTGTCGGCTGACGGCGGATTGCGACAGGTTGAGCTTGTCCCCCGCATGGGTCAGCGACCCGGCATCGGCCACGGCGTGAAAAATTCTGAGTTTGTCCCAATCCATGGCCCGTACTTTCCTTGCCCAGCCTTTCTCCTACCTTAATAGCCGGGAGAAAACAGCACAAACCGTCGCCTGCGGGACTGCCGTTGCGGAATAACTGCTATACAGGTCAGCAACTGTGACCTATAATCCGGGCAATCATGCAAGACTGACGTGCTAGGGAGGGCCCGCCATGACGACGCAAAAGATTTCACTGAACGACCGTTTCGACCTCGACAAGAGCCCGGTGCTGCTGAACGGCACGCAGGCGCTGGTCCGGCTGATGATGATGCAATCGGCACGGGATCGCGCCGCGGGGTTGAATACCGCGGGCTATGTCACCGGCTACCGGGGCAGCCCGCTGGGGGGCGTGGATCTGCAAATGCAGCGCGCCGAGAAGAAGCTGGCCGAGCATAACGTGCGCTTCGAGCCGGGGCTGAACGAAGACCTCGCCGCGACCATGCTCTGGGGCAGTCAGCAGGCGGAACTGCGCGGGGAGGGTAAATACGACGGCGTCTTCGGCCTGTGGTACGGCAAGGGGCCGGGCGTGGACCGAACCGGCGACGTGATGCGCCATGCCAACATGGCGGGCACCTCGCCCCATGGCGGTGTGCTGATGGCCATGGGCGACGATCACACCGGCGAATCCTCCACCGTGCTACACCAGTCCGAATGGGCCATGGTCGATGCCTATATGCCCGTGGTCTCTCCTGCCGGTGTTCAGGAAATCCTCGACTACGGCATCTACGGCTGGGCGCTCAGCCGGTTCTCGGGTCTCTGGGTCGGTCTCAAGACCATGAAGGACACCGTGGAGGCCACCAGCGTGGTCAACGGCGATCCGAACCGGATGAAGCTGGTGCTCCCTGAGTTCGACATGCCCGACGGCGGCCTCAGCATCCGGCTGAACGACACGCCGCATCTGCAGGAAGCGCGGATGATCGACTACAAGCGCTTCGCGGCCGAGGCGTTCTCTCATGCCAACAAGATGGACAAACGCGTCTGGGGCAAGCGCGGGGCCAAGATCGGCTTTGCCGCGGCGGGCAAGAACTGGCTCGACCTCGTGCACGCCATGAGCCTGCTGAACATCGACGCGAACGAGGCCGAGCGGCTCGGAATCACCACCTACAAAATCGGCCAGACCTTCCCGCTCGACATGCAGGGTTTCCATGATTGGGCCGATGGGCTCGATCTGGTGGTCGTGGTCGAGGAGAAGCGCAAGCTGATCGAGGTGCAGATCAAGGAAGCGCTCTTCAACGACACGCACCGCCGGGTTTACGGCTGGCACAAGGGTGGTGCGGGCATGGAGCATGGCGAGGAGCTGTTCCCGACGCGCGGCGCGCTCGACCCCATCCTGATCGCCGAGAAGATCGGCGGCATCCTGCTGGAGGAAGGCCGCGAGACCGATGGCATCCGCGCGGGCCTTGAGGCGCTCAACGAAGCGCGCCGCTCGGACAATGCCGAGGATATCGCAGCCCGCCTGCCGTATTACTGCGCGGGCTGCCCGCATAACTCTTCGACCAAGGTGCCGGATGGCTCCCGCGCCTATGCGGGCATCGGCTGTCACTACATGGTGCAGTGGATGGACCGCGAGACGACGGGTTTCACCCATATGGGCGGCGAGGGCGCGAACTGGATCGGCGAGGCGCCGTTTTCGAACACCGAACATGTCTTCCAGAACCTCGGCGACGGCACCTACAACCACTCCGGCGTGCTGGCGATCCGTGCGGCTATCGCGGCCGGGACCAACATCACCTACAAGATCCTCTACAACGATGCCGTCGCCATGACCGGTGGCCAGCACAACGAGGGCGATCTCGACGCTTATCGCATCGTCGAAGAGCTGAAAGCCATGGGCGTGAAGAACGTCGCCGTGGTCTATGACCAGAAGGAAGACGTGGACCTTGCCCGCTTCAAGGGCGTGGAAATTCATGAGCGCGCCGAGATGCCGAACGTGCAAAAGGCCTACCGCAAGCACAAGGGCGTGTCGGCCATCGTCTACATCCAGACCTGCGCCGCCGAGAAACGCCGCCGCCGCAAGCGCGGGCTGTTCCCGGACCCCGACAAACGCGTCTTCATCAACGAGGACGTCTGCGAGGGTTGCGGCGATTGCGGCGTGCAGTCGAACTGCGTGGCCGTGGTGCCGAACGAGACCGAGTTGGGCCGCAAACGCGCCATCGACCAGTCGCAGTGCAACAAGGATTTCTCCTGCCTCGACGGGTTCTGCCCCTCTTTCGTGACGCTGGAAGGCGCCAAGATCCGGAAAGATCCGACCACCGATCTCAGCATTCCCGACCTGCCGATGCCGGACCTGCCCAAGATCGACGGCACCCATAACGTCGTCATCACCGGCGTGGGCGGTACCGGCGTCGTGACCATCGGCGCGCTCCTGGCGCAGGCGGCACAGCTCGACGGCAAGGGCGCGGGCATGATGGAGATGGCGGGCCTCGCCCAGAAGGGCGGTGCGGTGCATATCCACTGCCGTCTGGCCGAACGCCCCGAGGACATCAGCGCGATCCGCGTGGCCACCGGCGAGGCGCATGCGCTCATCGGCGGGGATCTGGTGGTTTCGGCTGGCCACAAGACGCTGGGTCTGACCCGCGCGGGCCGTACCGGTGCAGTGGTGAACTCGCACCAGATCATCACCGGCGACTTCACCCGCGACACCGAGTTTCAGATGCCCTACGACCGGCTGAGCCTCGCGCTCGAGGCGCGGCTGAAGGATGACGTGACGATGTTCGATGCCTCGGATCTCGCTAAGGCGACTTTGGGCGACTCGATCTTCTCCAACATGATGATTTTCGGTGCCGCGTGGCAGCGTGGCCTGCTGCCGCTGACGTTCGAGAGCCTGATGCAGGCGATCGAGATGAACGGCGCGGCGGTGGAGCGCAACAAACGAGCCTTCGAGATCGGTCGCTGGGCCGTGCTCTACCCTGAAGATGCTAGAGCGGTGAGCCAGCCCGATAACGTGGTCGAACTGCCCAAATCGCTGGGGGAGAAGATCGCCTTCCGTGAGAACCACCTGACCGACTATCAGGGCAAGGGACTGGCCAAACGCTATACCAAGATGCTCGACGGTATCGAGGACCGTGACGTCAAGGCGGCGGTGGCCTTGGGGTATCACAAGCTCTTGAGCTACAAGGACGAATATGAGGTCGCCCGCCTTCTGATCACCAGCCGTGACAAGGCGCGGGCGCAGTTCGATGGCGACTTCAACATGACCTTCCACATGGCGCCGCCGCTGATCTCGAAGATGGGGCCGAATGGCCGCCCGCAGAAGCGTGAGTTCGGCCAGTGGCTGGAAGGGCCGCTGCGGGTCATGGCGAAGTTCAAAGGGCTGCGCGGCACGCCGCTCGATCCCTTCGGCTATACCGCCGAGCGCAAGATGGAGCGTGCGTTGATTAAGCAATATGAGGCCGATATGGCCGAGGTGCTGCCAAATCTGACCGATCAGACCCGCGACGCCATCGTGGCGCTGGCCGAACTGCCGCTACAAATCCGCGGCTTCGGGCCGGTGAAACAGGCCAATGAGGCCAAGGCCGCGAAACGGCGCGAGGAACTGCTGGCGGTGATCCGCGCAGGCGGCACCGCCACGGCCAAGGCGGCGGAGTAATACCGCTGTTACATCTTTGCCTTAAGGTGTCCGCCAAGACGATCCTGAGGCCGAGATGTGACCTACGCCCCTGACATAAGCTATGCCCATTCCGCCCGAACCCGGGGCGGGAGGGCGCTCATTCGATTGATGGAAAACACCACCGGGCGCGTGTCTTTGCTGAAACGGGCCGAAGGCTACGAAGACGATCTGGCCGCGGGGCTGGGGTTCTTCGATGCGATGGTGCAGCGCTGTGGTCTGACGCTGGACGTGATGCGCGGCGCTTTGGCGGATATCCCGACGCGGGGGCCGGTCATTCTGATCGCCAATCACCCCTACGGCATTCTGGATGGGCTGATGCTGGGCCATATCCTGAGCCAGACGCGCGGCGATTTTCGCATCATGGCCAATGCGGTTTTCAGCCAAGCGCCGGATCTGGCGCATCATCTGTTGCCCATCAGCTTTGCCGAAGACCGCGCCGCACTGGCGCTCAACCTCGCCACCCGCCGGACCGCGTTGAACTATCTGGCGCAGGGCGGGGCGATTGGCATCTTTCCCGGAGGCACCGTCAGCACCGCCGCACGGCCTTTTTCGCAGCCGTTGGACCCCGGCTGGCGCAGCTTCACGGCGCGGATGATCGCCAAGTCTGACGCCACGGTGGTGCCGATCTACTTTGACGGTCACACCAGCCGCTTGTTCCAGATCGCCAGTCACCTGCATGCCAACCTGCGCATGGGGCTGCTGATCAAAGAGTTCCGCGCCCGCGTCGATACGCCTGTGCGCGTGGCCATCGGCGCGCCCATTCCGCGCGCCACGCTCGACCCTCTGGCGGGGGACGCAAAAGCGATGATGGATTTCCTGCGCAAAGCCACCTATGAGTTGTCACCAAAGCCGGGCCAGTATCAGGGCCTCGGTTACGAGTTTGAGGAACGGCATAGAGCCGACAGGTGACGACAGACCATGGCAGTTGGTATTTTCGATTCGGGGCTGGGCGGGCTGACCGTCTGGAACAAGGTGCAAGAACGGCTGCCGGAGGTGGATTTTGTCTACCTTGCTGACAGCGCCCATGCGCCCTACGGCGTGCGCGACGCCGATGACATCTATGAGCTGACCTGTGCCGCCGTGCAGCGGCTGTTCGATGCGGGCTGCGATCTGGTGATCCTTGCCTGCAACACCGCCTCTGCCGCCGCGCTGCGCCGGATGCAAGAGGGGTGGATCCCGCGCGACAAGCGGGTGCTGGGGGTTTTCGTGCCCTTGATCGAAGCGATGACCGAGCGGCAGTGGGGCGACAACTCTCCCCCGCGCGAGGTGGCCGTCAACCATGTGGCGCTCTTCGCCACGCCTGCCACGGTGGCAAGCCGCGCGTTTCAGCGTGAACTGTCTTTCCGCGCCATCGGTGTGGATGTCGAGGCGCAGGCCTGCGGTGGGGTGGTCGATGCCATCGAAGAGGGTGACATGATCCTTGCCGAAGCGCTGGTGCGCAGCCACGTCGACGCGCTGAAGCGCAAGATGCCCAACCCCGATGCGGCGATCCTTGGCTGCACCCATTACCCGCTGATGCAGGAAGCTTTTCAGGCAGCCTTGGGCGGGCAGGTCAAAGTCTTCAGTCAGGCCGAGTTGGTGGCGGATTCCTTGGCCGATTACCTTGAGCGGCATCCTGATATGACAGGCACGGGTGAAGCCGCCTTTCTCACCACCGGTGATCCCGCCCGGGTGAGCGACCGCGCGACGCAGTTCCTGCGACGACAGATCACATTCACCGCCGCCTGAACTCCAATTACATTTCGTTCCGAACAAGGGGACAGACCATGACCCAGAACATCGCCATTCTTGGCGCCTCCGGCTATACCGGGGCAGAACTCATCCGGCTGATCGCTGGCCATTCCTCTATGCAGATCACGGCTTTGGGCGCGAACTCCAAGGCCGGCCAGACCATGGCCGAGGTCTTTCCGCATCTGCGCCATCTCGATCTGCCCACATTGGTCACGGTTGATGAAATCGACTTTTCCCAGATTGACCTGTGCTTTTGCGCATTGCCGCATAAGACCAGCCAAGAGGTGATCGCGGCGCTGCCGAAAGACCTGAAGATCGTCGATCTCTCCGCCGACTTCCGCCTGCGCGACCCTGAGGATTATGCCAAGTGGTACGGCAATGAACATGCTGCTCTTGAGCAGCAGAAAGAGGCGGTCTACGGCCTCACCGAATTCTACCGCGATGAGATTGCCGCCGCGCGGCTGGTGGCGGGGACGGGCTGCAATGCGGCCACGGGGCAGTTTGCCCTGCGCCCGCTGATCGCGGCGGGGGTGATCGACTTGGACGATATCATTCTGGACCTGAAATGCGCGGTCTCGGGCGCGGGGCGGTCGCTCAAGGAAAACCTGCTGCATGCGGAGTTGAGCGAAGGCTATCACGGCTATGCGCTTGGCAGCACACACCGGCATCTGGGGGAGTTCGATCAGGAGTTTTCGGCCCTCGCCGGGCGGCCCGTGCAGGTGCAGTTCACCCCGCATCTGGTGCCTGCGAACCGCGGCATTCTGGCGACCTGCTATGTCAAAGGTGGCGCGCAGGCGATCTATGAGACAATGCAAAAAGCCTATGCCGATGAACCCTTTATCGAGGTGCTGCCCCTCGGCGAAGCGCCCAGCACGCGGCATGTGCGCGGCTCGAACTTCTGTCATATCGGTGTGGTCGCTGACCGCCAGACCGGGCGGGCGACGGTGGTCGCAGCGCTCGATAACCTGACCAAGGGCTCCAGCGGGCAAGCCTTGCAAAACGCGAACCTGATGCTGGGTCTGCCAGAAACCGAGGGGCTGATGATGGCCCCGCTCTTCCCATGAAGAGCCTCAAGAAACAGCGCCGGATCCAGATCATCGCCGTGGCGGCGGTGGCCTTGGTCCTGTCGACCGCACTGATCGGCTATGCGCTGCGCGACGGGATCAACTATTTCCGCGCCCCGAGCCAAGTCATCGCCGAGCCGCCCGGCCCGACAGAGGTGTTCCGCATCGGCGGGTTGGTTGAAGAAGGGTCGCTGAAGCGCGGGCAGGGGGAGCAGATAAGCTTTGCCGTGACCGATGGCGGGGCCTCTGTCCCGGTGGTTTTTACCGGCGTCTTGCCTGATCTCTTTGAAGAGAACCAAGGCATGGTCGGCACCGGCAGCTATGTCGGCGGCGTGTTTGAAGCCACTGAAATCCTTGCAAAACATGATGAGACCTACATGCCCAAGGAAGTGACGGACGCGCTGAAAGAGCAGGGCGTTTATCGCGAATCCGAAGGCTGACCGCTGCGCAACGCGCGGGGGCGTGAGCATCGGTTAACCAATCCGGCGGAGCCTGTTTGCATGCAGAACAGGAGAGCCGCGATGCAGTCCGTGCGTGAGATCGCCAGCGCCATCGTCGCCCGCGAGGGCGGCTTTGTGAATGACCCCGACGACCCCGGCGGGGCGACGAAATACGGGGTCACGATCTACACCATGCGCCGCTTGGGATTGGACCTGACCGGCGATGGGGCGGTCGATGTGGCGGATGTGCGCCGCCTTGGCCGCACGCAGGCGGTCGATATTTTTGTCCGGCATTACTTCAACGCGCCGCGCATCGCCGAACTGCCCGCACCTTTGCAGCCGAGCGTTTTCGACATGTATGTCAACGCTGGCAGCAACGCGGTGAAAATCCTGCAAAGCCTGCTGCGCGAGATGGGGCAGGACATCACCGTTGACGGGGCGATCGGCCCGCAGACGATCCGCGCCGCCCATGCCGCGTGGCAGGCCGCCCCCGAACATCTGGTCGACGCCTACGGCATCGCGCGGCGCAACTATTACTTCCGCCTTGCCGACCGCCGCCCCGCCAGCCGCAAATACGCGCGCAGCCGGGCAGGCGGCAAGGGGGTTGGATACGCAGGGCCGAAGAGTTCATCGCGCCGCGGTATCACATGAGCGAGGCCGATTTTGCACGGAGGGTGGCACAATGGGGCTGATCGAACGTATCTTCACGACAATCTTCGGCGGTGAGCGGAACGTCATCCGGGACACGGTCGAAGTGTTCCGCGAGAATGCCGAGGCCGGGGCGCGGCGCGCCCATGCGGTGCAGGGCCAAGCCATGGCGCAATATGGGGCCGAGTTCGCCCAAGCGCGGCAAGGTGGCTTTGATCGCTTCATGGATGGGATCAACCGGCTGCCGCGCCCGATGCTGGCGCTCGGCACGCTCGGCCTGTTCGTCACCGCCATGGTCAACCCGCTGTGGTTCGCCGAACGAATGCAGGGCATCGCCTTGGTGCCCGAGCCGCTTTGGTGGTTGTTGGGGGTGATCGTCTCTTTCTATTTCGGCGCGCGGCAGCAGGTAAAATCGCAGGAGTTTCAGCGTGCCATCGTCGGCACCATCGCGCGGGTGCCGCAGGTGGTCGAGAATATCGAAGCCTTGCGCGAGATGCGCGCCGACAGCCCTCAGGTTGCCGACACCGGTGCCGACAGCCGTCTGGCCCTCGCTGCGGTCGCGCCATCGGAGAATGCGGCCCTTGATGCTTGGCGTCGCAGCCGGGGCTGACTGCGACCGATTGACCATATTTCACGTTTGATTTGCCATGGCTTAGGGGGCTTCGGCCCCCTATAGTCCGGCCCATGATTACAGAGCTTGGACATTTCGCGCTTGTGCTCGCCTTTGGCGTGGCGCTTGTACAGATGGTGGTGCCGATGTGGGGCGCTTGGCGGGGCCGCGCGGGTTGGATGGCGGTGGCCGAGCCGGCGGCGGCGGCGCAATTTATCCTGATCGCCCTGTCCTTTGGCGCGCTGATGTGGGCCTTCGTTACCTCGGATTTCAGCCTGCAACTGGTGGTGGCCAACAGCCATTCCGCCAAGCCGATGCTTTATAAAATCAGCGGCACATGGGGCAATCACGAAGGGTCGATGCTGCTTTGGGTGTTGATCGTGGCGCTTTTCGGGGCGATGGCCGCGTGGTTTGGCGGCAACCTGCCGCCGCGCCTGCGCGCGCGGGTGCTCTCGGTACAGGCGGCGATTGGGGTGGCCTTTCTGGCGTTCATTCTTTTCACCTCGAACCCCTTTCTGCGCATGGGTACGCCGCCCTTTGATGGCCAAGACCTAAACCCGCTTTTGCAAGACCCCGGTTTGGCCTTCCACCCGCCGTTTCTTTATCTCGGCTATGTCGGCCTCAGCATGGCCTTCAGCTTTGCCGTGGCGGCGCTGATTGAAGGGCGCGTGGATGCGGCTTGGGGCCGGTGGGTGCGGCCGTGGACGCTGGCGGCTTGGGTGTTTCTGACCATTGGCATCGCGCTTGGGTCTTGGTGGGCCTATTATGAGCTTGGCTGGGGCGGTTTCTGGTTCTGGGATCCGGTCGAAAACGCGAGTTTCATGCCTTGGCTCTTGGCGGCGGCGCTGCTGCATTCCGCCATCGTGGTCGAGAAACGCGAGAGCCTGAAAAGCTGGACCATCCTGCTGGCGATCCTCGCCTTCGGCTTTTCGCTGATCGGGACTTTCATCGTGCGCTCTGGCCTGCTGACTTCCGTCCATGCCTTCGCCAACGACCCCGAACGCGGGGTCTTTATTCTGGCCATTCTGGGGTCTTTACCGGTGGGGCGCTGGTGCTCTATTCGCTGCGCGCCTCGGCGCTTGAGGCGAAAGGCGTCTTTGGCCTGCTGAGCCGCGAGACGGCCCTCGTGGTGAACAACCTGCTGCTCGCAGTGGCCTGTTTCGTGGTCTTCGTGGGCACCATGTGGCCGCTGGTGGCCGAGATGTTCCTCGACCGGAAACTCAGCGTCGGGCCGCCGTTCTTTAACGCCGCGTTTACCCCTTTCATGGTAGCGCTTGGGCTGATCCTGCCGATTGGCAGCGCGATGCCATGGAAACGGGCCAAGATCATGCGCGCGCTCTACCCGTTGCGCTATGCCTTCCTGCTGGCACTGGCGCTTGGGGGGCTGGCCTTTGCCATGCAGACCGGGCGCGGCCTGCTGGGGCCTGTGGGCCTGTTCCTCGGGGCGTGGCTGGTGATGGGCACTGTGGTGGATGTGATGCAGCGTCTTGGGCGTGGCCCGGGCAAGCTGCGCCGTTTGCGCCGCCTGCCGCGTGCGGATTGGGGTAAGGCCACCGCGCATGGCGGGCTGGGCGTCACCATGGCCGGGATCGCGGGGCTGATGGCTTGGGCCGTGGACGACATCCGCGTGGCCCGGATCGATGAACCTTTTGACGTGGGCAGCTACACGCTGACCCTGCGGGATGTGAGTGACGTGCGAGGGCCAAACTACCTCAGCACCATGGCCGAGATTACGCTGGCGCAGGACGGCGCGGTGATCTCTACCCTGCGGCCTGAAAAACGGTTCTACCCCGTGGCGCAGATGCCGACGACTGAGGCGGCGATCGACTATAACCTCGCCCGCGACGTCTATGTGGTGATCGGCGATGCGCAGGACGGCGGCGGTTGGGCGGTGCGGACCTATATCAAGCCGATGACCAATTGGATTTGGATCGGCTGCGCGCTCATGGCACTTGGCGGGGTGCTGAGCCTCAGCGACCGGCGCTTCCGGGTCGCGGCGGGTGCGCGCAAGCAACCGGCGGGGGTGCCCGCGGAATGAAACGGCTGCTGCTGATCTTGACCCTGCTCGCCAGCCCCCTCTGGGCGGTGCAGCCTGACGAACTGCTCGACGATCCCGCGTTGGAGGCCCGTGCGCGGGAGTTGAGCCAAGGTCTGCGCTGCCTAGTTTGCCGGAACGAAAGCATTGATGAGAGCAACGCGAGCCTTGCGCGTGACCTGCGCATCTTGCTGCGCGAGCGGCTGGGGGCGGGCGACAGCGATGAGGAGGCGGTGGATTTCATCGTCGACCGATACGGTGAATATGTCCTGCTGAGCCCGCAGGCGACGGGGGCCAATTGGCTGCTTTGGGGGGCAGGGCCGCTGATGCTCTTGCTGGCCGGGGGGCTGGGCGTGATCTATCTGCGCGGCCGCGCCCGCAGCAAAACCCCAAGCGAAGCGCCCCTTTCGGCAGAGGAAGAAGCCCGCCTGCGCGATATTCTTGACCGCTGACGCCCCGTTGCACTGGCAGCGGCACATTGCTTTGATATGCTGCGGCCAAGCAATCGAGGATAGCAAGATGGACTATGAAACGATCACCTATGCGCTGACCGACGATGTCGCGCTGATCACGCTGAACCGCGCCGATAAGATGAACGCGCTCACCACGCAGATGCGGGCGGAGCTGACCCATGCGGTGACCGAAGGTGGGCGCGCGGCGCGGGTCGTGGTTCTGACGGGTGCGGGGCGTGCCTTTTGCTCGGGCCAAGACTTGGCCGACCGGGCGGGCGGCGTGGCCGATCTGGAGAAAACGCTGCGCGAAGAATATGCGCCGCTGCTGCGCGCCATCATCAACTGCCCTGTGCCGACCATCGCCGCCGTGAACGGCCCGGCGGCAGGAGCAGGGGCGAATATCGCGCTGGCCGCCGATGTCGTCTTTGCGAGCGAGAGCGCCTATTTCATGCAGGCTTTCACCCGCATTGGCCTGATCCCCGACGCGGGCGGCACCTATGCGCTGCCGCGGCAAATGGGCATGGCCAAGGCAATGGGGGCGGCCCTCTTCGCCGATAAGATCACCGCCCGTCAGGCTGACGACTGGGGGATGATCTGGCAGGCCGTGCCGGATGCGGAGTTCGATGCCCATTGGCGCGCCAAGGCCGCGCAATTGGCCGCTGGTCCGACCGCTGCCTATGCCGAGGCCAAGAAGGCGATCCGCGCGTCATGGGACAATGGGTTGGAGGATCAACTCTCGCTGGAGGCCCAGGCGCAGGGCCGCTGCGGCAAGTCGCAAGACTTCGCCGAGGGGGTGACGGCCTTTACCCAAAAGCGCAGCCCCAAGTTTCAGGGGCGCTGAGCGCTAGCAGCTTCGCTCAATCAGCAGCACATCGCTGGCCGAAGGTGCCGGGCCATTGGCCCGCGCCACCACCGCCACAGCGACGCCATCCGCCAAAACCGTATGGACCGAGTTCGAGACCTGCGCGATGGTGATGCGCGGCGGGGTCTGGCCCTTGTCATAGACCACGGCGATTTGGTCGCAGTCATGCAATGTATCGGGGACGAGCGCACCCTGAGGGCCGGGAACGTCGTCGGCCTTTGCAGACGTCAGACCGGTGGCGCAGTCCCAGCGAAGCCCTTTGGTCCGGTCCGTTGCGGTCATCCTGCATCCTCTCGTCGCGGCCCGGCTGTACTGCTGGGCGTCTACAATGGGGTGAACGCCGGTCGGACTGCCAAAGAGCGAACCCCTTCGGCAGTGCCGCAATGATGCCCTTCCCACCCCGAAAAGACATCGTGAAGGGAGGCTACCGCCGCGGGGGAATCCCGTCAAGCGGGGCGGTGGCATTGTCACGAGGTGTGAAACAGTGCCGCAATTTGGCCGTATTTTCGGCTCCGGTGTTTCGTGTCCGGCAAAACGCTTGGAAACATTCACTGATTTTTCACGCCATTGCCGACAGTGCGTTAAAGGGCACCGGTTTTCGCGATTCGGGCGTGCGGAATCAGTCTCCCCACCGGCGGGTTCATTGTTGCCCTAGGGTCAACAACTTCAATCATAGGTATTGTGAGCAGTGGCGGTCGAAACGCGAAACGCCCCGGAAATCCGGGGCGTTTGCATGGTCTCTGAAGGTCGCTTCAGCGGTTCTCGATATCGACGTAATCGCGCTTGTCCTCGCCGAGGTAGAGCTGACGCGGACGGCCGATTTTGAGCTGCGGATCGCTGATCTGCTCTTTCCACTGGGAGATCCAGCCCACGGTCCGCGCTAGCGCGAAGATCGGGGTGAACATCGACGTGGGGAAGCCCATGGCTTCTAGGATGATCCCGGAATAGAAATCCACGTTCGGGAAGAGTTTCTTCTCCGCGAAATACGGATCCTCCAGCGCGGCTTTCTCCAACTCCTTCGCAACCTGAAGGATCGGGTTGTTCTCCACGCCCAGCAGTTCGAGAACCTCGTCGGCGCTTTCCTTCATCACGGTCGCGCGCGGGTCGTGGTTCTTGTAGACGCGGTGGCCAAAGCCCATCAGGCGGAAGGGGTCGTTCTTGTCCTTGGCGCGGGCGATGAACTCAGGGATGCGATCGGGCGTGCCGATTTCCTTGAGCATCTCAAGGCAGGCTTGGTTCGCACCACCATGCGCCGGACCCCAGAGGCAGGCGATGCCAGCGGCTATACAGGCGAAGGGGTTCGCACCGGAAGACGACGCCAAACGCACGGTCGAGGTCGAGGCGTTTTGCTCGTGATCGGCGTGGAGCGTAAAGATCCGGTCCATCGCGCGGCTGAGGATCGGGTTGACCTCATGCTCTTCGGCCGGAACCGCAAAGCACATGCGCAGGAAGTTCGACGCGTAGTCGAGATCGTTGCGCGGATAGACGAAGGGCTGGCCGATGGTGTATTTATAGGCCATCGCCGCGATGGTTGGCATCTTGGCGATCAGGCGGATCGTGGCGACCTCGCGCTGGTGCTCATCGTTGATGTCGGTGCTGTCGTGATAGAAGGCCGACATCGCACCGACCACGCCCACCATGATCGCCATCGGATGCGCATCGCGGCGGAAGCCGCGGAAGAAGTTCATCATCTGCTCGTGCAGCATGGTGTGGTTGGTCACCAGACACTCGAAATCTTCCAACGCCTTGGGGGAGGGCAGCTCACCATAAAGCAGCAGGTAGCAGACTTCGAGGTAATGCGACTTCGACGCCAGTTGTTCGATCGGGTAGCCCCGGTGCAGCAGCACGCCTTTGTCACCGTCAATGAAAGTGATCGTGCTGTCGCAAGCCGCGGTCGAGGTGAAGCCCGGGTCGTAGGTAAAGACACCCGCCTGCGCATAGAGCTTGCGGATATCGACAACATCGGGCCCGTCAGTGGGGCTGTGAATCGGCAGATCGAAGCTTTGATCGTCGATCGTCAGCGTTGCGGTTTTATTGTTATTGGTCATGAAATCCCTTCCCGAATGTAGGCTGCGGAGATGCCCCCGCCGTCTGGGCCTAGCCCCATATGGGGCTGTCCCGTTCAGTTATACCTGCCGCCCAAAGAAGTGGTGAACCAAAACTTAGGCCGCGGCGTCCGTCAGTCGGGCAAGGGTCTCATCGCGCCCCAGCACCAACATCATGTCAAAAACCGATGGGGTGACTGCCCTGCCAGCCAAGGCCGCCCGAAGCGGCCCCGCCAGCTTGCCAAATTTGGTGTCATGCGCGGCAGCAAAGCCGTTCAGTACCTCCTCCAGCGTTTCTTTGTTCCAGCTAGCATTTTGCAATTGCGGCGTCAATTCCGACAGTATGCCACGGGATACCGTATTGAGATTCTTTGCCGCTTTCTCATCTGGGGTGATCGGGCGTTCGGCCAAGACAAAGGTCGCTTTTTCAAGCAGTTCGGGGAATTTCTTCGCGCGATCTTTGAGGCAATACATCGCCCGTTCCAACCCCTCGGCCTGACCTTCGGTCAGCGCAGGCTCTCCTGCCGCTTCAAGATAGGCTTCGATCTCGCGCCGCAGCGCGGCATCATCGGCCTGTGCGATATGCTGACCGCAGAGGTTTTCCAGCTTTTTCAGGTCAAACTGTGCGGGGCTTTTGCGGATCCCGTCCAGATCGAACCATTCCTGCGCCTGTGCGTCGGTAAAGAATTCGTCATCCCCATGGCTCCAGCCCAGACGGGCGAGGTAGTTGCGCATGCCCGCCGCGGGATAGCCCATCACCTGATATTCCTGCGCGCCCAAGGCGCCGTGGCGTTTCGACAGCTTCTTGCCATCCGCGCCGTGAATCAGCGGGATATGCGCCCAGACCGGCACGTCCCAGCCCATCGCCTCATAAATCATCATCTGGCGGGCGGCGTTGTTGAGGTGATCGTCGCCGCGCACGACATGGGTCACGCCCATGTCGTGATCGTCCACCACGACGGCCAGCATATAGACCGGCGTGCCGTCCGAGCGCAGCAGGATCATATCGTCGAGCTGGTCGTTGCGGATTGTAACATCGCCCTGCACCTGATCGCGGATCACGGTGGTGCCTTCCAGCGGCGCCTTGATGCGGATGACATAGGGTGCGTCCGGGTGGCTCGCCGGATCGGCATCGCGCCAAGGGGAGCGATAGAGCGTGCTGCGCCCTTCGGCCTTGGCCGCCTCGCGGAAGGCGGTGATTTCTTCTTGGCTGGCGAAGCACTTATAGGCTTTGCCGGCGGCCAGCAGTTCCTGCGCGACTTCGGCGTGGCGCGGGGCATTCTCGAACTGGCTGACGATCTCGCCATCGTGGTCGAGGCCGAGCCACGACATGCCCTGCAGAATCGCCGCCGTCGCTTCGGGGGTGGAACGGGCGCGGTCGGTGTCTTCGATGCGCAGCAGGAATTTACCCCCCGGCCACGGGCATAGAGCCAGTTGAACAGGGCGGTCCGCGCCCCGCCGATATGCAGGAACCCGGTGGGAGAAGGGGCGAAACGGGTCACAACAGGGGCGTTCATGGCGGAGGGCCTTTCGGTCAGAGATATGGTGTTCGGAGCGGCGTTTACCAATTGGTAACCATCCCGGTCTTAGGGTTTGACGCCTGTCTACCCAGTGCGATCCGCGGGGGCAAGCATGGGCCTTTGGAACCAGTTTAGCGCCGTGATGCTGCGCCAGCGCGGGCATCTGTTTTGCTGGGTGCCGGTCTGCCTCGCCTTGGGGATCGGCTGGTATTTTTCGCTGCGGGCGGAGCCTTCGGAGGTGATGCTGGCGGCGGGGGCATGTGTCGTGGTCGTGCTGGCGGTCGTCGCGCGGGCGCTGCCCGAGATCACGGCCCCCTTTGCTGTCGGCGCGGCTTTGGTCTTGCTGGGGCTGCTGCTGGCGGCGTTTCGGGCGCATTCGGTGGCGGCCCCAGTTCTCGGCTGGCGTTACTATGGCCCGGTCGAGGGGCGTGTCGTGGCGCTTGACCGAAGCCAGTCCGACGCGGCCCGCGTGACGCTCGATCAGGTCCGGTTGGATCGGGTCCCGCCCGCGCGCACGCCGCCCCGGGTGCGCGTCTCACTCCATTCGACGCTCCCCGGCGCAATTACGCCACGGCCCGGCATGCAGGTGATGACCACGGCGCATCTGTCGCCCCCCGCAGGCCCGGTCGAGCCGGGCGGCTTTGATTTTCAGCGCCATGCTTGGTTTGCCGAATTGGGCGCGGTGGGCTACACCCGCGTGCCGCTCTTGGGCATGGCGGACCCTGTGGAAGGGGGCATCGCGTTGATCCTTTTCCGATTGCGCATGGCCGCCTCCGCGCGGGTGCGCGCCCATCTTTCCGGCGATATCGGCGGTTTCGCCGCCGCCATCACCACCGGTGACCGCAGCGCCATCTCACAAGACGCCCTGCAAGACCTGCGCAGCAGCAATTTGGCGCATCTATTGGCGATCTCGGGCCTGCATATGGGGTTGCTCAGCGGAGTTGTCTTCGGCGCAGCGCGATTGCTTCTCGCGTTGCATCCGGTCACCGCTACCCGTTGGCCAAGCCGAAGCATCGCCGCGGGGGCCGCTCTGATCGCCGCCACCGGATACCTCGCGCTGTCGGGCGGAAATGTCGCGACCGAGCGGGCCTATGTCATGTGCGCCGTGGCGCTATGCGCCCTGATGATCGGGCGGCGGGCAATCTCTCTGCGCGCGGTCGCCATCGCGGGCATCATCGTGCTGACCCTGCGACCCGAGGCGCTAATGGGGCCGGGGTTTCAGATGTCATTCGCCGCGACCACGGCGCTCGTCGCCGTCTTTGGCTGGATCCGCGACTTCGAAGGCGAGGTCATTCCCAAACGCCTCCGCCCCGTTGCCGCGGTGGTGATCTCTTCGACCGTGGCAGGCATCGCCACCGCGCCTATATCGGCCGCGCATTTCAACACGATCGCGCATTATGGATTGGTCGCGAACCTGCTTTCGGTTCCCTTGATGGGGGTCTTGGTTATCCCCGCCGCCGTGCTGGCGGCGATCCTTGCGCCCTTCGGCGGTGAAGGGATACCGCTTTGGGCGATGGGTCTGGGCCTTGAGTGGATCCTATCGGTCGCGGATGTGGTGGCACATCTCCCCGGCGCGCGCAGCTTCGTGCCAGGGCCGGGGGGATGGGTGCTGCCGCTCCTGTCGCTCGGGTTTCTCTGGCTCGTCCTGTGGCAAGGTCATCTACGTTGGTTCGGCCTGCCCGCGATCATGCTGTCTTTCACCCTCTGGCAAGGAACCACACGCCCGGACGTGCTTGTCGCCGACACGGGAACGCTCGTGGGCGTCATGACCCCGGCGGGCAGGGCGCTCAGCAAAGACAAAGCCGCAGGTTTCGTCGCGCGCAATTGGTTGGAGAATGATGGCGACGGCGCGGATCAAGCCTTGGCTGCCCAAAGATGGGCGGGCCGAGAGGAGGGTATCATCCATCTGTCAGGAAAACGCGCGGTCGCCGCCTTTAGCGGCTGCCAGCCCGAGGAGGTCGTGGTTGCGTCCGCCGATATGACGACCGCCCGAAATTGGGGCTGCCAAGTCTACGATCCCTTGCGCCTGCGTGAAACCGGCGCAATCGCGCTGAACAAATCGGCGCAGGGTTGGGAAGTCACCACCGCGAAAGACCGCGCCGGGACGCGTTTATGGAACAGCCGCCAGCAGCGTCAGTAAGTGCGGATCAACCCGACCAGTCGCCCCTGAACCTTCACCTTGTCCGAGGGCAGGACTCGCGTTTCATAGGCGGCGTTGGCGGCTTCCAAAGCGACCGAAGACCCTTGTCTGCGGAAACGCTTCAGTGTCGCTTCCTGATCTTCGACCAAGGCCACCACGATATCGCCATTGTCGGCGACAGAGGTTTCTCGGATCACCACGATATCGCCATCGTTAATACCCGCCTCGATCATCGAGTCGCCGCGCACTTCGAGGGCGTAATGCTCCCCCTGACCAGCGATCATCCCGCCGGGCACCGTGACGCTATGGGAAACTTGGGAGATCGCCTCGATCGGGACACCGGCAGCAATCCGGCCCATGACCGGCACATCGAACGCATGATGCGCCGTGACCGGTTGCGCCGCAGGCGGGGGCGGGGCATCGGGCCGGTCCCCGTCGATCACGCGGGGGGCGAAACCGGGCGCACCGCCAAGGCTTTCGGGCAATTTGACCACTTCGATCGCACGCGCACGGTGGGCAAGGCGCCGGATAAAGCCCCGCTCCTCCAATGCCGTGATCAGCCGGTGGATGCCGGATTTCGACCGCAAGTCGAGGGCCAGTTTCATCTCATCAAAGCTGGGCGGGACGCCGTCGCGCTGCACGCGTTGGTGAATGAAAGAAAGCAGATCGAGTTGTTTTTTGGTCAGCATCGCGCGGCCCCTGAAGCTTTTGTTGCTTTTGTTCTAGGGATGTTCTTGTTTTGTGTCAACCGTGGGTTGGCGTTAAATCAAGATGTACTTTTGCAAATCGCCCGCCTTGCGCGCCGGTTCATTAGGCGGGCGGATCATCAGTGCATCGGCCTGCGCGAGCACGGATAGAAGTGACGAATCCTGCCGATCATCCGGGTAGAGCGCGCCATCCCGAAGATGGGCGCGCATGTAATGCGCACGCGGCCCATTCGGGCCAATCTCGCGTCCAAGGGGGGCTTCGCGCATGACAGCATGTACTTCGGTCAGCCCAAGCATGCGCCGCAGCATGGGCAACACGAAAATCGCACCGCAAACCATTGCAGAAACTGGGTTTCCCGGCAGCCCGATCATCGCGGCATCACCGATCTTGCCTGCCATCAACGGCTTGCCGGGGCGCATCGCGACCTTGTAAAATGATTGCTCCATGCCAAGCTCAGCCGCCACGGGCGCGATGAGGTCATGATCACCCACCGACGCGCCGCCGATGGTGACAATCAAATCAGCGCCACGGGCCAGGGCGAAGGCCTGTTTGAGCGATGCTGTGGTGTCCCGCGCGATGGGCAGCATGCGTACCTCGGCGCCCGCCTCTTCGAACATCGCGGCGAGACCGTAGCTGTTGGAGGCGATAATTTGGTCGGGGCCGGGGTTTTCACCGGGTTGCACCAATTCATCCCCCGTAGCGAGGATTGCGATGATGGGTTTGCGGGTGACAGGCACCTGTCCCACGTTCATGGCGGCGAGCAGTGCCACATCGGCGGGCCGGAGAATGCGCGGGGCGGTTAGGTCTTCGCCTTTGGTGAAGTCTCCGCCAGCGGGGCGAATATTGTCTTTGTCATCAATATGGTGGCCGAGGGTGATAAGGTCGCCGCGCCGGGTCACATCCTCTTGGATCACCACGAAATCGGCGCCTTCGGGCACCGGCGCGCCGGTAAAAATGCGTACGGCTTGCCCGGCCCGCAGCCTGCCCGCGTAAGCATGGCCCGCCGCGGCTTCGCCGACGACCTTGAACATCGCATCCGGTTCGACTTCGGCGCGGCGCAGGGCGTAGCCGTCCATAGAGGAGGCGGCGAAAGGCGGTTGGCTGCGCCGCGCGCGCACGGGCTGCGACAAGACACGGCCATTGGCGCCGCGAAGGGCGACTTCTTCGGTTTCCAGAGGGGCGACAAGGTTCAGGACGGCTTCCAAAGCCGCTTCGACGCTGATCATGTCGCCTCGTAACGGCCTGATTTACCGCCATCTTTCAGAACGACCCGCGTGCCGCCAATCTCCATCGCCTTATCCACGGCTTTGGCCATGTCATAGACGGTGAGGGCGGTGACGGAGGCTGCGGTGAGGGCCTCCATCTCAACCCCGGTTTGACCGGTGGTTTTGACAGTGGCGAGAATTCGGATGCCGGGCAGTGCGGCGTCGGGAGTCAGATCAACGCTGACCTTGGTGATGGGCAAAGGATGGCAAAGCGGGATCAGGTCTGCCGTCCGTTTGGCCGCCATGATCCCGGCAAGCCTTGCGACCCCCAGAACATCCCCCTTTCTTGCGCGCCCTTCAGTAATGATATCAAGGGTTTCCGGCGTCATCTTGATGTAGCTTTCAGCCTTGGCCACCCGCGAAGTCACGGCTTTCTCCGAGACATCGACCATATGGGCGTCGCCCTCGGCGTCGAAATGGGTGAGCGCCATTACATCCCTCCGGGAACAAGCGGGTTGGCGAGCAGATCGCGGGTGGCCTGTTCGACATCTTGCTGGCGCATCAGGCTTTCGCCGATGAGGAAGCAACGTGCGCCGTAGACCGCCATATCGGCAAGATCGGCGGGGGTGTAGAGGCCGGATTCACAAACCAGCATACGGTCGTGGGGGACGGCCTCTGACAGTTGACGCGTCACATCAAGAGAGGTCTCGAAGGTGTTGAGATTGCGGTTATTTATCCCGATCATGCGGCTGTTGAGCTTTTCGGCCCGGGCCAGTTCATCCGCGTCATGAACCTCAATCAGCGCGTCCATGCCCCATTCATCTGCCGCTTGCTCAAGTTCCGCGGCCTGCGCGTCAGAGACGGAGGCCATGATAATCAGGATGCAGTCGGCACCAAGGCTGCGCGCTTCGGCGACCTGATAGGGATCGTAAAGGAAATCTTTGCGCAGGACCGGCAGATCGCATTCGGCGCGGGCTTCAACGAGGAATTCCTTCGCGCCCTGAAAACTCGGGGTGTCGGTAAGGACCGAGAGGCAGGTCGCGCCGCCTGCGGCATAGGCGCGGGCGAGGGCGGCGGGTTCGAAATCTTCGCGGATCAAACCTTTGGAGGGGCTGGCTTTTTTGATCTCGGCGATCAGGCCATAGCCTTCGCGGGAGGCTTTGTGCAAGCTCTGCGCGAAGGGGCGGACTGGCGGGGCCGCGCGGGCCGCGGCCTCGACCTCTGCCTGCGATTTTTCGGCCTTGGCAGCGGCAATTTCGTCCAGCTTATAGGCTTTGATTTTTTCAAGAATTGTGGCGGTCATGGCTTCCTCACGGCTTTGTCCAATGTATGCCGGGCTTGCCTTGGCCCTGCAACCAGTCATTCACGCGGCTGAAGGGGCGTGAGCCGAAGAAGCCGCGCCTTGCCGACAGCGGTGAAGGGTGCGGCGTCTCTATCTTCAGGTTGCGCGCCGGATCGACCTCTGCCGCCGCCTTTTGCGCATGCGCCCCCCAAAGCAGGTAGGCGCGGGGGCGATCAGAAAGACCGTTGAGCACCTGAGCGGTCAACTTTCGCCATCCGAGCCTCGCATGCCCATGCGCGCAGCCCGCCGGAACGGTCAGCACGTTATTGAGCAGCAGAACCCCTTGATCGGCCCAGAACCGCAGATCCGGGTCTTGCGGTGATGCGCCAAGATCGGCGTCTAACTCTTTGAAGATATTGGCAAGGGAGCGGGGAATGGGGCGCACATCCGGCTCGGCCGAAAAGGCATAGCCATGGGCGTGGCCGGGTGTCGGATAGGGGTCTTGGCCAAGGATCACCACCTCCACAGCCGCTGGTTGCAGATGCTCAAGTGCTGCGAATATCTGCGGGGCGGGCGGTAGGACCACCCTCGTTTCTGCGGCAAGCTGCTCGGCAATACGCGGCCAATCCTCGGCAAAAAAGGGCAGCTCGGCCCATGCGCCGAGGGCAGTGAGGCTGGGTAGCGTCATGCCGACTGGCTGATCTGCGCCACTTTTTCGATCCGCTCGCGCGCAGCGCCACTGTCGATGCTTTCGCGGGCCATCTCAACGCCGGTTTTCAGATCTGGGGCCACATCGGCCACCACCAAAGCAGAGGCCGCGTTCAGCAGCACCGCGTCGCGGTAGCCTGATGGAACTCCGTCAAGGAGCGCCTTGAAATGTTTGGTGTTTTCGGCGGGCTCACCCCCGGCGATGGCCTCGAACGGATGGACCGGAAGGCCCGCGTCTTCGGGGTGCAATTCGCGCAGGTTGACGACACCGTCTTCCAGTGCTGCGACCCAGCTGACACCGGTGATGGTCAACTCATCCGTGCCGTCCGAGCCGTGCACCAGCCATGCTTTTTCCGAACCAAGTTGTTTCAGCGTCAGCGCCATCGGTTCGATCAGCTGGCGCGTATAGGCGCCGGTCAACTGCCGTTTGACCCCTGCCGGATTGGTCAGCGGCCCAAGGATGTTAAAGATCGTGCGGGTGCCAAGTTCGGACCGGGTCGGCATGACATGGGCGACGGCGGGGTGATGCATGGGCGCCATCATGAAACCGATACCGGCCTCGGCCAATTCACGCTCGACCACCGCGGGGCCGACCATGACGTTGATCCCCAGTTGCGACAGCGCGTCGGAAGCACCCGATTTCGAGCTGAGGTTGCGGTTGCCATGTTTCGCCACGACAGCGCCCGCGCCTGCGGCCACGAAGGCGGCGGCGGTCGAGATGTTCAGCGTGCCCTTGCCGTCACCGCCGGTACCAACGATGTCGATCGCGCCTTCGGGCGCATGCACAGGGTTGCATTTGCTGCGCATGACCTTTGCCGCGGCGGCATATTCGGTGACCGTCTCGCCGCGCGTGCGCAGCGCCATGAGGAAACCGCCGATCTGGCTGGGGGTCGCTTCGCCCTCGAACAGAATTTCAAAGGCTTCAACGGCCTGATCCGAGGTCAGCGGCCCGTTCGCGGCGGCATCAAGCAGGGGTTTCAACGCGCTACTCATGCCGGGACCTTCATCTCGTTCAGGAAGTTTTGCAGCAGGGCGTGGCCATGCTCGGACCGGATCGATTCCGGGTGGAATTGCACGCCGTGTAGCGGCAACTCGCGGTGTTGCAGGCCCATGATGGTGCCGTCTTCAAGCGCTGCGGTAATCTCAAGGCAGTCGGGCAAGCTCGCGCGTTCGACCACCAGCGAGTGATAGCGCGTGGCCCCGAAGGGCGAGGGGAGGCCGGCGAAAACCCCGCGCCCGTCGTGCTGCATCTGGCCCAGTTTGCCATGCACGATATCATCCGCACGCACGACCTTACCGCCGAAGGCTTGGCCCAGCGTCTGATGGCCAAGGCAGACCCCCAGAAGCGGCACGCGCGCGGCGGCGGCGGCATGGGTCAGCTCTAGGCAAATTCCCGCTTGGTCGGGGTCACAGGGGCCGGGAGACAGCAGGATACCGGCGGGGTTCATGGCCATCGCTTCGTCCACGCTGAGCGCGTCGTTGCGGTGCACCTGCACATCCGCCCCGAGGCTGCCCAGATAGTGGACCAAGTTATAGGTAAAGCTGTCGTAGTTATCGATGAGCAGCAGCACAGGCAGGCATTTCTTTGTATTAGGACTGGAGAAACCGCGCCGGAGCGCGGTATAGGTTTTCGCATACATGTTCAGGCTTGAACCCCATCGTCAAGAGTTTGGGGCAAGCCAATTGAGGGGAACGCCGGGCTTTCTGGCCATGGCGCAGACAGCAGGAGTAGCGCAGATGGCACGCGGAGTTCTGAGCGGGCTGATTTGGGGCGGTGTGGCAAGCATCGGTGTGGCCGGTGCGGTGTCGCTGATGATGCCTTTGCCGCTGCCGCCGCAGGTGGGCGATGCGCCCGGATCCGGCCCCGCCCCGGCGCGGATCAACGTGACGGATGCAGGCGAGCAGGGGCGCAGCCGCGATACCGCGCCGGTGTTGAACGCCCCCGCGCCGCGCGCGGATGTGCCGCAGCAAGACAGCCTCGCCGCGCTCGACCCCGACACACAGACCTCGGCCAGCCTGCCAGAGACCGGCGGTGCCGAGGGGCTCAGCACCCCCGCGGCCCCCGAGGGGCAGACGCCGATGTCGCCCGGCGCGGAAGAGCCTGTCATGCCCAATCCGCAGGCCACGGCGCCGGATGCGCCGCCCGCGGCGGATGAGCTTTCGATCAGCACCGAACCCGCGCAGCCGCCCGCGCCGGATGTGGCGGATATCGAAGGGGCCTTTGACGCGCCGCAGGGCATGGCCGCGCCGGAGGTCGAAGAGGAGGAGGCGATCACCCTGCCTGCGGAGGAGGTCGTGATCGAAGAGCCGGAGGTTGAAGCCGATGCGCTTGAAGACGCGCCCCGCGGTGAGGCGGAGGCCGCTGAGGCTGACCTGTCTTCCCCGGTGCCTGAGCCGGAGAGCATCGAGGGGGCAAGCCCCGCGCCGCTGGAAGAGACGGAGGTTGCCGAAGCCACCCCAGAGCCTGCTGAAACTGAAGCCGACAATCGCCCGGCCATCGGCACACCAGCGACCAGCCTGACCGAGCGAGATACAGGCGTCGTGATCAACCGCCCCGGCGCAGAGGTGGTGGCAGAGCCCGCTGAAGCTGACGAAATCGTGAATGAAGACCCGCGCCCCGTGGTGGTCAACAGCCTCGCGAGCGACCTGCAGGAGGGCAAGCCGCTGATGAGCGTGGTGCTGATCGATGATGGCACCTCGGTCACCGCAGGCAGCGCCGGGTTGGCCGCATTGCGCAGCTTTCCCTATCCGCTGAGTTTCGCCGTCGATAGCACCCTGCCGGACGCCGCCGAGCGGGTGGAAACCTACCGCGAGGCAGGGTTCGAGGTTTTGGCCATGGTCGACCTGCCGCAGGGCGCGCAGCCCAGCGATGCCGAGACCACATTTGGCGCAACGCTCGACCAGATCGGCCCGGTGGTGGGGGTGTTGGAAGGCACCGAAAGCGGCTTCCAAGGCAGCCGCGCGCTGGCCGATCAGGTGACCGATATCCTCGCGCAATCCGGCCACGGGCTGGTGACGCAGGACAAGGGGCTTAACACCATGCCCAAGCTGGCCCGCAAGGCGGGTGTGCCTGCCGATCCGGTGTTTCGCGATTTTGACAGCAAGGAGCAATCCGCGCGGGTGATCCGGCGTTTTCTGGATCAAGCGGCTTTCAAAGCGGGGCAGGAGGGCGCGGTGATCATGCTGGGCCGCCTGCGGCCCGATACCGTCTCCGCCCTGCTGCTCTGGGGGCTGCAAGACCGGGCGAGCGATGTGGCCTTGGTCCCGATCTCGGCGGTGCTGCTGCGCGAGGAGTGACTCCGCGCGGGGCGGGGGTTGACGTTAGATAATCTCGTCCTCGTCGAAGAGCGGGTCTTCCTCCAACTGGCTGGCGAGTTCGTCCACCGTCGCCTCCGCCGCGCGGGGGCTAAGTTTGGCAAGGTGAAAGACAGCATCGCCTTCGTTAACGATGGGCAGCATCGCCCGCCCGATGAGGATGCCGGGCGCATCGGCCAGAAGCTCGGCCTCCTCCTTGCCGAAAGGGTCTGAGACGATGGCCAGAAGATCGCCTCCGGCGACGGTTTCCCCCTCGGCCCGGAAGGTGCGCAGCAGGCCACCTGCGGGGGCGCGCAGCCAATGGGAAGCGGTGCAGATATAGGGTGCACTGCGGGCGCGGGCGATGCCCTTGGCGGGCAGCATGTCTTGGCCGCGCATGACGCGCAGGATGCCCGCAAGACCCGCACGTACGGCCATCTCGTCAAAGCGCAGCCCTTCGCCCGCCTCGTAAAGCAGGATCGGCGTGCCTTGTTTCGCGGCGACCGCGCGCAGCGATCCGTCGCGCAGGGGGAGGTCAGCACCACCGGCGCGCCGAAATCCAGCGCCATTTTCTGGGTCACCTTATCCGCCGGAGAGACGCGCACCTGCGGCAGGTTGGTGCGGTGAATCGCCGCCGAATGCAGGTCGATGCCGAAGTCGCAGCGCAGCACCACCTCTTGCAAAAAGATATGCGCCAGTCGCGCGCCGAGGCTGCCGGTGGGCGAACCGGGGAAGCAGCGATTCAGATCGCGTCGGTCGGGCAGGTAGCGCGAGCGGTTCAGGAAGCCGAAGGAGTTCACGACAGGCACGACAATGAGCGTGCCGCGCAGCGCCGAGAGTTGCGGCGCGCGCAACAGGCGGCGCAGGATCTCCACGCCGATCACCTCATCCCCATGCACTGCTGCTGAGACGAACATCGTCGGCCCGGGCCGTTTGCCGTGGAAGATTTCCAGCGACAGATGCACCGGCGTGTGATCGGGCAGGATCGAAACGGGCAGATCAACGGCAAGGCTGCTGCCGGGGGCGACGGAATGCCCCGCGATCTGGAAAGGCGCGCGGGGGCCATGGTCAGCCGTTGCCCTTGCCACCGAAACGCGATGCATCCGCAGCCGCGCGGCGGATCGCGCCGGATTTATGCACGGTTTCCATGAACTCGGCCTCGGGGTCGCTGTCATAGACCACGCCGCCGCCTGCTTGGATATAGAGGGTCTCGTCCTTCACCACAGCGGTGCGCAGGGCGATGCACATGTCCATGTCGCCGCCCGCGCTGAAATAGCCCACGCCGCCGCCATAGACGCCGCGCTTCTCGGGTTCCAACTCGTCGATGATCTCCATCGCGCGGACCTTTGGCGCGCCGGAAACGGTGCCCGCAGGCATGCCCGCAAAGAAGGCGTCGAGTGCGTCCTTGCCCTCTTTCAACTCGCCCACCACGTTGGAGACGATGTGCATGACGTGGCTGTAGCGCTCGACGATGAACTCTTCCGTCGGGCGCACGCTGCCGATCTTGGCGACCCGGCCCACGTCGTTGCGGCCCAGATCCAGCAGCATCAGGTGTTCTGCCAACTCCTTGGGGTCGCTAAGCAAATCGGCTTCTAGCGCGCGATCCTCCTCCGGGGTGGCGCCGCGTTTTCGGGTGCCTGCGATGGGTCGGATGGTCACTTCGTTGCCGAAGACCCGGACGAGGATCTCGGGGCTGGCGCCGACCACATGGAAGCCGCCGAAGTTGAAATAGAACATGAAGGGCGAGGGGTTGGTGCGCCGCAGGCTGCGGTAGAGCGCGAAGGGCGGTTGGGTGAAACCTTGGGCCCACCGCTGGCTTGGCACCACCTGAAAGATATCGCCCGCCTTGATATAGTCGCGCGCCTTCTCCACGGCGGATTTATAGGCATCGCGGGTGAAATTGCTGACCGGCTCCGGCGCGTCTTCGGCCTCTCCCAAATCGCGGGAGGTTTGTGGCATGGCGCGTTCCAGATCGCGCACGGCGTCCATCACCCGCTCGGCGGCTTGGGCATAGGCCGCGCGGGCGGTTTGGCCCTCGGACACCCAAGCGGGGGAGACGATGGTGACCTCGCCTTTCACCCCGTCGAGGACTGCGACCACCGAAGGGCGCACCATCACCGCGTCGGGCAGGCACAGAGGGTCGGGGTTCACATTGGGCAGATGTTCCACCAGCCGGATCATGTCATAGCCGAGGTAGCCGAATAGCCCGGCGGCGGCTTGCGGCAGATCGTCGGGCAGGGTGATCCGCGATTCCGCGATCACGTCGCGCAGACGGTCCAGCGGGTCACCGGGCATATCCTCAAAGGCATCGGCATCATAGCGCGCCGCACGGTTGAGCGCGGAGGTCTCGCCCCGGCAGCGCCAGATCAGGTCGGGTTTCATGCCGATGATCGAATACCGCCCGCGCACATCGCCGCCGGTGACGGATTCTAGCACAAAGGCATTCTCCGCCGCGCCGGTGAGTTTCAGCATCAAGGACACAGGCGTGTCGAGATCGGCGGCAAGGCGGGTGTAGACGATCTGATTCTCGCCCGCCTCATAGGCGCGGGCGAAACTATCGAAATCAGGGGTCAGGGCCATCAAAATTGCCTATCAGGGAAAGTTCACATGCACGGCATTGATCGCGCGCTGGTCGATCTGGGGATCGGCGTCGCGCATGACGGCATTGCTGTAGATATCGAAAAGATTTTGAGCCAGCGCCTGATCCAACTGCTGCGAGAGGCGGTCCATCAGCGCTTGGGTCTGGTCGTCTTCGCCTGCCGGTGTCACGGCATCAAGGCGCAGAACCACGACGCTATCGCCTGCGGGCAGGACGGCCACGCCGCCTTCGTCGAGGTCAAAGACCTGATCCATGAAATCGTCCGGCGTGCCGTCGACATAGGAGCTGCGGGTCAGCCCTTCGCCAAGCTGCGGCGTGAGACCGGCGGCCTCGAATCCCTCTTCTTCGGCCAGCGTCTCGGTCAGGCTCTCAGCCTTTTCCGTCAGCGCCTCGACGATCTGGGCGTCGCGCCATGCGGCCTCGACCGCGTCGCGGGCCGCTTCGAAAGGTTCAGGGCGCGCGTCCTTGGTTTCATCCAGACGCATGGCAAAGATGCCACCGTCTTCGAGTTGATCGATCTGCGGGAAGTCATTGGCGCTCAGCCCCGCGGCGGCCTCGCGGAAGGCGCCATAGGCGGCGATGCCCTCGCTGCTGTCTTGGGTCCAGTCGATGGTGCCGAGGCGCATCTTGGTCTCTTGGGCCAAGTCTTCGAGCGTGGCACCCCCGGCAAGCTGGTCGTCAATCTCTTGCGCGCGGGCTTCGACGGCGCGGGTGGCGCGGGAGATGGCGAGGGTCTCTTCCAGCTCGTCACGGGCCTCTTCGAAAGGCACATGCTGCGCGGGGAGGATGGCGTTCACACGGAACAGGGCCGGCCCGAGCGAGCTGGGCAGCGGGCCTACGATGTCACCGCTTTCGGCGGCAAAGACCGCATCGCCTGCGTCATCAAGATCGGATTTCGCGACATCGCCCAGATCGACATCCGCCAAGGCCAAGCCGCGCTCTTCGACCAGCGCCTCGAAAGTGGTGCCGTCGACCTCAAGCGCTGCGGCGGCGCGATCTGCGGCCTCCTGATCGGCAAAGACCAGACGTTCGACCAAACGCCGCTCGGGCTGGTCGTATTCGTTGCGGCGGGCGTCATATTCGGCGCGCAGTTCTTCTTCGGGCACTTCGACTTCGTCCAGCAGGTCTTCGGGCGCGAGCCAAGCGAAGGTGATGCTTTTGCTGGCGGGCAGCATGAAGTCATCGGTGTTGGCGTCGTAATAGGCGCGCAATTCGTCTTCGGTGGCGGCGGGCAAGGGCGCGTCGAGGTCATCCTCGCTCAGCCGTGCCCAAGTGAAGCTGCGCTCTTCGGCGACGTAATCGACCAGCGTGCGGGCATAGGTGTCGGGCATGGAGACGCCGCCCAGAATGGCGCGTTGCAGCAGGCCACGCGCGGCTTCTTCGCGGATCGAGCGTTCGAACTCGGCTTCGCTCATCCCGCTTTGCTGAAGGGCAAAGCGATAGCCTTCGCGGTCAAAGTTGCCGTCGATCCCTTGGAAGGCCGAGATTGCCACGATCTCATCGCGCAGGGTGGCGTCACCGATGGAGATGCCCATTTCGTCGGCCTCATGGTCCAGCGCGCGGTTGCGCACGATCCGTTGCAGCACGGCCCGGTCCAGCCCCATCTCTTGGGCGCGGGCAAAGGGCAGGCTCTCCCCTGTCTGCGCTTCGATTGCGCGGATTTCCTGCTGCAACTGGCGGGCATATTGATCGACCGAGATCGACTTGTCGCCCACGGTGCCGATGCTGCGCAGATTGCCGCTGAGGTTGATCGCGCCAAAGCCGCCCAGACCCAAGATCAAAAGGGCCATCAAGGCCCAGACGGCGGTTTTCGAAAAGCTGAAGCCCTTTTTGGCCATGACACGGTCCCTCGTTGATTTCGGACCTGTCTATGCGTTGCGTGGCAGGGCTGCAAGCCTGTCGAAAAGCACCTTTAGACCGGCGGCGTCGAGGTTGGCAAAGGCGATGCGCAACTGGCTTTCACCGCGGGCGTCACCCTCGGGCTGGAACATCGTGCCGGGCAGGCAGAGTACGCCTGCGTCACGCACCAGATCGCGCGCCAGATCAGCCGAGGAAACGCTGAAAGGGTGGCGCATATAGGCGAAGTAGCCGCCCAGACCCAGAAGCTCCCAGCCCAGCGGTTCGAGCTTGGGCATCAGGTCGGCAATGGCCGCGCGGCGCGACAGGATTTCCTCGCGTTCTTCGGCAAGCCATGCGCTGAGGTTCTGCATCCCCCAAAGCGCGCCGTGTTGGCCGATCTGCGCGGGGCAGATGGCGACGGTGTCGAGGAATTTCTCGACCTCGGCCAGACGCTTGCGGCTGGCGATCAGCGCGCCGACGCGGTGGCCGGTCAGACGGTAGGCCTTGGAGAAGGAATAGAGGTGGATGAGCGTGTCATGCCAATCGGGGTCGCGGAACAGCGCGTGTGGCGCGCCGGGGCGGCTGTGGAAGTCGCGGTAGGTCTCATCAAGGATCAGCGCAATGCCGTGGCGACGGGCCAGTTCGAAGAACTCCTGCACCAGCGCCGCGGGATATTCCACGCCGCCGGGGTTGTTGGGCGTGACCAGCGCGATGGCCCGGGTGCGCGGGGTGATGGATGCCGCGGCCTTCTCGGGGTCGGGCAGCATGTCGGCCTCGACGGGCAGCGGCACCGCGGTGACGCCGCTCATGTCGAGCCACATCTTGTGATTGAAGTACCACGGCGTCGGGATGATGACCTCGTCGCCCTCGCCGCAGAGCGTGGCGATGGCGGCGGCAAAGGCTTGGTTGCAGCCGGAGGTGATGCAGACCTGTTCGTCGGTCACCACGCCCGCGTATTTCTCGGCCGTCTGCCGCGCCAGTTCGGCGCGCAATTCGGGCAGGCCAAGTACCGGCCCGTAGAGATGCGCCTCATCGTTGTTCAGCGTGACCTCGGCCATCGCCCGGCGTAGCCCTTCGGGGGGCGGATCGACGGGCGCGGCTTGGCTGACATTGATCAGCGGTCGGTCGGGCGGGAAGTCGACCCCGTCGAGCCAGCGCCGCGCCTCCATCACCGGGGGAAGAACGTGGTGGCGGTGCGCGGAAGCGTCATGGGGGTATCCGGTCAGATAGGGGCAGGGCAGGTGGCGCGGGGCCGGTCAGTCCTTGCCGCGGTAGGGTTCGACATATTGCAGGGCCATGTCCCATGGGAAGAAGATCCATGTGTCCTGGCTCACGCCGGTGATGAAGGTATCGACCTGCGGCTCGCCCTCGGGCTTGGCATAGACGGTGGCGAAATGCGCCTGCGGGTAGAGTTCGCGTACCAGTTCGATGGTCTTGCCGCTGTCGACCAGATCATCGACGATCAGGATGCCGGTGCCGTCGCCCATCATCTCGGCGTCGGGGGATTTCAGCACCTTCGCCTCGCGGCGCTGGTCGGCGGCCCCGCCGCCCGAGTGGTAGGACATGACCGAGATCGTATCGACGGTGCGGATGTCGAGTTCGCGCGCGACGATCATCGCGGGCGCCATGCCGCCGCGGGTGATCGCCACCACGGCACGCCAAGCGCCATCGTCGGGGCCCAGACCGTCGAGCCGCCACGCCAGCGCGCGGCTGTCGCGGTGGATCTGATCCCAGGAGATGTGAAAGCCCTTTTCATGGGGCAGGCGCGAGGCGTCCTTGGATTTGGTCATGGTGGTCCTTTGCAGCAGCTGGCGCGGGCACCCGCGCGAATTAATTTGGGCGGCTTATTCCTTGGACATGTCGGGCGCGTCAACCGCCTTCATGCCGACGACGTGATAGCCCGCGTCGACATGCAGGTTCTCGCCCGTGGTGCCGCTGCCCAGATCCGACAGCAAAAACAGCGCGGCCTTGCCCACGTCCTCGGTGGTCACGTTGCGGCGCAGGGGCGAGTTGTACTCGTTCCATTTCATGATGTAGCGGAAATCGCCGATGCCGGAAGCCGCCAGCGTCTTGATCGGCCCCGCCGAGATCGCGTTGACGCGGATGCCGTCCTTGCCCAGATCCTCGGCGAGGTATTTAACACTCGCCTCCAGCGCCGCCTTGGCCACACCCATGACATTGTAATGCGGCATCACCTTCTCGGCGCCGTAATAGGTCAGCGTCAGCGCGCTGGCCCCGGGCGACATCATCTTCTCGGCGCGCTGCATCACAGCGGTGAAGGAGTAGACGGAGATGTCCATCGACATGGCGAAATTGCCGCGGCTGGTGTCGACGTAGCGGCCACGCAGCTCGCCCTTGTCGGAAAAGCCGATGGCGTGAACGATGAAATCCAGCTCACCCCAACGTTCTTTCAGGCTTTCGAAAAGCGCGTCGATCGATGCTTCATCGCCCACGTCGCAGGGCAGAACGATGTCGCTGCCAAGCTGCTCGGCCAGCGGGCCGACGCGTTTCTTCAGCGCTTCGCCTTGGTAGGAAAAAGCAAGCTCCGCCCCCGCATCGGCCAGCGCCTTGGCCACGCCCCATGCGATGGATTTGTCATTCGCCAGCCCCATGATGAGCCCGCGCTTGCCCTGCATCAGTTCGTTTCCCATTCCGCCGCCTTGTCTATGTTCTTGTCTATGTTCCGTTGAGGTTGTCTTGGTCTAGGCGATTGCAGCGCTACCATCAAGACTGCACAGGCGCCTTCACCCCGAGATTTGCCATAAGATCGGCGGCTAACTGTCGGAAATCGGGTGAGGTTGTCCTTTGAGTTGCCGATTGTTAACAAATGCCATACCGAAGAGATCGGACCCCGGCGTAGAACCGGTGACAGGCAAAGCACTCTGAAGGAGATGCCGAATGGAGACGCGGACTGGTATTTTTGCGGGGGATGATCCCTTTGCAATTGCGCAGCGTTGGCTTTCCGAAGCAGAGGCGACCGAGCCTAATGATCCCAATGCCATCGCGCTCAGCACGGTAGATTCGCAAGGGCTGCCCAACGCCCGCATGGTGCTGCTGAAAGAGATCGAGCCGGAGGCTTTTGTCTTTTACACCAATTACGAAAGCCAGAAGGCGCAGGAACTGGACGGCGCGGGCAAGGCGGCCTTTGTCATGCATTGGAAATCCCTGCGCCGTCAGGTGCGGGTGCGCGGCTTGATCAGCCGAGAGGACGGGCCGCAGGCCGATGCCTATTACGCCTCGCGCTCGCTCAAAAGCCGTCTGGGGGCTTGGGCCTCGCGCCAATCTCAGCCGCTCTCAGGCCGCGGTGCGCTGATGGCCGAGGTGGCCAAGGTGACGGCGCAGAAGGGGGTGAACCCTGAGCGTCCCCCGTTCTGGGGCGGCTACCGGATCACCCCGCTGGAAATCGAATTCTGGGCCGATGGCGAGTTTCGCCTGCATGACCGTTTCCAATGGCGGCGCGCAGATGTCGCGGCACCCTGGGCCGTGACCCGGCTCAACCCCTGATCTGACGGCGCGATACCCCATGAAAGATGTGTCTGAAACCCAAGCGGAACCAGCGGCGATAGATGACCCCCTCGAAGGCGTGGTCAAATGGTTCGACCCGGTCAAGGGCTTCGGCTTTGTCGTCGCGGATGCAGGCGGGGCGGACATCCTGCTGCACGTCAATGTCCTGCGCAATTACGGCCAAAGCTCTGTCGCGGATGGGGCGCGGGTGGCGGTGCGCGTCCAACAGACCGAGCGCGGGGCGCAGGCGGTCGAAGTGCTCTCTGTCGAGGCGCCCAGTGAATTGCCTGCCGCCGTGGTGGAATTCGCCGGTTTCGACCCCGAGCAGCTGGCCACCGCCGAATTTGAGCCCGCCCGTGTCAAATGGTTCGACAAGGCCAAGGGATTCGGGTTTGCAAATGTCTTTGGCTGCGCGGAAGATGTGTTTCTGCATATCGACGTGCTGCGCCAATCCGGACTTTGTGATTTGCAACCGGGCGAAGCACTTGCCATGCGTGTGATTGTTGGCGATCGGGGCCATCTGGCGGCGGAGGTAAGCTCATGGGACGCGGTGATAGACGGCTAAAGGTCAGGCGACTGGCAAGGCATATGGCAGGGGCGGCACTGGCTGGTCTGCTGCTGACCGGCGCGGCGGTGGCCGAGGTTTGCCGTGTCGATTCCGTGACGCTCCGCGGCGATTGGGGGAAGGCCCGCTTCTCTGTCGAAGTGGCCGATGACACGGCGGAACGCGCCAAGGGGCTGATGCACCGGCGTTCGCTGCCCCTGAGCGCGGGCATGCTCTTTATCTACGAAAGACCTCAGCCCCTGAATTTCTGGATGCGCAACACGTTGATCCCACTGGACCTGCTGTTCATCGACGCAAGGGGCGTGGTGCAGAAGATCCACCACTCCGCCAAACCGCTGGACGAAACACCGATCCGGGGCGGCGACGATTTGCTGGCGGTGCTGGAGATTAACGGTGGCTTGTCAAAACGCCTTGGCATCACCGAAGGCAGCGAAATCCGCCATCCGGCCTTTGCCGGGAACGCTCCGGCTTGGCCCTGCTAAAGACTTCGCGGATTTTCCGATTTTAAGGTCAATCGGGGCTTTTCAATTGGCGGGCTTATGGCTAAAGAAGCCCCAGTCGGAGCGTGGCGCAGCCTGGTAGCGCACCTGTTTTGGGTACAGGGGGTCGGAGGTTCGAATCCTCTCGCTCCGACCACTTTCTTCCTACATCGCTGATGTAGCGCTTCCCGCTTTGGTTGAGGCGCGCCCGTTGTCTTATCCTCATTCTGCACAAGATATAGTAGCTACCGCCGCCGTATTGGCAGGTTTGCGCCTGCGCACGCCGAGATCGTGATGATTCTGCCGCGGTTCTTGGCGGGGACATGGGGCAGGGGGCTTGGGCCGGGTGATCGTGGCACAGCGCCCACGTTCGGCGGCCTGTCGACCGGCGGGCGGTCTTGGGCTGTGGATGAATTCAACCAATCTCTCAAACACCTCCGCTAACCCGGCCCCGGCAATGGATTATTTCAAAGCCGCCCGCCAGCCGGGCTTGCGGGTATCTTTGGGGATATCCTGAGGCTGAATCACTGGGGTAGGGCGCGGGGCAAATTGGGGGGCTCCGGTCAACTGCCCGCCCCGAAATAATTCCGAAAAAAACCGTTGACCAAATAGTGCGATCTACGTCAGTTTGTGGGGGTCAAGTAAAGCGCCACAATATGTTGTGGTTAACGCAACAGGGCGCTTGGGCGGCGGGGACAGAGTATAGAGCCAGTGTTTTAATCGGTTTCGGGGCGCTTGCGTCAGCAGGTGGCGCGGGGAAGCTTTGTTCAAACTGCCAGCACATAGGGGTGAGACGGCCTGCCGTGGGCATGTCGGCTCAGGATTTTGAGAGTTTGAAAAAGGGCAGCGACGATGAAGATTGAACGGAATTTCACCAAGGCCGGGCAGGATGCCTATGCGGATTTGGACTTTGTCACCACGGTGTCAGAGATCCGCAACCCTGACGGTTCGGTGGTGTTCAAGCTCGACAACGTCGAAGTGCCCAAATCCTGGAGCCAGGTCGCCAGCGACGTGATCGCTCAGAAGTATTTCCGCAAGGCGGGCGTCCCCAGCAAGACCCGGAAGGTCAAAGAAAAGGACGTGCCTGAGTTCCTGTGGCGCTCCGAGCCCGCCGAGGGTGCCGAGATGGGCGGTGAAACCTCCTCCAAGCAGGTCTTCGACCGTCTGGCGGGCGCTTGGGCTTACTGGGGCTGGAAGGGCGGCTATTTCACCACCGAGGAAGACGCCCGCGCCTATTACGACGAGATGCGCCACATGCTGGCCAGCCAGCGCGCGGCCCCGAACAGCCCGCAGTGGTTCAACACCGGCCTGCATTGGGCCTATGGCATCGACGGCCCGGCGCAGGGGCATTACTACGTCGACTACAAAACCGGCAAGCTGACCCGGTCGAAATCCTCCTATGAGCACCCGCAGCCGCATGCTTGCTTTATCCAGTCCGTCGGCGACGATCTGGTGGGCGATGGCGGCATCATGGACCTCTGGGTCCGCGAGGCACGTCTGTTCAAATACGGCTCGGGCACGGGCACCAACTTTTCATCGCTCCGCGGAGAGGGCGAGAAGCTGTCGGGCGGCGGCAAGTCGTCGGGTTTGATGGGGTTCCTCAAGATCGGCGATCGTGCAGCCGGCGCCATCAAATCCGGCGGCACCACCCGCCGCGCGGCCAAGATGGTGATCGTCGACGCCGACCATCCCGATATTGAGGATTTCATCAACTGGAAGGTGCTCGAAGAGCAGAAGGTGGCCTCGATCGTCGCCGGCTCCAAGATGCACGAGCAGAAGCTGAACCTTCTGTTCGACGCGATCAAGGCATGGGACGGGGCCGAGGCGGATGCCTATGACCCTGCGAAGAACGCCGCGCTGAAACAGGCGATCCGCGAGGCCAAGAAGGTCGCGATCCCCGAGACATACGTCAAGCGCGTGCTGGACTACGCCAAGCAGGGCCACACCGGCATCGAGTTCCCGACCTATGATACCGACTGGGATAGCGAGGCCTACAACTCTGTCTCCGGCCAGAACTCCAACAACTCGATCCGCGTCACCAATGCCTTTCTGAAGGCCGTGGAGAAGGATGCCGACTGGGAGCTCATCAGCCGCACCGAGAACCGG
Source organism: Sulfitobacter faviae (assembly GCF_029870955.1). Classification (NCBI taxonomy): domain Bacteria; kingdom Pseudomonadati; phylum Pseudomonadota; class Alphaproteobacteria; order Rhodobacterales; family Roseobacteraceae; genus Sulfitobacter; species Sulfitobacter faviae. The sequence continues at coordinate 3,097,064 of NZ_PGFQ01000001.1, read as the reverse complement.
GTGGTCAAGACCGTCCGCGCCCGTGACCTCTGGGACCAGGTCGGCCATGCCGCATGGGCCTGCGCCGATCCGGGCATCCAGTACCACGACACCGTGAACGACTGGCACACCTGCCCCGAGGACGGTGCGATCCGCGGCTCGAACCCCTGTTCGGAGTATATGTTCCTCGACGACACGGCCTGCAATCTGGCTTCGATGAACCTGCTGACCTTCCTCAAGGACGGTGTCTTTCAGGTCGAGAACTACATGCATGCCGCGCGCCTGTGGACCGTGACGCTGGAAATCAGCGTGATGATGGCGCAGTTCCCCTCCAAGGAAATCGCGCAGCGGTCTTATGACTTCCGCACGCTGGGTCTGGGCTATGCCAATATCGGCGGCTTGCTGATGAACATGGGCTATTCCTATGATAGCGACGAGGGCCGTGCTTTGGGCGGTGCCCTGACCGCGATCATGACCGGCGTGGCCTATGCGACCTCCGCCGAGATGGCGGGCGAATTGGGCGCCTTCCCGGGCTATGCCAAGAACGCCGAGCACATGCTGCGCGTCATCCGCAACCACCGCAACGCGGCCCATGGCAAGGTCGACGGCTATGAACAACTCTCGGTCAAACCGGTGCCGCTGGATCACGCCAATTGCCCGCAGGCAGGGCTGGTCGACATCGCCAAATCCTGCTGGGACGAGGCGCTGAAACTGGGCGAAACCCATGGCTACCGCAACGCGCAAACTTCGGTCATCGCGCCCACCGGCACCATCGGTCTGGTCATGGACTGCGATACCACCGGCATTGAGCCCGACTTCGCGCTTGTGAAGTTCAAGAAGCTTGCCGGGGTGGATACTTCAAGATCATCAACCAATCCGTGCCTGCCGCGCTGGAAAAGCTCGGCTACGGGTCGGCCCAGATTGAAGAGATCGTCAGCTACGCCGTCGGCCACGGCACCATCGGCAATGCGCCCGCGATCAACCACACCACGCTGGCAGGGCATGGTTTTGGCGCCAATGAATTGGCCAAGATCGACGCGGCGCTGAAACAGGCCTTCGACATTCGTTTCGTGTTCAACCAATGGACGCTGGGCGAAGCCTTCTGCACGCAGGTGCTGGGCATCCCGACCGAAAAGCTGAACGACCCGACCTTTGATCTGCTCCGCTCCCTCGGCTTCAGCAAGGCCGATATCGAAGCGGCCAATGACCACGTCTGCGGGACCATGACACTGGAAGGCGCGCCGCATCTGCGCGAAGAGCATTACGGCATCTTCGATTGCGCCAACCCCTGCGGCAAGAAAGGCAAGCGTTACCTGTCGGTCAACAGCCACATCCACATGATGGCGGCGGCGCAGAGCTTTATCTCGGGGGCGATCTCCAAGACGATCAACATGCCCAATGACGCGACGATCGAGGATTGCCAGAAGGCTTACGAGCTCAGTTGGTCGCTCGGGATCAAGGCCAACGCGCTCTACCGCGACGGTTCGAAACTGAGCCAACCACTGGCCGCGGCCCTCGTGGAGGACGACGAAGACGCCGCCGAGACGCTGGAAAGCGGCAACACCCATGAGAAGGCCGCCGTTCTGGCCGAGAAGATCGTCGAGAAGGTGATCGTCAAAGAGATCATCAAATCACACCGCGAAAAGATGCCGCAGCGCCGCAAGGGCTATACCCAGAAGGCCAACGTCGGCGGTCACAAGGTTTATCTGCGCACCGGCGAATACGAGGACGGCAAGCTGGGCGAGATCTTTATCGACATGCACAAGGAAGGCGCGGGCTTCCGGGCGATGATGAATAACTTCGCCATCGCGGTCTCGGTCGGTCTGCAATACGGCGTGCCGCTGGAGGAATTCGTCGACGCTTTCACCTTCACCAAGTTCGAACCGGCGGGCATGGTGCAGGGCAACGACAGCATCAAACAGGCGACCTCGATCCTCGACTATGTGTTCCGTGAATTGGCGGTGAGCTACCTCGACCGTACCGATCTGGCGCATGTGAAGCCTGAGGGGGCGACCTTTGACGATCTGGGCCGGGGCGAGGAAGAGAACCTTTCGAACGTCAGCGAGTTGAGCGAGGGGGCCGCGAATAAGTCCTTGGAAGTGCTCAAGCAAATCAGCTCCACCGGCTATCTGCGCAACCGGCTGCCGCAAGAGTTGGTGGTGTTGCAGGGCGGGCAGGGTGTCGAGCCGAGCACCGCTTACGCGCCCCAAGTGAGCGGCGGCGACATGGCGGTTGCGGTGCAACCCTCGACCTCCGTCAGCACTGGCGCGGTCAGCCTCGATGCGCGGGCCAAAGCCAAGATGCAGGGCTATGAGGGTGAAGCCTGCGGTGAATGCGGCAACTACACATTGGTTCGGAACGGCACCTGCATGAAGTGCAACACCTGCGGCGGCACCTCGGGCTGTAGCTGATGAGATGTGCCCCGGAAGGGGCGCGCAGGGGCAGGGCCGCAAGGCCCGCCCGACGAGGCTGCCGGGGCGCCTCTCGCGTAGTTGCGCGAAAGGGTTAATATCCGCGCTGCCATCCAGATTGCGTTAACCAAAATTAAACCAGTCTCTCCCTATCAAGGTCGTGAAAGGGAGAATTTGATGAAACGTCTTATTATATCGGGATTTCTCGCCGGATCGCTGGCGGGCTGTGTGGAACCTCCGGCCTCACCGATGGAGGCCGCGGCGCGCAAAGCGGCGGCGGCGGAGTTGACGGCGAAACAATGTGCGGGTTTTGCGGGCGGCTATGAAAGCGTGCGCAAGCTGCGGCATGACGCGAACCAGAACATTGCGACCGCGCGGCGGCTTGGGGCGACGGATGCCACGATTGCAAAGGCGCGGGCGGATGTGCGCATGGCCTTTGATATGCAGGTCGCCTTCTCGACCCCGCAACAGGCCTGCAACATGATGGTGGGCGAATTGGCTTGGGCCACGGGGTGAGGGCGTCTAGCGATGCGCCACGTCGAGCCAGATCGGCAGATGGTCCGAGGCCCGGCGGGTCTGGGCTGTCTCGATCACGCCGCCTTGGCGCACGGTAAGATGCTGGTCCAAGGCGATGCGATCTAGAAAGGCCACGGGCATCCGCGCGTGATAGCTCTTGCCCGGCGCATGGATGGTGAACCGTTTCGCCAGACGCCCGAGCCCCACCTTTTGCGACCATTCGTTCAGATCGCCCGCGATCAACGTCGGGCAGGCGGCACAGGCATCGAGATGGGCGATCATCGCGCTCAGTTGTTCCTTGCGCGACGGACGCAGCAGACCGAGATGCGAGGCGATCACTCGCAATTGACGCGCGCCGATATGCAGGTCGGCCACCATGGCGCCGCGCGGCTCCACCCCCGGCAGGGTCAGATGCGCCACCCGGTCGATCTTGGCCGAGGGGCGGACCAGAACGGCATTGCCGTGCCAGCCGATGCTGACGTCGCTCGGCGTGGGCACAGGGCGCAGGCCCGTCACCGCTTCAACCCGGTCGAGTGGAAGGGCCGAGGGGCGCGGCGCGCGGCGGCGGTCGGCCTCTTGCAGCACCACCACATCGGCGTGCAGGCTGCGGATGATCCGCATGATCCGCTCAGGGTCCCGGCGCCGGTCGGTGCCCATGGCCTTGCGGATGTTATAGCTGACGATGCGCAGCGATTGCGGGGCGACGGCGGGGATCATAGGATGGGCGCTCCCAAACGAAACAGCCCTTCGGCCACCTTGCGGAACATCCCGCTAGGCGGTCTTTCCATGGCGCAATGCTCCGAGAGATGTTCGAACCAGTCATGCAGTTTTGCGACAGAGGCCGCGTCATAGACGAAAAGCGTGACCTCGAAATTCAGCAACATGCTGCGCACGTCGAAATTGGCCGTGCCCACCAGCCCCATATCGTCGATGATCCCGGCTTTGGCGTGGATCATTCCGGGCTGGTAATAGAGCACATGGCCGCCCGCCTCATGCAGATCGCGCAGATAGGCGCCCCGCGCGAAATCCGCCATCCGTTGGTTCGAGCGTTCGGGGACCAGAACCCGCACATCCACACCCCGCCGGGCCGCAGTGGTCAGAGCCGAACCGAGCGCCTCGGTCGGGACGAAATAGGGGGTCACCAGCCAAATCCGTGCCTCGGCCAGATGAATCGCGCGGATCAGACCATCATGCAGCGGGTCTTCGGCGATATCAGGGCCGGAGGGCACGAGCTGCACCGTTGCCGTCCCGCCCGTATGGGCCGCGACCGAGGGGGCTGGGTCCAAAGCCTCCCCGCTGGCGACGCCCCAGTCTGAGCGGAACACATCGCCGAAACTCTGCACCGCGCGCCCCTCAAGCAGAAAGGCCAGATCGGTCCAGCCATCCTCCAAGGCCGCAGGCCCGAGGTAATGCGCGCCAATGTTCATGCCCCCGGAAAAGACCCGCGCATCATCGGCGATGATCATTTTGCGATGGTTGCGCAGGTTCAAATGGCCCGAGCCCGGGAGTTGCAACAGCGGAGAGTAGAAGCGCACATCGCCGCCCGCCTCACGCAGGCGGCGCAGGGCGGCTGTCGGGCCACGCAGGGTGCCCAAACGGTCCATCAGCAGCCGAACCTTCACGCCCGCCTTGGCCCGTTCGGTTAGCGCGTCGACGAAAATGCGCCCGGTGTCGTCATTTGCCACGATGTAAAAAAGCACGTCGAGCCGTTTCTCGGCCCCTTGGATTAGCGCCATCACCGCTTCATGGGCCGCCGTGGGGTCGCCCAAGAGCCGCAGGTCTTGGCCATGGACGGCGGCGGGCAGGCCGAAATACTGCATCGTCGCGTCAAGCGTATGCACAGGGCGGGGCGGCGGGCCGCCGGTATCACCTTTCAAAAAATGCACCGGCGTGTAGCGCGAGGATTGTTTGCGAAAGCCGAGCGCCAGAAACAGCGGCACCGCAACCCAAGGCAGCACGATGATGAACAACAGCCAAGCGGCAGTGGATTGCGGCGTGCGGCGTTGTTGCAAGATCACGATCGCCGCCAGCAGCGTCAGGATCACGATAATGACGACTTCCAGATGGGTGGTGATCCAAGACATGGGGTGGGGCCTGCTCCTTCTTGCTGACAATACAAGCAGATAACGCGTTCGGTGGTGACAGCAAGCCTCGGACGGGGTCTGGCGCGCAGGAATGGCGCGGGGCCGGGGGCGTTTTAGTGCTTGTCGATCGGGGAGCCTCTTTTGCGCAGTTGTCTCTGGGCCGTTTCTCTGCCGGAACTTTCGCTGCGGTGAGGGCAAACAAGGCTGCGAATTCGCGTTGCGGGATCAACCCTCTGATTTAAAGTGGCAAAATGCATCTGCGCACCGTCTAATTCACCACATGATACATAACTTAAGCGGCCCCTAGCCGAGGATTTGTTGCAAATGTGCGACAATCAGCGCATCGCAATTCTGTGATGTGAAAAACCTGAAACCCAACCCTAAATGGGGCGTTGCGTGAGTGACCCTGCGGCGAGGATCGCGGGGTCACCTGTATTTAAGGAGCAGAACATGAAACGCACGACAACCATCGCCAGCATCGCCCTGATCGCATCCAGCGCCTTCGCGGGTGCAGCAGCAGCCGGTTCGCTGGAAGACACCACCGTTGAAGCACCGGTTTTCACACCGGCGCCGACACCCGTGGCCGTTGATGGCGACTGGACAGGCTTCTACACCGGTCTTCAGGTCGGCCAGACCGACGTCGACAGCGACAGCGGCAACCTTGACGGCGACGACACGTCCTACGGTTTCCACGCCGGTTACGACTATGACTTCGGCAAATTCGTTCTGGGTGGCGAACTCGACTACGACAAGACCGACATCGATCTGGGCAACGGCGCCGGCGATGTGGACTCCGTGGCACGCGCCAAGGTCAAAGCTGGCTACGACTTCGGCAAGACACTGGTTTACGCAACAGCAGGTGCGGCCCGTGCCGACACAAGCGTTGGCGATGAAACCGGCCCCTTCGCCGGTCTGGGCGTTACCTACAAAGTGACCGACCGCTACACCGTTGGTGGCGAAGTGCTGCAGCACAAATTTGATGACGTAGGCGGCACAGGCGACGATCTGGATGCGACCACGATCTCCCTGCGCGGTTCCATGCGCTTCTAATCTGTCTTGGCGGGATGACCCGCTTTGATGAAGGGCCGGCTTCCGAAAGGAGGCCGGTCATTTTTGTTTACGCGGCGCGGCTGGCGCGCCCTTCGGCAAAGCGGCAGAGGTCGCGCAGGGCCGCCTCAAACGCGCTGTCTTCGATCGTCATGGCCACGCGGACATGGCCCGCCGCCGCCGCGCCGAAACTTTCGCCCGGCATCACCGCGATCTGCTGGTCTTCAAGCAGGGCATCGGCAAATTCGCTGCCGCTGAGGCCCGTGGCGCGGATATCCAGCATCAGATACATCGCGCCTTGCGAGGGCACCGAACGCACCACGTTCTGAGTGCTCAAAACCCGCTGCGCCAGCGCGCGGCGGCGGGCGAAGGGGGCGCTAATTTCCTCTTCGAAAGCGGCGCCCTGGTCGAGGGCATAGTCGCTCGCGTCTTGAATGAATCCCGGCACGCCGTAGTTGGTATGGGTGGCAAGGTCGATCAGGTCGGCGATGATGTCTTCGGGCCCGATGATCCAGCCACAGCGGCTGCCGGTCATCGCGTGGGATTTCGACATGGAGCCGATGACCAGCGTCCGCTCCTCCATGCCGGGCAGGGCGCGGGGGCTGAGATGTGCACCCTCCCAAATCTGCGTGTCATAGACCTCATCCGAGACGAGCCAAAGGTCGTGATCTTGGCAGACCTGCGCGATCTCTTCCAAGGTTTCGCGGCCGTAGATCACGCCGGTCGGGTTGTTGGGCGTGTTGATCAACAGCGCCTTCGCGGCCTCGGCGGCTGCCGCCAGATCCGCCCTGCGGGGCAGAAACCCGTGATCGGCCCGCGCTTCGACCGCCACGGCCCGTGCCCCGGCAGCACGCAGGGTGCCGGGGTAGGTGGCATAATAAGGGTCGATGTAAAGCGCCGCATCACCGGGGTCGCAGACCGCCATGAACGCCGCGAATAGCCCCGCTTGCCCGCCCGGGGTGACCACCACATTGTCGCGGGTCGTCGGCACGCCAGTCCGCTCTTCGGCGCGTTTTGCAATCCGGTCGCGCAGGGCATCGGTGCCCGGCACGGCGGCATAGCCGGTATGGCCGCCGAGCGCGCTGCGGTGCATCTCTTGCAGGATCGGGGCGGCGGTGCGGATGTCATGCTCGCCGATGGTCAGCTCGGTCACCGGCACCCCCGCCGCGATCATCGCACGCGATTTGTGAAACACTTCCCAGCCGTCGGACCCTCCGGCCAGAACCCCTTTGATGCGCGATGATCTATCCATGATGCCTCCGAAATTTTCCGCACAAGGGGGCAGAGCCTCGGGGCTTTGTCAATCCGCGCGGGGAAGGCGGAGGGCAGGGTTGCATAAAACTTAACCGGACAAGGGGCTTGGCGCAGGGCGGCGCGCTTGCTACAACCCGGTCATGAACACCGCAACGCTCATTATTTGCTGCATTACCCGCTGAGACATCCTCGCGGGCCGCTGTTCACGTCATTCCCATTCTGACAAAACTATGCCAAGCCCGCGTCACACCCGCGCAAGGACGCCTGCCCATGACCCGTGACCTGACGATCAAGCTGCACAATACCGCCACCCGGAAGAAAGAGGATTTCACCCCGATCGATGCGCAGAATGTGCGGATGTATGTCTGCGGCCCCACCGTCTATGACCGGGCGCATCTGGGCAACGCACGGCCCGTGATCGTTTTCGATGTGCTCTACCGCTTGCTGCGCCATGTCTATGGGCCGCAGCATGTGACTTACGTGCGCAATTTCACCGATGTGGACGACAAGATCAACGCCCGCGCCGCGACAAGCGGGCGCAGCATTGGACAGATCACCGCCGAAACGACGCAGTGGTATCTGGATGACATGGCCGCCGTGGGCGCCTTGGAGCCCGATCACATGCCGCGTGCCACGCAGTATATCCCCCAGATGGTCGCGATGATCCGCGGGCTGATGGATGAGGGTTACGCCTATGAGGCCGAGGGCCATGTGCTGTTCCGGGTGCGCAAATATTCCGAATATGGCGCGCTTTCGGGCCGGTCGGTCGATGATATGATCGCAGGTGCACGGGTCGAGGTGGCACCGTACAAAGAAGACCCGATGGATTTCGTGCTGTGGAAGCCTTCGGACGAAGACACCCCCGGCTGGGATTCCCCATGGGGTGAGGGGCGCCCGGGCTGGCATATCGAATGCTCCGCCATGGCGCATGACCTGTTGGGGGAGCGGTTCGACATCCACGGCGGCGGCATAGACCTGCAATTCCCGCATCATGAGAATGAGATCGCCCAGTCGAAATGCGCGGGCCACGGGTTCGCCAACTACTGGCTGCACAATGAGATGTTGCAGGTCGAGGGCAAGAAGATGTCCAAGTCCTTGGGCAACTTCTTTACCGTCCGCGATCTGCTGGACCAAGGCGTGCCGGGGGAGGTCATCCGCTTCGTGATGCTCTCGACCCATTACCGCAAGCCGATGGACTGGACCGAGAAGAAGCGCGAGGAGGCCGAGAAGACCCTGCGCAAATGGTACCTTCAGGCGGCGGAGGCCGAGGCCGCGACGCCCGGGCCTGAACTGGTCGCGCTTTTGGCCGATGATCTTAACACCCACGGCGCTTTGACCGAATGCCACCGGCTGTCCAACGCGGGCGATACGGCAGGCTTGCGCGGGGCGCTGTCGCTTTTGGGGCTGCTGGACGGTCTGATCCCCGAATGGGCCGCGGTTCAGGCGCTGGATCTGGCCGATATCGAAGCCTTCCTCAGCGATGCCCGCGCCACTGCGATGGAGACCAAGGATTTCGCCGAGGTGGACCGGATCAAGAAAGCGCTGACCTCGGTCGGGATCGAGGTGCAGATGAGCAAGGATGGGGTGAAGCTGACGCCGCCGCCGGGCTTTGACCGGGGCCAGTTGGAGGGGTTGTTGTGACCATAGCCCCAACCGCCCCCCGGCGCGCATGCGCCATGCCCGACCTCCCCCCGGGAGGGCATATCACAACATCCGCCACGCGCGCTGTGATCAGAGAGTGTCAAAGCGCCGGTTGTTCTATTCAGCACGGCCCTCCCGAGGTCGGGCATGGCACCTGCGCACCTCTGCTGAGGTTCGTGGCAGGAGGAATGCCCCATGACCCGCGCGCGCCTCACCCTCTACGACACCACCCTGCGCGACGGGCAGCAAACCCAAGGCGTGCAGTTCTCCACCGACGAGAAACGCCAAATCGCCAGCGCGCTCGACGCGCTCGGCGTGGATTACATCGAAGGCGGCTGGCCCGGGGCCAACCCGACCGACAGCGCCTTTTTCGACGCCGCCCCGCCGACGCGGGCAAGGCTCACCGCCTTTGGCATGACCAAACGCGCGGGCATGTCGGCTGAAAATGACGACGTGCTGGCCGCCGTGCTCAACGCAGGCACCAAATCCGTCTGCATCGTCGGCAAGACCCATGACTTCCACGTCAAAACCGCCCTCGGCATCACGCTGGCCGAGAACACCGACAACATCGCCAAATCCGTCGCCCATCTTGTCGCCCAAGGGCGCGAGGCGCTCTTCGACGCCGAGCATTTTTTTGACGGCTACAAGGCAAATCCCGGCTACGCGCTGGAAGCGATCCGCGCAGCCTATAACGCGGGCGCGCGTTGGATCGTGCTTTGCGACACCAATGGTGGCACGCTGCCCGATGAGATTGGCCGCATCACCCGCGCCGTGATCGCGGCGGGCATCCCGGGGATCATCTGGGCATTCACACCCATGACGACACCGAAAACGCCGTCGCCTGCACGCTGGCCGCCGTTGATGCGGGCGCGCGACAGATCCAAGGCACGCTCAACGGGCTGGGTGAGCGTTGTGGCAACGCCAACCTCACCAGCCTGATCCCGATCCTGCTGCTGAAAGAGCCCTATGCCAGCCGCTATGAGATTGGGGTGAGCCCTGAGGCGCTGCGCGGGCTTACACGCACCAGCCGGATGCTGGATGAAATCCTGAACCGCGTGCCGATGAAACAGGCGGGCTTCGTCGGGTCTTCGGCCTTTGCGCATAAGGCGGGGCTGCATGCCAGCGCCATCGCCAAAGACCCCAGCACCTATGAGCATATCGACCCCGCGCTGGTCGGCAATACCCGCGTCATTCCGATGTCGAACCAAGCCGGGCAATCCAACCTGCGCAAACGGCTGAGCGATGCGGGCCTCTCGGTCGCCAAGGGCGACCCTGCGCTTGGCCGGATTTTGGAGGTGGTCAAGGACCGCGAGGCGCAGGGCTATGCCTATGACACCGCACAGGCGAGCTTTGAGCTGCTGGCCCGCGACGTGATGGGCCAGTTGCCGCATCTGTTCGAGGTCGAGCGCTACCGCGTCACCGTCGAACGCCGCCGCAATGCCGAAGGCCGGATGGTCAGCCTCTCCGAAGCGGTCGTGGTGATCGATGTGGACGGGGAAAAACGGCTCTCGGTCTCGGAATCGCTGGACGAGGACGGCGCGGACCGTGGCCCGGTCAACGCGCTGTCCAAGGCGCTGGCCAAGGACTTGGGCAAATACAGCAGCCTTCTGGAGGACATGCGTCTGGTTGACTTCAAGGTGCGCATCACCCAAGGCGGCACCGAAGCCACCACCCGCGTCATCATCGACAGCGAAGACGGGCAGGGGCGGCGCTGGTCCACCGTGGGCGTCAGCGCCAACATACTCGACGCCTCATTCGAAGCGCTGCTTGATGCGATACGTTGGAAATTGATCCGGGACCGCGCCCAATGACAGATGATATGACCGCCTTTTTCACCCTCCACCGGGATCTGCCGCGCGAAGGGCCGGGGGAGCCTTCGGATGTGAACTGGGCCGTGGATCAGGTCGATCTGCCCGCGCGGGCCGAGATTGCCGATGTGGCCTGCGGCCCCGGCAGCGACATCGGCGCGCTGCGCGCGGCGATCCCGCAGGGCCATGTGACGGCCCTCGATCAAACTGCACATTTCGTGGACACCGCGCGGGGCCGTTTCGTGGCCGATGGCAATGTCACCCTGCTGCGCGCCGATATGGCCGCCATCGCCAATGAATATGATCTCATTTGGTGCGCCGGTGCGGTCTATTTCCTCGGTGTGACCGAGGCGCTGACCCGCTGGCGTAAATCGCTGCGCGCGGGCGGGGTGGTGGCCTTCTCCGAGCCCTGCTGGCTGACGGATAGCCCGTCGGAAGAGGCCCGCGCGCAATGGGCGGACTACCCCGCGATGAGCGACGCGGACGGCATTGCCGAGCGGGTCCGCGCGGCGGGCTATGAGGTCGTGGCGACCCGTGTCCTGTCGGATGAGGCTTGGGAGAATTACTACACCCCCTTGGAGGCGCGGATCGAAAAGCTGCGCCCCGGTGCGGATGATGATTTGGCCCAAGTGCTCGATGCCGCCGCGGCGGAGATCGCCTGTTGGCGCGCCCATCGGGATGAGTTCGGCTATCTTCTGACGGTGGCACGCCCCGCATGACCTTTGACGCCGATCTGAACGCCTGCGCCGCCATGGTAGAGCGCGCCGACCCTTGGCGCTTTCGCGCCGCCATGGCCGCCCCCGTCGAGACGCGCAAGCTGCTCTTCCCGCTCTATGCCTTCAACGTCGAAGTTGCCCGCGCCCCATGGGTTACCCAAGAGACGATGATCGCCGAGATGCGCCTGCAATGGTGGCGCGACGCGCTGGAGGAGATCGCCAAGGGCGGCCCGGTTCGGCGGCATGAGGTGACCACGCCGCTGGCCCGCGCGATTGCGCCACAGGATGCCGAACTGCTCGATGAACTCGTCGCCGCGCGGCGGTGGGACATCTACAAAGACCCCTTTGAGGATGCCGCGCATTTCGAGCGCTACATCGACCAGACCGCAGGCCATCTGATGTGGGTCGCCGCCCGCCGCCTTGGGGCGACGGATGAAGCGGTGGTGCGGGATGCGGCCTATGCCACTGGCATCGCCGCATGGCTCTGCGCCATTCCGAATTTGGAAGAGGCGGGCCGCGTGCCGCTGCTGGACGGCACGGCGGAGGGAGTCTCGGCCCTTGCCGAGGGGGCGCTCGACCGGCTGAAATCGGCGCGGGCCAATCGGGGCAAGATCCCCAAGGCGGCGCGCGCGGCGCTGCTGCCTGCCGCCCATGCGGATCCGGTCTTGCGGGCCGCGTTGGATGCGCCGGATAAGGTCTCGCAAGCCGCGCTGCCTGACCCGCGCCGCCATTTCGCGCTGCGGGCCATGGCGTCGCGCTGGTAGGCGCTTAGCTCAGCTGCGTCTCCTTGCGGCTACGCAGCACCAGCCAGATCAGCGATCCGCCCGCCAGCACCAAGAAGGGCACCATGGCAAGGTTCACCGCCGCCCAGCCTTCCTGCGCCCTGCCGCCCGAACAGTTCATCAACCCGCCCGAGGCCAGCGAGGCCACGGTCACGCCGCCGAACACCAGCAGGTCGTTCAGGCCCTGCATCCGCCCGCGCTCATGCGGCTCATGCGCGCCCGCGAGCATGGTGGTGGCCCCGATGAAGCCAAAGTTCCAGCCCAGTCCAAGCAGGATCAGCGCGACAAAGAAGTTGCCCAGTTCCACCCCCTGAAGCGCCACCACCCCGGCGGCGGCAAGGATCGCGATGCCAAGGCCCATGATCCGTTCGACGCCGAAACGGTTGATCAAATGGCCGGTGAAGAAGGACGGCGCGAACATCGCCAGCACATGGCCGGTGACCACATAGCCCGCGCTGTCTTGGCTATAACCGCAGCCGACGACGGCCAGCGGGGTCGAGGTCATCACGAGGTTCATCAATGCGTATGAGACCATGGCGCAGATCACAGCGACGGCGATGCGCGGCGTGGTCAAAAGCTCCCACCGGCTGCGGCCCTTGGGCGCGTCATGGGCCGGGATCGGCGGTTTCGGAATGTCGATGAAAAGAAACAGCAGCGCCCCGATGAGGTTCACCGCCACCACGGCCATATAGGTGCCAAGGAAGGGCACGACGAGGCTCATCGACGTGGCCGTGGCAAGCTGCGGCCCGATGATGGCCGAGACAAGACCGCCCGCCATGACATAGGAGATCGCCTTGGGCCGGAAATCATCCGAGGCGGTATCGGCGGCGGCGAAACGGTAGAAGCCCTGCGCCGACATATAGATGCCCGTCAGAAGCGACCCCAGCAGGAAAACCGGAAAGGACGCCAGATAAAGCCCGTAGGCCGCGACCGCGCCGCCCAAGGCACCGCCTGCCGCGCCCAGAAAGAACCCCGCGCGGCGACCATAGCGCTGCATGATGGCCGAGACCGGCGTGGCCGAAAGCATGGAGCCCAGAACGATCATCGAGATCGGCAGGGTGGCAAGACAGACGTTCGTCGCAAGCGACTGCCCGGCAAGACCGCCGACAAGGAAAATCATCGGCATCTGCGCCCCGAGAAAGGCCTGTGCTGCCACCAGCACCGCTACATTGCGCCGCGCGCGTCTGTCGTCGATCATGTCTGAATTCCTCACTTCCCGCCAAGGGGTAGCCCTGCCCTTGGGTAAGGGCAAGCCCGGCATCGGTTTTTGCGCCGCCGATCCCGCTTGCGCCCGGCGGCAAGCTCGCCGATGATCGCGCCGATGACCGCCGCCGTTCGCCCTTCGCTGACCCTTCTTCTGCTCGCTGGCACCGCCGAAGCGCGGCAGCTTGCCCGTGCCTTGACGCAGGCCGGGCACCGGGTCACCGCTTGGCTGACGGAGCCGCCGCGCGGCAGCAACCCGATGCCGATAACCTATGAGATGCGCGATGCCGGGGATGCCGCGGCGCTGCGGCGCGATATGGCGGGCTTTGATGCGGTGCTCGATCTCAGCCATGGGTTCGATGCGGGGCTGAGCCACGCAGGCTATGCCGCCGCCACGTCTTTGGGCAAACCCTTCGTCAGCTTTTCGCGGCCCCTTTGGCCGCTGGACAATCCGTTGCTGCAATCGGTGCCGGATGTCGCGGCCGCCGCCCGCGCCGTGCCGCCCGCTGCCCGCGTCTTTGCCGCGACTGGTTGGGCCAGCCTGCCAACCTTCCAACCGTTCAAGGGCGCGCGCCTCATGCTGCGACAGACGAGCCGCCATGACCGCGCCGCGCCCTTTGACTTTGTCGACCTGATCTTTGGCGATCCGCCATTCACCGTGGAGAGTGAAACGGCATTGTTCCGCGACCTCGGCGTCGACCTGCTGATTTGCCGCAACCTCGGCGGGCAGGCCAGCCGCCCGAAAGTCGATGCCGCCCTGTCGCTCGGCCTGCCGGTGATCCTGATCGACAGACCGCCACTGCCAAAGGGCGCACCTTGTCTAACAGATCTCGACGCGATGCTGGATTGGGTGGCACAGCTGTGAGGCTCGCGCCTCCAATCACCTGCGACGCCGATGTGTCCGAGGGCGCGGCATGGCTGGCCGAGCGAGAGCCGCGTTTCGCCATGGCGCTGGCCCAGACCGGCCCGCTGCCCCTGCGCCTCCGCCCGCCCGGTTTCGCGGGGCTGCTCGACATCATTGTGGGGCAGCAGGTGAGCGTGGCCTCGGCGCGGGCGATCTATACGCGGCTTGTCGCGGCGGGGTTGGATCGGCCCGAAAACGTCCTGCGCGCCGGAGACGAGGGCCTGCGTACTGCGGGGCTGAGCCGCCCCAAGGCGCGCTATGTGTTGGCCTTGGCGGAACGTGATTTCGATTTTGACGCGCTACATTGCCTGTCCGATGACGAAGCCATCGCAGCACTGATCGCCATGCCGGGCATCGGGCCATGGACCGCGCAGGTCTATGTGATGTTCTGCCTTGGTCGGCGCGATGTTTTCCCAAGCGGCGATCTGGCGTTGCAAGAAGCCGCGCGGGGGCTGTTTGATCTTCCCACCCGGCCAACGCCGAAAGACCTCTCCGCCATGGCCGCCGCATGGTCACCTTGGCGGTCGGTTGCGGCGCGGCTGCTCTTCGCCTACTACCGGGTGTTGAAACAAAAGGAAGGATTGTCATGACACGGGTTTTGAACGCCGAGCGCCGCGCGCCGGTCTCTGGCACCACACGGTCGGTGGTGGTGTTCCTGCATGGCTACGGCGCGAATGGCGCCGATCTGCTGGGCCTTGCCGATCCGCTGAGCGAGCATTTGCCCGACACGCTTTTCGTCGCCCCCGACGCGCCCGAGGCCTGCGCCGGTGCGCCGATGGGCTATCAGTGGTTCCCGATCCCGTGGATCGACGGATCATCCGAAGAGGAATCGATGCGCGGCATGATGAGCGCGGTCGAAGACCTCGACGCCTTCCTCGATGCGCTGATGGTCGACGAAGACGTGCTGCCCGAACAGGTCGTGCTCTTCGGCTTTTCCCAAGGCACGATGATGTCGCTGCATGTGGCCCCGCGCCGCGAAGATGCGGTGGCGGGGATCGTGGCCTTCTCGGGCCGTCTGCTCAACCCCGAAGCGCTGGCCGAAGAGGCGCAGGTCAAACCGCCGGTGCTGCTGGTTCATGGGGATGCCGATGACGTGGTGCCGCCGCAATCCTTGCCGCAGGCCGCCGAAGCGCTGCAAGAGGCGGGGTGGCAAGACGTTTACGCCCATGTGATGAAGGGCACTGGCCATGGCATCGCGCCCGATGGGCTGAGCGTGGCGCTCGCCTTCATGCGTGACAAACTGGGGCTTTAACCCTTCATTTCGTCCCAAAGCCAGGGTTCGGCGAACTCGACCGAATTGCCCGCGGGGTCGCGCACATAGAGCGAGCGCGCCCCGTTGGGCCAATCAAAGCTGGTGTCGATCTCGACCTCGGCGGCCCGCAGCCGCGTCTCCATCGTGGCGATCTCAGCGCGTTTCATCGCAAAGCAGACATGCCCCGGGCCCTGCGCCCCATGGGGCGGCACCGGCATTTTCGGATTGCCGGGCGGCTGCGCCGTGGCGGTGGAGTTGAAGACCAGCAAGACCGAAGGCCCAAGCGCAAAGAACATATGCCGGCCCGGCACCTCCTGAAACAGTTTCAGCCCCAGAATGTCGCGGTAAAACCCCCGCGCCGCGTCCAGATCATCGGCATAGACGGCGGCTTCGAGCAGGGATTGCGGGGCGGGCGCATCGGGGAGGGGGCTTTTCGACATGCCACAACGTTAACAAACTCTGCCCATCTGTCACGCCTCTGTCGTAATCTTTGGGCAAAACCGGCGACATCTAGTGGTTCACCTTTGTCTTGCCAGAGAGAAACCGCGAGATATAGTGACTAAAACGGGCAGAGGACGCGACCAGATGGACGGCGATTTCAGGACCGAATTTACCCGCCACCCGGCGGCGCTCAAACACCACCCCGCGCTGGTGCTCAACGCGGATTACCGACCTTTATCCTATTACCCGCTGTCGCTCTGGCCATGGCAGGAGGCGGTAAAGGCCAAATGGCTCGACCGGGTCGAGATCGTCGCCGAATATGACGAGGTGGTGCGCAGCCCCTCTACGGTGATCAGGATCCCCTCGGTTGTCGTTCTCAAAGACTATGTCAAACCTCAAAAGCGCGTGGCCTTCACGCGCTTTAATTTATTTCTGAGGGATGAATTCCGCTGCCAATACTGCGGCGCGAAGGGCGATCTGACCTTTGACCATGTGGTGCCCCGTGCCGCCGGTGGGGTGACCAGTTGGCAAAACGTGGTCGCCGCCTGTAGCCCTTGCAACCTGCGCAAAGGCTCGCGGCCCCTGCACCGCACGGGGCTTGCCCTGCGCAAACCGCCGCGGCAACCCGCCGCCGAAGAGCTGCGCAACATGGGCCGCAAATTCCCGCCCGGCCATCTGCATGAAAGCTGGATGGATTTCCTCTATTGGGATGCCGAACTGGAGGCCTGACCTCAGATATCCAGTTCGACCCAGATGGGCACGTGATCCGACGGCTTGTCGCGCCCGCGCACGTCGCGGTCGATCTGGCACTCGCGCAGCCGGTCGGCCACAGTGGGCGACAGGAGGAAGTGGTCGATGCGGATGCCGTTGTTGCGGTTCCACGCACCCGCCTGATAATCCCAGAATGAGTAATGCCCCGGCCCTTGGGTGCGCGCCCGGAAGGCGTCCGTGAGGCCAAGGTTCACCAGCCGCCGCCACGCGGCGCGGGACTCGGGGCGGAAGAGGGCATCTTCGCGCCAGCTGTCGGGTTTGGCCGCGTCTTCCGCTTGCGGGATGATGTTGTAATCCCCCGCCATGAGGAAGGGCGTTTCCTCGGCCAGAAGCGCTTCGGCACGGGCTTGCAGCCGCGCCATCCATGCGAGTTTATAGTCATATTTCGGCCCCGGCGCCGGGTTGCCATTGGGCAGGTAGAGCCCGCAAACCCGCAGCGCCATATCGTCGCCCACAACCGTCGCTTCGATCCAGCGGGCCTGATCATCGGCATCATCGCCCGGCAGGCCGCGGGTCACATCCTCAAGCGGGAGTTTCGACAGGATCGCCACGCCGTTAAAGGATTTCTGCCCGTGGGTTTCGACGTTATAGCCCCGCTCTTCGAGCATTTCGCGGGGGAAGGCCTCATCCACTGACTTGATCTCTTGCAGCACGACAACGTCCGGCTGCGCCTCATCAAGCCATTCGGGAAGGGCCGCCGCGCGGGCCTTGATACCGTTGATGTTGAAACTCGCGATTTTCATATCCGGCCCTCTTTCGACGTCCGACTGCTATCGCGCAATTGGCGTCGCGGAGCAAGGGGAAGGCTTGCGCGCTTAAGGTGATTCTCGGGTCAGATTTCTCGCTATTATAGAAAGTCCGCGAGGCGGTTGCCCGTATTGTCTCGATCCTGCCCTGTGGGCGGCATTTCTTTTTCTCCACAGGGCGCAAGAGAAATTGAGGTTTGAGGCGAAACTGTGGCGCGACCTTAATGTGGATAAGTCTTTCAGTACAATACGTTAGCCGAAAAATGCTTGGATAAACACGCTTAACGTGCGTCAGTCGAAGAACTACATCTTTAAATTGCAAATCCCTTTGAAAGGACCTCACGATGACTGCTATTCTTGCAAGCGACTTCGCCCCCGTAACAGCCCCTCAGACAGAGGACAATCCCATGGCGCTTGGCGCCGGTGTTGGCCTTTTCACCACCGGCCTCAACCGTGGGGCGGTGACATGTTGTTGGGGGAGGGGGTCGAGATGTTCACCACGGGGCTACAGCAGGACAGCAGCATCACGCAAGGCGGCGGGGTCGGCCTGTTCACCACTGGCCTCGCCCCGGCTGAGGGGCTGCCCTTCAGCGGCTGAAGCCTGTGCAAGCGGGCGGCTTTGTCGCCCGCCGTTCCCCCTGTCGGAGGCCATGTGATGACCAATGTTGTTCTGCTCAAACCTGACGAAAGCCAAGACCCGGCCGTGCAAACGGCCCGGCTGATCCGAGCCTTTGCAGAGGGGCGTCGCACGCAGGGGGATGTCTTTTGGCTAAAGGAAAACGCCGAACTGCTCGGGGCGCTGGCCAGCACGGGGGCCACGCTCGACACCGCGGCGCTTCAGCCGCTCGCGGCCTTCCATCGGGGTTGCCGGGACCTGCTGCGCGATTTTCCTCAGTATTACCGTTTCATCCTGTCGATCTGCCTCGACCTCGAAGACCTCGGTTTGCCTCGGCACTACGGCGCGGCCCTTTGCGCCAAGGTTGCGCGGGCAGGGCTGGAGGGGGCGGAGCTGTCGGATCTACAACGGGCCGAGGCACGCCGTCTGCTGCGCCGTCGGGGTGTGGGGCCACGGGTGGAGGACGGGGCCCTCGCTCAACGGTTGCGCGATTTCATCGTCCGCAGTGCCACCTTCGCCATGCCCAATCGGAAGGCGGCCTATGAGTTGACCCATATCGTTTTCTACCTGTCGGACTATGGCCGCCGGCCCCCCGTCCTGCCGGAGGCCGCGCTGAAAAGCCTGCATTTCACGGGGCTGCTGGCTTTTCTCGATCAGGATATGGACCTGCTGGCCGAGGTCTGCGCCGCGCTGCGTTTTGCCGGGCAGGGCCCCAGCCCCCTGTGGGAGGATACCATTGCCGCCAGCCACCGTACCATGCGGGTCTACGCTGATGAAGGCGCGCCTTTGCAGGACGATTACCACGAATGGCTCGTCACCGGCTGGGCCCTGCAGATTGCGGGCCGCCCGATGCGATCTACCGATATCCCAAAAGGCGCATTGCGTTTCCACAAAGGTCGAAAGGGGGAGGGGGCGCTGCGCCCGCTGGCGGCTTGCCTCAACGACATGGGCGCAAAGCGCCGGGCTGACTGGGGGCAGATGCGCCCGCATGTGCTGTCGTATCTTTGCGCGGAAAGCCACGCGATCCTACTGCGCGCCGAACGCGCCGGGCCATATTTCGACGAATTCTTCGAGGGGTTCGCCCGGGCGCGCGGTTAAACGCGCCCGAAAGACTTACATCGAAAAGGACGTGCCGCAACCGCAGGCCGCAGTCGCATTGGGGTTCTCGATGGTGAAACGCGCGCCGATCAACTCTTCGGTGAAATCGATCACGGCGTCGGCCAGAAACGGCAGGGAGACGCTATCGACCACCACCTTCTGACCACTGCCTTCGAGCACGAGGTCATCTTCGGCGGGCTCGTCCAGCGCGATGTCGTATTGAAAGCCCGAGCAGCCGCCGCCTTCGACAGCGATGCGCAGGGCCTTGCCTTCGTCTGCGGCCCCGATCTCGGCGAGGCGTTCAAAGGCGCGGGGGGTGACTTTGGGGGCAGGTTCATCTGCGGGCTCCGATGCATCGGTTTTCTTTCGCGTTCCTCTAACATATAGAAAGCACGAGGACAGGTCACAAGGACCGCGAGAGAGGACCAGCCGCGATGCGCGCAGAATTCGCCTCTGATCCGGACACCGCCAAGGGACGGTTGGTGCCGGAAGAGGAAAGCACTTTTCGCTCCTGTTATCAGCGGGATCGGGACCGGATCATTCATGCTTCCGCCTTTCGGCGGCTCAAACATAAGACACAGGTCTTTGTGGAGCATGAGGGCGACTATTTCCGCACCCGTTTGACCCATTCCATCGAAGTGGCGCAGGTCGCGCGGACCATCGCAGGCGCGCTGCGTCTGAATGGCGAGCTGACCGAGGCGGTGGCACTGGCCCATGATCTGGGCCACACGCCCTTTGGCCACACCGGCGAAGATGCGCTGCACAAGCTGATGGAGCCCTACGGCGGCTTCGATCACAACGCGCAGGCGATCAAGATCGTCACCACGCTGGAGCGGCACTATGCCGAATTCGACGGGCTGAACCTGACGTGGGACACGCTGGAAGGCATCGCGAAACACAACGGGCCGGTGACGGGCGAGGTACCCCATGCGCTGGCCGATTACAACGCGCGGCACGATCTGGAACTGCACACCCATGCCAGCGCCGAGGCGCAGGTCGCCGCGCTCTCCGATGACATCGCCTATAACAACCACGATCTGCACGACGGTCTGCGCGCAGGGCTGTTTACGGAAAGTGAGATTGCCGAACTGCCCATGGTCGGCCCCGCCTATGCTGAGGTTGACCGGCTCTACCCCGAGACCGACAGCTACCGCCGCCGTCACGAGGCGCTGCGGCGGGTCTTTGGGGTTATGGTCGGCGATGTGATTGAAACCTCGGCCAAACTGCTGAAGGACTCGGGGGCGAAATCCCCTGACGACATCCGCCATCTGGGCCGCCCAGTGATCCGTTTCTCAGACCCCGTCTGGCAAGACCTGCGCGAGATCCGCAAGTTTCTCTTCACCCGCATGTATCGCGCCCCCTCGGTGATGGAGAATCGCGAGAAGGTGACCAAGGTGGTCGAGGACCTGTTCCCGCTGTTCCTGTCACAGCCCAACCTCCTGCCGCGCCATTGGGCGGCGGCGATTGAGGCGGCAGAGGATGAAACCACGTTGGCGCGGATGGTGTCTGATTATATTGCGGGCATGACCGACCGTTTCGCCCTACAAGAACACGCGCGTCTCTTCGACAGCGACCTGCGCAGCTTCCGCTAGTCTTCGCGGCATGGTAGTCTTCTTTTGATGATCCATAGGTGAGATGACATGATACAAACCCCCGTTCTGCCGGAAAGTCTGGCCGGTGACGCGACATTCGCGATCCTCTCGGCGGGGCAAGCGCCGGGGCCTGCGGTGGCCAAACGCGCGGCGGATCTGGGGGCGGAAGTCGTGGCGATGGACCGCGATCCTACGGTGCTGGCGCGGTTGATGAGCCAATCGGCAGAACGTGTCGAAGCACTGGCGCTGGCCGGCGATCTGGTCGCGCGGTTTGAGCCGTTGCACCGCAATTGGGGCGGCACGCCGCTGCATATGGTGCTGAACCTGATGCCGCTCGACCCCGAAGATTGCTGCAAAGGCACGGATGCGCAGATCCGCGGGCTTTCGGCCATGATGCGTGCCTTGGGCCGGGGTCTGGTGGCCGGGCAGGGGGCGGTGGTGACCGTCCTGCCGCGGCCAAGTCAACCATTGGCGCTGGCCGGGCATGCCATGATCGGTGCGTTTGAAGCGGCCAATGCCGCGCTCGACGAGGTGTTCGGGCCACGGGGGTTGCATTTCCACCTGATCACCGTGCCAGAGGGGCAGGCAGAGCTTGCAGCGGAAAGCGCGCTGTTCCTTGGCTCCGAAGCGGGGCGACGGCTCCGATCTGGGCGTTTGGACCTCGGCTGAGCACGCCGTTTCAAACGCCACTCCCCAACTTGGGCCGCGACGGCCCGACGCTTGATTGACTGCACCCCCGCACATGATAAACGGGCGGGGAACAAGGATACCCGACATGAACCTATTTGCCGAAATTCGCCATCTCATCATTGCGACGCTGGAACAGATGGTCGCGCAGGAAGCCCTGCCTGCGACCCTGAACTTTGACCCGATCACCGCTGAGCCGCCGCGTGACGCGGCCCATGGCGACATGGCCACCAATGCCGCGATGGTGCTGGCCAAACCTGCGGGCATGAAGCCGCGCGACATTGCCGAAGCACTGGCCGCGCAATTGCAAAACGATCCGCGCATCACCTCTGCCGAAGTGGCGGGGCCGGGGTTCATCAACCTGCGCCTTGCGCCTTCGGTTTGGCAGAATGTCGCCCGTCAGGTGCTGAGCCAAGGCACCGACTTTGGCCGCGCGATCCTTGGCGCCGGTCAGCGGGTGAACGTTGAATATGTCTCGGCCAACCCGACGGGGCCGCTGCATGTGGGCCACACCCGGGGCGCGGTCTTTGGTGATGCGCTGGCGAGCCTGCTGGACTTCGCCGGCTATGACGTGACGCGGGAATACTACATTAACGACGGCGGTGCGCAGGTCGATGTGCTCGCCCGGTCGGTCTATCTGCGCTACCTTGAAGCCAATGGCAAAGAGGTGGCCTTCCCCGATGGCACCTATCCCGGCGACTATCTGATCCCGCTGGGCGAAGCGCTGGCCAAGATGTACGGCGACAAGCTGGTCGACCAGCCGGAAAGCGAATGGCTGGACGATATCCGCGAATTCGCCACCGATGCGATGATGAACCTCATTCGCGACGATCTGGCGGCACTGGGTGTTGAAATGGACGTGTTCTATAGCGAAAAATCGCTCTATGGCACGGGTCAGATCGAAGCGGCCATCGCCTCGCTCGAAGCCAAAGGGTTGATCTACGAAGGCGTGTTGGAGCCGCCGAAGGGTAAGAAGCCTGACGATTGGGAACCGCGCGAACAGACCCTGTTCAAATCCACCGAACATGGCGACGATGTCGACCGCCCGGTCAAGAAATCCGACGGGTCTTGGACCTATTTTGCCCCCGATATCGCTTATCACTATGACAAGGTCAGCCGTGATTTCGACATGCTGATCGACGTCTTTGGCGCGGATCATGGCGGCTACGTCAAACGGATGAAAGCGGCAGTTTCGGCGCTGAGCGACGGGCATGTGCCGCTCGATATCAAGCTGACGCAGTTGGTGAAGCTTTTCAAAAACGGCGAGCCGTTCAAGATGTCCAAACGGGCAGGGACTTTCGTGACCCTGCGCGATGTGGTGGATCAGGTCGGCCCGGACGTGACGCGCTTTGTCATGTTGACGCGCAAGAACGACGCGATGCTCGACTTCGATTTCGACAAGGTGTTGGAGCAAAGCCGCGAGAACCCGGTCTTTTACGTGCAATACGCCCATGCCCGGGTCGCGTCGATCCTGCGCAAAGCCGAAGAGGCGGGGATCGAGGTGGCGGATGCCACGCTGCTGGACGCGGATTTGTCTAAGCTCGACCATGAGGCCGAGATCGGCCTGCTGCGCAAGCTTGCCGAATGGCCCCGTTTGGTCGAGACCGCCGCGCGCAGCAATGAGCCGCACCGGGTGGCCTTCTACCTCTATGAATTGGCCTCCGATTTCCACAGCCTCTACCACTTGGGCCGGTCTGAGGATGGCTTGCGCGCCTTGCAAGAAGGGGACGCGGCCACCTCGCAGGCGAAAATCGCGCTGTCGCGTGCCGTTGCGATTGTAATTGCGGCGGGTCTTGGTATTCTCGGGGTCACACCGGCGCAAGAGATGCGGTAACCGCACCAGCGCGCCGAAAACAGGCAACCCCATGACCAGACCCGCGTGGCGATGTATCACGCCGGGCAAAGAGGCAGAGATGGCAGATTTCACGTCTTCCCCGACGACGGCGGGCTATGCGCCCGATTCCGCGCATAGCTACGCAGTGGGCAGCGCGCCCAAGACCCTGACAACGCTCACCAATATCGCGGGCGCCGTGGTGTCCTTGGCGCTGGTGGCGGGGATCGGTGTTTGGGGCTACAAACTGCTTGTGCGTGACGTGACCGGCATCCCGGTGGTCCGCGCGATCGAAGGCGAGATGCGCGTGCGCCCCGAAGAGCCGGGTGGCGAATTGGCCCGCCATCAGGGGCTTTCGGTCAATGTCGTCGCCGCCGAAGGCAGCGCCGGGCGCCCGGCAGATGAGCTGCGCCTCGCGCCGCGCCAGATCGAATTGCAAGACGAAGACCAGCCCGTCAAAGTGGCAATGGTTGCCTCAAAGACACAGGGTACGGCGACCCCAGCCGTGGCGCGTGAGGATGACGGCGACCTGATCGACGCCTCCGAAGCGATCCGCTCGGGCAATGTCCAAGACCTCGTGGCGCAATTGACCAATGGCGTGGCCCCGCTCACCGGTGAGGAGGCCGCCGCTGGCGATCCTGTCGATGCCGCCGTGGCGATGGCGCTGGCCGATACCTCCGTGCAGCCCAAGGTGGTCAAGGCCGTGCTGAACGCGCCCGGCGTGCGCAACTCCCTGCGGCCGCGCCGCCGTCCGGCGGGCGGTGCCGTGGTGACACCCGCCGCCGTGCAACCTAATCCAGTGGCCGCGGCCACCCAAGAAGTCGATCCCGCATCGCTGCCCGCTGGCACCCGCATGGCCCAGCTTGGCGCCTTTGACAGCCCCGAGGTGGCGCGCGAACAATGGGACCGTTTGCAGGGCCGTTTCGGTGCCTATCTCGAAGGCAAGAGCCGCGTCGTGCAAAAGGCCACCAGCGGCGGGCGGGTCTTCTACCGCCTGCGTGCCATGGGCTTTAACGACATCGCCGACGCACGCCGCTTCTGCTCGGCCCTCGTGGCCGAAAACGCGGATTGCATCCCGGTGGTGATGCGCTGATGCGCCCCTTCGGGGCCACGATCCTCGACGCGACGGGCCATCGGCTCAGCGTCGAGGAAAAGGCGTTCTTTCGGGACGTGCGGCCCTTTGGCTTTATCCTCTTCGCCCGCAACATCGACAGCCCCGACCAACTCCGCGCGCTCTGCGAAGAGATGCGCGAGGCGGCGGGGCATGAGGCCGTCATCACCATCGACCAAGAGGGCGGCCGCGTGCAGCGTATGCGCGCCCCCACTGGCGCGATTGGTTGCCGCCGATGGACCTCGCCGCCCGCGCCGGCGATCAAGCGCGCCACGCCTTTTACCTGATGTACCGGATCATCGCCCATGAGCTGCACAGCGTCGGGGTCGACAGCAATTGCGCGCCACTGATCGATGTGGCCGGGCCGGACACCCACCGTTTTCTGCGCAATCGCTGTTACGGCGAAACGCCGGGGCAGGTGGCCGAGATTGGCCGCGCCGTGGCGGATGCACTGCTGGCCGGAGGGGTCTTGCCAGTGATGAAGCACATGCCCGGCCATGGCCGCGCGACGCTTGACAGCCACCACGATCTGCCCCGGGTTGCGGCCCGCCGGATCGATCTGGAGGCGGTCGATTTCGCCCCCTTCCGCAGCCTGCGCGATCTGCCGATGGGGATGACCGCGCATCTGGTCTATGACGCGCTGGACAATGCCCCGGCGACCCTGTCGCCCGAGGTGATGCGGCTGATCCGCGAAGAGATCGGCTTCGACAACCTCGTGATGACCGACGACATTTCGATGAAAGCGCTGCAAATGACCCCGGCGGAAAGCACCCGCGCCGCTATCGCGGCGGGCTGTGACGTGGCGCTTTTCTGCAATGGCCCGCTCGAAGACCGCCGCGCCGTGGCCGAAGCCGCGGGCGAGATGACCCCCGCCGCCCAGACCCGCGCCCTGCGCGCGATGGATGCGCGGCAAACCCCCGATGACGTTGACATCGACGCCCTCAGCGCCCAGCTTGAGACGCTTCTGGGCGGGACATTGCATGGCTGAGACGACATTTCAGGAAGACCGGGGCGGGGCGGGCAGCACCGTGGCCGACCGGCTGGCCGCCGAAGCCTTCATCATCGATGTCGAAGGGTATGAAGGGCCGCTTGATCTGCTGCTGTCGCTGAGCCGCACGCAAAAGGTCGATCTGCGCAAGATCTCGGTGCTGCAACTGGCGCGGCAGTATCTGGCCTTTGTCGAACGGGCAAAGGAGTTGCGGCTGGAACTGGCGGCGGATTACCTCGTCATGGCGGCGTGGTTGGCTTTCCTCAAGTCGCGCCTGCTGCTGCCCCCGGACCCGACCGAAGAGGGCCCATCGGGCGAGGAAATGGCCGCGCATCTGGCCTTCCAACTGGAACGTTTGCAAGCCATGCGCGACGCCGCCGCGCGTCTGATGGCGCGGGATCAGCTTGGCCGGGACTTCTTTGCCCGCGGCCAGACCCAAGAGATCACCAGCGTTAAAAAGGTCACCTATACCGCGACTCTGCTGGACCTGATGCAGGGCTATGCGCGCACCCGCACGCGTGAGGATTTCCGCCCCTTCGTGATGGACCGCGACAAGGTCTTTACCATGGAAGAGGCGCTGGACCGTATGCGCGGGCTGATCGGCTATGCGGGCGATTGGGGCGATTTGACCAGCTACCTGCCCGAGGGTTGGGAAAGCGACCCGGAGCGCCGCCGCTCGGCCACGGCGGCGACCTTTGCCGCCTCTTTGCAACTGGTCAAAGAGGGGCATATGGAGATCCGCCAAAAAGAGATTTTCGCCCCCATCCAACTGCGCAAGAAGGATTGATGCGTGTCGGAAGAGATTGAAACCAAAGAAAAGAAACTGTTCGACGCGCCCTCACTCGCCGAGCAGGAGCGTATGATCGAAGCCGTGCTTTTCGCCAGTTCCGAGCCGATCACCCTGCGCGAACTCGAAGAGCGTTTGCCGCGCGGGTCAGACGTGGGCGAGGCGATGGCCTTCCTGCGGCACCGGTATCAGGGGCGCGGCGTGCAGGTGATGAAAGTGGGCGATGCCTACGCCTTTCGCACCGCGCCGGACCTTGGTTTCCTGATGCATAAGGAAACGGTCGAGACCCGCAAGCTCAGCCGCGCCGCGATCGAGACTTTGGCGATCATCGCCTATCACCAGCCCGTCACCCGCGCCGAGATTGAAGAGATTCGCGGCGTATCGGTGTCGCGGGGCACGGTGGACCAGTTGCTTGAGATGGAGTGGATCCGCTTTGGCCGCCGCAAGATGACCCCGGGCCGTCCGGTGACCTTCGTCGTCACGCAGGAGTTTCTGGATCACTTCGGTCTGGAAAGCGCGCGGGATCTGCCGGGGCTGAAAGAGCTGCGCTCTGCCGGGTTGTTGGAGAACCGTCCACCCGCCGGTCTGCTGCCCACCGTGGGCGATGGCGAAGACGAGCCGGAAGCGACCGAAGGGCAGAGCGAGCTGTTCGAGGATTGACCGGCGCCGAGTCTTTACGCGGAGCGGAAATGCTTGGACAGTTTCAGCCCCTGACCTTGGTAGTTCGAGGCGATGTCGGCGCCGTAAAGCTGGCTGGGGATCTGCGCCATATGCTCATAGACCAAACGGCCCACGACTTGCCCATGCTCCAGCACAAAGGGGGCCTCGTGACAGCGCACCTCCAACACCCCGCGTGAGCCTGCGCCGCCTGCCTCGGCATGGCCAAAGCCCGGATCGAAGAAGCCCGCGTAATGCACGCGGAACTCTCCGACCATCGCCAAATAGGGTGCCATTTCAGCGGCATAGGCAGGCGGGATCGTCACCGCTTCGCGGCTGACGAGGATGTAAAAGGCGCCGGGGTCGAGGATGATCTGACCGTTGGTGCTATGCACCTCTTCCCAATAGGCGGCGGGATCGTAATGGCCAATTTTATCGAGGTCGATCACCCCGGTATGCGGCTTCGCGCGGTAGCCGACGAGGCTGGTGCCGGGGAGCCGCAGATCGACGGAGAAGCCCAACCCCTCATCGATCACGGCGGTCCCATCCACCAGTGGTGTCTTATCGTGCAGCGCGCGCAGCGCGTCATCGTCGAGGGTCGCATCCCCGCTGCCGAAACGAATCTGATTGAGCCGCATCCCGGGCCGCACCAGCACCGAGAAAGAGCGCGGACAGATCTCGGCGTAGAGCGGGCCGGTGTAGCCCGGTGCGATGCGGTCGAATTCGGTGCCGCCATCGGTGATGGTACGGGTCAGCAGGTCGAGCCGCCCGGTGGAGCTTTTGGCATTTGCCACGGCAGAGACACCCTCGGGCAGCGCGAGCCGCTCCATCAGCGGCACCACATAGACACAGCCTTTCTCCAACACGGCCCCTTCGCTGAGGTCGACGCGGTGCATCTCGAACTCCGCCAAACGATCCGAGACCTTGGCCCCATGCCCGGCAAGGAAAGAAGCGCGGACCCGATAGGCGACGCTGCCGAGGCGGAGGTCAAGACTGGCGGGCTGGATCTGGGCAGAGGTGACCGCGGGATCGGCGGCAATGGCGCCGCTTTCGATCATGGCTGCAATCTGCTGGTTGGGGAGCACCCCGTTCATCGCATTGGGCATCGGGCGCGGCCTTCTTAAATGACAAACGCCCGCGCGTTACCGGCGCGGGCGTTTTGTTGTAGTCGGTTGGTCGGGCTAGCAGGACTCGAACCTGCGACCTTCCGTCCCCCAGACGGACGCGCTACCAGGCTGCGCCATAGCCCGACTACGTGGGCTTCATACCCGATCTCGCAGGGGGTGCAAGAGGGAATTTCCAATCTTTTCATCGCGATTAGAAATTTGTTTCCGCGCCGGCTTCTGCGGCCATGCGCGCGCGCAATTCAGCCAGATCCAGCAGCAGACCGGCGACCTGAGGTTGCACGTCACGGGGCAGGCGATGGACACGCGCACCGACGCTCAGCAGCCCCGGACGGGCGGGAAAATCGGCTTCCGGGGTGAAATCGGGCAGGTCGATGATCGCGGGTTTTGGCGTGTCGTCTGCGGGGTCTTCCGCCTCGGCTTCGGCAGGGGCGGGCGAAACCTCTGCGATCTTCTCCGGCTCAGCCGCCAGCGGGCGCTTGAGGAACTCGGGCAGGCCGGTCTCCGATGCAGGTTCCTCTTCGGGCTTAGCTTCGGACGCGGGGAGTTGCGGCGCATCGGGCGTGTTGCTGTCAGAGGGGGCCAGCGGATCGGGCGTGGCCCGTGGGTGATCGTCGGCGGGCGGCATGGGCGAGGGGCGCTGCGCTGCCGCGGGGGCGGCTTCTTCCAGCTCTGCTGTCGTCTCCTGGCGCGTGTCGACCGTCTCAGCGCTCACCTCATCCCCGCGCGCTTCCGTTTTCGCGCCAAAGTTCAAAACCACACCAGTCTCAGGCCGGATGATGTCCGGCTTCGGCGCAGGGCGCGGCTCCACGAAATCCAACTCATCAAGCGGGGCGGAGAGGGAGGAGACATGGGTCATCCCTTCCTCACGTAGGATCTTCTGAACGCCTTTGATGGTCAGCCCATCGTCATGCAGCAACTTCTTGATCCCACCAAGCAGCAGCATATCGGCGGGGCGGTAATAGCGCCGCCCGCCCGCCCGTTTGATGGGTTTCACTTGGGTAAACTTACTCTCCCAAAACCGCAGAACATGGGCTTGGATACCGAGCCAGTCAGCGACTTCGGAGATGGTGCGAAAAGCGTCCGGCGATTTGACCATGGGTCAGGACTTGTTGCCTTCGGCAACCCGGTCTTTCATCAGATGCGAGGGGCGAAAGGTCAGCACCCGGCGCGGGTTGATCGGAACCTCTTCGCCGGTTTTCGGATTGCGGCCCACACGCGCGGTTTTGTCGCGTACCGAAAAAGTGCCGAAAGAGGAAATCTTGACCTGTTCCCCGTCGACCAGAGCGTCGGACATATGCTCAAGCACGGCTTCGACCAGCTGAGCACTCTCATTGCGAGAAAGACCGACCTCACGAAATACAGCTTCGCTTAAATCCATGCGCGTCAATGTCTTGTTCGGCATTATATCCCCCATGCTTTCCAATAGCATATGCTGCTCAGATTTTTAGAGTCAACATCAATGCCCGGATCGAGCACGATTCGGCAGAGATTTTCCGCGTTAGCTCAGGGACTTACCAGCGCAGGACAACAGAGCCCCAAGCCAGACCGCCGCCAATGGCTTCGGTGACGATCAGATCGCCCCTGTTGATCTGACCACGCTCACGGCCCACCGACAGCGCCAGCGGGATCGAGGCGGCAGAGGTGTTGCCGTGGTCCTGCACGGTCACGACAACGCGCTCCATCGGCAGGTTCAATTTCTTCGCGGTGCCTTGGATGATGCGGATGTTGGCCTGATGCGGCACGATCCAATCGACATCCTCGGCGCTGACACCGGCGCGCTCCATGGCGGTATTGGCCGTGGCAGCGAGCTTTTCGACGGCGTGGCGGAACACCTGATTGCCCTGCATCCGCAGATAGCCCGTGGTGCCGGTGCTGACGCCGCCATCGACGTAGAGCAACTCGCGGTAGCGCCCGTCGGAATTCAGGTCAGTCGCGAGGATCCCGCGATCCTCTGGCGTGCCTTGCCCATCTTGCGCCTCAAGCAGCAGCGCGCCCGCGCCGTCGCCAAAAAGCACACAGGTCGACCGGTCGGTCCAATCCATGATGCGGCTGAACGTCTCGGCCCCGATCACCAGCACATTGCGTGCCTGACCGGAAACGATGAGCGCGTTGGCGTTCGCCAGCGCATAGACAAAGCCCGCGCAGACCGCTTGCACGTCAAAGGCGAAACCATTGGTCATGCCCAATTCGGCCTGCACCATGGTCGCGGCCGACGGGAAGGTCAGGTCGGGGGTGGAGGTGGCCACGACGATCGCGTCAACATCGGAGACATCGCGCCCCGCGTCTTCAAGCGCCTTGCGCGCGGCGGCGCTGGCCATGGAAGAGGTCGTCTCACCTTCGGCGGCAAAGTGGCGGCGTTCGATGCCCGAGCGCGAGCGGATCCATTCGTCATTCGTGTCGAGGGTCGCTTCAAATTCGGCATTTTCCACGACACGGGCGGGCAGGTAGTGGCCACAACCAGTGACAACGGCGCGCAGGCTCATTTGACGGACTCCTCAGCTGGCAGCGTCGCGGCGACGCGAGCGGCTAGCTTGTCATTGAATTTATTCTGCGACAACTGCGCGGCGAGTTTGATCGCAGCGGAGATGCCGGTCGCATCGGCGGAGCCGTGCGATTTCACCACCGTGCCGTTCAGGCCCAGAAAGACGCCGCCGTTCACACGGCGCGGGTCGATCTTTTTGCTGAGACGGCGCAGAGAGGTATAGGCCAGCAGCGAGGCGAGGCGCGACAGGGGCGAGTATTTGAACGCTTCGCGCAGCCGGTCGCCGATCATGCTGGCCGTGCCTTCGCCGGTCTTGATCGCGACATTGCCGGTGAACCCATCGGTTACGATGACATCGGCGCGGTTGCCCGAGATATCGCCCCCTCAACGAAACCGACGAATTCAAACCCGGTAGCATCACCTTGGGCGCGAATCAAATCATAGGCTTCTTTGAGTTCGGTGCGGCCCTTATGCTCTTCGGTGCCGACATTCAGCAGCCCCACGCGGGGCGCTGCAAATCCATACCGTTGCGGGCGTAGGAGGTGCCCATCAGCGCGAAACGCAACAGATCATCGGCGTCGGCGCGCACATCGGCGCCCACGTCGAGCATCACGTTAAAACCCTGCGGGTTGGAAGAGGGGTAGAGTACCGCAATCGCAGGGCGATTCACGCCCGGCAATTTGCGCAGCCGTATCATCGACATCGCCATCAGAGCGCCGGTATTGCCGCAAGAGACAGCCACAGCCGCCTCTCCGCTGCGCACGGATTCGATGGCAGACCACATGGAACTGTCTTTGCCGGTGCGCACGACTTGGCTCGGCTTGTCGTCCATCGTGACGACATCCGTGGCGTGACGTATCTCGCAACGGCCCGACAACTCAGCACGTTTGGCGATCAAAGGCTCCAACTGATCACGGGGACCATGCAGGATAAAACCGATATCGGGATTTGCTGTCGCAGAAAGCGCACACCCGGCAACAACTGCTGCCGGGCCTTCGTCACCCCCCATCGCGTCGACCGAGATCAGGGTGTGTCCGGCTTTCGCGTTGGGGTGATCGGGCTGGGCCGTCATCAGTGCGAATGCCTCACTGCCTAAGAGAAAACCTTAAAAACTACCGCAGCTTATGCTGCGTCGTCTTCCAGGTCCACTTCTTCGGTCAGGGCGACAACTTCGGCGTCGTCATAGTGACCGCAAGCCGCGCAGATGTGGTGGGGGCGCTTCAGCTCACCGCAGTTCGAACATTCGTTCGGGTTCGCCGCAGAGAGCGAATCGTGGGCGCGGCGGTTGTTGCGGCGGGATTTGGATACTTTATTCTGTTGGACAGCCATGTCTGGTGCCTTTGCCTTCGGGGTTGCTGACTTGGCAAAGCAGGCCGCAACCGTGTTTCAATTCGGACCCCGTTTCGGGCGTGACGACGCTTTAGGGCCGCAGCCGCGCAATGTCCAACCTTAATTCGGGTGAGGGCGGCAAAATAACGCGAAACCGGCGCGATGCAAGCGCGAATTTCCGCGGTTTTCCGCTTGTTTCTTTAGGTTTCGTCTTTCTTCAGCGCATCGCGCAGCGCGCCCAAGCCGGCAAAGGGACGTGCGTCTTCGTCCGTCATCGGCTTTTGGCCCGGTTCGGCATGGACCATCTGGCCCAGTTCGGCGTCGCCCTTGCGGGGATATTCCGGCACTTCCAGTGCCAGCGCCTCGATCATGACCTGCGCGGGGTCGATCCATTGGCCCAAAGGCTCTGTCGTATCGTCCTCAGGCATTTCGACCTCCTCTTCTTCGGGGAGTTCGAAATCATGGATGAACCGGCGGGTGATATCGGCGTCGATCCGCGTGGTCACTGGCTCAAGCGTGACGACGCAGGGCTGCACCACGGTCGCGCCAAGTTTCCCGTCAAGCTGCCAGTCCTGTTTGCCGAGCGGTTTGATGCTGCCTGAAAAGCTAAGTTTGCGCAGGGCCGAGAGATCGAGCTCCTCGGCGATCTGCGCCAGCGCTTCCGCCTCAGGGCGCAACGCGAACGCGTTTGGCTCCGTCTGGGACAGGTCCGCGACCCGAAGAGCGGTTGGCGTAGGTGATTTGCGCGACATGAGATCCGACTTTCGTTTCTTGTACACTTGGGGTGCCTTGGTGTATGCGAAATAAAAGCCATAATCCGTCAGGGCAAGAGGGCAGACCAAATGCGCAAAACCAAACAGACCGGCAAGACGCACCTCCGGATCGCGGGTATGGGCCTTGCACTGCTTCTGACCGCCTGTAGCCCGCAGTATGAAAACCACGGCTATGTGCCGCCGCAAGACCAGCTTGAGCAGGTCGTTGTGGGCAGCGATACCAAAGAAAGCGTCGCGCAGAAGATCGGTGTGCCCACGGTTTCGGGTGTTTTGAGCGATGATAGTTACTATTACGTTAAGATGCGCAAACGCGCTCTGGGCTTCATGGCCCCGAAAGAGATCGAGCGTGAGGTGGTGACCGTCAGCTTCAACGAAGCCGGTGTGGTGTCGAATGTCGAACGCTTCGGGCTTGAACGCGGGCAGGTCGTGCCGCTGTCGCGCCGCGTGACGACATCGCCTGTGGCCGACAACACCTTCCTGCGCCAGCTTCTGGGCAACCTTGGCCGCTTCAGCCCGTCGGCCTTCGGCAGCTAAGTTCCCCTCGGCATGTCCCGGCAGCGGGGCAGGGCCGCGGATAAGCGAAGGCGACCTCGCAGATGACCCAAGCGCCCCCGGGCCGATATCTGACGCGCGAAGCCCTCACGCCCGGGGACATTACCCGGGCGCAGGCGCTGCGGACGCAGTGTTTTCAGACCGGGACCGTCGACCGTGATGCATTCGACGCGGCAGCACGGCATTTTCTGATAGAGGATCGCGACAGCGGCACATTGGTCTGCTGCTTTCGCCTGACCCGGTTTCATGGCGCGGAGCTGGCCCAGAGCTATGCCGCGCAGTTTTACGAACTGAGCCGTCTGGAGCGCATGAAAGGCGCCATGCTGGAACTGGGTCGCTTTTGTATCCACCCAGAATGGCAAGACCCCGACATCCAGCGCCTCGCTTGGGGGCAATTGGCGCGGGAAGTCGATGACAGCGGGGCGGCGCTTTTGTTCGGCTGCTCCTCTTTCACGGGCACCGATCCGACTCGCTACCGCGATGCCTTTGCCCTGTTGAAACAGCAGCATCTTGCCCCCGCGGAATGGCGCCCCCGCGTCAGGGCGGCTGAGGTCCACCCCTATGCCCGCGACCGCCACAGCCCCGATCCCCGGCGCGCGCGCCAGCAAATCCCGCCGCTGTTGCGCAGCTATCTGGCGATGGGGGGCTGGGTCAGCGACCACGCCGTGATCGACCGGCAAATGGGCACGCTGCATGTTTTTACCGCGCTGGAGATCGCCGCGATCCCGCCCAACCGCGCGCGGCTTTTGCGGGCGCTGGCCTGAAGCCGCACCGCCTTTGGACATTGACCTTGCCCGCGCCGAAAGATAGCTGGCAGGCATGGCACGCGCACCCCTTTTACAACTCACCGACATTTCGCTGACCTTTGGCGGCGATCCTGTTTTCCAAGACCTCTCCCTCGTGGTTCAGACCGGCGATCGGTTGGCCTTGGTGGGCCGCAACGGCTCGGGCAAATCGACGCTGATGAAGGTCATGGCCGGGCTGGTAGAGCCCGACAGCGGGGCGGTTGTGGCCGGGCCCGGCGTCTCGGTCGGCTATATGGAACAGGAGCCTGACCTCTCGGGCTTTGAGACGCTTGGCGACTTCGCGGCCCACGGGCTCGATCCGGGTGAGATGTATAAGGTGGAACGCGCAGGCGAGGGGCTGAAGTTTGACCCCGCACGCCCTGTGGCCACCGCATCGGGCGGGGAGCGTCGCCGCGCGGCACTGGCGCGGCTGATGGCCGAAGAGCCGGAACTGATGCTCTTGGACGAGCCGACCAACCACCTCGACATCGAAGCCATCGCATGGCTCGAATCCGAGCTAAAGGGCACCCGCACCGCCTTTGTCATCATCAGCCACGACCGCGCCTTCCTGCGCGAGCTGACCCGCGCGACCCTCTGGGTCGACCGCGGCACCGTGCGCCGTCAGGACATCGGCTTTGAAGGGTTCGAGGCATGGCGCGATCAGGTCTGGGAAGAAGAAGACATGCAGCGCCACAAGCTGAACCGCAAGATCAAGGCCGAGGCGCGTTGGGCGGTTGAGGGGATCTCGGCCCGGCGCAAACGCAATCAGGGCCGGGTGCGCGCGCTTCAAGAGTTGCGCGCCGAACGCTCGGCGCAGATCAAACGGCAGGGCACCGCGGCCATGGCGCTGGAGGCTGGGCCGAAGTCAGGCCGCAAGGTGATCGAAGCGAGCGGCATCGCCAAGAAGTTCGGTGACAAACAGATCCTGCGCGATTTCTCGATCACGGTGCAGCGCGGCGACCGGATTGCGCTGGTGGGGCCAAACGGCGTGGGCAAGACCACGCTGTTGAACATGCTGATCGGCAAAGAAGAACCCGACGCGGGCGAGATCAAACTGGGCACCAATCTGGAACTCGCGCTGTTCGATCAAGCGCGCGCGCAGCTTGACGGGGACATGACCCTCTGGGACAGCCTCACCGGCGATCCTGAGATGCGCGTTTCGGGCAAGGCCGATCAGGTACTGGTGCGGGGTCAGCCGAAACATGTGGTCGGCTACCTCAAGGAATTCCTTTTCGATGAAGCACAGGCCCGCGCGCCGGTCCGCTCGCTTTCGGGCGGCGAAAAGGCGCGGCTGCTCTTGGCCAAGATCATGGCGCGCTCCTCGAACCTTTTGGTGCTCGACGAACCGACGAACGATCTCGACGTTGAGACGCTTGACCTGATGCAGGAACTCTTGGGCACCTATGACGGCACCGTGCTGCTGGTCAGCCACGACCGTGACTTCCTCGACCGGGTGGCGGCGACCACCATCGCGATGGAGGGCGATGGCCGCGCCACGGTCTATGCGGGCGGCTGGTCCGATTATCTGGCACAGCGTGGGCAGGATGATTTCGCACAAAGCGTGGTCAAACCCAAGCCGAGCAAGGCCGAGCCGAAGGCGGAGAAAAAGCAATCCGCGGGCGGGCTCAGCTTTACCGAAAAACACCGGCTCGAAGCCTTGCCTGCTGAGATCGAGCGGTTGGAGGCCGAGATCGGCAAGCTCGAAGAACTGCTCAGCGATGCAGAGCTTTTCACCCGCGAGCCGGTGAAGTTTCAGAAAGCCACCGATGCGCTGGTTCAGCGGCATGAAAAGCTCTCTAACGCCGAAGAAGAGTGGATGGCGCTTGAGGAGAAAGCGCAGGGCTAACCCCGCGCCTCTGCCAGGGCGATCTGCGGGCGGTAACCGTTGCGGAATGCCGCGACGATGCTCGGCGGGGTGAGCAGGGTGACGCGGCCCTGCGGGCGTCGCTGCGCGGCCCCGTAGCCCTCCGGCGCATAGGGGTGAAGCGCATCGCCGAGAAGCACGCCGCTCTGGCCGTCGTGATCCAAGACGAAACTGCCGTCGGGCAGGTCCTGCGCTTTTACATCCCCATGGCGGCGCTGACGAAAAACGCGCGGCACGGCGCGTTCGGCGTGCAACTGACGGTCCAAATCCGCGGCGGGGCCGGGGAGGTTGCAACACGCGCGAAACCGTCGATAATCCGCAGCACGGCATTCCGCGCAAGGGCGGTGACCGGCGGCAAAGGCCACGGCCTCATCAAGAAAGAACAGCTCGGTATAGTGGCGGGGCGCCATCAGCTTGCGGCGACGCTCCTTGAAACTGAGCCGACAACAGACCCAATTCTGATGCGCCCAACGGCGTTTGGGGCGCAGGCCGTTTTCGTCATGCAGGATGCCACGGTTGCCCATGAAGCTGCCCCGCGCCGGATGGGCGATGATCTCCCCATCCGGTTGAACGCGATTTTGCAGCGGCATCAGCGCATCCTGAGCGCGCCGTCGAGGCGGATCACCTCACCATTAAGATAGCCCATTTCGACGATGAACCCGGCAAGCCGGCCATATTCCGCAGGATCGCCAAGGCGCGGCGGGTTGGGCACATCCTTGGCCAATTCGGCCTGCACCTCTTCCGGCAGCCCGGCCAACATCGGCGTTTTGAAAATGCCCGGCGCGATGGTCATCACGCGAATCCCTTCCTTGGCCAGATCCCGCGCCATCGGTAGGGTCATGCCCGCAATCCCACCCTTGGAGGCGGCATAGGCGGCTTGGCCCTTCTGCCCGTCGAAGGCGGCGATGGAGGCGGTGTTGATGATCACCCCGCGCGCGCCGTCGTCTTCGGGGGTGTTCTTGGCCATGGCCACCGCCGCCAGCCGCGCCACGTTGAAACTGCCGACGAGGTTGATGTCGATGGTGCGTTGAAAGGCGTCGAGCGGATGCGGCCCGTCGCGCCCCGTGGTTTTGATCCCAAGCGCGATGCCCGCGCAATTCACTGCAGCGGTGATCCAGCCCATCTTTTCTTGGGCATAGTCCACCGCTTCCTGCACCGAGGTCTCATCCGTCACATCGGTCAAGACGTAGTGGCCGCCGATCTCTCTCGCGATGGCTTCGCCTCGGGTGGCGTCACGGTCCAACAGGGTGACCTGCGCGCCCTGCGACGCAAAATAGCGCGCCGTGGCTTCGCCAAGCCCCGAGGCGCCCCCGGTGATGATGGCGGCTGTACTGTCTAGTTTCATGATGGCTCCCCCGATATGAACACTTGTTCAGTTCAGCACGAAGTCTCACCCCATGCAAGAGATGCCGTTGCGGCGGGAGGAGGGCTGCGGGAGCAGGGAAGACGGGGCAGACCGAAGCCCGCCCCGTGAGAGATTAGCCGACCTGCACCAGCGCGTGGCGCTTCTTGCCCGCGCTCAGCTTAACCGGAGAAGACAGCGCGACCGCATCCAGCATCATGCCCGCATCCGTCAGCGGCTTGTCGTCGATCCGTGCGCCGTTCTCGGCGATCAGACGCTTGGCTTCTTTACCAGAGCCGGCAAGGCCCGATTTCACCAGCAATTGCACGATGGAAACCCCATCGCCCACATCCGCCGCCGACAGGGTCAGGGTGGGCAGGTCATCGCCCACACCGCCTTTTTCAAAGACTTCGCGCGCGGTGGCTTCGGCGTTGCGGGCGGCCTCTTCCCCGTGGAGCAGACCGGTGACCTCATTGGCCAGACGTACCTTCGCCTCGTTGATCTCGGATCCGGCAAGCGCGCCCAGACGGTCGCATTCATCGACCGGCAGCTCGGTATAGAGCTTGAGGAAACGGCCCACATCGGCATCGGTGCAATTGCGCCAGAACTGCCAGAACTCATAAGGGCTCAGCATATCGCCATTCAGCCAGACCGCACCGCCCGCCGATTTGCCCATCTTCTTGCCGTCGCTGGTGGTGAGCAGCGGTGACGTCAGGCCATAAACCTCCCCATCGATCACCCGGCGCGTCAGGTCGATGCCGTTGACGATATTGCCCCATTGATCCGACCCGCCCATCTGGAGAATGCAGCCATAGCGGCGGTGCAGTTCCATGAAGTCATAGGCCTGGAGAATCATGTAGTTGAACTCGAGGAAGGAAAGCGACTGTTCGCGGTCCAAACGGGACTTCACGCTTTCAAAGCTCAGCATCCGGTTGATCGAGAAATGCCGCCCGATGTCGCGCAGGAAGTCGAGGTAGTTCAACCCGTCGAGCCATTCCGCGTTGTTCAGCATCAAGGCACCAGTCTCGCCCTCGCCGTAATCGAGGTATTGGGCAAAAACCTGACGGATGCCTTCGATATTGTCGTCGATCGCCTCGGGCGTCAGCAGCGGGCGCTCGTCCGAGCGGAAGGACGGATCGCCCACCTTGGTCGTGCCGCCGCCCATCAGGGTGATCGGCTTGCCGCCGCATTTCTGCAGCCAGCGCAGCATCATGATATTGACCAGATGCCCCACATGCAGCGATTTGGCCGTGGCGTCATAGCCCACATAGGCCGGGGCCGCGCCTTTCAGCAGGGCTTCGTCCAACCCCTGATAATCGGTGCAATCGGCCAGGAAGCCGCGCTGCATCATCGTGTGGATGAACTCCGATTTGGGATGGTATGTCATGGTGACTTGCCTCAAAACTGTATTGCGGGGCAATCTATATGCGCACGAGCGGCAAAGGAAAAGGCCATGAATAGGGCCAAGCACAGGCAAGATGCCGGAACCGAAGTGGTGACGGCTTTGGGAATGATGTCGGGCACCTCTTTGGATGGGGTGGACGCCGCTATTTTGCGCACTGACGGGCAGGATATTACAGGCTTTGGCCGCAGCGCCTACCGCAGCTATGCCGCCGAAGAGCGCCGCGTGATCGCCGCGGGCTTCGGCAAGTGGCATGGGGCCGAGGTCGAGGAAGCCGCCAAGGCGGTGGAGGCCGCGCATCTGGCGCTCTTGGCCGATCTGCTGAAAGATGCGCCCGAGGTCGACCTCATCGGTTTTCACGGCCAAACCCTCGCCCATGCCCCACGCATGCAGGGCACCCTGCAAGTCGGAGACGGCGCGCTGCTGGCGCGAGAGATTGGCCTGCCCGTGGTCTGGGATTTCCGCAGCGCCGATGTTGAATTGGGCGGCGAGGGCGCACCGCTCGCCCCCTTCTTTCACCACGCCTGCGCGCGCTACGCCGGGCAAAAGGGGCCGGTGGCCTTTCTGAACCTCGGCGGCGTGGGCAACCTCACATGGGTCGACCCGCGCGTGGCCCGCCCGGAGAAGGACGGCGCGCTGCTGGCCTTTGACACCGGCCCCGCCAATGCGCCGATCAATGATTTGATGCAGACCCGCCTTGGCCAAGACTATGACGAAGGCGGCAAGCTCGCCGCGCGGGCAGGGTGGAGCAGGGAGCCTTGGAGCTGTTTCTAGCCGAGCCTTATTTCGCACGCATGCCGCCCAAATCCCTCGACCGGAATGATTTTGCCGAGATGGTGGCCCTTGTGGGTGAGCTCTCCGATGCCGATGCCTGCGCCACCCTTACCGCCATGTGCGCGGCTGGCGTGGCCGAGGCGATGCAGCATTGCCCAGCCCCGCCCGAACGCGTCTATGTGACGGGCGGCGGGCGGCATAATCCGGTGCTAATGCGGATGTTGGATGTCAGCCTCGATTGCCCCGTCGCCGCGGTGGAGGAGATCGGCCTCGATGGCGACATGCTGGAGGCGCAGGCCTTTGCCTATCTGGCAGTACGCGTGGCGCGCGGGCTGCCCACCTCGTGCCCCGGCACGACAGGCGTCCGCGCCGCCGTTGGCGGGGGCACCGTCAGCCGGGAGTGAGGTGAGCAGGGCGTTGCCTAACTTTGACGGAAAGGTGCCGGAAAAGGATTTTAAGGCCCCAGCGTGCAGCCGCTATGCCGCCATATCGGCTGGCACGCCCACCGGTTAACAAAGTTGCGAAAATTCCCCTGCTACGCAATTTTCTTGAAACGTCGTCGCGACTTCCCGCGTAGGTTCCCTGTGGGGGCCAAGGGTCGAAGGCATTCGACAGGCTTAGAGAAGGAGATTCGCTATGACTATCTTTCACACAGGTGCTTTCAAGAACAGCATCGCTGTTACGGCAGTGGCGCTCATGCTGGCGCCCGCGGCGCAGGCCGAAATCGGGCTCGGTGTTGGGGTCAGCGTCGGGGGCATGGCGACCATGGCGGCGCGGATGTCGGTGTCGGTGCTTCGGTTGGCGGCAGTGACGGCATCGGGGCCGGGGTGGGTGCTTCGGTCGGCGGCGGTGACGGTGTGAACGCAGGCGTTGGCGCTTCGGTGGGCGGCAGTGACGGTCTGGGGCCGGGGCTGGCGTCTCGGTCGGCGGGGGCAGCGGCCGCAGCGGGACGGATGACCCCGATAGCACCCCACGGCGACCGCAGGCCGGGCGACCACCGGCGGCGACAACAGTGCCACCACCCCAAGGCCGATCAACATCGCGACCCTCATCGGCGCGCCGGTCTGGAGCAAAGACAGTGTCTTGGTAGGTATGATCGAAGAGGTCGCCCCGGGGCCAAACGGCAAGGTGGACGCGGTGCTGCGCCTCAACGCAGCCCTTGATACCGACCGGGACATCATCCGCATGCGCATCGCGCCGCGCCTGTCGGACCGTGGGGCGCTGAAGCTGGGGTATTCGAAGCAGAAGTTCCTACAGCTTTTCGCCGGGTAAACCGTGCGGCAATGAAAAACGGGGCGGTAATCTGGCCGCCCCGTTTGCGTTATTCGGCTGGCGCGGCCACATCCCTCAGCGGCATCTCAAAGAAACAGATCGCATCCCGCGTGAAATCCGGCATCGGTTGATAGGGGCCGCGTTCAACAAACCCAAGCGAGCGATAGAGCGCGCGGGCAGGGGCGAAGCCCACGGAAGTGTCGAGATAGACCTTCTCGAACCCGTCCTCCCGCGCTTGATCGACAAGGCGCTGACAGATCGCCCGGCCCGCCCCCGTGCCACGGGCTGCATTGGTGACGAAGACGCGTTTGATCTCGCTCTCCGTCTCGGTCAGCGCATGGGACATGCCGCAGCCCAGGGGGATGCCATCCCGCTCGGCCAAGAGGATGATGCCGCGCGGGCGGGCGTGTTCCTCGGGCAGGCGCGCCATCAGGGCGCTATATTTGTCTTGGGGGTAGAAGGTCTCAACGATCCGCTGTTCGGTCGGGCCGAAGTGGTAGAGAAAGTCGCGATAGGCCCAGCAGAGGTCGACCACCGCCGCGAGGTCCGCAGCGGTGGTGACAGGGCGGATGGTGAGGGCCGACATCAGCCGCGCAGGATCGAGCGGCCCGCGTATTGAGCGGTCTCGCCCAGCATTTCTTCGATACGGATCAACTGGTTGTACTTCGCCAGTCTGTCGGAACGCGCCAGCGAGCCGGTCTTGATCTGGCCGCAGTTGGTGGCCACCGAAAGGTCAGCAATCGTGGCGTCTTCGGTCTCGCCCGAGCGGTGCGACATGACGTTGGTGTAGCCCGCGCGATGCGCGATATCGACGGCTTTGAGGGTCTCGGTCAGGGTGCCGATCTGGTTGACCTTGACCAGCATGGAGTTCGCCGCGCCGCGCTGGATGCCATCGCTCAGACGGGCAGGGTTGGTGACGAAAAGGTCATCGCCCACCAGTTGCACCTTGCCGCCCAAGAGGTCGGTCAGTGCCTTCCAACCGTCCCAATCGTCTTCGGCCATGCCGTCTTCGATGGAGATGATCGGGTAGTCGTTCACGAGCGCCGCGAGGTAGTCGGCGTTCTCTGCGCTGGACAGGGTTTTGCCTTCGCCGGAGAGGACATATTTGCCGTCTTTGTAGTATTCCGTCGCCGCGCAATCGAGGGCGAGATACATGTCTTCGCCCGGTTTGTAGCCCGCTTTTTCGATGGATTTCAGAATGAAATCAAGCGCATCGCGCGAGGAGTTGATGTTGGGGGCAAAGCCGCCTTCGTCGCCGATCCCGGTCGAGAGGCCCGCGGCGGAAAGCTCTTTCTTCAGCGTGTGGAACACCTCGGCCCCCATGCGCACGGCTTCGCGGATGTTCTCCGCGGCGACCGGCATGATCATGAATTCCTGAATGTCGATCGGGTTGTCGGCATGTTCGCCGCCGTTGATGATGTTCATCATTGGCACCGGCAGAACCCGCGCGGTGGTGCCGCCGATGTAGCGGTAGAGCGGCTGCGCGCAGTAGTCCGCCGCCGCCTTGGCCGCGGCCATCGAGACGCCCAAGATCGCATTGGCGCCGAGGCGGGATTTGTTCTCGGTCCCGTCAAGTTCGATCATCATCTCGTCGATCTCGACCTGTTCGGTCGCCTCGACCCCAACGAGCGCCTCGGCAATCTCGCCATTCACGGCGGCGCAGGCTTCGAGCACGCCTTTGCCCAGATAGCGCGACTTGTCGCCATCGCGCCGCTCGTTCGCCTCATAGGCGCCGGTCGAGGCACCGGAGGGGACAGCGGCGCGGCCCATGGTGCCGTCTTCGAGGATAACGTCGACTTCGACCGTCGGGTTGCCCCGGCTGTCGAGGATTTCGCGGGCGTGGATGTCGATGATCGTGCTCATGGGCTTTGTCCTCATGTTCGGGTTTGTGGCGGTTTACCCCGGCAGGCCCGGCTTGGAAAGACCGCGGCGGGGCCGGGGGTGATTTTGCGTTCGCGCAGGAGGGTATAGACCCCCGAGGCGATGATGATCGCGGCCCCGACCAGCGTCAGCCTGTCGGGGGATTCGTCAAAAACCACGATCCCCGCCACCAGCGCAAAGAGCATGCGGGTATAGCGGAAGGGGGTGACGAAGCTCACCTCGCCCACGCGCA
This sequence comes from Sulfitobacter faviae, assembly GCF_029870955.1. NCBI lineage: Bacteria > Pseudomonadati > Pseudomonadota > Alphaproteobacteria > Rhodobacterales > Roseobacteraceae > Sulfitobacter > Sulfitobacter faviae. Next base: position 3,054,327 of record NZ_PGFQ01000001.1, on the reverse strand, counting down.
TGGCGGCGACGATGGCGTAATATGCCAGCACCCCGATCACCATCGCCCCGGCGAGATAGAGCACCTCGGCCCCGCCGGGCATGGCGGCGGGCGTGCCTGCGGCCAGCATCAGGATCAGCCCCGCGGGGACCAAGACGATAAAGGCGAGAAAGCTAAGCTGCATGGAACTGATGCTTTTGGGAACTTTGCGCGTCGCCAAGTCGCGCAAGGCGAGGCCGATGACACCGGCCACGGCGAAAAGCGACAGCGCGTTGAACCCCTCCAGCCCCGGGCGCACGATCAAGAGCACACCGAGGAAGCCTACGATGATCGCGCTCCAGCGGCGCCAGCCGACCGGCTCGCCAAGGAACAGCGCCGCCCCGAGGGTGACGGCCAAGGGGGTCGCCTGCAAAATAGCTGAGGCCGAAGAGAGCGGCGTCAGCACGATGGCGGTGACGAAACAAAGCGTGCCCAGCACTTCGCCCACGGCACGCAGCAGGATTGGCTGGGTCAGCATATCGGCAGAGAACAGGCGCTTTCCCTGAATGCGCAGGATCACGGCAAAGATCGCCCCGCCGCCCGCGCCCAAAAGCGCGATGATCTGACCGACGGGGAGGGCATCGCTTGTCAGTTTGACGAACATGTCCTCGACCGCGAAACCGGCCATGGCCAGCACCATCAGCATCGCGCCGCGCAGATTGTCCATGATCACGCCCTTTCATCCCGTGGTATTGCCAGTCGCCCATGAACCTTTTGCGACGAAAGGGCAAGGGCGCGCGATGCGCGTCATGCGTGTGGCACTGGCGCAGGCTCTACCGGAGTGCTAGCCCTATCGCATGAGATGGCCGATCCCCTCGCTCGCCCCGCGCGACACAGTGCTGACCCTTGCGGCCGGGGCCTTTGGTGCGCTGCTGTTCTGGTGGCTGAATGCGCCGGTCTATATGCTGCTTGGCCCGGTGATCGCGGTGAGCCTCTTGGGCCTGATGGGGGTGCGCACGGCGGTCGATCCGCGGCTGCGGGATGCCTGTTTCGTCGTGCTGGGCATCGCCGTGGGGGCAGGGTTCAACCAAGATGCGGTGAACGCCATGCTGCGCTGGCCACTGGCCTTTGTCTTTATGACCGGGGTGATTTGGGGGATCATGGCGCTTTGCCGTTGGATGCTGGCGCGGTATTTTTGCTTTGATCCACGTTCCGCGCTTCTGGCCTCGGCCCCCGGACATCTGAGTTTCGTCATGGCGATTGCCAGCGACAGCGGGTCGGACGTGCCGCGCATCTCGATCACGCAGTCGGTCCGGCTTTTGGCGCTGACCATCGTCGTGCCTTTCGCCGCTTTGCTGATGGGCGTCGATATGACCGGCAATATCGCCCCCGCGGGCGCGGGGATGAGCCTACTGTCGATCCTCGTGATGATCGGCGTCTCCGTCGTCGTGGGGATGATCTTTGCCTGGCTTTCCGTGCCCGCGCCGCTTTTGATGGGGGCGATGGTGGTCTCGGCCATCGCGCATCTGACGGGGCTAGAGACTGGCGTTCTGCCGGGCTGGCTGACCCTTGTCGCCTATCTCGTGCTCGGCAGCCTCATCGGTACGCGGTTTTCCGGCATCACGCCTGCGCGTCTGGCAAGCGGGCTTGGCGCGGGGCTGGCGATTACCGGCGTGGCGGTGGGGCTCGCGGGCCTTGGCGCGGTGCCGGTGGCCTGGGCGCTCGGCATGCCGCTGGGGCATGTGCTGGTGGCTTTCGCACCCGGCGGGCTGGAGACGATGATCGCCCTCGGCGCCGTGCTGGCAGTGGTGCCGGGCTTCGTGGCCGCCTGCCACATCATGCGTCTGGTGGTGCTGAGCCTGCTGTTGCCCGCCATGCTCGCCCGCGTGGCGCGGCAAGAGCAGCGCGCCGCCGAGTGATCCGGCGTTAGCTGTTTAGGCGGATCATCAAGCGGTTGCCGTCTTTGCGCGTTTCCAAGGCTTTAAGGTCGGCGGCCAAGGCGCTCAGCTTGCCATGACCATAGGTGCGGCTGTCGAAATCGGGATGCGCTGCCTGAATGGTCTGGCCGATCTGGCCGAGGTTGTACCAATCGTCTTCGGTGTCGATCTTGTCCATCGCTGCTTTGAACAGGGGCAGGGCATCGCCCACCTTGGCCTTGGCCCGTGAGGGGGTGTCCGGCTCTACCTCATCAAGGTTTTCGATCAGGATGAAGCGGTTGTAGACGTTGCGCAGCGAATCGTGGGTCTTCTTCTCGCCGATGCCGATAACGGTCACCCCGTCTTCGCGCAGGCGATTCACCAGCGCTGTGAAGTCACTGTCGGAGGAAACGATCACGATGATGTCGAAGCGGCGGCTGTGCAGAATGTCCATCGCCTGAATGACCAGCCCGATGTCGCTGGCGTTCTTGCCCTTGGTGTTCGCGGTTTCCTGATGCGCCACCAAACCCAACTCGCGGATGGGCGCTTTCCAGCCCTTAAGGTGGTCGTTCGACCAATCGCCATAGACCCGGCGCAGGGCGGGCTCTCCAATCGTCGTGACCTCCCGCATGATGGCTGCGGCATGTTTTGCGGGCACATTGTCGGCGTCGATCAACACGGCCAGCAAAGGGCGGTCACGTTCTGTCATGGGTCATCCTTCTTGATCGGCACACCGTAGAGTTCCATCCGGTGGCCTTGTAATTTGTAACCCAGCTTGCGCGCGATGCGTTCCTGAAGCTCTTCGATTTCCGCGTCGACGAATTCGATAACCTCGCCCGAGTTCACATCGATGAGGTGGTCGTGATGCGCCCGCTGCGCGTCTTCATAGCGCGCCCGGCCATCGCCGAATTCCAGCTTGTCGAGGATGCCCGCTTCTTCAAACAGCTTCACAGTGCGGTAGACCGTGGCGATGGAGATGCCGCTGTCGATCACGCTGGCGCGGGTCAGGATCTCTTCGGCATCGGGGTGGTCTTCGCTGTCGTGAATCACCTGTGCGATGACCCGGCGTTGCCCTGTCATGCGCAGGCCCATCGCCTCGCAGCGTTTGATGATCGGGTTGCGCATCGTCTCGCCCTTCGTCCGTCGGACTACGGTCCTAGCATTTTAGCACCGCCGGACGCCACCGGAATTGACCGCGCCGGTTGACTTTTGCACCCGCACCGCCCATGTGGGGTCCAAGCGAAGCCTTCTGCCGCGTGAGCAGTATCAGCGCCAAGCCCCATGAGGGGCCTCTGGGACGCTGACGACAAGGCCCGCCGATGTTCCCAAAATCACGCGTGGGGCCAAGCGCGACAGACGGGTGTGAGGCATGTGGCCTGCGCCCGCGATCTGGCTTGCGCGACCCCGTGGCGCCTGTTGAGTGGCGCGGCGAAAGAACATGGCGCGCGTTTTCGCGGGCCGGAAAGTGAACGAATGAGCGATTTTGACATGATGGGCCTGCCTGCCAAACTGGTGGCCCGATTGAAAGAGATGGGGCTGAACGAGCCGACCCCGATCCAGAAACAGGCGATCCCCCATGCGCTGAACGGGCGCGACGTGATGGGCCTTGCCCAAACCGGCACCGGCAAGACGGCGGCCTTTGGCGTGCCGCTGCTGGCCCAGATGATGGAGATCGAGGGCCGCCCCGCAGCGCGTTCCGTGCGCGGGCTGGTGCTTGCGCCTACGCGCGAGTTGGCGCAGCAGATCGCCGTGAACCTGCGCGGCTATGCCGAAGGCACGCCGATCAAAGTGGCGATGGTGGTTGGCGGCCAGTCGATCAACACGCAGATCAAACGTCTGGAACGCGGTGTCGATCTGCTGATCGCCACACCGGGCCGTCTGCTGGACCTGCTCGACCGCCGCGCGGTCAAGCTCGACACGACGACCTTCCTCGTGCTGGATGAGGCCGATCAGATGCTCGACATGGGGTTCATCCATGATCTGCGCAAAATCTCGAACATGATCCCGAAAGAGCGCCAGACGATGCTCTTCTCGGCGACCATGCCCAAGCTGATGAACGAGATCGCCAACAGCTATCTCAACAGCCCGATCCGCATCGAAGTCTCGCCTCCGGGCAAGGCGGCAGACAAGGTCACGCAAGAGGTGCATTTCATCGCCAAGGCCGAGAAGACCGAACTGCTGAAAGAGCTGCTCGCCAAACACAAGGGCGAACGGGCACTGGTCTTTGGCCGCACGAAACACGGCTCGGAAAAGCTGATGAAGACGCTGGTGAAGGCCGGGTTTGACGCCGCTTCGATCCACGGCAACAAAAGCCAAGGTCAGCGGGACCGCGCGATTGCGGGGTTCAAGAATGGCGATATCACCGTGCTGGTGGCCACCGATGTGGCGGCGCGGGGCTTGGACATTCCGGATGTGAAACACGTCTATAACTTCGACCTGCCGAATGTGCCCGACAACTACGTCCACCGCATCGGCCGGACCGCGCGGGCGGGCAAAGATGGGGCCGCCGTAGCCTTCTGCGCCCCCGATGAGATGGGCGAACTGAAGGCGATCCAAAAGACCATGGGCATTTCGATTCCCGTGGCCTCGGGCCGCCCTTGGGAAGTGATCGATGAGCCTGCCAAACCCAAGGGCCGGGGCCGCAGACGCGGTGGTCGCCCCGGTGGTGGTGGCGGTCGTCCCGGTGGCGGCGGCGGCGGTGGTGAAGGCGCGGGCAAGCCAAGCGGCGGGCGGCGTCGCAGGCGTGGCGGCGGCGGCAAGTCGGGTGGCCAGCAGGCGGCCTGAGCCAAGGCACATCACTGTGACAGCGAAATGGCGCGCCCGGAAAACCACGGCGCGCCATTGACTTATCCGATCCGGGCGGCGCTTCTGTCGGGATGGAACGCAAATCAAATATCGACACATTCGGCGCCGTGGCGCTGGTGCTCTTCGCGCTGAACCTCGGCTTTAACCAAGTCGTCATCAAAGTCAGCACCGGCGGCTTCAACCCGGTCTTTCTGGCCGGGCTGCGCTCTCTCGGAGCGGTGTTTTTGCTTTTGATCTGGATGCGGCTGCGGGGCGTCAGCCTGTCGATCCCGCGTGCTGCGCTATGGGGCGGTGTGGCGGCGGGGCTTTTCTTTACGCTAGAGTTTGTCTGCCTGTTCCTCGCGCTCGATCTGACCACGGTCAGCCGCGCGTCGATCCTGCTTTATTCCATGCCGGTCTGGCTTGGCATCGCCGCGCATCTGTGGCTGCCGGGAGAGCGGCTGAGCGGGGCGCGGCTCATCGGCATGGGGCTGGCCATGGGCGGCGTGGTGCTGGCGCTAAGCGATGGTGGAACCGAAGGGGCCTATTGGCTGGGCGATCTTCTGGCGCTTTTCGCCGCCCTCTGCTGGGCAGGCATCGCGCTTTGCGTTCGCGTCACGCCGCTGGCCAAGGTGCCGCCCGCGCAGCAACTGATGATGCAACTGGTGATCTCCGCCCCGATCCTTCTGCTGCTTGCGCCGCTCTTCGGCCCCTTGCTGCGCGAAGTGGCCCCGGTGCATCTGGCGGGGCTTGCCTATCAGATCATCGCGGTGGCGAGCTTTGGCTTTCTGGCGTGGTTCTGGCTGCTGACGATCTATCCCGCAGCCTCCGTCGCCTCCTTTAGCTTCCTGTCGCCGGTCTTTGCCGTGCTTCTGGGCTGGCTGATCCTCTCGGAAGAGGTAGGGCTGAGTATCTGGGCCGCATTGCTGCTAGTGGCGGCGGGGATTTACCTGATTAACCGTAAACCCCGCAGCCACTAGGCTCAGGTGCCGCAGAATGTGGCGGGCACGATCTCGTCCTCGGTCGGCGGGCGCTGAAGCTCGGGGTCCGTCTCGTCAAAGGGGGTGGCTAGGGCTTTCATCAACCGCTCGAAAGGGGCCATGTCGCCCGCGACGGCGGCCTCGATCATCTCTTCTATCCGGTGGTTGCGCGGGATCACGGCGGGGTTCGCCGCATTCATCACCGCTTGCGGATCGGGCTCGCCTTCAATCCGCGCGCGCCAGGCTTTGGCCCATGTGTCAAAAGCGTCGCGGTCGGTGAACTGATCGCGGGCTTGATCTGTGGGAAGCGCGCGGAAGGCATTGGTGAAGTCCGTACCATCCTTTTGCATCAGCCCCAGCAATTCGTTGATCAAGTCGACATCTTCGGCCCGCGGTGTCGAGATGCCGATCTTCGCCGCGAAACGGCGCAGCCATGCGGCTTCGATCAAGTCGGGCATGTCGTGGACGATCTCGGTGGCCTCTTCGACGGCGCTCTCCTTGTCCTCCATCTGCTGCAAGAGCGAGGTGGCAAGCTGCGCCATGTTCCAGACCACGATCTGCGGCTGGTTCCCATAGGCATAGCGCCCCTGCCGGTCGATGGAGCTAAAGACCCGGCCCTGATGGAAGGCATCCATAAAGGCGCAGGGGCCATAGTCGATCGTCTCGCCCGAGATGCTGCAATTGTCGGTGTTCATCACGCCGTGGATAAAGCCTAGGGCCATCCATTGCGCCACCAATTCCGCCTGCGCAGCACAGACCGCGCGCAGAAGGCCAAGCGGGCCATCGGCCTCGGGGTAATGGCGCGCGATGGCATAGTCGGTGAGGGTTTTGAGCGCGCCAGTCTCTCCGCGATGGGCGAAGACCTGAAAGGTGCCGACGCGCAGGTGGCTGGCGGCGACGCGGGTCACGATGGCACCGGGCAGGGGGCCGCTTTCGCGCAGGATCGGCTCACCAGTAGCCACAGCAGCCAAGGCGCGGGTGGTGGGCACGCCAAGCGCATGCATCGCCTCGCTCACCAGATATTCGCGCAGCACCGGCCCGACCCATGCGCGGCCATCACCCATCCGCGAATAGGGCGTGGGGCCTGAGCCTTTCAACTGGATGTCGCGGCGCTGGCCGCTCTGATCGACGACTTCGCCCAACAAAATCGCCCGGCCATCGCCAAGCTGCGGGTTGAAGTTGCCAAACTGATGCCCGGCGTAAAGCTGCGCCAGGGGATCGCCCCCGCAGGCACTTCGTTGCCGGCAAAGATCTGCGTGATTTGCGCGGGCTCCGCCCCTTCGATACCCAGTTCCACCGCCAATTCGGCGTTCCATGCCAAAAGCTGGGGCGCTTTGACAGGCGTGGGAGCCAGCCGGGTAAAGAACCCCTCTGGCAGGGCGGCATAGCTGTTATCGAAAGGAATACGCATCACAGGGTCCGGGACATAAGCATGTAATCCTCGCGCGGGCGAAAGCCCGCACGGGTATAGAGTTTCATCGCCGCGGCATTGTTGCGATCCACCTCAAGATGGACGGCCCGCAGCCCACCCGCCGCCAGCGCCCGGGGCAGCGCGATCAGCGCCTCCGAGGCGATGCCGCGACCCCGCACGCCGGGGCGGACGTAGATTTCATCAATGATGGCGTCCAACCCGCCGAATTCAACCGACCAGCCGAAACAGATCACCACATAGCCGATGGGCGCGCGGGGCGGGCCGATCAGATAGGCCGCGCCATGGGGGATGCCATCCAACAGCGGCGCCAGCCCGCGGCGGCGCTGTTCATCGCTCATCTCGATCCCCGCTTCGGCGTGAAATGCCGCGACAAGTGCTACGAGCTTGTCGAGATGCTCAGGCGCGCCGAGGGTGAGATGTGCGCTCATAGACGGGCCAGCCTTTCGGTGAGCAGGGCAAAGAACCCGTCGGCATCAAGATCGCCTACGAAGAGCGCGTTGGGCGCCCGGTCGGTCACGCGCCACCAGTCGGCGACGGTCATGCCCATGGTCAGTTCCGACTGGGTCTCGATCTCGACATTGATATGACGACCTTGGAAAAGATCGGGGTTGATCAAATAGGCGGTGACGCAAGGATCATGCAGCGGCGCGCCTTCGGAGCCGTATTTCTCTTTGTCGAACCGCTCGAAGAAATCGGTCATCTCGGCCACGGCGACGCCGACCTTGGTGCCAAGCGCGCGGAAGGCATCGTTGCGCGGTTTGGTGACCAGTGCCTTATGGGTGACATCGAGCGGCATCACGACGATCGGAATTCCGGATTTGAAAACGATATCAGCGGCATGGGGGTCGACGTAAATGTTGAATTCCGCCGTGGGCGTGATGTTGCCCCCTCGAAATAGCCGCCGCCCATCAGCACGATCTCTTGCACCTTCTCGGCGATGTCGGGCGCTTTTTGCAGGGCGGTTGCGATATTGGTCAACGGCCCCAAGGGGCAAAGGGTTACGCTACCTGCGGGATGGGCGCGGACCTGTTCGATGATGAAATCCACCCCATGCCCTTCGGCCAGCGGCATGGTTGGGTCGGGCAGGTCGGGGCCGTCGAGGCCAGTCTTGCCATGCACATGTTCCGCCGTCACCAGATCACGTCCCAGCGGGCGGTCGCAACCGGCAAAGACTTTCACATCATCCCGCCCCGCCAATTCGCAAACGATCCGCGCGTTTTTCGAAGTCAGGTCCAGCGGCACGTTGCCCGCGACACAGGTGATGCCCAGAACCTCGATCTCTTGCGGGCTGGCGAGGGCAAGGAGGATCGCCACGGCGTCGTCCTGTCCGGGGTCGGTGTCGATGATGATTTTGCGCGGGGTCATGGGCTTACTTTCGTCAAATTGCTTGGGGCAGAGCCTTGCCGGAGGGGCGGGTCTTTGTCCAGCCGCTGCCCGGGGGATTAGCCGCGTTCCGCCAGTTTCACCGCCTCCCACAGCGCGTCCATCTCGGCCAGATCACTGTCTTGCGGGGTTTTGCCCATCGCGGCGAGCCGGGCCTCGACCCCTTCGAACCGGCGGGTGAATTTGGCATTGGCGGCGCGCAGAGCGGCTTCCGGGTCAAGGCCCAAATGGCGGCCCAGATTGGCCATGACGAAGAGCAGATCGCCGTATTCTTCCTCGACCTCCGCTTGGCTCAGCTGGTCCTTCGCCTCGACCAATTCGGCGGCCTCTTCGGTGATCTTGTCGAGCACCTGCGTCGTCTCGGGCCAGTCGAACCCCACACGCGCCGCGCGTTTCTGAAGCTTCATCGCCCGCAACAGCGCTGGCAGGCCGATTGCCACCCCGTCCAAGGTGCCCCCTGTGCCTTGCCCGCGCGTTCGGCGGCTTTAATCTTCTCCCAATCGGCGGTCTGCTGTTCGGCGCTCTTGTCGCGGGATTCGTCGCCAAAGACATGCGGGTGCCGCGCCACCATTTTATCGCTGATGTTGCGCACCACGGATTGAAAGGTGAAATGCCCCGCTTCTTCACCCATCGCCGTGTGATAGACCGATTGCAGCAGCAGATCGCCTAACTCCCCCTCAAGCTCGCCCCAATCACGCCGGGCGATGGCATCCGCGACTTCATAAGCCTCTTCAATGGTATAGGGGGCGATGCTGTCGAAATCCTGCTCGATATCCCAGGGGCAGCCCGTCTCAGGGTCGCGCAGGCGGCGCATGATTTCGAGCAACCGTTCGATCCCGGCATCTGAATCGTGAATGAGATCGGCTTTTGTGTTGTCCGGCATTGCAGGCCCCGTATGTCTGGTGTCAGATGCACCCTGACCAAACCAACCCCAAGGAGTCCAGCCCATGCCCGTGGTGAACCGCATCAACGCCTTTGCGGAGGATATGACAGCATGGCGGCGCCATTTGCACGGGATTCCCGAACTGGCGTTCGACTGCCATGAGACGGCGGCTTTCGTGGCCGAGCGGCTGCGCGAATTTGGTGTGGATGAGCTGCACGAGGGCATCGCGACAACCGGTATCGTGGCGATCATCGAAGGGCAGGGCGAAGGCCCGACCATCGGCCTGCGCGCCGATATGGATGCGCTGCCGATCCAAGAGGCAACGGGCAAGGACTATGCCAGCACGCGGGAGGGCAAGATGCACGCCTGCGGCCATGACGGGCACACCACCATGCTTCTGGGCGCGGCGCGATATCTGGCCGAGACACGCAATTTCGCAGGCCGGGTGGCGCTGATCTTTCAACCCGCCGAAGAGGCGGGCGGCGGCGCGGGCGTGATGGTCGAAGAGGGCATCATGGAGCGGTTCGAGATCGCGCAGGTTTACGGCATCCACAACGCGCCCGGCTTTGACGAAGGCGCATTCTATACCACGCCGGGTCCGATCATGGCGGCGGTGGATGAATTCCACATTCATATCAAGGGCAAAGGCGGCCATGGCGCGATGCCCCATGAGAGCCGCGACCCCGTCGTGGCGGCCTGCGGCATCGCCACGGCCATTCAGACCATCGTCAGCCGCAACCATGTCGCGGCGCAGGATCTGGTGGTCTCAGTCACGCAGATCCACACCGGCACCGCCGATAACATCATCCCCGAAACCGCCTATATCAACGGCACGGTGCGCACCTTTGACCGTGAGGTGCAAGCCATGGTGATGCGCCGGATGCAGCAGATCGTGGACGGGCAGGCGGCAAGCTATGACGTCACCGCCGAGTTGGACTATGAGGTTGGCTATCCCGCCACGGTCAACGACCCGGCCAAGGCCGAGGCCGCCATCGCGGCAGCGACCGAAGTGGTGGGCGCGGCCCAAGTTCACGGCGACTATGGCCGCGAGATGGGTGCAGAGGATTTCAGCTTCATGCTTGAAAAACGCCCCGGTGCCTATCTCTTCCTCGGGGCCGGGGAAGGCGCAGGGCTGCACCACCCGGAATACGACTTCAACGACGAGATCGCGCCGCTTGGCGCATCCTTTTTCGCCCGTATCGTTGAGCGGGCACAGCCAGCAGGAGGCAAATAATGGCATTGGAAGACGCGGCCAAACAGATGGATATGGCCTTTACCCGCGAGGACCTCAAAGGGCCGAGCTATGAGTTGACCTTTGGCGGGGCGACCTCCTTCCTGCGACGGAAATACACCAAGGATCTGGCCGGCGTCGACATCGCGGTAACAGGCGTGCCCTTCGATCAAGCGGTGACCAACCGCCCCGGCACCCGCCTTGGCCCCCGCGCCATCCGCGAAGCCAGCGCGCTGCAAGCGCCCGACGCGCCCTATGGCTGGGATTTCGACGTGCTGAGCGAATTCGCCATCGCGGACTATGGCGATCTGGCCTTCGACTATGGCCATGTCAGCCAGTTTCCCGCCGCCCTGACGGCCCATATCAAGACCATTCTCGATGCCGGCGCGGCCTCTGTGGTGCTGGGGGAGATCACTACATCTCATTCCCGATCCTCAAGGCCTATGCGGAAAAATACGGGCCTATCAGCCTGTTACAGTTCGATGCGCATACGGACACTTGGCAAGACGACGACATGGACCGGATCGACCACGGGACGATGTTCTACAAAGCCGTGAAGTCCGGCATCGTCGACCCGTCGACCAGCGTGCAGGTCGGCATTCGCACCACCAATGAGGACACGATGGGCGTCAATATCATCGACGCGCGCGAGGTGCATGAGAAAGGGCCGCAGGCCACCGTTGCCAAGATCAAGGAGATCCTCGGCGATCGCCCCTGCTATCTGACCTTTGACATCGACGCGCTGGACCCGGCCTTTGCCCCCGGCACCGGCACGCCGGTGTGGGGCGGGCTGACCTCGGCGCAGGCGTCGATCATGCTGCGCGATCTTGCGGGGATCAACATCATGGGCGGTGACGTTGTCGAAGTCTCGCCCCCCTTCGACACCACCGGCGCTACAGCGGTGGCAGGCGCCCATGTCGCGACCGAGATCCTGTCGCTGCTGGGTCACCGCATGAGAACCGCGTGAGCGAAAGCCATGACATCACGCGCCGGTCCGCTGAAAGGCGGGCTGGCTTGTTTGCTGCGACCTCCGTCGCCCCTGACCGCCGAGCTTTGAAAGGTGCTTAAAATGCTGTTCTGGATCATCGTGATCGCCCTCGTCGCCTTGGTGGCCTATATCCGCCTTGCGCCCATCGACACCGCGCGTTGGCATGTTCAGGCCGACGGGCAGAAGATGGGCAAGACCCAAGGCACTAACAGCTATGTCTGGCGCGCGCCGGTCGAGGGCGACGGGGCCGAGACCTTGGCCCAGCTTGACCGGGTGATCCTGCAAACCCCGCGCACCGAAGTCGTCGCCGGATCGCTTGCTGAGGGGCAGGTCACCTATGTCACCCGCACCAAATTGATGGGCTATCCTGATTTCACCACCATCGGCATCTATGGCGGTGATCCGCGCTATGTCGAGGTCTATGGCCGCTCGCGCTTTGGCCGATCAGATCTGGGGGTCAACGCCAAGCGGGTCAACGGATGGCTCGATCAAATCGAGGCGCGATGACAGGCAGCCTTGCTGCACCTCCCGCCACATCGGCACATTGAGCGACATCTGGCATTGCGCCATGAACATGCGCCCATCCACTTGTAGGCAAATCGTCTCACCCAGTTCCACCCGGGCGCCGCTGCTGTTGGTGCAATAGCAATCAATCGTCTTGCCGCCCGGCGCTTTGACATCCGCAAGGGCAGGGTGCAGGGCCGTCAGGCCCATAAGGCAGATGAGCGGCATAAGACGTGTCATAGCTCATGATAGCACAAGCCGCCTCTTGACCAAAGCATTTGCATAAGCGACAGGAACCCCATGATCCCGATGCACCGCCTCGCGCAAATCTCGCAACGCTTCCAGTTTCTGGAGGCCAGCATGTCTGCAGGCTCTGATGGGGCCGATTTTGCAGCCCTCGCGAAAGAATACAGCGATCTCAAGCCCGTGGTCGATCAGATCGACCTTTACCAGCAGCTTCAGCGCGACCTCGAAGAAGCCGAAGAGATGCTGAAAGACCCCGAGATGGCTGAGCTTGCGCGGGATGAGCTGCCGCGCCTGCGCGCCCGTCTGCCGGAGGTCGAGCAGGGGTTGCAACTCGCACTTCTGCCCCGCGATGCGGCTGATGCGAAACCCGCCATGTTGGAGATCCGCCCCGGCACGGGCGGCGATGAGGCGGCGCTTTTCGCCGGCGACCTGCTGCGCATGTACCAACGCTATGCCGAGGCACAGGGCTGGGGGTTTGACCTGATCGAAAGCCAGATGACCGAACTCGGCGGCGTGAAAGAGGTCGTGGCCCATATCACCGGCCAGAACGTCTTTGCCCGGCTCAAGTTCGAAAGCGGCGTGCACCGCGTACAGCGCGTGCCCACCACCGAAAGCGGCGGGCGCATCCATACTTCGGCGGCGACCGTGGCGGTGCTGCCCGAGGCCGAAGACGTGGATATCGAGATCAACGCAAATGACCTGCGGATCGACACGATGCGCTCTTCGGGCGCGGGGGGGCAGCACGTCAATACCACCGATTCCGCCGTGCGGATCACCCATATTCCGACCGGGATCGTCGTTACCTCGTCGGAGAAGTCCCAGCACCGCAACCGCGACAAGGCGATGCAGGTGCTCAAAGCGCGGCTCTATGATATGGAGCGCAGCCGGATGGACAACGAGCGCTCTGCCGACCGCGCGGCGCAGGTGGGCTCCGGTGACCGCTCTGAGCGGATTCGCACCTATAATTTCCCCCAAGGTCGTATGACGGACCATCGGATCAACCTGACGCTTTACCGGCTCGAAGCCGTGATGCAGGGCGATCTGGATGAGATCGTCGATGCGCTGACTGCCGATGCGCAAGCGCGGCAATTGGCGGAGATGGAGGGGTGAGCCCTCAGACCGCCGCCCAAGCCATGGCCGCCGCCGCCGGACGGCTGCGTGCCGCCGGTGTGCCCGATCCGGCGCGGGATGCGCGGCTGTTGCTCGCCCATGCCGCCTCTGTCGATGCCGCCCGCGTGACCCTCATCGCGCCCGAGGAAATCGCCCCCGAGGTTGCCGAACGCTTTGACCAGCTCATCGCCCTGCGCGCCGTGCGCGTGCCAGTCTCGCAGTTGATCGGGCGGCGGGCTTTTTATGGCCGCGATTTCGCGATCAGCCGCGATGTGCTTGACCCGCGGCCCGAGACAGAGACCCTGATTGACCTCGCGCTCGGCGAGGATTTCACCCGCATTCTGGACCTCGGCACCGGCTCGGGCTGTATCCTCGTCACCCTGCTGGCCGAACGGCCAGCGGCGACGGGGTTGGGGGTGGACCTCTCGGAAGCCGCCTGCCTTCAAGCCAGCGCCAATGCGGTGCAGCACGGGGTGGCCGACCGCGCCGATATCCGGCAGTCCGACTGGTTCAGCGCCGTTGAGGGGCGATTTGATCTGATCCTGTCGAACCCGCCCTATCTGGCCGCCGAGGAAATGGCCGATGTCTCTCCAGAATTGCGCCAGCATGAGCCGGAAATGGCGCTGACCGACGGCCAAGACGGGCTGAGCATCTACCGGATCATCGCCGCCGAGGCGCAGGGCTACCTCACGCCCCAAGGCCGCGTCATGGTCGAAATCGGCTGGCAACAGGGCGAAGCGGTGCAGGAAATCTTTGCCGCGGCGGGCTGGGGCCGGGTCACGCTGGCGCATGATCTCGATGGGCGGCCAAGGGTCGTTTCAGCCGATAAACCGGCGTGAAATCGCGAAAAAACCGCCATTTGGCGGGCTAAGTGGCAGTTTCTTCTTGCCCAAGCCTTTCTGGCATGGTTAGTCAGGGGTGTTGCAGCGGTGGATGCCACAGGCGGTCCCGCGCGGCACTATGCCCAACATATCGCTTAGGCCGGGTTCAAGACGTGCTTTGCACCCCCGGTGAACGACACACAGCACACAAGGCTGACATCATTCCATGAATTCTCCCAGATCACGCTCCCGGTCGAAGAATAACCGCAAACGCTCGTCGCAAGGTGGCGGCGGCAATGTCGTCAACCGTGTTTTCGACAGCTCCGGCCCCGAGGGCAAGGTGCGCGGCACGCCGCAGCAGGTTATCGAGAAATACAATCAGCTGGCCCGCGATGCCCAGTTGAGCAATGACCGTGTGGCCGCCGAGAACTTTCAACAGCACGCCGAACACTACCTGCGCCTGCTGAGCGAGGCGCAGCGCGAAGTGGACCAGCGCCGCGAGGAGCAAGAGCGCCAGAACCGTGAGCGTCAGGCCGAGCGGGATCGCGAGCGGGCCGAGCGTCAGGAGCGCGAGGCGCAGCAGGGCGGCCAGTCGCAGGGCGAGCAGCCGAAAGCCGACAAACAGCCCGAGCAGCAAGAGCCCGCGCAACAGCAGGCCGAGGCCGAGCCGAACAGCGAAGAGAGCACGCTGGTCGACACGCCCGAGAGCAAGCCGAAGCCGAAACGCGCCCCGCGCCGCAAGCCCAAGCCGAAAGCGGCAGAGGCACAGCCGCAGGAGGGTGGCGACAGCAAGAGCGACACCGCAAAGGTCGCAGAATAAGAAAAGCCCCGCAAATTGCGGGGCTTTTTTATAAGTGGTGATGGTCGGCAGCACGGCACAGATCTACCCTTCCATCCCCGCCTGCACATATCTGATCCGCCCGTTGCGCCGCAGCACCTCTTCGCGCGGCGCCCAATCATACCGCGGATCGCTGGTGACCGGCGACCAGAACAGCTCGCCCCCGCGGCGCCAAGGGTCAAGGACAAGCCCCGCCTGCATCGGTGCCCCGGCGGCTGAGATGATGGCGGTGGAATGGTCCAGCAGGATCCGCGAGTCGCCATTAGCGATGGCGCGGTGCAGGTCGAGCGTGGCGAAACCCTCGGCCTTCAGGCGTTTCTCCAAATCCTCTGCCCAATGCCAACACAGGCCGCGCGGCTTGCTGCCGTTGTTGACCTTCACGTTATGGATCAGCGGCGGGTCGGTGATTTGATAGGCGATCGCCAGTTCATGGGTATGCCGGTAAGCGATCCGCGCGGCACGGGCGGCCTCTTCGGGATTTACCTGCGGCGAGAGGTCTTCGATAGCGCGGGCGAGTTCCGTGATCTCGGCCTCGGTGCCCAGAGGTGGTGGGCCGTTGCGCGGCAGGGCGCAGGCGGAAAGCCCCAGCAGCAGGGCAAAGACGAGCAATAGTCGGTAGAACATGGTTACCCCTTGGCAATCTCGCGGGCGAGGGCGCAGAACCCCTCGAGCGGCACCTGTTCGGCGCGGTCGGTGGGTTTCAGCCCCGCGGCGGTCAGACGGTCCTCGATATCCGGCGCGGCACCTTTAAGCGCCGAGCGCAGCATCTTGCGCCGCTGGTTGAAGGCCATCGCGACCACATGGCTCAGCACCTTCGGATCGGCAGGGAAGCGCGGCTCGGGCAGGGCGGTCAGATGCACCACGCTCGACGAGACCTTGGGCGGCGGGGTGAAGGCGCCCGGCGGCAATTGCATCACGATCCGCGCATCACTGCGCCACTGCGCCAGCACGGCCAGCCGCCCATAGGCTTTCGCCCCCGGCTGCGCCACGATCCGCTCCGCCACCTCGCGCTGGAACATCAGCGTGAGGCTTTGCCAAAACGGCGGCCAGTCGGGCGGGGTGAGCCAGCGGACCAGCAGTTCGGTCCCGACGTTATAGGGCAGGTTGGCCGCCACCCGGATGGGCGGGGTCAGATGGCTCAGCGGGTCGATCTCAAGCGCGTCGCCTTCGATCACGGTCAGGCGACCGGGGTAATGGTCCGCCACCTCGGCCAGCGCGGGCAGGCAGCGGCGGTCCTTTTCGATCGCCAGCACATGACGCGCGCCTTCAGCCAGCAGCCCACGGGTGAGACCGCCGGGCCCGGGGCCGATCTCCAACACGTCGCAATCGGCCATATCTCCGGCTTGCCGCGCGATCTTGGCCGTGAGGTTCAGATCCAGCAGAAAGTTCTGGCCGAGAGACTTGCGCGCGGCCAATTCGTGGGTGTTGATCACCTCGCGCAGCGGCGGGAGATTGTCGATTGCACTCATGTCTTCTGGCCCATCTGCCATGCCAATTTGATCGCTTCGATCATGCTGGTCGGGTTGGCGCGCCCTTGGCCCGCGATGTCAAAGGCGGTGCCGTGATCGGGCGAGGTGCGCACGAAGGGCAGCCCCAACGTCACATTCACGCCCCGGTCGAAATCTAAGGTCTTGATCGGGATCAGCGCTTGGTCGTGATACATCGCCACTGCCGCGTCATAGCCTTCGCGGGCGCGGCCATGGAACATCGTATCGGCAGGCAGCGGCCCGGTCAGCGCAAAGCCTTCGCCCTGCATCTCAAGGATCAGCGGCGCGATCCAGTCAATCTCCTGCCGGCCCATGCTGCCGCCTTCGCCCGCGTGCGGGTTCAGCCCGGCGACGGCAATACGGGGGCGGGCGATGCCAAAGCGGTTTTGCAATTCCTGCGCGGTGATCTCAATCGTGCGGCGCAGGCCCATCGGGGTCAGCGCCTGCGGCACCTGATCCAGCGCGATATGGATCGTGGCAGGCACGACGCGCAATTGGTCGGAGGCCAGCATCATCACCACGTCATCGACACCTGCAAGTGCGGCGAGGTATTCGGTATGGCCCGGATAGGCGAAACCGGCCCCGTCTTGCAGGGCCTTCTTGTGAATCGGCGCGGTGCAGACGCCGCAGGCCACGCCCGTCTGCACCAGATCGACCGCCCGGGCGATCACATCGATCACCCCCTGCGCATGGCCGGGCTGCGGCACGCCGGGCAGGGCGGCGCTGTCGAAGGGATGGGGGAGCACGGGCAGCGCATCGGCACTGGGCGCGCTCACCTCATCCGGGCTGTCGATCACACGGTGCGGCACATCCTTGGGCAGATGACGCGGGTCGCCGATCCAGACCATCGGGATGTCCTTCGAAAGCGCCGCCCAAGCGCGGGCGGCGATCTCGGGGCCGATCCCGGCGGGTTCACCGCAGGTGATGGCCACCGGCCGGGACGGGCGGCTCATTGGCGGGTGATACGGGCTTCGGCGCGGGCCTGTTCCAGCAGCTGTGTGGCATAGCCCTCAAGCTTGCGCTGCCGGATCGAACTGACCACCGCCTCGCGGTTCACATCGGCATTGGCCGCCGTGGTGCGGTTGCAAAGCATCAGGAAGACCAAAGTCTCCCCATTGGCACGGGTCAGCGCGGTGGAGACTTCGCCGGGATCGAGTTTCGCCAGTTCAATGGCCACGTCCTGCGGAATCTCCGCCGGGGCCTTGGTGCCACGGTCCAGCACATTGGCGGGCTGGCCTTTGGCCATGCCATAGAGGTCATCACATTGATCTACCTGACCGCGCAGCTCTGCCGCGCGCGACAGGGCAGCCTCGGACCGGCCACCGGGGATGTAATAGGCGGCATAGTCGATCTCGGAATACTCGACGCTCGGCTTGCCGGTCTCTTCGATGCCGCGCAGTTGGAACAGGGCCACGGCATTGGGGATCGGCAGCGGCGCTGTCACCTCACCCGGGGCGAGAGCCAGGAGGATGGGCCGCAGGCTGGCGGGCAGTTTTTCGAGCGGTGTCCAAGGCATCCGACCGCCGCGCCCGCGCGAGGCGGTGGCGGAATGCTTGCTGGCATAGGACGAGAATTCGGCTTCCGAGCGGCTTTCCGAAATGCGTTCGGCCAGCGCGTTTACCTGATCGGCATTCTGCGGCGGGGCGGGAATGATAATCTCCGACAACAGCACGCGCAGACCGTTATTGCCCCGGCTGCTGCCAAGCGCGCGGTCGACCTCTTCGTCGGTGATGTCGACCCGGCCATTGTAGCGCGCGCGAATAAGGTCACGCCAGGCGGCGCTGATCACGATAAAGTCGCGAAAAGTTTCTTCGGAAATCTGCGCTTGGCCAAGGACTTTCAGAAACTCCTCGGTCGTCAGATCCGCGCGGCTGGCAAATTCTGCCATGCCGGATCGAATGCCCTCGGGGGTAACTTCAAGCCCGGCTTGATCAAGGATCTGCCCACGCAGGCGGTCGTCGATCAGACTGTCGATCACGCTGTCGGTATCGGCCCCCGGCGCGCCGATCAGCTGCATAAAGCGCTGACGCTGCTGCACTTCGTAGCCGGTGATCACCTCGTCATTGACACGCGCCACGGGCGCAAAGAGGTTCTGCGCCGCTGCGGATTGGCCGATGACCAGAGCAAGGGCGAGTGCCGCAGTCCCACGGATCCCGGTGCGGACGGTCTGTTTCGTTACTTCCCACATGAGCGTACGTATCTTTCTGTTCCGGTGTTTGCGGCAAAGCCCCTGAGGCCGATGTTAAAACCGATATCCGTTGAGGGCTCAACACTTGTTGAGGATGAATAGCTGCGGTTCACCGAAAGGTCGACCTGCACGCATTCATTGTTGTAGCTCAGGCCAAGACCCGCCGTCGCCGCGCGTTCATCGGCAAGGTCGAACCGCCATTCGGCGGACGCCTGCCATTGGCTGTTGATCGAATAGCTGCCGTCAAAGGTGATCTCCGACACGTTTTCATTGCGGTCCTCGGCGGCATCTTCGTGTAGCCAAACATAGCTGCCCGAGATCTGCCCGCGTTTGAAATCCCAGACCCCGCGCAGCTCGGCCTTGGCGACCTCGAAGTCATCATCGACCAGCCCGCGCCCGATGAGCGCCAAACCGTTGTCGCTGCGCAATTGCCCGGCCAGCAGGAAATCGGAATAGGTGCCTTGCAGGCCTGAGCTAAAGCTAAAGGCATCATCCGCGTCGGCGCGGATCACCTGACCGAAAGACAGGCTGGCATCCATGCCGTTGGGATCAATCCGCGCCCAATTCAGCCCGATGGCAGCCACAGCACCCCGTTCGCGCCGGTCGGGCCGGGGGAAGCGGCTGAGCGCCAGAAGATTGCCCTCGTCATATTCCACCAGCGTGCTTTCCTCATTCGGAATGTCGAGCCGATCACCGCCAGTCCAGCCCAATTGCACCAACGGTTCAAGCTGTTGCACCACGCCCGCGGCCTCGCGGCGCTGCATGGGGTAGCGCATGGTAACGGCGGCATGGGGCACGAGGTCGGAGTAGCGCCCGTCAAAGACGGCATCCTGCGCGATGTTGAACAGGCCAAAGCTCGCCCCGGCCTCAACATCGGTCACCAGACCATTGCCGAAGGTGAAGCGCCGCAGCCAAGCGGCCTCCCCGTTGAGCCGCGACACGTCGCGCCCATCGGCTTCGCCATCCCCATTGCCATCAGAACTGAAGTCCGACGCACGCCGGTGGCTATGGGCCTCAAGCGTCAGGCGGAGTTCGCCGCCCAGAGAGGTCGGGAAATAGCGCCGCTCGAACTCGCCATCCAAAACCAGATTGGGCAGCAGATCATTGTCCTCGCCATCGCGCAGAGATTGGTAGTTCAGCAGGCTCGCCCGCATATATTCATCGCGCCGCGCGCGGCTGACGGTCAATTCGCTGGTCAGACGGTCCTTGCCCGAATAGCCATAGTCGCTGAGATAAGAACTGTCGCTCGTAGTCTCGAGATCAAAATACAGTTTGTAGTCGCGCCGCAGATCGAAACTGCCGGTGCCGAAAAGGTAGCCACGGGTCTTGCCGGGGTCCAACTCATCATCGGTAATCGCCCCTTCGAACTCGATCCGCCCCGAAACGAAAGCCTGACGGTAGCGGAACTCAAGCGTGCGGGTTTCGGCGGAAAGATAGGGGGTCAGCGTCAGATCGCGGTGATCGCCGATCTTGATGAAATAGGGCAGTTTCAGCCCCACGCCCAACTGCGAGGTCGAGCGGATCGTGGGCGCCAGAAAGCCAGTAGCGCGGTCCAACGTGGGGTCGGGCAGGCGCAGGCGGGGGAGGTAGGCAATGGGCACGTTCTTGATCCGGAACTGCGCCTCGTCAAAGTAAAGCTGCTGCGCCACTTGGTCATGCACCACCCGTTTCGCCCGGATTTGCCAAAGCGGCGTTTCGCCATCTTCGCAGACTTTGCAAGAGGTTACGGCGGCTTTGTAAAGTTGACTATAACGCCCTTCGACCCGGTTGATCTGCACGGCGGCAAGCTGCAACTGCTGTTCAAGGATCATCCGCGCGCCGCGCAAAAGGCCGGACTGCAAGCCCGCATCGAGTGAGGCCGCATCGGCGAGGATCGTGGTATTCTCCCCCTCAGACAGCACGATCGGCCCTTCGATGCTGAGCGCGCCGGTGGCCTGATCATAGCGGATCGCCGTGGCGCGCAGCCGCGTCTCCCCTTGGAAGGCTTCGACATTTCCTTGCGCGACCAAGACCTTATCGCGTGTAATGAAGACCTGATCGGCCACCAGAACAGCGGGGCGGTCGCTGGCAGGCGCGGTCTGGGCGGCAAGGCTCAGAGGCGCGAATGAAAGGGCAAGTCCAACAAGGGCCGCGCGCATGTCAGCCGTCCTCCGCATGCAGTAGCAGGCCTAGCGCCAGAAAGATCGCCGCCACGGGCGGCGCCCAAGCGGCAAGGATCACGGGGATCTGGCCATTCTCGCCAAGGATCTGTGCGAAACTGCGAATGAAATACAAACCGAACCCCAGCAAAATCGAGGCCAGCACAGCGACGCCGGTCCCCCCAAAGCGGGTATGGCGCATGGTGAATGCGCTCGCAACCAGAACCATGGCCACGAGAAAGAAGGGTCGCGCAAGCTCGGCCTGAAGCCAGACCTCATGCTGGCGCGTGCTGAACCCGGCCTGTTCCAACTGTCGGATAAATTCGGGCAGTTCATAGATCGAGACGGCAGCGACACGGCCAATGCTCTCGCGGATACGCTCGACGGTGAGGGAGGAGGGGATCGTCAGGGTCTCATGCACCTCCGCCGCGCCTTCGGCGTTCACCCCGGCTGCCAACGGCCAAATCTTGGCCCCGGTGAGCTCCCAATCGCCGCTGCTAAGTTGTGCGCTTTCGGCTTCAATGCGCCGGATCGGGCCCTTCTCAGCGTCATAGCTGATGATCGTGACGTTATAGAGGACGGAGGCGTCGGCGTTGGTGCGCCATGCGCGAATGACCGATTGGCCTTCCTCCGTGCCTTGCCGCAGCCACAGCCCCTCGTCACTGACCGAAAGCGCCGCGCGGCCATTGGACCGGTATTCTTGGGTCAATTGCTCGGCCCGCTCACTGGTCGCCGCAACGATGGGGTTCAGCATGGCCACGGCCAGCGTGCCGATGATCAAGGCCACCACCGCCGGGGCCACCAGCGCGCGCAGGGCCGAGCGGCCCGCGGCCCGGGTCACCACCAGTTCGGAGGACCGGGCAAGCCCAATGAAAAGCGCCACCGTGGCAAGGATCATGATCAGCGGCAGGATCATGTTGATGGTCTGGGGCATGTGCAGCAGCGTCATGCCCAGCACCTGATCCCAGCCCACATCGTCATCGGCGAAACGCCGGGCCTGATCCACACCGTCGACCAGCATCACCAGCGCGGCCAGCACCCCGGTGATGACGAGAAAGCTCATGAAAAAGCGGCGGGCGAAATAGAAATGCAGGATCATGTGGCGGCCCTCTTGCCACGCAGACGCCGCCTTATCCAGCGCGGATGTGCGGCTTGCCAAAGCATCGCCAGCGTCAGCACGGCCCCGATGAGCGAGGGCAAATAGGCCAGCGGCCAGAGCGCCGCCGCCTCGCGGATTTGCACGACCATCGTGCCCCGCAGCCCGTCGATGGCGATGAGCAGGCCAAAAGCGATCACCGCCTCGCGCCAGACGCCAAAGCGGGAGAAACCGCCGAGGATCAAAGTCGCAAAGCCAATCATCGCGGCGACGAGGCAGAACAGCGGCTGCGCGAAGCGGCCATGCAGCTCTTCGGCCACCACGCCCGGCGAGGTGTCGGTCGCCGCCGCGACCCCGTCCCAATCCCAAAGCAGATCAGGCGTGACCATGGCACTCACCGACAGGTCGATCGCGTCTCCACTGCTGACCAGCGGGGAAATATCGAACGAAAAGTCGCGGAATTTGGCGGTGGCCAAACGGTTGCTCTCGGTGTCCAGCCGTTGCGCCATGCCGTTGAGCATGATCAGCGTCGTGTCGTCGCCGTTGCGGGCGAGGTAGGCTTCGGCGGCGGTGTAGATCACGCCTTCGTCGGCCTTGCGCCGGTCCGACAGGAAAACATCGCGCAGCACGCCGTCGCTGTCGATGGCGCGGGTATAGAAGGTGACATCGTCGGAGGGATGCAGAAAAGTCCCCTCTGTCAGTAGCCGCGCGGTGAGGTTGCGCGAGATTTCGGCCTCGCGCTGTTTCAACTGGCCCTGCGCCATGGGGACCAGAAAATGGCTCAGCACCGTCATCATCGCCGCCACGCAGAGGCCAAAAACAAAGACGGGCCGCGCCAGCCGCCACGGGCCGGAGCCTGCGGCCTGAAGCACCGTCAACTCGGATTCGCCCGACATGCGGTTGGTCACATAGACCGAAGCGGCAAAGGTCGCGATGGGCAGGACGGTAACGATGAGTTTAGGCAGGCCGAGGGCCGTGAACTCCAAAAACACCAATGCGGATTGGCCGTCGCCGATCAAACGGTCGAAGAGGACAACCGCGCGGTTGATCCAGAAAAGCGCCACCAGCACCAAAGCGAAAAAGCCGAACATAACCAGAAGTTGCGACAGCATGTAGCGGTCAATTCTTGCCACTCTGATCCCCCGAGATGCTCTGACGGCCTTTGCGCGGATCTTAAAGCAATTCGTGGGGCGGGAAAACTGCTATCTGGCCATGCGCCGCGCGGCGCGCTAGGTCTGGGGGAAAATCAACCATGAGGCATGCCATGACCGATCTGACCCCCATCACATTCGCCGAGACCGACATCGACCGTATCGCGGGGCATTCCGGGCGGATCGCGCTGTTTCTAGAGCCTGAGGGCCGTTTGGATGCCGGGGCGCGGCGGGTGAACCGTCTGACCAAAGGCGCTTTGCAGCGGCTGGTGGAAAGTGAACGTTTCGCCGCGCTGAAACCCGGTGACGTTCTCAGCATGGGCTACCCCGCAGGCATGGCGGCAGAGGCGGTCGACGTGGTTCATATGCCGCGCCGGGCCGAGGTGATGACCGCGCGCAAGGCCGGGGCGTCGCTGGCCAAACGCCGGGGTGACAGCGATCTGCTGATGCTCGCCGCCGCGACACGCCGGGTGGCCGATGTGGCCTTTGGTCTGGCAATGCGGGACTACGGGTTCGAAGATCACAAATCCGCGCCCAAGGTGCGCAAAGGCACGGTTGAGGTCATGTGTTCCAAACCCGACGACGCGCGTGAGGCCGCCGCACCGCTCATGGCCGTGGCCGAGGGGGCCTTCATGACCCGCGATCTGACCAATGCGCCCGCCAATATCCTGACCACCACCAATTTCGCCGAACGTCTGGCCGAGATGGAGAGCTTGGGCCTGAAAGTTGAAGTTCTGGATGAGGAAGAGCTTGCAAAGCTTGGAATGCGCACGCTTTTATCTGTAGGCCAAGGGTCGGACAGCCCATCGAAAGTGGTCGTGATGCGGTGGGAAGGCGGCGCGGATGACGCAGCCCCTCTGGCGCTGGTCGGCAAGGGCGTGGTCTTTGACACCGGCGGCATCAGCCTCAAACCCGGGGCTGGCATGGAAGACATGACCATGGACATGGGCGGCGCGGGCGTCGTCTCGGGCGTGATGCGCACACTTGCACTGCGCAAGGCCAAGGCGAATGTCGTGGGGCTTGTGGGCATCGTGGAAAACATGCCCTCGGGCAATGCCACCCGTCCGGGCGATGTGATCACCACGATGAAGGGCGACACGGTAGAGGTCATCAACACCGACGCCGAGGGGCGTTTGGTGCTTTGCGATGTCATGTGGTACGCGCAAGACCGCTTCAAACCTGCGGCGATGATCGATTTGGCCACGCTGACCGGGGCGATCATCATCGGGCTGGGCCATGAGAACGCCGGGGTCTTTTCGAATGACGACGGGCTGTGCAACGATTTCCTCAAAGCCGCCGAGAGCGAAGGGGAGGGCGCGTGGCGGATGCCGCTGGGACAGGGCTATGATGACCTGCTGAAAAGCCGCGTCGCAGATATGAAGAACATCGGCGGGCGCCCGGCGGGGTCGATCACCGCGGCGCAATTCCTCAAGCGGTTCGTCAAGGATGAGACGCCTTGGATTCACCTCGATATCGCCGGTGTTGCCTCATTGAAATCCGAAAGCACGCTGGCGCCCGCGGGTGCGACGGGCTGGGGCGTGGCGGCGCTGAACCGTCTCGTCGCTGACCGTTTCGAGAAGGGCTAAGCGACTGATGGGGGCGGCTTACTTCTATCACCTGACCCAGCGACCTCTGGTCGAGACGCTGACGATGCTGCTGGAAAAGTCGCTCGCCAATGGCTGGCGCGTGGCCCTGCGCGGGACGGATCGGGCGGGGCTACAGGCGCTGGACCGGGCGCTTTGGACCTATGCGGATGACAGCTTTCTGCCCCATGGCATGGCGGGCGGCCCGCAGGACGCGGATCAGCCGGTACTGCTGACGCTGGAGGATGGCGCCCCCAATCGGGCGGATTGTCTGATGACGGTGCATGGGGCCGATGTCACCGCTGCGGAAGTGGCAGCGCACCAACGGGTCTGCGTCTTGTTCGACGGGCATGATCCCGTGGCGCTGGATCAGGCGCGCGGCCTGTGGAAGCGGCTTAAAGCCGACGGCGCCTCGGCCCAATATTGGTCCGAGGAAAGCGGTCGCTGGGAAAAGAAGGCCGAGACTTAAAGGACGGCAGTGCAGGGGCAGGGGCCGAAAGCCCGCCGCCCCTGGACGCGGATCAGGCCGCTTTGTCGAGCGCGGGTTTCGCGGCAGCGGAGGATTTGCTCGCCTCGGCCTCAGGCGCTGCGGGTTCGACCTTGCTGACATAGGATTTGGCCGCTTCGACCGCGCTGTTGTTCACCGGCGCGATCGTGTCCAGCAGGGCGCGGGTGCGCTGGCTGTCGACGCTGCGTTGTGCTGCAGCGCGGGCAAAGGCCTCGTCATCCGCGCTACTGGCCTTTTGGGCCGTCTCGACCGGTGTAGCCTGCGCCACGGCTTGCACCGTTTCGGTCTTGGCAGGCGCTTGCACGGCTTGAGGTTTGGATGCCTCCTGCGCCGCCGCGCTGTTCTGCGCGTTCTGCCCGTCAGTGGCAGGTTTTGCCTGCGCCTGAGATGGCTTGTCCTTGGCTTTCTCGGCTTCCTGCGGCTTTTCAGTCTTCTCCGCCTTAGCGGGTTTGTTGCTTTGTTGGTAGGAGGATGACCCACCAAAAATGTTCATCAGCATAGCAGCACTTTCTCCAAAATTAGGTACAGTTGTGCCCTGCAGATATCCGCTCAAAAGGGCGGAAACCTGTTCAATTCACGGCGAATGCGGCGTTATTTCGCGGCGTATTTGATGTTTTCCCGCGTATTTCCGGCAAGGTCTTGCCCTATTCCGTCAGCGGCTTAGGCGCAGCTCCCCGCCGCTGATCTCGATCCGGCCCCAGCGTTGCAGGTAGCCCATGCCCAAAAGCGATTGCGACATGATCCCGTCATTCACCACCGCGGGGACGTTGTGATCGACCGCATGGCCCACCACCACCTCATCGAGGCGCACGAAGGCGGTGCGCGTCTCGCCATTGGCGGTGCCCGCGCGGCCGAGGTAATCCAGCCCCTCGGGGTCGATGCCGATGCGCCCCGCGTCGGATTTGGTAAGAACGATATCGGATGCGCCCGTATCAACGACGAAGCGCACCGGCGCGCCGTTGATCTGGGCCGTCAGGTAGTAGTGCCCATCGCGCCCGCGGGGCAGGACGATGTCACCCTCTTCGCTGATGGTGAGATGTTGGCGGGCGCTGTCGCGGGTGATGTCTTGCCACAGGCCGACGCCCGCCGCGGCACCGGTAAAGATCAGCCCCCAGACCGCCGCCTGTTGCAAGGTTTTGTTCATATTGGGGCGGCTGTGCATGAAGAACCAGCCCGCCACCATCGCCAGTAGAACGATGAGATAGATCAGATGTGCTGTGTCGATTTCGGCCATGAACGCCCCCTTAGATCTCATATAGGAAGGCCGCGCGGAAATGTCAGCCGGACGTGGGGCCGGGGCCAAAGCCAAAGGCCGCCAAGCCGTCGAGCACGAATTGCACCGAGAGCGCCGCCAGCAACATGCCGAGCAGGCGGGTCACGATGTTGATGCCCGTCTTGCCCATCGCCCGCTCAAGCGCGCCGCTGACCTGCATGGTCAGCGCCATGACCACCAGTGTCAGCGCGGTGATCACGATAATGGTCAACAGCCCTTCGCCGCCCGGTTTTTCCCCCGTCAGCAGGATGACCGAGGCGATGGAGCCGGGGCCCGCAATCAAAGGAATGGCCATGGGGAAGACCGACGGATCGTCGTGGTCGTCTTCATCCGCGCGATCCTCGCGCCGTTTGGTGCGGCGGTCGAAGAGCATGTCGAGCGCGGTGATGAACAACAAGATGCCGCCCGCCACGCGGAAAGCGGGCATGGAGATGCCGATGAAGCCAAGCACCGCTTCGCCGAAAGCGGCAAAGATCAGCAGCACCAACCCGGCCACGCCCACTGCGCGCCATGCGATCTTGCGCCGCTCTGCGTTGCTCATCCCGCGGGTAAGCGCGAGGAAGACCGGCGCGATGGCGATGGGGTCGATCACCACGAACATCGTGACGAGGGCGGTGATCATATAGGCGGTGTCGAGGGTCATGGGACTTCCTTGGCGCGGGGCTTCTTGCCAGAATGCACGAGGGCCGCCCCTGAGGCGACCCCTGCGATGCGATAAAGTGAACGCTTACGGGTCAGGCAGTGGCCTTCTCCAGCTTTTCCTGTGCGCCCATCCAAAGCGATTCCGCGCGGTCCAGCGCCTCCATCACCTCGGCGTATTTCTTGTTCCAGACCTCAAGCTCACCGGTTTTGGCGTCCTCGTAAAGCGCGGGATCGGCGAGTTTCTTGGCGAGCTTGTCGCGCATCTCGTTGATCTTTTCCATCCGCGCTTCGGCCTTGCGGACCTCGCTGCGCAGGGCCAACACCTCATCGCGGCTGGCGCGTTTGGGCTTGGGGGATTCTTTCGGCTTGGCGGGGTTCTTGCTGACCGGCTTTTCCGGCGTCAGCAGCATTTTGCGATAGGCTTCGAGGTCTTCCTCATAGGGTTTGACCGTGCCTTTCGACACCAGCCACAGCCGATCGGCCACCAACGACAGCAGGTGCATGTCGTGGCTGACGAGGATCACCGCGCCCGAATAGCGCGTCAGCGCTTCCACCAGTGCTTCGCGGCTTTCGATGTCGAGGTGGTTGGTCGGCTCGTCGAGGATCAGCAGATGCGGCGCATGGAGCGTTGCCAAGAGCAGCGAAAGACGCGCCTTCTGGCCGCCCGAAAGCCGCCCGACCTCGGTCTCGGCCTGTTCGGGGCCAAGGCCGAAGCCCGCAAGCTGCGCGCGCAGCTTCGATTGCAACACGCCGGGGCGGGCGGCGATCATGTGTTGCAGCGGGGTTTCCTCGACAATCAATTCGTCCACCTGATGCTGGGCGAAGAAACCCACGCGCAACTTGGAGGAATTGACCTGCCGCCCCGCCATCAGCGGCAAGCGGTCCGACAGGAGTTTCGCCAGCGTCGATTTGCCCTGACCGTTCTTGCCCAGAAGGGCGATGCGGTCGTCTTGGTCGATCCGCAGATTCAACCGCGTGAGAACCGGGATGTCGTCAGTATAACCGACCGCGCCGTTCTCGATATTGATGATCGGCGGCGAGAGTTCCTCGGGCTCGGGGAAGGTGAAGACCTTGCGCGCCACGTCCTCGGGTGCGGTGATCATGTCCATCTTCTCGATCATCTTCAGACGCGATTGCGCCTGCTTGGCCTTGCTGGCCTTGGCCTTGAAACGGTCGACGAAGGCCTGCATATGGTCCCGCCGGGCCTGCTGTTTCTTGGCCATCGCCGCCTGCAGCGCGCGTTTCTCGGCGCGCTGGCGGGCGAATTGGTCGTAGGGGCCTTGGTAATAGGTCAGCTTGCGGTCTTCGAGGTGCAGGATGCCGCCCACGGCGCGGTTCAACAGGCCGCGGTCGTGGCTGATGATCAGCACCGTATGGGGATATTTCGCCAGATAGCTTTCCAGCCAGAGCGCGCCTTCAAGGTCGAGGTAGTTGGTCGGCTCGTCCAAAAGCAGCAGATCGGGCTGGGCAAAGAGCACGGCGGCCAGCGCCACGCGCATCCGCCAGCCGCCGGAGAAGGCGGAGCAGGGCATCTGCTGTTCTTCGTCGTCGAAACCAAGCCCCTTGAGGATCGACGCCGCGCGGCCTTCGGCGGACCAAGCGTCGATATCGGCCAGACGGGTCTGGATGTCCGCGATGCGGGCGGGGTCTTCGGCGGTCTCGCTCTCTTTCATCAACCGGGCACGTTCAATGTCGGCCTCCAGCACCGTGTCGATGAGCGAGGTCTCTGACGAGGGCACCTCTTGTGCCACACCGCCGATCTTGGCGCGGGAGGGCAAAGAGATATCACCGCTGTCGAGTGACAGCTCACCACGGATTATTTTGAACAGCGTCGTCTTGCCCGCGCCGTTGCGCCCGACGATGCCGACCTTATGCCCCTCGGGGATCACGGCGGAGGCTTCCTCGAACAGCAGGCGGCCTTCGACGGAGTAGTTGATTTCTGAAATGCGTAACATGAAAGCCGTTTGGAGCAAGCGGGGCCGAAGGTCAATCACGGCTTTTCATGGGCCAGACCCCATGCTAGGGAGCGCGCAAATCAACACCCGCTATGGAGTACAGCCAATGGCCCTCGAACGCACCTTCTCGATCATCAAGCCCGACGCAACCCGCCGCAACCTGACCGGTGCCATCGTCAAGAAATTCGAAGACGCGGGCCTGCGCGTTGTCGCACAAAAGCGCATCCACCTGACCAAAGCGCAGGCGGGCGAGTTCTACAAGGTGCACGCTGAGCGTCCCTTCTACGACGAACTGTGCGAGTTCATGGCTTCCGCGCCGATCGTAGCTCAGGTTCTCGAAGGTGAAAACGCCATCGCGAAGAACCGCGAAGTGATGGGCGCGACCAACCCTGCCGATGCGGCAGAGGGCACCATCCGCGCAGAATTCGCTGAAAGCGTTGGCGAAAACTCCGTCCACGGTTCCGACGCGCCGGAAACCGCAGCGGTTGAGATCGCATACTTCTTCTCCGGTCTGGAGCTGGTCGGCTAAGCCACCCGTTCTTCGGAAAGACTGAAAGGGTCGCCTTGGGGCGGCCCTTTTTCTTTGGCAATCAGTTGTTGAGCGTCGGGTGGTGTGAGGACATGCGCCCTTCGACATTGCCCATCGGCGGGGCTTTAGCAGCCTGGTCTTTCAGGTGACGCTCCAGCAAGTCGACGTTGCGCAGCTTCGACTTCCAACCGATATCGAAGAGGTCACCGACCAGCGGGACGGAGCCGATCACATAGTCGACCCCGGTGTTCACCAGCATTTTCGCCAGCACACTTTTCGGCGCGCCCATACGGTGCGATTCTTTCAAAATATAGGCTGCGGGCAGAAGGGCGAGCGTATCGCCCACCACCGGCACGAGGCCCAGAATCGAATCCCATCCCATCCGCACGCCGACGATCGGCAGCTTATAGGCGCTGTCCATGCTGACGGCCAAACGGCGCAGACGGGCGAGGTCAGCCTCGTGAGAGGGGGTATGGGGTTTCATATCTTTCCTTGCGTGTTGCTCTAGCCGGCAAACGCATGGTCCGGCCCCAAAGTTCCCCCATCCACCGGCCCCATCCGGTGCGCGGGGAGCGCCGTTCAAAGACTGGCGTAGTCGGTAATCAGCGGCGTAGGGCGCTGCGGCGGTTGGGCCGAGGTGCCGTTCGGCTTCGGCGCAGGCTTTGGTTTCTGCGGTTGCGGCGTTCTGTCAAGTCGGGCCATCGGGTAGCTCCTTTGCTGCTCGCTGGGGTTTGATGTCTCTCACCCCCGCAACCAGCTTGGGCGCGGTTCGGGTCCATAAAGGGGCCAGATTGCGCCCAGAATGGGGCATTTGTTGCGATTTTGCGACGGAAAGGCCCGCATTCCCCTATGAGTTGAGACTGAAACGCGCCTCTGCCTGCAAGGTGCCCTCTGGGGCCACGCGCCCCCGGCCTGTCAGATCGACCAGATGCGCCAGCACGTTTCGGGTGGCCGCCCCCAAAAGCGCGGCAGGCGTTTCGGTATAGATGGCGCGGGCGAGGTCCTCCGCCGTCGCTGGCCCGGCAGCCAGCGCGTCGAGGATCGACATCTCCCGCGCGCGACGATGCGCGACCAACCAGTCGAGCCGCGCGTTGGGATCGCTCACCGGGGCGCCGTGACCGGGGTAGAACACCCGCCATTGCCGCGCGCCCAGCTTTTCACAAGAGGCCATGAAATCGGTCAAATCCCCATCGGGGGCGAGACGAGGGAGGTCGCCCAGCCCATGACGTGATCCGCGGTCAGACAGGCATCCCCCCAAGCGAGGCTGACGTGATTGCCGATATGGCCCGGCGTGTGCAGCACTTCCAGCGTCCAGCCGTCTGCCTTCAGCAGCTCCCCATCGGCCAAAGTGTGATCGGGGCGAAAGCGGTGGTCCACACCTTCGCCGCCGCCCATCAGCCCCGCCTCGGCCAGCCCCTGCATCACCGCCGAACGGCCCGCCGTGGCCTCACCAAAGGCCCAGACCTCGGCCCCCGTACGCGCGGCCAGCGGTCGGGCAAGGGGGGAGTGATCCAGATGCGTATGGGTCACGATGATATGGCTGATCCGCTGCCCGGGCTGGATCGCGGAGAGGATCGCCTCAAGATGTGCGGGGCTGTCGGGGCCGGGGTCGATCACCGCCACATCAGTCTCGCCCAAAAGATAGGTATTGGTGCCGCGATAGGTCATCGGCGAGGGGTTGGGCGCCACGATCCGCCGCAGCCCGGGTTCCAAGGTTTCGGCGAGGCCAATCTCGGGGTCGAAGTTGTCGGGCGGCAGCATGGATTCACCTTTCGCTGGGGCAGGGGGCTGGCTAAGGTCTAGCCATGAATTTTGCCTGGCTCAAACGATATGTGCCGCGCGGCATCTATGGACGCGCCGCGCTGATCCTGCTGTTACCAGTGGTGTTTTTGCAGTTGGTCGTCGTGGTGATCTTTGCGCAGAGACATTTCGAAGGTGTCACCGGCCAGATGACCGATACGGTCCTGCGGGAACTGGAACTGGTCATGCTGGCGGTCGGCACGGCCCCCGATGCGCAATCCGTGCCCACGGCGGTTGAGGCGCGGGCGGGTCCGCTTGATTTCGTGGTGACCCCTGCCAACCGTCCGCTGCCCGAAGAAGACAGCATGCTGTGGTACGATTATTCGGGCCGCGTGCTCATCCCGCGGCTGCGCAGCAAGATGGACGGGATCGAAGCGGTGGACCTCAGCGATGACGATTTCGTCGTGCTCTATATAGAAAGCGTGCACGGACCGCTGCGCATCCAGTTCGAGCGGCGGCGCATCTCGGCCTCGAACCCGCATCAGCTTTTCGTCTACACCGTGTTTTTCGGCGTACTTTTGAGCTATATCGCTACGATCTATCTGCGCAATCAGCTGCGCCCGATCAAACGTCTGGCCCGCGCGGCGGAGGCCTTTGGCCGGGGCGGCATGAGCCTTATACCCCCACCGGCGCCATCGAAGTCCGTGCGGCGGGCAATGCTTTTGTCGACATGCGCGCCCGGATCGAGCGGCAGATCGAGCAGCGCACGCTGATGCTCTCAGGCGTGAGCCACGACCTGCGCACGCCGCTGACCCGCATGCGCCTCGGCCTGTCGATGATCGACGAGGAGGACGCAGCCCCGCTGCTGGCCGATGTCGATGATATGCAGCGGATGCTGGACGAATTCCTGAACTTCGCCAAGGGCGCCGCCGAGGGCGAGCCCGAAGAGGTGGCCCCGCATGGTTTCGTCAGCGCCATCGTCGAAGACGCGCAGCGGGCCGGGCGCAGGGTCACGCTGCTGCCGCCCGAGGGCGCAGGCGAGGGGATCGTGAAGCTCCGCAAAGTGGCGATGCGCCGGGCGGTGGACAATCTGATCTCCAACGCCGTGCGCTATGGCACGCAGGCCGAAGTCTCGGTCATGCTGAGTGATCGCACCCTGCGCATCCGGGTCGAAGACGACGGCCCCGGCATCCCAGAAGCGCGGCGGGACGAGGCGACGCGGCCCTTCTCGCGGCTTGATCCTGCGCGCAATCAGGACAAGGGCGGCGGCGTGGGGCTTGGCCTTGCCATCGCCTCCGACATCGCCCGCGCCCATGGCGGGGTGCTGCGGCTTGGGGAATCGGACCGCCTTGGCGGGCTGCGCGCCGATATCGTCATCGCGCGGTGACCCGGCGGCATGATTGTGCGACGCGCCCGTCTTTGCCACAGTGAGGTGACCCTAATACGGAGCGCAGCGATGACCCCCTATGACATGATCAAAGCCCATCTCGACACGGCCGTGCCCTTTGCCGCCCATGTCGGGGTGAAACTGCTTGAGATCGGAGACGGCACCGCCAGCGCCGAATTGGTGCAGCGGCATGAGACCTCGAACCACATCGGCACGCAGCACGCGGGCGCAATGTTCACGCTGGGCGAAGCCGCATCGGGGGCCGCCATGGCCGGGGCTATTGCGCCGGTGATCATGGACATGCGCCCCGTGGCGGCCATGGGGCAGATCACCTTCAATAAGATCGCCGAAGGCACGCTGACCGCCTATGCCAAAACCTCGCGCCCCGGGGCCGACCTGTTGAGCGCGCTGCAAGAAGACGGAAAAGTCGCCTTTGACGTGGCGGTCGACATCCAGAACGAGGCGGGTGAGACGGTGGTTGAGATGCAGGTGAACTGGCACGTCAGCGCCAAACGGTGAAGGCCACGAAAGGCGGGGGCGGAAGTATGGTAGGCCCGGCAGGACTTGAACCCGCAACCAAAGCGTTATGAGCGCTCTGCTCTAACCAATTGAGCTACAGGCCCGCCATGAGCGTTTGGGTATGACGCCGCAGGCCGAGCGTCAAGACATTAGCTGCACCAAATGATTGCAGTGGGCGGCGCAATACTCTAACTCCGCGCGCAAGGGAAAATGCGCGCCGGGGGCCATGACCATGACGAAATCCGACAACGGAATCACCTATGCCGAAGCAGGCGTGGATATTGATGCAGGCAATGCGCTTGTGGAGCGGATCAAACCGGCGGCGAAATCCACCGCGCGGCCCGGTGTCATGTCCGGCCTCGGCGGCTTTGGTGCGCTGTTCGATCTCAAAGGCGCAGGCTTCACCGATCCGGTGCTGGTCGCCGCGACAGACGGTGTGGGCACCAAGCTGCGCATCGCGATCGACACCGGCAATGTCGACAGTATCGGAATCGATCTGGTCGCCATGTGCGTCAACGATCTAGTCTGTCAGGGGGCCGAGCCGCTCTTCTTCCTCGACTATTTCGCCACCGGCAAACTGGAGCTCGACAGCGCCGCGCGGATCATCGAAGGCATCGCCAAGGGCTGCGCCGATTCCGGTTGTGCCTTGATCGGGGGCGAGACGGCTGAAATGCCGGGCATGTATCACGCAGGCGACTTCGATCTCGCTGGTTTCTCGGTCGGCGCGATGGAACGCGGGACCGAGCTGCCGCGGGACGTGAAAGAGGGCGACGTGCTCTTGGGTCTGCCGAGCGACGGGGTGCATTCCAACGGCTACAGCCTCGTGCGGAAGATTGTCGAGCGCAGCGGTTTGGGCTGGGGTGACGATTGCCCATGGGGCGAAGGTGATCTGGGCAATGCGCTGCTCACCCCCACGAAACTCTACGTCAAAGGCGCTGTGGCGGCTCTGCGCGCGGATGCCGTCTCGGCTCTTGCGCATATCACCGGCGGTGGCCTGACCGAGAACCTGCCGCGCGTGCTGCCCGTGGGCCTCGCCGCCGAGATCGACCTGAACGCATGGGAATTGCCGCCGGTCTTCAAATGGCTGGCTGCCCAAGGCGGCATGGCCGAGGCCGAGTTGCTCAAGACCTTCAACGCCGGGATTGGCATGGTCGCCGTTGTCTCCCCCGATAAGGTCGAGGCCGCCAAAGCCGCCTTTGCCGAGGATGGCCATGCCGCCATTGAGATTGGCCGCATCACCACTGGCAATGGCGTCACCTATTCCGGCGCGCTGCTTTGACCAAGCGGGTTGCGATTTTCGTCTCGGGCGCCGGCTCCAATATGCGGGCGCTGGTCGAGGATATGACCGGCGACCATGCGGGCCGCCCCTGTCTGGTGCTGTCCAACAACGCGGATGCGGGGGGATCGCTTGGGCACAGGGGCAGGGGATCGCGACCGAAGTGGTCGATCACCGCCCCTTCGGCAAAGACCGCCCGGCTTTTGAGGCGGCGCTTAGCGCTGCGCTTGAGGCCCATGCGCCCGACATCATCTGCCTTGCCGGTTTCATGCGTAAATTGACCGAAGGATTTACCGATGCCTGGGCGGGGCGGATGATCAACATCCACCCCTCGCTATTGCCGAAATACCGCGGCCTGCACACCCATGCCCGCGCGCTGGAGGCTGGCGATACCGAACATGGCTGCACCGTGCATGAGGTGACCGCCGCACTCGACGACGGTCCGATCCTCGGTCAGGCGCGCATCCCCGTTCTGCCCGGCGACACGGCCGAAAGTTTGGCCGAACGGGTCTTGGTACAGGAACACCGCCTCTACCCCGCCGTGCTGCGCCGTTTCGCCGCTGGTGAGCGGGAGCCGGTCTTGCTCACGGGCTGACGCTGGTCAAACCCGCCCGCGTGATGTACCTCTTTGGCAAAGCCCGATGACCGGGCGTGCAACATGTCAAAGAGCATATATGAAAACCATCACCACGACCGCCGACCTCGCGCTATTCTGTGAAGAGGCTGCGCGCCATGATTACGTGACCGTCGACACGGAATTCCTGCGTGAGCGGACCTATTATTCCAAACTCTGCCTTGTTCAGCTTGCCATGCCCGGCACCGATGACAGCAACGCCGTGTTGGTCGACCCTTTGGCCGATGGCATCTCGCTTGAACCGCTGTACGATCTGTTCCGCGACACCTCGGTGGTCAAGGTCTTCCACGCCGCGCGGCAGGATCTTGAGATCTTCTATGTCGATGCCAAAGTCTTCCCCAAGCCGCTGTTCGACACGCAGGTCGCCGCGATGGTCTGCGGCTTTGGGGAACAGGTGGGTTATGAGACTTTGGTGCGCAAGATCGCGCATCAGTCGCTCGACAAAACCTCGCGTTTCACCGATTGGTCGCGCCGCCCGCTGACCGAGGCGCAGAAGACCTATGCGCTGGCCGACGTGACCCATCTGCGCCAAATCTACGAATTTCTGGCCCGCAAGCTTGAACAGACCGGACGCGCGCGGTGGGTGGCCGAAGAGCTTGAGACGCTGCTCAGCCCCGATACCTATGTCACCCAACCGCAGGACGCGTGGAAACGGGTCAAGACCCGGACCAATTCGCCCAAGTTTCTGGCGATTGTCCGTGAGTTGGCGGCCTTCCGTGAGGATTACGCCCGCAACCGAAACATCCCGCGCAACCGGGTGTTCAAGGATGACGCGCTGGTCGAATTGGCGAGCCTCAAGCCCTCGAATGGCGAAGAGTTGAACCGCGCCCGGCTGCTGCTGCGCGAGGCCCGCAAAGGCGAAATCGCCGAAGGCATCCTGAAAGCGGTCGCCGCAGGTGTGGCCTGCAAGCCTGCCGACATGCCCCAGCCCGACCGCAAGCGCGACAAGTTGCAGGTGAACCCGGCGCTGGCCGATCTTCTGCGCGTGCTGCTCAAGGCCAAGACCGAAAGCGCGGGCGTCGCGGCCAAGCTCATCGCCTCGGCCAGCGATCTCGACATGCTCTCGGCGGGGGAGCGTGACGTGCAGGCACTGCGCGGCTGGCGGCATGAGGTCTTTGGCGCCGATGCGCTGCTGCTCTGCGAGGGCAAGATCGCCTTGGCCGCTGATGGCAATGACGTGAAAGCCGTCAAAGTCTGAAACGAAAAGAGCCGCCCAATTAGGGGCGGCTCTTTCTCAATAGAGGGCATGCGGCATCTTAGCGGCGAGAGACCAGCGCGTTTAGCTGCCCTTCGACGCGAATCTCACGCACCCCGGCCAGCTTCTGATCGGTCAGGCGACGCCCGGCAATCACTTCGCGGGTGGGGCGGCTGCCTTGCGGGGTGGCCTTGTCGGGCCGGACCCCTTCCAAACGATAGGTCAGAACACCGTCGACGGGCGTCTCATCCGGCGTCGCGGGGGTCAGGCGCACTTTGTAGATGCCTTGGCGTGCCGCCAGCCCCGTGGCGCGCAGAATCGCACCGCCCGGCACCGGCTCGATGGTCAAATCGGTGATCTGCTCAAAGGGGCGCCCCTCATAGGTATCGACCTCAACCGCGCGCCGCGCAAACAGCCCGCTGCGCTGCGGGATCAGGGGGTTCGTGCTCTCCGCCGGGGCGGCCTCTACCGAACGGGCAGGGCCGAACCAATTCAACGGATTGATGCGACTGTCACGGACCGTGCCGCAGGCGGATACCAAAAGGGTCGAAGCCAAAAGAGCGAGGATTGTCTTGCGCATGGGAACCGCCGTTAAGTTTACTTGCCTTGTGCTACCCCATCCCGCCAGCCTTGGGAAGGGGGTGGACCTTTGCCCATGGGCATCCTACCTGTCAGGCAATGGAATTCACCCGAAGAGAGTGCACAGATGGCCACGCCCGCCTTTGAAGAACTGGTCGAGGATTTCGAGTTTTTGGACGATTGGGAAGACCGTTATCGCCATGTGATCGACCTTGGCAAAGCGATGGAGCCGCTGCCCGAGCCGCTGCGCGTCCCTGCGACCAAGGTCGACGGCTGCGCCTCTCAGGTCTGGCTGCACGCACAGTTCGAGGGCGGGAAACTGCATTTCGACGGTGCCAGCGACGCGATGATCGTCTCAGGGCTGATCGCGGTTTTGCGCAAGCTTTACAACGGCTTGACACCTAGTGAGGTGGGCGGGGTCGATGCCAAGGCGGAACTGGCGCGGCTGGGGTTGAACGACCACCTCTCGGCACAGCGCTCGAACGGATTGCGCGCGATGATCGAGCGGGTGCGCGAAACGGCAGCGCAGGAAGCCTAACGCTCAGAGGGCGCGCAACGCGCTCTTTAAATCCCCGTACCCCGTGAATCGCCGCTCGAACGCGAGGCCAAGCCGCGCGGCGCAGTCTTGGGCCTTTTCGGTCAGCGCCGGGTCATCTGTCTGCGCCTGATAGACCAATTTCTCGTAATTGCCGAAATACATGTCGCGCAGCTCGGGATGCCGGTCGAGGCCCATGGGTTTGATGATGAAAGCGTCGAACTGCCGGACCAGAAAATCGGTGAGATAGAAGGTGGTGATCTCATCTTCGGCGGATTTGGCGAAGCTATCGTTGCCTTGGAAAAAACTGTAGCAATGCGGCCCGGCGACCATTTGCACGCCGAGTTCTGCGCAGGCGCGTTCCAGCCCACCGCCCGTGCCGCAATCGGCGTAGACAACAAAGAAATCGTCGTAATCCGCACGGTGTTTGGCGACCGTATCACGCACCGCTTGGGTAATCTTTTCCGGGTAAAGGTGATATTTCGCGGGCAGGCAGGTCAGATCCAGATGGGTCCAACCATTGGCGGCTTTCAGATCCAAAATCTCACGCGCCAGCGCCCCGCAGGCGATCAGCAAGATACGGCCCGCGCGGGTGGGCGCGAGCCCGTCTTGGGTCAGGGTCCGGTCATCTGGCAGCACTGTGTCATCCATGCCGATACCATCGCATGTCACCGCGTGTTAAGCCAAGCGGGCAGGGGCGAGAGGCTCAGGCGTTGGCCGAATTATGTCGACGGCCCATCCAGTCTTTCGCGGTTTCCACCGCCACGGCGGCATCCCGGCAATAGGCATCGGCCCCGATGGCCTTGCCGAATTCCTCGTTCAGGGGCGCGCCACCGACCAACACGATATAGTCGTCGCGCTTGCCCTGTTCGACCAGCGTGTCAATCACCACTTTCATATAGGGCATGGTCGTGGTCAGCAGGGCGGACATGCCAAGGATATCGGCCTTTTCCGCTTCGAGCGCTTCGAGATAGGCTTCGACCGCGTTGTTGATCCCCAGATCGACAACCTCGAAACCCGCGCCTTCCATCATCATGCCGACGAGGTTCTTGCCGATGTCGTGAATGTCGCCTTTGACGGTGCCGATCACCATCTTGCCCACGCGCGGCGCGCCAGTTTCCGCAAGCAGCGGCTTGAGGATGGCCATGCCGCCCTTCATCGCATTGGCGGCCAGCAGCACCTCGGGCACAAAGAGGATCCCATCGCGGAAATCGGCCCCGACAATGGTCATGCCGCCGACAAGCGCCTTGGTCAGGATCTCATAGGGTTCCCAGCCGCGGTCGAGCAGGATTTGCACCCCTTCTTCGATCTCTTCCTTGAGACCGTCATACAGGTCATCGAACATCTGCTGGACCAGTTCTTCGTCGTCCAACTCGGCCAGGATGATATCGTCTTCTTCCGACATGGTGTTTCCTTCTGCTGGGCGTGCAGGTGCATGACACTTGAGCCCTTGTCTCACGGAATGTTAGCGCCGGGGTCGCGGTTTGCGACATCGGCCGCGCCTTGCGCGACGCCTTGGGGGCAAACTACTGCTTTTTGCGGTGTAAGGACAAGGGTTTGCACGAGGTTACTTGCTGATGTTCGCGCAATGTTCTAACCTTCTTTCATGGATAGGGAAGACCAGCGATTCCGCGTGCTTGGCCGCGCGGCAGGCAGCAATGATGCGGGCCGGTTTGAGCGTCATACCCGCGTCGCCGAAGATGACGGTTGGGCGCGTGACGAGGTGCTTCCGGTGCTGCGCACCCAGACCAGCATCGAAGTGCCGCGCCGGGTGATCACCTACAACCGCTCGCCGGATTTGCCTTTTGACCGCTCGATCAACCCCTATCGCGGCTGCGAACACGGCTGCGTCTACTGTTTCGCGCGTCCCAGCCATGCCTACCTCGGCCTGTCGCCGGGCTTGGATTTCGAGACGCAGTTGATCGCCCGCCCCGAAGCGCCGGACGTTCTGGCGCGGGAACTGCGGTCGAAGCGTTATCAGGTCGCGCCCATCGCCATCGGCACCAACACCGATCCCTATCAGCCGATCGAAAAGACCCATGGCATCATGCGAGAATGTCTCGAAGTGTTAGCCGCGTTCAATCACCCGGTCGCGATTGTCACCAAGGGCAGCCTGATCGAACGCGACATCGACATCTTGGGCGACATGGCAGGGCGCGGATTGGCGGCGGTCGGCATTTCGGTGACCACGCTCGACGCAAAGCTGAGCCGCTTGATGGAGCCGCGCGCGCCCGCGCCGCAGCGGCGGTTGCAGGTGATCCGAAAGCTGTCGGAAGCAGGGATCCCGGTGCGGATCATGGCATCGCCGATGATCCCGGCGCTGACCGACCCGGAGTTGGAGGCGATCCTGACCGCCGGGCGCGAGGCCGGCGCGCGGCACGCAAGCTGGATCATGCTGCGCCTGCCGCGAGAGGTGTCGCCGCTGGTGCAGGACTGGCTCGCCACCCATTACCCCGACCGGGCCGGTCGGATCATGGCGCGCTTGCGCGATATGCATGGCGGCAAGGAATATGACGCGGGCTGGCATAAGCGGATGCGGGGCGAGGGGCCATATGCGCAGATGGTGGCGCAACGCTTTG
Organism: Sulfitobacter faviae; assembly: GCF_029870955.1. Taxonomy (NCBI): domain Bacteria; kingdom Pseudomonadati; phylum Pseudomonadota; class Alphaproteobacteria; order Rhodobacterales; family Roseobacteraceae; genus Sulfitobacter; species Sulfitobacter faviae. Next base: position 3,014,259 of record NZ_PGFQ01000001.1, on the reverse strand, counting down.
ATCTGGCGGTGAAGCGTCTGGGGTTGGCCCGTTCTGGCGTACCGCTGCGCTGCGATCTGTTTCGACCGCCCTCCGAAAAGGGCGATCAATTGAGCTTGTTCTGAGCCTCAGCCCCGGCGACGCCCGCGGCGCGGCGCGCGCGTCGGGCCTTGGCCATCGGTGCCATCGCTTTCGGAAGAGAAATCACCGATCTCTTCGCGGATCTGCTCCAGCGTGGGGGCCGGGCCTTTTTCGGTGCTGTCGAGCGCCTCGCGCATGGCGACCAGATGCTCAGGCAGGGTGCCGCAGCAGCCGCCGATGATGCTTGCGCCTGCGTTGCGGGCCATCACCGCGTAGCGTGCCATCAACTCGGGCGTGCCGTCATAGTGGATGTGGCCTTCGACGTATTTCGGGATGCCTGCGTTGCCTTTCGAGATGATCGGCAGCGTGCCGTTCTTCGCGGCAAAGCCAAGCACGGTGCGCAGCAGGTCAGAGGCGCCGGTGCCGCAGTTGGCCCCATAGGCCAGCGGCATGTTGTCGAGCCCATGCACCAAGTCGACCATCCCTTCGGAGGTCAGCCCCATCATCGTGCGGCCCGCGGTGTCAAAGCTCATCGTGCCACACCACGGCAGACCGGCAAGCTGGAACCCCTCAGCAGCGGCGCGGTATTCTTCGGGAGCGCTGATCGTCTCTAGCCAGCCGATATCGGCACCGCCGGCCTTGAGCCCATCGGCGGTCTCGTGGAACATCTCAACGGCGAGGGAATGCGACAGGGTGCCCACAGGCTCCATGATCTCACCCGTGGGGCCGACGGAGCCTGCAACGATCACCTTACGCTCGGCGGTATCGGCCACCTCGCGCGCCAGTTCGGCAGAGACGCGGCTCAGCTCATGCACGCGGTTCTGCGCGTCGTGCAGCTTGAGACGGGCGGCATTGGCGCCGAAGGAATTGGTCAGGAAGAGATCGCTGCCCGAATCCACTGCGAAACGGTAGAGCTTGGTGATCTTGGCAGGCTCGTCGGTGTTCCACAATTCGGGCGCATCGCCCGACATCAGACCCATGTTGAACAGATTGGTGCCCGTGGCCCCATCGGCGAGCAATGTGCCCTTTTCAGCGAGAAGATCGGTGAATGCGTTGCTCATGGGGGCTCCTGTTGGGTCTGGGAATTTCGCCTGATGTCACGCTGGCCACTTGGGGGCAATCTCATAATATTCATCTTCATTATGAGGGCAGGCGGAGAGGCTGCGCCCCGATGCCGAGACCGGGGCGCAGAGTGTCAGCTTGTCTCGCTCAGCAGCTGCGCCTTGGCCTCGGCCATTAGGCTTTGCATCTTGCTGCGGATCGTCGCCTCATCCGCGCGGTCGCCCAGATCGCCCGAGACTTTGCGATAAACGTCTTCGTCGCCCGCCTCTTCGAAATCGGATTTCACGACCTCTTTGGCATAGTCCTCGGCATCGCTGCCGGATTTGCCCAAAAGTTCAGCAGCCCAGAGGCCCAGAAGCTTGTTGCGCCGCGCCTCGGCGCGGAATTGCATGTCCGCGTCGTGGGCGAACTTGCTTTCAAAGGCATTTGCGCGGTCGTCAAAGTTGCTCATGGCGGGTCTCCGATTGCTGTTGTTACCCGTTTGATATGCGAACGCCTGCCCGTTCTCGCAAGTGGTGGGGCAAAGGTGGCGGGCCATGCTTGCAGCAGCGGGGTGCTTGCACTAAGAGAAGCGCAAGCGGCGGGGATGTTCCCGGCCCCTGTTGGAAAGGATGCCCATGGCCCGGCGCAACAAGATCTACGAAGGCAAGGCAAAGATCCTCTATGAAGGTCCCGAGCCCGGTACGATCGTTCAATATTTCAAAGACGATGCCACGGCCTTTAACGCCGAGAAGAAAGCCACGATCGAAGGCAAGGGCGTGTTGAACAACCGCCTGTCCGAGTTCTTTATGACTGGCCTGAACAGCATCGGCGTGCCGACGCATTTCATCAAACGCCTGAACATGCGCGAACAGCTCGTGCGGCAGGTTGAGATCATTCCGCTGGAAGTGATCGTGCGCAACTACGCCGCCGGTTCCATGTCCAAGCGCCTTGGCATCGAAGAGGGCACGCAATTGCCGCGCCCGATTGTCGAATATTGCTACAAGGACGACTCGCTCGGCGATCCGCTGGTGACAGAAGAGCATATCGCCGCATTCGGCTGGGCCAGCCAGCAAGACATGGACGATATCCTGAGCCTTGCGCTGCGGGTCAATGACTTCATGTCGGGCGTGATGATGGCCGTCGGCATCAAGCTGGTGGACTTCAAGATCGAGATTGGCCGCGTTTACGACGGTGATTTCCAGCGTCTGATCGTCGCCGATGAGATAAGCCCTGACAGCTGTCGCCTGTGGGACATCGAAACGGGTCAGAAGCTCGATAAAGACGTGTTCCGCCGCGATCTGGGCTCGCTCACCGATGCCTATACCGAAGTGGCCAAACGCCTTGGCGTCATGCCCAAGAACAATGCGCCGGTGACCAAGCCGACGCTGATCAATTAACGCGGCTTCGCCGTTTAATTTGCAGATATTACAAAGGGGTGTCGCGCCATGAAAGCACGGGTGCATGTGATGCTGAAGAACGGGGTGCTCGACCCTCAGGGCGAAGCGGTTCGCCACGCGCTCGGAGCCTTGGGCTTTGACGGGGTGAACGGTGTGCGTCAGGGCAAGGTGATCGAACTTGACCTCGCCGAAGGCACCTCCGAGGCCGATGTAAACGCCATGTGCGAAAAGCTCTTGGCCAATACGGTGATCGAATCCTATTCGGTGGAGCTGGCCTGATGCACGCAGCGGTGGTTGTCTTTCCCGGGTCCAATTGCGACCGCGACCTTGCCGTGGCTTTCAAAGCCGCGGGCGCCAAGGTCTCCATGGTCTGGCATAAGGACAGCGAACTGCCGCAAGGCGTTGATATTGTAGGCATTCCCGGCGGGTTCTCCTATGGCGATTACCTGCGCTGCGGGGCCATCGCCGCGAATTCGCCGATCTGCCGCACAGTGGCCGCCCATGCGGAACGGGGCGGCTATGTGCTGGGCATCTGCAACGGTTTTCAGGTGTTGACCGAAACCGGCCTGCTGCCGGGCGCGTTGCTGCGGAACGCGGGATTGAAATACATATGCAAAACCGTTGGTCTGAAGGTTGCGACTACGGCGAGCGATTACACCAGCGGCTACACCGCCGGTCAGGCCATCGACATTCCGATCGCCCACCACGACGGCAACTATTTCGCGGATGACGAGACGATTGCGAAACTGCGCGGCGAAGATCGCGTGGCCTTCAGCTATGCCGAGAACCCCAATGGCGCGCGCGATGATATCGCGGGCATCCTGTCGGAAAACCGCCGGGTGCTGGGCATGATGCCGCATCCTGAGCGGGCGGCGGAAGCGGCGCATGGCAATACGGATGGGGCGGCGCTCTTCCGCGCATTGACCGGTGCTTTGCAAACCGCCTGACTTGAGTGCGGCGCGCAGAGCGCGTAGGTTGCCGCGATGAGTGATACATCCGGTTCCGAAGGCAATAGCATGGCCGTATCCTGGCGGGTGCGGTTCGCCATCGCGGCGCTGATGATCCTCGCCGTGGTGACCATTTCGATCACCAACAAACTGCTGACCGACCGTTTTACCGAAAGCACCCGCAACCGCGCCGAACTGCGCATCGCGCTTTATAGCGGCAACCTGCTGGCGGAACTGCGCCAGAATGCCATCGTCCCGCAGCTTTTGGCGCGTGATCCCACCTTGATCGGGGCGCTGCAAACGGCGGATTATTCCCTGTCGACGCAGCGGCTTATCTCCTTCGTGGAAGAGATCGGCGCGGCCTCCTTGATGCTTTATGACATCGACGGGCGTACCGTTGCGGCGACCGACCGCAACCGTTTGGGCTCTGCGCATAAATCCGAGCCCTATTTCGTCGACGCCATCCGCTCCAACGCCACAATCTTTTCAACGATTGAGCGGGAGCAGGGCGGCTATCGTTTCCTCTATTCGCGGCGCATGCAGTCGGGCGGCACGACCCTTGGCGTGATCGCGGTCGAGGTCGACTTGCAGAAGTTCGAGCGCGCATGGGCCGGGATTTCCGATGCGGTGATTGTCATGGACAGCACCGGGCAGATCATTCTCGCCACCGAGCCGCGCTGGCGCGGGCTGACCGAACCCGAAGCCTTGGCCAACCACACGCCGCAAAGCGCCATTGAGCGCGCCATCCAAGCCACCACCGATTGGACCGCGCTGCCCCCGACGCCTATTTGCAGGGCGAAGCGGTGATGCGTCTGGAAAACCGGATTCCGTTCCGGGGCTGGCGGATGAGCAGCTACACCACCTATGCCTCGGTCCGCGAAAAGGTGAACGGCGTGCTGGCGCTTGAGGTGATGGGTTTTGCGATCCTGCTGGCTTTGGCATTCTACTTCCTCAGCCGCCGCACGGCCGGAAGGCTGGCGATCTTCCAACGGGAATCGGCCAAACTCAGGGCGCTGAACCTCGCCCTGCAACGTGAGATTGCCGAACGAAAGCGCGTGCAACAGACCCTCGCCGTGGCCGAGCAGACCCTTGAACAGTCATCGAAACTCGCTGCCTTGGGTGAGATGTCCGCCGCTGTGAGCCATGAGTTGAACCAACCGCTTGCCGCGATGAAGACCTATCTGGCGGGCGCGCGTTTGTTGCTCAATCGTAACCGGCAGGATGAGGCGCTGTCGTCCTTTGGGCGGATCGACGACCTGATCGAACGGATGGGCGCAATCACCCGGCAGCTGAAATCCTATGCCCGCAAGGGGCAGGAGGCCTTCTCTCCGGTGGATATGGGCGCGGCCTTGGCCTCATCCTTGTCGATGATGGAGCCACAATTGCGCCAACGACAGGTCCAGATCAGCCGGATTCTACCCGATAATCCCGTCATGGTGATGGGAGACCGTATGCGGATCGAGCAAGTTATGGTAAACCTGTTAAGAAACGCATTGGACGCAACAAAATCGGAACGAAACCCTCAGGTGGACATTATACTATCAGCGGGGGAGACGGCGACATTGACCGTGCGCGACAATGGCCCGGGGATCGAAGACTTGGACGCGCTGTTCGAACCTTTCTACACGACCAAACAGCCCGGCGATGGCGTGGGGCTGGGTCTTGCCATTTCATCGGGGATCGTCAACGACCTCGGCGGGAGGCTGACGGCGCGCAACGGACAGAACGGTGGCGCTGTATTTGAAATGCAGCTGCCCATATTGGCAGATGAAACGAAGATAGAAGCGGCGGAGTGAACGCATGGCTCAGGCAATGAAAATCGCGATTGTAGATGATGAACAGGACATGCGGCAGTCGATCAGCCAGTGGCTGGCCCTTTCGGGTTATGACACGGAAACTTTCGGCAGCGCCGAGGACGCGCTCAAGACATTGGGGCCCGATTATCCGGGCATCGTCATTTCCGACATCAAGATGCCGGGCATGGACGGGATGCAGTTTCTGAAAAAACTCATGGGCAGCGACTCGGCCCTGCCGGTCATTATGATCACCGGCCATGGCGATGTGCCGATGGCGGTTGAGGCGATGCGGGTGGGCGCGTTCGATTTCCTCGAAAAGCCCTTCAACCCCGACCGGATGAGTGAGTTGGCTAAGAAAGCCACCAACGCGCGGCGGCTGGTGATGGACAACCGCGCCCTGCGGCGTGAACTGTCAGACGGCGGCCAGTTGATGAAAAAGCTGATCGGCCAATCCCCGGTGATGGAACGCCTGCGCGAGGATATTCTCGATCTGGGGCAGGCCGATGGGCATGTGCTGATCGATGGGGAAACCGGGACGGGCAAGACTTTGGTCGCCCATGCGCTGCACGCCGTAGGCTCGCGGGCGGGCAAGAAATTCGTGCTCGTCTCCTGCGGCGCCTTGGAGGAAGAGGCGCTGGCCAAACGGCTTTTCGGCCCGATGCAGCCCGAAGACGCGCAACTGCCCGCCATCGAAGAGGCCCGCGGCGGCACTTTGGTTTTGGAGGATATCGAAGCGCTGTCCGAGCAACTCCAAGCCCGGCTGCTGAGCGCGATCAACGAGCAGGGCACCCCGGCGGAGACGCGGATCGTTGCCATCTCGAACCTGCAAGAGGCAGGGCGCACCTCGGAAGACGCGCTGCGCTCGGACCTGTTTTATCGTCTGGCGGCGCTGCGCATCACCGTGCCCCCGCTGCGCCAGCGGGGCGAAGATATTCTGACGCTCTTCACCCGGTTGAGCGATCAATTCGCGGATGAATACGGTTGCGAAGCGCCTCAGGTCAGCGCACAAGAGGCGGCACAGCTGTTGCAAGCGCCTTGGCCCGGCAATGTGCGCCAACTCATCAACGTCGCCGAACGCGCCGTGCTGCAATCGCGCCGTGGCTCGGGCACCATCGCCTCGCTGTTGATGAGCGACCATGACGAAATGCAGCCGGTGATGACCACCGAGGGCAAGCCGCTGAAGGAATATGTCGAAGCCTTTGAGCGTATGTTGATCGACAACACCATGCGCCGCCACAAGGGCTCGATCGCCAGCGTGATGGACGAGCTTTGCCTGCCGCGCCGGACGTTGAACGAGAAGATGGCGAAATACGGGTTGCAGCGGTCAGATTACCTCTGACCGCGCCCCACAAGCAGCGCGGCTTAACCGTTGCGCTGCTCTGCGATCTCGACCGCTTTGCCATTCGGATCGGTGATGCAAGACCAGCTCGCCGCGCCGGGCACATCTACGATATGGCGGTAAAGCTCAACCACCGGGCGGGTGGTATTGATCGCAACCCCCGCCGCTCCGGTTTGCTGGGCCACCGCGGAGATACAGCTTTTCTGCCCGCGCAATTCCGCCAGCGCTGCGGGGTCGTCGGCCACGGCGATCTCATCACAGGCGGCGAGGCCCAGAAGGGTCAGACAAAGCGCGGGGCGCAGAAATTTAGGCATGAAAGCGGTCCTTTGAAACTCTGGGCCGCATCGGCGGCAAGGCAATTCTATAGCGTCGCCCGACGACAGCCGCCACGACAGTCTGAATGTTTCCAAGCCCATGCACCTTGTCAACCGACCGGGGATAAAGCGCATTTGACTGTTGCTCATTCGATTGACCATTGTGTTTCACCCCGTAAAGCCCTTAACTAGCCGGATAAGTCCCGTAACGCCCGACCGGCGTGGGGTGACTTTTGACAGTTTCGCTGCCGTGCCCGCCCGATACCGGGGGCCAGCAGACCGATTGGGCCGGAAACGGCCGAAGAACCGCTGATATTCGCAAGGGTTAGCCCGACCGAAGCACAGCTAATTAATGGATGGGAGAGGCCGCAGAGCCCTCGCATCGGAGAAGAACCGCGATGACGCGCGCAGATGCTCAGAGCAGACAGTCGGGGGCCCTTGGTGGCCCTGCTGTTGCCGCGTCCTCCATCGCCCTGACAAGTCACACCTCCCAGCCCGAAGCCCCGCCAGGGGCCTTTTGTGCGCGGGTGCTGTGCATAATGGATCTATGTCTAAGAAAATGCTTATCGATGCCACCCACGCCGAGGAAACTCGGGTCGTGGTCGTGGACGGAAACAAGGTCGAAGAATTCGATTTTGAATCGGAAAACAAACGCCAGCTTGCTGGCAATATCTATCTAGCCAAGGTTACACGGGTCGAACCGTCGCTTCAGGCGGCCTTTGTCGACTATGGCGGCAACCGTCACGGTTTCCTCGCTTTCTCGGAAATTCACCCCGATTATTACCAGATTCCCGTGGCCGACCGTCAGGCGCTGCTGGAAGAAGAGCGCGCCTATGCCGAAGCGCAGGCCGCCAAGGACGATGAGGAAGAAAAGCCCAAGCGGACCCGCTCGCGGTCGCGCAGCCGGTCGAAGAGCCAAGCAGCCGAGACCAACAGCGATGACGCCGTAGCCACCGCCGAGGACAACAGCGATCAGATCGCGGGGATGGAAACCGTCGATCTCGACAGCGAAGAGGGCAGCTCGCCCATGGAGCGGGTCGCGGAAACGCCGGTCGAAGAGCCGGAGAGCGACGCGAACGACGACGCCGCTAAGGCCGAGGACGCGCCCCCAGCCAAGGCGGATGACGCGGCAAAGGCCGAGGATGCCGACACCAAGGATGACGCGCAGGCCGACGGTGAAGACGCCGATGGCGATGAGGACAAAGGCAGCGATGCCACGGCGAAGGACGATTCCATCGAATCCGTCGCCGATGAAGACGACAGCGAAGACATCCGCCCCGTGCGCAAACCGCGCCCGCGCCGCTACAAGATTCAAGAAGTCATCAAGGTCCGCCAGATCCTGTTGGTGCAGGTCGTCAAAGAAGAGCGCGGCAACAAGGGTGCGGCGCTGACCACCTATCTCAGCCTCGCCGGTCGTTACTGCGTTCTGATGCCCAACACCGCCCGTGGGGGCGGCATCAGCCGCAAGATCACCAATGCCGCCGACCGCAAGAAGCTCAAGGAAATCGCGACCGAGATCGAGGTGCCGAAAGGTGCTGGCCTCATCGTGCGCACCGCCGGGGCGAAACGCACCAAGGCCGAGATCAAGCGGGATTACGAATACCTCCAGCGGCTGTGGGAGCAGATCCGCGAGTTGACCCTGAAGTCCATCGCGCCGGCCAAGATCTACGAGGAAGGCGACCTGATTAAACGCTCGATCCGCGACCTCTACAACCGCGAGATCGACGAGATTCATGTCGAGGGCGAGCGCGGCTACCGCATCGCCAAGGACTTCATGAAGATGATCATGCCGTCCCACGCTAAGAACGTGAAGCTCTACAACGAGAGCCTGCCGCTCTTCGCCCGCTACCAGGTCGAAAGCTACCTTTCGGGCATGTTCAACCCCACGGTGCAACTGCCCTCGGGCGGCTATATCGTGATCGGTGTGACCGAAGCGCTGGTGGCGATCGACGTGAACTCGGGCCGGGCCACCAAGGAAGGCTCGATCGAACAGACCGCGCTCAAGACCAACCTTGAAGCCGCCGATGAGGTCGCGCGCCAGCTGCGTCTGCGTGACCTTGCCGGGCTCATCGTGATCGACTTCATCGACATGGACGAGCGCAAGAACAACGCCGCCGTCGAAAAGCGCATGAAAGATAGGCTCAAGACCGACCGCGCGCGCATTCAGGTGGGCCGCATCTCTGGCTTTGGCCTGATGGAAATGTCGCGTCAGCGTCTGCGCCCGGGCATGATCGAGGCGACGACCCAGCCTTGCCACGCTTGCCACGGCACCGGCCTCGTGCGCTCGGACGACAACCTCGCCCTGTCGATCATCCGCCAGATCGAAGAAGAAGGCACCCGCCGCCGCTCCCGCGAAGTACTGGTACGCGCGCCCGTGGGCATCGCCAACTTCCTGATGAACCAAAAACGCGAACATATCGCCCATATCGAAATGCGCTACGGCATGTCCGTGCGGATCGAAGGTGATCCGTCGCTGGTGAGCCCCGACTTCCACATCGAGAAGTTCAAGACGGCCACCCGCACTGTGCCGCCCGTCTCGGATCACGTCGTCTCGGTCGATACTTCCCTCATGGATCAAATCGACGAGGATGAGAGCGCCGCCGAGGCCGAAGAGGCCCCCGCCGCACAGGACGCCAGCCCCTCCGACAACGGGAACGGCAATGGCAATGGTGAAGAGGGAGAGGGCAAATCCAAGCGCCGCCGCCGCCGTCGTCGCAGCCGGGGTGGCCGTGGTCGCAATGGCAATGGCGATCAGCAGAACGGTGCAGAGGATCAAAACGGTGCTCAGCAGCAGGACGAGGCGAAATCGGACGAGGGCGAGAAAACCGCGCCGGTAGAGGCGGAAGCCCCGCAGGCCGAAGCGGAAGCCGCGCCCGCCGCCGAGGAGAAGCCCAAGCCGAAATCCCGCAGCCGCTCGCGCAAGCCTAAGGCCGAAGTCGCTCCCGAAGCGGAACCCGCGCCCGAAGCCCTTGCCGCCGCAGAAGGCGAAGCGCCGAAAGTCAGCGCCGAGGCCGAAGGGGAGGAGACGCCCAAGCCCAAGACCAAGCGTAGCCGACGGACCAAGAAACCCGCAGCCGAAGCGCCGGAAGAGACCGTGAGCGCAGACGCCGTGGCAAGCGAGGAAGAGGCCGCACCCGCGCCAAAGCCCAAGCGCCGCAGCCGGGCAAAAGCCAAGCCGGTCGAGCCGGTCGCCGAAGCCACGCCCGATGCAATGGCCGAAGCCCTGCCGAGCGAAGCGCCCATCGCGGCCCCGTCACCGGAGACGGCGACGCCCGTCGCGGAAGCGCCTCAGCCTGAGCCGCAGCCCGACCCCGCGCCGCAGCCGGTCGAGGCCGAGGCACCCGCTGCCGAAACCGCTCCTGAGCCAGTGGCCGAAAAGGTCGAAGAGCAGCCCGCCGAGAAGCCCAAACCCAAACGGCGCGGCTGGTGGTCGCTGGGCAGCTAAAGTGCTCTAGATAAAGAAAACGGCGGGCTCTCAGGCCCGCCGTTTTCAGTTTGGCGATAGGGTAAGAAAGACGGCGCGACCGCGCCCGCTCAGCCGCCCTTGGTGATGATGTATAGCTCTGCCGCGCCCTCGGTCCGGGTTTCCGTCAGCTGATGGCCCGCCTCGGCACAAAAATGCGGCACGTCGATCACCGCGGCGGGGTCATCCGCCGTCATGTGAAGCTGATCACCCGGCGCCAGCGCGGCCAGTCGTTTGCGTGCTTTCAGCACGGGCAGGGGGCAGAGAAGCCCCGTGGCATCCAGTTTTTCGATCTTCATAAGATCAGTTAAGCCAAGCCGGTCCCGAGGTCCACGATCTTGTGACAATATGACAGGTGACGCCGGGGCCATGTCGGTCTAGGAGTCGGTCATGTTTGAAATAAGCCTCATCGACGCCGGGATCCTGCCGGCCATGACCATCGCCCTTGTCGCCGGGATTTTCAGTTTCCTGTCGCCCTGCGTGCTGCCCATCGTGCCGCCCTATCTGGCCTATATGGGGGCGTGTCGATCAATGACATGTCGAGCCAATCCAGCGCGCGGCGGCGGGCGGTGGTGGCGGCGATGTTCTTCGTGCTGGGGCTAAGCACCGTCTTCGTGCTCTTGGGCTTCACGGCCTCGGCCTTTGGGATGTTCTTTCTCCAGAATCAGGCGCTTTTCGCCAAGATTTCCGGCGTGGTGATCATCGTCTTTGGCCTGCATTTCATCGGCCTTTTCCGCATTCCCTTTCTGGACCAAGAGGCGCGGTTAGACGCGGGCGATAAGGGCGGCTCCAGCTTCGGCGCCTATGTTCTGGGGCTGGCTTTCGCCTTTGGCTGGACGCCCTGCATCGGCCCGCAGCTTGGCGCGATCCTGTCGCTCGCAGCGAGCGAGGCTTCCGTCTCTCGCGGGACGCTCTTGCTAGGCGTCTATGCGGCGGGGCTGGGGATCCCGTTCCTGCTGGCCGCGATGTTCATCACCCGCGCCATGACGCTGATGAACCGGATCAAACCGCATATGAAGCTGATTGAGCGGATCATGGGGGGCTTCTCGTGCTCGTCGGGTTGGCCTTGCTGACCGGTGCTTTCACGGCTTTCTCCTTCTGGCTGCTCGAAACCTTCCCGATCCTCGCAACCGTGGGTTAAGCCTTATTCTCGCCCCGAATTACGGCTAGACTATGCCGAAGAAGAGGGCGGGCATGGTAAGCAAAGCGCAGGGAAAGACGGTGAAAACGCGCCGGGTGTTCTACATCCCCGGCTACGATCCGATTCACCCGCGCCGCTACCGCGAGCTGTACCGCAAGGAAAGCGCGGCGCAGGCGGCGATCTCGGGCTATGAGATCGGTCTGAAGCCGAAGGCGGGCCGCGGCAATTACGGCTGGCAGGTGAATGCTGAGATCGACGGGCAGCGGGTGAGCGCGCAGGTCGAGGTGCTGGTCTGGTCCGACATCGTGCGCGAAAGCATGAGCAGTTCGATCCCGGCGACCTATTGGCAATTGTTGCGCACCGCTTGGGTCTACATCGGGTCGGGCGCGCTTTGGCGGCTGATGCGGCTGCGCAAGGGGCCGGTGATCGCCGCACTCTACCCCGTTGGCATGTTAATCGCGCAGGCGCTGTTGGCGGTGGCGCTTAGCCTGTTGACCTATGGCCTTCTCGGCATGCTCAGCGAGCATTGGGCCGCGCGGCTCGCCTCCGCGGCACTGGGCATGGGGTTGGGCGTTGCCCTGCTGCGCTGGTTCAAAAACAAGGACGGCAAGTTTTTCGCCTATTACCTCATGCATGATTACGCCTATTCCGCCGCCACCAAGGGCGCGAATCCACCGCAGCTTGAGGCCCGGATGGCCACCTTTGGCGATGCCATCGCAGCCGCGCTGACTGATGATGTCGACGAGGTCTTGGTCGTCGGCCATTCCTCGGGCGCGCATCTGGGGGTTTCGGTGCTGGCCGACCTGATCCGGTCGGGCAGGGTGGCCGAAGGCGGGCCTGCTCTGGGTCTCCTCACGCTGGGGCAGGTGGTGCCAATGGTGTCTTTCTTGCCCCGGGCCGAGCGGTTGCGCGGCGATCTGCGCTATCTCTCGGCACGCGACGAATTGGCTTGGGTCGATGTCACCGCCCCGGGCGATGGCTGCGCCTTTGCGCTTTGCGATCCGGTGTCGGTGTCCGGCGTGGCGCCCGAAGGGAAACGCTGGCCGCTGGTCTTCTCCGCCGCCTTCACGCAAACGCTTAGCCCCGCGCGTTGGAAAGCGCTGCGCTGGCGTTTCTTCCGGCTGCATTTCCAGTATCTTTGTGCCTTCGACCGCCCACGCGACTACGATTATTTCCAGATCACCGCCGGGCCCCAGACCCTCGCCGCGCGCTATGACGGGCGGCCCGCGTCGAAATCGCGGATCGACCACGCGGTCAGCAAATACACCTCTGTCGCCGCATGAGCCATCCGCCCAAACCCCCGCGCGGCCCGACCGCGTGTCGCTCTGGCGCTATGCCAAACTGTTCCGCGCCGACATCCTCTCGGCCCAGCCCGCGCGGCTCTATCGGGCGTGGATGGCCGAGTTCAAAACGCCCTTCTTTCGCAGCTACCTGATGAACCAGCCCGAGCTGGTCAAAACCGTGTTGAAGGACCGGCCCGAAGATTTCCCCAAGTCCGACCGCATCGGCGAGGGGCTGCGGCCCCTCTTGGGCAACTCTGTCTTTCTGACCAATGGCGAGACATGGAAACGCCAGCGCCGCATCATCGACCCAGCCTTCGAGGGCGGGCGCCTGCGAGAGACTTTTCCCGCCATGTGGGACGCGGCAGAGGCGGCTGCGGCACGGCTGGACCCCAAGGCGGGTGAGGTGGTCGAGATCGAGGCTGAGACAAGCCACGCCGCCGCCGATGTGATCTTTCGCACGCTGTTTTCCCTGCCGATCGAACATGAGGTCGCCCGGGCGGTCTTTGACGAGTTTCGCAATTACCAGCGCAGCCAGCCAATCCTGAACCTCGGGGCGCTTTTGCCGCTGCCGCGCTGGATGCCGCGCCTGTTTCGCCGCGACACGCGGGCCAGCGCGGCGCGGATCAGGACGCTGATCACCGATCTGACCCGCGCGCGCATGGCGCAGATCGAGGCGGGCACCGCGCCCGATGATCTTGCCACCAAGATCATGACCCAAGCCGATCCCGAAACCGGAGAGCGCTTCGACACCCAAGAGATGGTCGATCAGGTCGCGATCTTCTTTCTTGCAGGGCATGAGACCAGCGCGTCTGCCCTTGCTTGGGCGCTGTATTTGATGGCCACCCATCCCGCGTGGCAAGAGCGGCTGGCCGAAGAGGCGCAGGCGCTTGAGACCTGCGATTTCGCGGTGATGTCGAAACTCAAGCTCAGCCGCGATGTTTTTCGCGAGACGCTGCGCCTCTACCCGCCGGTGCCGATGATGGTGCGCGAGAACCGCTGCCCCGAACGCTTCCGTGACCGACAGGTGAAACAGGGCGCGCAACTGGTGCTCAGCCCGTGGCATCTGCACCGCCACGAACGGCTTTGGGACAACCCCGACGGCTTTGACCCGACCCGTTGGCAGACCGAGAATGGCAAACAGTGCCAGCGCGACGCGTTCATCCCATTCTCCGCCGGGCCGCGGGTCTGCACCGGGGCGGGCTTTGCCATGGTCGAGGGGCCGCTGATCCTGTCGCGCATCCTGCGCGACTTCCGCGTGACGGCCCAACCGGACCGCGTGCCAGTGCCTGTCGCACATTTGACCGTCCGTTCAGATAAGGGCATTTGGTTAGCGCTATCAAGACGCTAGCTGCTATCATCGGCTGTGCGTTTCAATTAGAAACGCAGCGAACGGAATCAAAATAGGACCTGAGTGACATGGGCTACGACAAGGCGCAACTTGAGCAAATGGACAGCGGCAAGGGCTTCATCGCGGCGCTTGATCAATCGGGTGGCTCCACCCCCAAGGCGCTGAGCCTCTATGGCGTGGAACCGTCGGATTACAACGGCGACGAAGAGATGTTCAAAGCCGTCCATGACATGCGGGCGCGGATCATCCTGGCCGATGATTTCACCTCTGAGAAAGTGATTGGCGCGATCCTTTTCGAGCGCACGATGGATGACACGATCAACGGCAAACCGGTCGCGCAGCTGCTCTGGGAAGACCGCGGCGTGGTGCCTTTCCTGAAGATCGACAAGGGTTTGGAAGAGACCACCAACGGCGTGCAGATGATGAAGCCGATCATGGAGATCGACGATCTGCTGGCCCGTGCCGTGAAACACGGCATCTTCGGCACCAAGGAACGCTCTGTCATTCATGAGGCCAATGAAAACGGCATCGCCGCCGTGGTGGCGCAGCAGTTCGAACTGGCCAAACAGGTCTGCGCCGCCGGTCTCGTGCCGATCATCGAGCCTGAGGTGAACATCAACTCCGAGAGCAAGGCCGAGGCCGAAGAAATTCTGCACGGTGAGATCGCGAAACACCTGAAGGCGCTGCCCGAAGGTGAGATGGTGATGCTGAAGCTGACGATCCCCGAGAAGGCCGGTCTCTATGACGATCTGGCCGAACACGCCAATGTGCTGCGCGTCGTGGCGCTGTCAGGCGGTTATTCCACAGCGGAAGCCTGCGAACGGCTGGGCAAAAACCGGACGATGATCGCCAGCTTCTCCCGCGCTTTGACGGAAGGGCTGAACGTCAAGATGACGGACGCGGAGTTCAATGAGGCGCTCGGGCAGAACATCGAGAAAATCTACCAAGCGTCGATTTGTTAAACGGAATTTTTTGAAAATTCCGGTCCCGTTTTCTTTAAAAGAAAACGGCTAGGCAATCCGCCGGATAGGTTCTCTATTGCAAAATATGATGACCTGTCCGGCGTTCTCAACCGCTTGAAAACCACGACGTTTTAATTCGTTTTCAAATGTTTGGCGTCCAACAAACTTCTCAATATCGCGCGCATTACGTCGAATGACCTGTCCGCGAATAGCCGCCTTTGAGGCAAAAATATCATCCAGCCAAGCGGCGGGTGAGAGAGGGGATCCGACGGACATGGCCCGACGCTAATCCGCTTTTGGTAAACGTTCCTTTAACGACCGCAGCACAAACAGGCGGATCGCCCCGGCAAGCCCGATGTCCAGCCCACGGGCGGCGTCGATCTCGGCCACCAATGCGTTGATTGGCATGCCCCGCGCTGCGGCGATGGCGCGGAACTCATCCCAAAACTCGTCTTCGAGGGAGATCGATGTCCGGTGGCCCGTTAGGGTCACCGAATGTTTGCGGGGCCGTGCGCTCATGTCTCGCGCTTATGCGCGTCGAGCGTGGCCTTGGCTTGGGCGGCGCTTTTGCGCGCCGCCTCCTTCTCAGCTTTGCTGCGGCCAAAGCGCAGCGCATTCTCATCCGCCTGAGCGCGGCGGGCCGCAAGATCGCGTGCCTTTCTCGCCTTGTTCAGGTTGATGGGCTGGCTCATTTCGGGCCGATCATGTTCTCAGGGCGCACCACACGCTCGAATGTCTCGGCATCGACGAAGCCCAAGGCAATCGCCTCTTCCTTCAACGTGGTGCCGTTCTTATGCGCGGTCTTGGCGACCTTGGTGGCGTTGTCATAACCGATCTCGGGGCCAGCGCGGTGACCAGCATCAGCGACTCGCGCATCAGCTTCTCGATCCGGTCCGCGTCAGCCTTGAGGCCATCCACCAGATTGTCGGTAAAGGCCGAGGCCGCATCGCCCAAAAGCTGCATGGATTGCAAAACGTTATAGGCCATCATCGGCTTGTAGACGTTAAGCTCGAAATGGCCCTGCGATCCGGCGAAGCCCACGGCGGCATCATTGCCCATGACATGGGCGCAGACCTGCGTCAGCGCCTCGCATTGGGTCGGGTTCACCTTGCCCGGCATGATCGAAGAGCCGGGCTCGTTCTCGGGCAGGATCAATTCGCCCAGACCGCAGCGCGGGCCGGAGCCCAGAAGGCGGATGTCATTGGCGATCTTGAACAGCGATGCCGACACGGTCTTCAGCGCGCCGGAGATCTCGACCATCGCGTCATGGGCGGCCAGCGCTTCGAACTTGTTGGGTGCTGTGACGAAGGGCAGGCCGGTGATCTCGGCCATGTTGTGGGCCACGGTCTCGGACCAGCCCTGCTTGGTGTTCAGCCCGGTGCCCACGGCGGTGCCGCCCTGTGCCAGCTCATAGATACGGCCAAGCGCGTCGCGCACGCGGGCGATGCCCATGGCAACCTGATGGGTGTAGCCCGAGAATTCCTGAGACAGCGTCAGCGGTGTCGCGTCCTGCGTATGGGTGCGGCCAATCTTGATGATGCCGTCGAATTCCTCGACCTTCTTCTGCAATGCGCCGTGCAGCTTCTCCAGCCCCGGCAGCAGCACGTCACGCGCCGTCATCGCGGTGGCGATATGCATGGCAGTGGGGAAAGTGTCGTTCGAGGACTGGCCCATGTTGCAGTGATCGTTGGGGTGCACCGGATCTTTCGAGCCGATAGTGCCGCCCATGAGTTCGATCGCGCGGTTGGCGATGACCTCATTGGCGTTCATGTTCGACTGGGTGCCGGAACCGGTCTGCCAGACCACCAGCGGGAAGTTGTCGTCGAACTTGCCCTCGAAGACCTCTCCGGCGGCTTGAATGATCGCGCGACCGCGTTCCTCATCCAGCGAGCCCTGCGCCACATTCGCCTGCGCGCAGGCTTTCTTGATCACGCCGAGCGCGCGCACGATGGCGATGGGCTGCTTCTCCCAGCCAATCGGGAAGTTCATGATCGAACGCTGCGTCTGCGCGCCCCAGTATTTATCGGCGGGGACTTCGAGCGGACCAAAGCTGTCGGTTTCGGTGCGGGTATCGGCCATTCTGTGGCTCCTGCTGTGACTTATCGTTGTCCAGCGGTGTACCTGCGCCTTACGCGCTGCGCAATGCGGGGATGGCGCTAACGGCCATTCCGGCGCTACTTCCGAAAGGAATCGAGCGAGACGATCTCGGCATCTTTGACCGGCTCTTCCGCGACTTCCAACTCTGCCTCATCCGTCTGGTCGAGCGTGGCCTCATCTTCCGCCACGTCTTCCTCTTCGGTCTCTTGCTGTTCGAACCGCAGGCCAAACTCAACCGAAGGGTCCACGAAGGTGCGGATCGCGTCGTAAGGAATATAGAGCGGCTCTGGCGCATCGCCGAAGTTCAACGTGATGGCGAAACCGTCTTCACCCACATCGAGGCCGTCGTACCAATGCTGCATCACCACGGTCATCTCATCGGGATAGCGGTCGGACAGCCAATCGGCCAATTCCGCATCCGGATGCGAGGTGTCGAAGGTGATGAAGAAATGGTGATTCCCCGGCAGTCCCTTGTCCGATACGTCTTGCAAGACCCTGCGGATCAGGCCCCGCATGGCTTCGTGCATCAGGTTGCCGTAATCAATGCTGCGGCTCATTCTTCTCTCCGGTCCGGGCGATGGGCAAGGGTAAGCATACCCCATTCAGGGGCGAGTGAAAGGGGGTCCCGCGCTAAATCGCGTGAAGGATCAGCGCCAGCGTGGCGAGCAGAACCATCGTGAGGACAAAACCACCCTTGAGCGCCAGCATCAGCACGGCCGCCAAGAGGGTAAGCGCGGCGGCCATGGGGTTGAAACTGTCCCAAACGGGCAGGGGCAGGGCGAGCGGGCCGTCAGCGCCCACCCGATCAAACAGGACATGCAGCGCGAACCAAACCGAGAGATTGGCGATGACACCCACCACAGCCGCCGTGATCGCCCGCAGTGCACCTGCAATACGCGGCTGTTCAGAGAGCGCCTCAAGATACGGGCCAGCGAGGAAAATCCACAGGAAACAAGGCGTGAAAGTGACCCAAAGCGCCAGCAGCCCGGCAGCCATCGCCCCCGCGGGGCCGCTTTGCGCAAATCCCGCCAGCATCCCGACGAATTGCGTCACAAGGATCAGCGGGCCGGGGGTTGTCTCAGCCAAACCAAGCGCGTCGATCATCTGATCCATCTCGATCCAGCCGAAATCCTGCACCACGGTCTGGGTCATATAGGCCAGCACCGCATAGGCCCCGCCGAAGGTCACCACGGCCAGTTTGGAAAAGAACAGCCCCAGTTGCAGCAGAAAGTCGTCGCCGATGAGGGCAAGGAACAGAAGCGGCGCGGCCCAGAGACCACCCCAGATGAGCAGGGTGCGGAGGCTATGCGCCGGCGGCAGGTTGGCGGCTTCGGTCTCGGGCGTCGGGCTTTGGGTCAGCATCCCAATGGCCCCGGCCACCAGAATGATCAGTGGAAACGGCAGGCCCAGCACGAAGAGCGCAATGAAAGACCCAAAGGCCAGCGCCCAGCCGAGACGCCCGTGAAGGGCCTTCGAAGAAACCTTCAGAAGCGCTTGGAATACCACGATAATAACAGCGGCCTTGATGCCCAGAAAGGCCGTTTGCACCAAGGGCATCTGCCCATACCACGCATAAAGCAGCGCAAGTGCCGCGATGAAGACCGCACCCGGCACGACGAAAAGCAACCCTCCCAACAGCCCGCCCGCAACGCCGCGCAGGCGCCAGCCTGCATAGGTCGCCAGCTGCATCGCCTCCGGTCCGGGCAACAGCATACAGAGCGAAAGGGCCCGCAGGTAGGTCTGCTCGCTCAGCCACGGGCGATGTTCGACCAGCTCGCGGTGCATCACGGCGATTTGGGCTGCGGGGCCGCCGAAGGACATTAACCCGATCCGGCCAAACACGCGAAACATATCGGGCCAACTAGGTGGGGTCATCGGGGCCATCCTGCGTCATCAAAGCCACCACGGCTTCGCTGCGTCACGGATAGGGACAGAGGAAAGCGCGGTCAAGTTAATGCAAGAGCGCCGCCTAACGGGTATGAAACGGAAGGGAAAAGTGCAGGTTTCTGTTGCCAGGTACCTGCGAACCCCGCCTTAAGCTGCAAGGCCTAAGGACTTAAGATTTCAGTCGCTGAAACCGCTTACGCGGCCATCGCAACTGGAGCACGATTGTCATTTGCAATTGTACAGTTTGAACCGATAACGGTGGTATCTCACCGAGACAAAGCAACCCCTTTAGACGTTCGTCGATCCTATTTCGGCCCCATGATCCCCAAATGAAGGATGTTTGGTGGAGCCGCCGGGTACCGCCCCGGGTCCGAACCGCTTATTACGAGCGTGTTTATGTCCATAGTCCCGAAGGACAAGAGTAAAATAGGGCTGCGATGGGTGAATTGCAAGGGGTGGGATGCGTCGAATTTTCTACGTCAAGAGAAGGGCGTATCTCATTGTTTTTTATGGCCCAACCTAGCGTCGCCCCGCAGCTTCGGCATTCCGCGCCGCACGCGCGGCGAAAACGCTTTGGGCAAGCTGTTGCGTCTCCGCCTCCAGCGCGGTCAACCCTGCCGTCACCGCCTTGCCGTCATGGGCCTCTGCCGCATCCGCGATCTCTTGATGCAGAGCAACGATCCGTGCGCGATCCCGCGCGGTGAAGGTGATCATATTCATCAGGGGCTGCATCGCCTCAACCGCGCCTGCAAGTTGATAACTCAGGACCGGATTGCCCGCACCATCGACCAGCGCCCGGTGAAATGCCACGTCGGAGGCGCAAAAGGCCTCATCCGTCAGTCCCGGCTGCGCCTGCCGATGAATCTCCGCGCGCATGGTGGCAAGGTGGTCCGCCGTCCGACGTTCTGCCGATAGCGGGGCGCAGGCGCGCTCCAAGGCGAAGCGCGCCTCGCAAGCGGTCTCAAAACTCACCGCATTCATCGACAGCAGCAGGGTCGAGGTGGTGATCTGCTGCGCATAGGCATCCGGAAAGCTCAGCCGGTTGACGAAAGCACCCCCCGTTGCCCCGCGCTGCGTGCGGATCAGCGATTGCGCGGCCAGCCGCTTGAGCGCCTCGCGCACCGTGGGGCGGGAAACCTCGAACTGCTCGGCAAGCTCCGCCTCGGAGGGCAGGCGCTGGTCGACGATCAGATGCCCGCCGATGATGGCGTCGCGGATGGCCGTGGCGATCTGGGCCGATAGATCGGCGGGGTTGCTTGGGTCGATTTTCATATGTCTTACAATTAGTGTTTGCGAGGACTTTAATTGTCTGACATTAAATCTACAAGAGCACGCAGGGGAGGGCGGCGATGACCGGGATGGTACGATCAACACTATGGCTGGGGTTTTTCGCCCTAATTCTCGCCGCCTGGTGGATGATGTACAGCATGGCGATGCAGATGGATCTCGATCTGCTGGGCCGCCCTGGTGTCATGGGCGAACGCATGCGGCAGATGGATCCGGGCATGGATATGTATATGCCCATGGCGCGTTTCTTTCCACTGTTCGTGATGTGGGGCGCGATGATGGCGGCGATGATGGTCCCGACCATGGTGCCGACGCTACGCGCCTACGAAGACCTTATGACTTCGGCCAATGGCACGCGCGCGGGCTGGCTGGCGGTGCTTGCAGGCTACCTCGCGGTCTGGCTGATCTTCGCGGCGGGGATCGCGGGTTTGCAATTGCTCCTGCTGCACGGCGGCGTCATCGACATGCTCGGCATCGCCAAATCGCGCTGGACGGCGGCGGCGCTGCTTTTGGCTGTAGGCCTCTTCCAATTCACCCGCGCCAAGGAGATTTGCCACGGCGTCTGCCACTCTCCGATGATGTATTTCATGGGCCACTGGCGCCCCGGCGCCGCGGGCGGCTTTCGCATGGGGCTGGGCCTCGGTGCCTTTTGCGCAGGTTGCTGCTGGGGCTTTATGCTTCTGGGCTTTGCCGGCGGGGTAATGAACCTTGCTTGGATGGGGCTGGCCACGCTTTTCATGGTCATCGAAAAACTGCCCCAGATCGGGCATTACGTAACAAAACCAATGGGTTTCGCCCTGATCCTCGGCGCAGGTGTCGTGGCGGGTTGGCCCATGATCACAGGAGGATGATATGCCAAACAGAGAGATGACACCCGCCGATTGGGCGATCAAGGGCGAGCTATTCCTGAACTGCTCTTGCGATGTCTTCTGCCCCTGCGTGGTCAGCCTTGGCGCGCATCTGCCGACCGAAGGCCACTGCCATGCGTGGATGGGCATCGTGATCGACGAAGGCCATTTCGAGGGGGAGGATTTGGCCGGCCTGAACGTCGGGCTGTTGGTCGACATCCCGGGCCGCATGGGCGAGGGAAATTGGAAGGTCGCCGCCTATGTGGACGACCGCGCGAGCGAGGCGGCCTATGACGGGTTGCTGCAAATCTTCTCAGGCGCTGCGGGCGGCACCACGGGGTTGTTCACCATGTTGGTGAGCGAGATCATCGGCGCCGAACGCGCCCCGGTCGAAATCATTCGCGACGGCAACCGCCGGGTCATCAACATTGGCCGAAAGATCAACGGCGAGATCGAGATGTTGGCCGGTGCCGAACCGGGGGAGCCGGTGACGATCACCAACTCGAAATACTGGATGGGTCCGAATATCGTCGCTGCGCGTGGCGTAAAATCCAAGGTCCGGGACTATGGCCGGGTCTGGGATTTCGGTGGCAAATCGGCTGAGGTCTGCGCGATCGACTGGCAGGGGGCGCGGTGATCACCCCCACCTATGCCAAGGAAATGGCGCGCTATAATGCGTGGCAAAACAGACAGTTGTCGAATATCGTTCAGACTTTGGATGAAGCATCGTTAACGCAGGATCGCGGGGCGTTCTTCGGCTCCATCCTCGGCACGTTGAACCATCTTCTGTGGTGCGATCAACTCTGGCTGTCGCGGTTCGACCCTGCCGCGCCAAAACCGGAAGGCAAAGACACCGAGCTTTGCCCCTCAGGCGACGCTTGGGTTTTGGCGCGAGGGCACTGCGATCTTGCCATTTCTCAATGGGCGGCGGGGCTGGAGCAGTCAAGGCTGGATGGGGATTTAACGTGGCATTCCGGTATCTTGCAGCGCGATGTTTCTAAGCCGATGGCGGGATGTGTGGTGCATTTCTTCAACCACCAAACCCATCACCGCGGCCAAGTGCACGCCATGCTCACCAGCGCCGGATGTGACGCGCCGGTGACCGATTTCATCTTTATGCCGGAGGAGGGCTGATGGCCGAATTCTCTCCCTCGCGCCGGATCAGGCGCACGCCATTCTCTGCCGGGGTCGAGGCGGCGGGGGTGAAAGCCTATACGGTCTACAACCGGATGCTGCTGCCCACCGTATTTGAGAGTACCGAGGCGGATTATCACCACTTGAAGAAAGCCGTGCAAGTCTGGGACGTTGCTTGCGAAAGACAGGTCGAACTGCGCGGGCCCGATGCTTCTCGACTGATGCAAATGCTGACACCGCGCGACCTGCGCGATGTGGCGCCGGGCCGCTGTGTCTATGTGCCGATCGTGGATGAGACGGGTGGGATGCTCAATGATCCGGTGGCGGTGAAACTGGCCGAGGATCGTTGGTGGATTTCCATCGCCGATAGCGATTTGTTGTTGTGGGCCAAGGGATATGCAACGGTTATCATCTTGATGTTTTGGTCGATGAGCCGGATGTGAACCTGCTGGCGGTGCAGGGGCCGAAAGCCGAAGACCTGATGGAACGCGTCTTTGGCGCGGGGGTGCAGGAGGTGAAGTTCTTCCGCTTCGGGGAGTTCCAGTTTCAAGGGCGCGCCATGAATGTCGCGCGCTCCGGCTACTCCAAACAGGGCGGCTTTGAGATTTATACCGAAGGGGCCGACATCGCGATGCCGCTTTGGGAGGCGCTTTTCGAGGCGGGCCGAGATCTGGATGTGCGCGCGGGCTGTCCGAACCTGATTGAGCGGATCGAGGGCGGATTGTTGAGCTATGGCAATGACATGACCGACGACAACACGCCCCACGAATGCGGTCTTGGCAAGCTCTGCGACACGCAGGCGGCGATGGGCTGTATCGGCCGAGATGCGCTGCTGCGGGTGGCAAAAGAGGGTCCGGTGCAACAGATACGTCCCCTAGAGATCGCGGGCGATCCGGTGCCGCTTTGTGATCGTGTCTGGCCCTTGATGGCGGGCGACAAGCGCGTGGGGCAGGTGACCTCAGCGGTTTGGTCCCCCGACTTTGGCGTGAATGTCGCCATCGGAATGGTGCGCATGACCCATTGGGACCCGGGCACGCGATTGCGGGCGCACACCCCGATGGCGCGCGTGACGTGACCGTACGGGACAGTTTCTGGGCCTGAGGTCCGGTCGATTGAAACCTGAAAAGGAGATGAAAGATGAGCTTCAATGCGCTGATTGTAAACAAGGATGACGAAGGCAAGACCCAGGCCGAGGTCACCCAGATCACCGAAGACCAACTGCCCGAGGCCGAGGTGACGGTCGCGGTCGAATATTCCACCGTGAACTACAAAGACGGCCTATGCATCGGGCCGGGTGGTGGCTTGGTCCGCAACTATCCGCATGTGCCGGGCATTGATTTCGCCGGCACGGTCGAGACCTCGAATGACGACCGTTACAAGCCCGGCGACAAGGTGGTGTTGACCGGTTGGCGCGTCGGCGAGGCGCATTGGGGCGGCTATGCGCAAAAGGCGCGGGTCAAGGCCGATTGGCTGGTGCCGCTGCCCGAAGGGCTGAACACGCGGCAAGCGATGGCCGTGGGCACGGCAGGTTTCACCGCGATGCTGGCCGTCATGGCGCTAGAGGATCACGGCATCAAGAAGGGCCCGGTTCTGGTCACGGGTGCTGCGGGGGGCGTGGGCTCCGTCGCCACGGCGATCCTTGCCAACCTCGGCTATGAGGTGGCGGCGGTCACCGGGCGGCCCGAGACCGAAGATTACCTCAAGAGCCTTGGAGCGGCCCGGATCGTCGCGCGGGACGAGATCAACGAGACGGTCAAACGCCCCCTTGAGGGCGAGACATGGGGCGGATGCGTCGATGCCGTGGGCGGCGCGATGCTGGCCCGCGTGCTGGGTCAGATGGAATATGGGGCGAGCGTGGCGGCCGTGGGCCTTGCGGGCGGTGCGGCCCTGCCTGCCACGGTGATCCCGTTCCTGCTGCGCGGCGTGAACCTCTTGGGCATCGACAGCGTCATGCAGCCCTATGACAACCGTCTGCGCGCCTGGGAGCGGGTGGCCAAAGACCTGCCAATTGACAAGCTTGAGACGATGGTCCAACCCGCTGGGCTCAGCGACCTGCCGCAACTGGGGGCGGACATCCTGAAAGGGCAGGTCAAGGGCCGGGTGGTCGTCGACGTAAACGCTTGATATTGCCTCGGCGCGGGGCGGTGTGGTTAATGGTCCGCGCCGCCCGACCGCCAGAAGGAGAGCATGATGGCCAGCTACGACGACGACAATATCTTTGCCAAAATTCTGCGCAAAGAGATCCCCAGCTTTAAGGTCTATGAGGACGACAAGACCTATTGCTTCATGGACATCATGCCCCGCGCCGAAGGGCATTGTCTGGTGATCCCCAAGTCCCCCTGCCGCAACATGCTCGACGCGAGCCCCGCACAATTGGCGGATTGTCTTGCGACGGTTCAGAAAGTCGCCAACGCCTGCCTGCGCGCCTTTGGCGCCGATGGCATCACGGTGCAGCAGTTTAACGAGGCCGCAGGCGGGCAAGAGGTCTTTCACCTCCACTACCACATCCTGCCGCGGCATGAGGGCGATAAGCTGCGTCCGCCCGGTGTCCAAGGCGACATGGACCGGATTCGCGAACAGGCCGATGCGATTGCAGCCGCGCTCGGGACAGGGTAGTCC
Organism: Sulfitobacter faviae; assembly: GCF_029870955.1. NCBI lineage: Bacteria > Pseudomonadati > Pseudomonadota > Alphaproteobacteria > Rhodobacterales > Roseobacteraceae > Sulfitobacter > Sulfitobacter faviae. The sequence goes on along the minus strand of NZ_PGFQ01000001.1, from coordinate 2,989,293 downwards.
CCCAAACTTACGTCGCAGCAGATACCGAAAAGGTCGTTTTAGCCAAGTTTCCAAGGGGGCTTGGCCGCAATGGCTTGCCCAATGGCCGCAGGCCTCTATCCTGTTGCGCACGGATGAGAAAAACAGAAGGCCGCGTTTTGCGCGGTAATCTGTCATCAAAGAGGGAACAGATAATGAGCGATACCAATTCGCACGGCATCCCGAGCCTGAGGGCAAGGCGGATGTGATCGATACCGATTATGAGATCGGTCAGGACAATATCGAACGGCAGATCGGGCCGTTCGGGCTGGATATTCACAACCCGGTCTTTCTAATCTCGGGGATCGCGGTCGTGGTCTTCGTGTTCTACACCATCGCATTGCCGGAACAGGCCGCCGCGATCTTCTCGGCCATGTTCAACTTTACCACCAAGAACTTCGACTGGTTCCTGATCGGCTCTGCCGACCTGGTGGTGATCTTTGCACTTTTGCTGATCGTCACGCCCTTTGGCAGTGTCCGCCTTGGCGGCAATGAAGCGGTCGCGGATTATACCTATCTGGGCTGGTTTGCGATGCTTTTCGCGGCGGGCATGGGCATTGGCCTGATGTTCTACGGCGTCTCCGAGCCTTTGACCCATTTCTCGACCTCCATGGGCGAGATCACGACAGAAAACGGTTTGCGCACCGACTGGGCCCCTTGGGTGCCGCCACGGGTGACGAGGCCGGTTCGCTGCGCCTTGGCATGGCGGCGACGATCTATCACTGGGGTCTGCACCCTTGGGCGATCTATGCCATCGTCGCGCTGGCGCTGGCGTTGTTCACCTATAACAAAGGTCTGCCGCTGACGATCCGCTCGGCCTTTTACCCGGTTCTGGGCGAACGTGTTTGGGGCTGGCCCGGGCATATCATCGACACCATCGCGGTTTTCGCCACGCTCTTTGGTCTGGCGACGTCGCTCGGTCTGGGGGCCACGCAGGCGAACGCGGGTCTGAACGAATTATTCGGCATCCCAACCGGCACCACCTCCGAGATCGTGCTGATTTCCCTGATCACCGCCGTGGCGCTGGTCTCGGTTCTGCGCGGCCTTGATGGCGGTGTGAAGGTGCTGAGTGAGATCAACATGGGGCTGGCCGCCTTGCTGGCGCTGTTCACGCTCTTTGTCGGACCGACGATCTTCCTGCTGTCCTTCTTCTGGGAATCGCTGGTGGCCTATATCGAATATCTGCCCGCGCTGGCGAACCCGTTTGGCCGTGAAGACGTGAACTTCTCCCAGGGCTGGACGGCCTTCTACTGGGCATGGTGGATCAGCTGGTCACCCTTCGTCGGCATGTTCATCGCCCGCGTCAGCCGGGGCCGCACCGTGCGGGAATTCGTGATCTGCGTGCTGCTGATCCCCTCGCTGGTCTGTGTGCTCTGGATGTCGATCTTTGGCGGCACCGCGATCCATCAGGTGTTGAACGACGGCTACACCGCGGCGCAAGATGCGGGTCTGCCGTTGCAGCTGTTCAAAATGCTCGACGCGCTGCCGCTGGCTTCGATCACCTCCTTCATCGGCATCGTGCTGGTGGTGGTGTTCTTCGTCACCTCGTCCGACTCCGGGTCGCTTGTGATCGACACGATCACCGCAGGCGGCAAGGTCGACGCGCCGGTGCCGCAGCGGGTGTTCTGGTGCATCTTTGAGGGTGCCGTGGCCATCGCGCTGTTGATCGGCGGCGGTTTGGCGGCGCTGCAATCCATGGTGATCTCCACCGGGTTGCTGTTCACGCTGCTGCTGCTCTTCATGTGCTTCTGCATCTTCCGTGGCCTGCAGGACGAGCGTAGAATTCGTTAACCTGCACAGCCTTTGCAACACGGATGACGGCGGCCCTTCGGGGGCGCCGTTTTCTTTGGGCGCTTGACCTTGGCCGCGCTGCGGTCAACCTTCGCGCCATGCATATTGATTCCGAATGGGTCCGCGCCCAATTTCCCGCCTTCGCCGAGCCGAGCCTTCAAGGGCAGGCTTTCTTTGAGAACGCCGGTGGGTCTTACACCTGCCGCCAAGTGATCGACCGGCTGCATCGCTTCTACTCCCAGCGAAAGGTGCAGCCCTACGGCGCCTATGAGGCCAGCCGCCTTGGTGGGGAGGAGATGGACGAAGCCCGCACCCGCATGGCCGCGATCCTTGGCGTGACGCCGGAGGAGCTGAGCTTTGGCCCCTCGACCACGCAGAACACCTATGTGTTGGCGCAGGCTTTCGGCCAGATGATGCAGCCCGGTGAGGCGATCGTCGTGACCAATCAGGACCATGAGGCCAATACCGGCCCGTGGCGGCGGCTGGCCGAGCGGGGGATCGAGATCCGTGAATGGCAGATCGACCCTGAAACCGGGCATCTCGATCCGGCAAAGCTCGAAGACCTCTTGGACGAGAATGTCCGGCTGGTCTGCTTCCCGCATTGCTCAAATGTGGTGGGCGAGATCAACCCGGTGACCGAGATCACGGCGCTGGCCCATGCGGCCGGTGCTTTCGTCTGCGTCGATGGCGTCTCTTATGCGCCGCATGGATTTGCCGATCTCGGGGTGCTGGGGCCGGATATCTACCTCTTTTCCGCTTACAAGACCTTCGGGCCGCATCAGGGTGTCATGGTCATCCGCCGGGCGCTGGCCGAACTGCTGCCGAACCAAGCGCATCACTTCAATGGAGACGTGCTTTACAAGCGTTTCACCCCCGCCGGGCCGGATCACGCGCAGATCGCAGCCAGCGCGGGCATGGCGGATTATATCGACGCCTTCCACGCCCACCATATCGGCGGCACTGCCGGGGCCACGGCACGCGGTGTCGCTGTGCATGACGCAATGCGCGCCCATGAGACGGCTTTGCTGCAACCGCTGCTGGATGCCATGGCGGCGCGCAACTCGGTGCGAGTCATCGGCCCCACCGATGCGGCGACCCGAGCGCCCACGGTGGCCTTGGCGCTTGATCGACCGGGGGTCGAGATGGCGCAGGCATTGGCCGCACGCGGCATCATGGCAGGGGGTGGCACCTTCTACGCGGGCCGGGCGCTTGGTGCGATGGGGGTGGATGAGGCCAAAGGCGTGCTCCGCCTCAGCTTCACCCATTACACAACGCAGGATGAAATGGACAAACTGTTGAACGCGCTGGATGATCTGCTCTGATCCTTGACCCCGGCGCAGGGGCGCTATGTTTCGGGACAAGTGCAGGAGCAAGACCCCGAACGTGAGCGACAATTCCCCGATTATCATGTGGTTCCGCCGCGATCTGCGGCTGAGCGACCATCCCGCCCTGACGGCGGCCTGCCAGTCGGGCCGCCCGGTGATCCCGCTGTTCATCCACGACGCACAATCGGAAGCTTTGGGCGCGGCGCCAAAATTCCGCCTCGGGCTGGCCTTAGGCTGCCTTGGGGAGACTTTGGCCGAGAAGGGCAGCCGCCTGATCCTGCGCCGTGGCGATGCGCTTGAGGTGCTGCGCGAGGTAATCGAGGCCACCGGCGCGGGGCGGTCTATTGGAGCCGCCTTTACGATCCCGCCGCGATCGACCGCGACGCCAAGGTCAAAGAGGCGCTAAAGGACGATGGGGCCGAGGCCTGCAGTTTTGCCGGGCATCTGATGTTCGAGCCTTGGACGGTTGAGACCAAGACCGGCGCTTTTTACAAAGTCTTCACCCCCTATTGGAAGGCAGTCCGGGGCCGCGATGTGGCAACCCCCTTGGCCACCCCGAGCGACATCCCAGCCCCGCCAAACTGGCCCCAGAGCGCCGCGCTCGACGATTGGCAAATGGACGCCGAGATGCAGCGCGGTCGCGACGTAGTGCGCCCCTATGTCCGCTTGGGGGGGCCGCGGCTCAGGCCCGGCTTGGCTCATTCATGGCCCATATCGTCGAAGGCTATGACGAAAGCCGCGACATGCCGGGCGAAGACGGGACCTCGGCCCTGTCGGAAAACCTGTCATTAGGTGAGATCAGCCCGGCCCAGTGCTGGCACGCGGGCCAGCGGGCCATGCAGGAGGGCAAGCGCGGGGCTGAGACCTTCCTCAAGGAACTCGCATGGCGCGAGTTTGCTTATCACCTGATGTATCACACGCCGCGCATCCTTGACCAAAACTGGCGCGAGGAATGGCAGGCTTTCCCATGGAACGAGGACGAGCGCCGCGCCGAGGTGCTGGCGTGGAAACAGGGGCGCACCGGGGTGCCTTTCGTCGACGCGGCCATGCGCGAATTGCAGGTCACGGGGCGCATGCACAACCGGGGTCGCATGATCGTGGCGAGCTATCTGACCAAGCACCTGATGTGCCATTGGCGGATCGGGCAAAAGTGGTTCGAAGAACACTTGATCGACTGGGATCCGGCCAATAATGCGATGGGCTGGCAATGGGCCGCAGGATCCGGCCCCGATGCGACGCCGTTCTTTCGCATTTTCAACCCCGAGACCCAGCTTGATCGTTTCGACAAGGGGCGCGACTACACCCGCCGTTGGATCGCCGAGGGCCGCGCGAAACCGAGTGACGAGGCGCTGGCCTATTTCGCCGCGATCCCACGCCGCTGGGGCCGGAGCCCAGAGGATGATTACCCCGATCCGATCGTCGATCTGTCAGAAGGGCGGGAACGGGCGCTCGACGCCTACCGCAACCGCGACTTTTAACTTTTTGCGAAACAGCAGCCTGCGGTTACAGTAGGCCAGAACAAGAACGGAACCGAGGTATGAAGCTTACGACCACCGAGGGGCAGAAAGGTCTGCCCCGCTATTTCCCGCAGGTCTTCGCCATGGCGCAGGAGATGCAGCACGGGCGGGTGGACTTTATCCTGCCTGATGGCCGCGTGTTCCGCGCCGAAGGAGCCAAGCCCGGCCCGGTGGCGGAACTGCATATCCATAACGATGACCTTTTCGCACGGTTGATCCGCGAGGGCGATCTGGGCTTTTGCGACGCCTATCTAGATGAGTGGTGGTCGACGCCGGACCTGCAAGCCTTCATGGATTTGGTCCATGCGGGGAATGAGACGGTCTATGATGGTTTCCCCGGCCAAGGGCTGCTGCGTCAGTTCGAGAAGTTCCGCTTTTGGCTTCAGCGCAACAACCGCAAACAGGCCAAGCGCAACATCAGCTATCACTACGATCTCGGCAATGCGTTCTACAGCCTCTGGCTGGATGATACGATGACCTATTCCTCGGCCATTTTCGAGGGCGACGCCCAGCAATCGCTGGAGGCCGCGCAGCGGGCGAAATACAAATCCATGGTCGATCAGATGGGCGTGCAGCCCGGCGATCATGTCTTGGAAATCGGCTGCGGCTGGGGCGGTTTTGCGGAATATGCCGCAGCCGAACGCGGGCTGAAAGTGACCGCGCTGACCATCAGCCAAGAGCAGTTCAACTACGCGCAGGAGCGGATCGCCAAGGCGGGCCTCTCGGACCGCGTGACCTTCAAACTGCAAGACTACCGCGATGAGACCGAGAGCTATGACGGCATCGCCAGCATCGAGATGTTCGAGGCGGTGGGCGAGAAATACTGGCCGGTCTACTTCGATACGCTGCACCAACGTCTGAAACCGGGCCGCGCCGCGACCTTGCAAATCATCACCGTCGCCGACCGCCGTTGGGAGGTCTACAAACGCGGAGTGGATTTCATCCAAAAATACATCTTCCCCGGCGGCATGTTGCCCAGCCCCACGATCCTGCGGGGGCAGGTCGAGCGGGCAGGGCTGGTGGTCGACCGGTCGATCGAATTTGGCAAAAGCTATGACATCACCCTGCGCCGTTGGCATGAGACCTTTAACGAGAAATGGGATCAGATCACCACGCTTGGCTTTGACGAACGCTTTCGCCGGATGTGGAATTTTTACCTCACTTCCTGTGCCGCGACATTTGACAGTGGCAATTGCGACGTGACGCAGATTACGGTACGGCGACCTGTGTGACCGCCCCTGCGGTCCGCCCCCGCAAGGAGCCGAAAAATGCCGACTGGTGCGCGACTTATGGCGGCGATCTCACTCGCCGTGCTGGCCTTTGTCCTGTCGGGCATGGTGGTGCCACTGATGCCGGAAAGCACGGATTTCGGGTATTTCCTGCCGCTTAACGTGGTGCTTGGCCTCATCGTGGGCTGGCGCGTGATGGGCCGGCGCGCGGGCCGGGGCATCGTGGCTGCGATCAACAACGGTTTTGCCGGGGTCTTCGTGCTGATGCTCTGGGCGATCTTCTTGCAGGCGGCGAATGAAATGGTTCGGCTGGCGTTGCGCAACCGCTATGACGATCCCTTCGAGGCCATCGTCGCCGTCTTCCAGATCGGCGCGGAATTCGGTCTGATGATCGCCACCGTGCCCATCGGCGTGGCGCTTGTCGTCGGGGGCATGATTGCAGGGCTTTTGACCGAATTTGCTTATAACCGTTGGCCCTGATCCCCATGCGACATCTCTTTATCTACGGCACCCTGCGGCATCTGCCGCTGTTGGAAATCGTGCTTGGCCGCTCCGCCAAGGCGATTGACCTCAGCCCCGCCAATCTGCCCGGCTACCAAGTCTCTGCCGCCGCCGAAGGCCCGTTTCCCACGATTGAGACGCGCGATGGCGCGCAGGCCGAGGGCTTGCTGGTGCGGGGCCTGAGCGCGGATGATTTCGCGCGGCTCGACTTCTATGAAGGCGCGTTCGACTATGATTTGGTCCCGGTGACACTTGCAGACGGGCAGGGGGCCGAGGTCTATCTCCCCCAGCCCGGGCGCTGGACCGCGCAGGGGCCATGGTCCTTGCCTGAATGGGAGCGTGATTGGGCCGCGCTTTCCTGCCACGCCGCGCGCGAAGTGATGAGCTATATGGGCAAGCGCCCGCGGGCCGAGGTCGATGCGATGTTTCCGATGATCCGCCGCCGGGCCCATCAGCAGGTGCTGGCGACACAGGGCATGCATGATCCGCTGGCGCTCGATGGCAAGGTCGAGGTGACCGACCGCCGCCGCGTTTACGCGAACTTCTTCGCCCTTGATGAAATCTCGCTGCGGCATGAGACCTTTGACGGCAGCATGTCGGCGCAGATTGACCGCGCGGTTTTTGTCAGCGCGGATGCAGCTTTGGTGCTGCCCTATGACCCGCTGCGCGACCGCGTGCTGCTGGTCGAGCAAATCCGCATGGGCCCGCTGGCGCGCGGCGATCATACCCGCTGGCAGTTGGAGCCCATCGCGGGCCATATCGACCCCGGCGAGACACCGCAGGCCGCCGCGCGGCGCGAGGCGCGTGAGGAGGCGGGGATCACCTTGGGCGCCTTGGAACCGGTCGGAAACGTCTATGCCTCCCCGGGAATGCGACGGAATTCTTTCACATTTTCGTGGGATTGGCGGATTTGCCGGATCATATCATCGGCACCGGCGGTTTGGCTGCGGAGGGCGAGGATATCCGGTCGCATCTTATGTCATTCGATGATCTGATGGCCTTGGCCGATGCGCAGGCGCTGGCCAATGCGCCATTGGTGGCAAGCGCCTATTGGCTTGCCCGCCACCGCGAACGCTTGAGGTCCGAAGGCGCGACAGCTAAACCGGACGGAACATGAACTGGGGGCAAACATGCAGGTTGCTAAAGATCTGGCCGAGGCCATTGGAAACACACCGCTGATCCGGCTGCGCGGCGCGAGCGAAGAGACCGGCTGCGAAATCTTGGGCAAGGCGGAGTTCATGAACCCCGGCCAATCGGTCAAGGACCGCGCGGCGCTGTTCATCATCCGCGACGCCATCGCACGGGGTGAGTTGAAGCCCGGCGGCACCATTGTTGAGGGCACCGCGGGCAACACCGGCATCGGGCTTGCGCTGGTGGGCGCGTCGATGGGGTTCAAGACCGTCATCGTCATCCCTGAGACCCAGTCGCAGGAAAAGAAAGACATGCTTCGGCTGGCCGGTGCGGAATTGGTGCAGGTGCCCGCCGCACCCTACAAGAACCCCAATAACTTCGTCCGCTATTCCGAGCGTTTGGCCAAGGAATTGGCCAAGACCACGCCCGAGGGGGTGATTTGGGCCAACCAGTTCGACAATACCGCCAACCGGCAAGCCCATATCGAAACCACTGGCCCCGAGATTTGGGAACAGACCGGCGGCGAGGTCGATGGCTTTTGCTGCGCGGTCGGTTCGGGCGGCACGCTCGTCGGCGTGGCCATGGCGCTGCAACCCAAGGGCGTGAAGATCGCACTGGCCGATCCCGATGGCGCGGCGCTGCACAGCTACTATACCGAAGGCGAGTTGAAATCCGAAGGCAGTTCCATCGCCGAGGGCATCGGTCAGGGGCGGATCACCGCGAACCTCGAAGGGTTCAAGCCCGACTATTCCTACAACATCTCAGACGAAGAGGCGCTGCCGGTCGTCTTTGACCTGCTGGAGAATGAGGGGCTCTGCCTTGGTGCCTCCTCGGGCGTCAACGTCGCCGGGGCCATGCGTTTGGCGAAAGAGATGGGGCCGGGCCATACCATCGTGACCGTGCTGTGCGACTTCGGCACGCGCTATCAATCCAAACTCTTCAACCCGGAGTTCCTGCGCGAGAAGGGGCTGCCGACGCCCGCTTGGCTTGATGCCGCGCCGCAATCCATCCCAGGTGTTTTCGAGGATACATGACCCAAATGCTCCGCTTCGCCCTTGGCCTTACCGCGTTGCTGGTCTGGCTGACCGGCGCTGCTGTCGCACAGGAACCGGTTCTGCCGGATTTCGACCAATGGGAAACCGTCGCCTCTTCGGCTGAAGAGGCGGTGGACGCCCCGATACCACCGAAACCATGCTGGAGGTGCAGCGCGCCCGGCTGGTGGATTACCGTGCCGAGTTCGACGCGGCGCGCAACCTGAATGCCGCGCGGATCAGCGCGCTGCGCGAACAATTGGCCGCGCTCGGAACCCCGCCCGAGGGCGAGGGGCCGAGCCGGAATCCCCCGAAGTCGCCGCCAACCGTGAAGAGTTGAACCGACAGCTCAACACCCTGCTGACGCCGGTTCAGCGGGCCGAAGCGGCATATCTGCGCGCCGATGCGCTGATCGGGCAGATCGACGTGGCCCTGCGCGAACGCCAGACCGAGCAGTTGATGGAGGTGGTGCCCACGCCGCTCAACCCCGTCCATTGGCGCACCGCGATAGACGATCTGGCGACAGCGGCGGGCGAGATCGCCGCCGAAGCGCCTGACGATGCCGACACGGCGCGACGCAGCCTGCGTTCCTCTCTCCCTGCGGTTCTGGCTCTCACCATTCTGGGCTTGGTGCTGATCTTCCGTGGCCATCATTGGTCGACCGCGATTGTGGGTCGGCTTCAGCAATTCGGCGCGCGCGGCTTTGGCATCTGGCGCTTTGTCGTGTCTCTTTTGCGGATCATCCTGCCCACGGTGGGTCTGGTCTTACTGGCCATGGCCGTCTTGGCGACCGATTGGCTCGGCCCGCGCGGCTCAACCCTTGTGCAGCTGATCCCGGTGATCGGCGGCGCGATGCTGGGTGTTCGCTGGGTCGCCGAACGGGTGTTCTCTCGCGATGAGGACGAGGCGCTGATCCTGCTGCCCGCGGCTGAGCGCAAAGCGGTTCGTTTCTACGTCAGCATTATCACCGTCACCGTCATCATTGGCGCCATCATCACCGCCATTTTCGACGGCCAGCAACCGGCAGAAACCACCGAGGCCGTGCTGCGCCTGCCGGTAATGCTGCTGAGCGCCTTTGCCCTGTTCCGCATCGGGAAAATTCTGCGCGGTTATAGCGATCCGGTGACAGAAGATGTCTCCGCCGCCGAAGAGCCGCGGACCTCGACGCTGAACCGCGTCGTGCGCGGGCTGGGCTTGGGCGCGATGATCGTGGCCGTGGTGGCGCCCCTCTTGCTGATCAGCGGCTATTACAACGCCGCCGTTTCGCTGCTGCCGCCCTATGTCACCACGCTGGTGCTTCTGGGGCTGGTGATGACGCTGCAACGCTTCTTGGCCGATGTTTACGGTGCCATGACCGGGCAAGGGGTGCAGGCACGCGACGCGCTGATGCCCGTCTTCTTTGGCCTGATCCTGCTGCTGCTGTCGCTGCCTGTGATGGCGCTGGCATGGGGCGCGCGGGTCACCGACCTAACTGAGCTTTGGGCGCTGTTCAGCCGGGGCTTCGCCTTTGGCGAGACGCGGATCCGTCCCACGGATTTCCTCTCCTTCGCGGTGATCTTCGTGATCGGCTATGCCGTCACCCGACTGATCCAAGGGGCGCTGCGCAGCAACGTCCTGCCCAAGACGCGGATGGACATCGGCGGGCAGAACGCCATCGTCTCGGGGATCGGCTATGTGGGGATTTTCCTCGCCGCGCTGCTCGCCATCACCGGGGCGGGGATCGACCTTTCTGCGCTGGCCTATGTTGCCGGGGCACTTTCGGTCGGTATCGGTTTCGGCCTGCAAAACGTGGTGTCGAACTTCGTCTCGGGCATCATCCTGTTGATCGAACGCCCGATCTCCGAAGGGGATTGGATCGAGGTGGGCGGCCAGATGGGCTATGTGCGCGACATCTCGGTGCGTTCCACAAGGATCGAAACCTTCGACCGCACCGATGTGATCGTGCCCAATGCCGACCTGATCAGCGGCACGGTCACCAACTACACCCGCGGCAATACCGTGGGCCGCCTTATCGTGCCCGTGGGCGTGGCTTACGGCACCGACACCAAACGGATCGAAGGCATCCTGCAAGAGATCGCCGAGGCGCAGCCCATCGTGCTGACCAACCCGCCGCCCGCGGTCCTGTTCTTGAACTTCGGGGCCGATGCGCTGGAGTTCGAGGTGCGCTGTTACCTGCGGGACGTGAATTGGATGATGAAGGTCAAGAACGACATCAACCACGCCATCGCCGCGCGTTTCAAAGAGGAAGGGATCGAAATTCCCTTTGCCCAACGCGACCTATGGCTGCGCAACCCTGAGACCTTGCAGCACGCGACCAGTGCCAGCGTCCAAGACGGCAGCGACAAGGCGGAGCCGCAGGCATGACGAGCGAGCTCTACCGGACCGAGACCTATCTGCGCGATGCCCCGGCCCGCGTGGCGGCCCATACGCCCGAAGGGGGGGTGATCTTGGACAATTCCCTGTTCTACCCCACGGGCGGCGGGCAGCCGGGCGACAGCGGATGGCTGACCTGGGACAAGCAAGAGCTCACCATCGCGACCACGGTGCGCGACCGCGACAGCGGCGGCATCGCGCTGGTCCCGGCAGAGCCGCGTCCCTTGCCGCCGGTGGGGCTTTCGTGAAACAGGAACTCGACTGGGACCGTCGCCATAAACATATGCGCGTGCATACGGCGCTGCATCTTTTGTCCGTCGTCATTCCACATCCGGTTACGGGCGGACAGATTTCGGCCACCCATGGGCGGCTCGATTTTAACATGCCCGATGCGCCGCAGGCCCGAGAGGAACTGGAGGAGGCATTAAATCACTTCGTCTCCCTCGACGCGCGGGTGAGCGAGGACTGGATCACCGAGGCCGAATTGGACGCCGCGCCCGAACTGGTCAAAACCATGTCGGTCGCCCCGCCCCGCGGACGAGGGGACATTCGCCTGATCCGCATCGGAGAGGCGCAAGACCCCATTGATCTACAGCCCTGCGGCGGCACCCATGTCGCGCGCACCGGCGAGATCGGCGGGCTTCGCCTTGGAAAGATTGAGAAAAAGGGCCGTTTGAACCGCCGGGTCTATGTTCATCTGGGCGGTTAGATAAATTTATCCTCTCTGGGGGAATTCGCTCTTGCAACTCACTGCCCCCCCAAGCTAAACCCCGCCTCAACGGAGCGGTGGCCGAGTGGTCGAAGGCGCACGCCTGGAAAGTGTGTAGGCGGGAGACCGTCTCCAGGGTTCGAATCCCTGTCGCTCCGCCATTTTCCCTTTTTTCCAGAAAGAAGTTGTTGCCCATCGGGCCATGCGGCTCCGCCTGCAAGAAAAAAGCCCGGCACCTTTCGGGCCGGGCTCTCTCGGGTCTACCTATGACAGTTTAGCGGGAGTCGTTGCCCGCGCCGTAACCACCATAGGCGAAACCTTCGCCCAAGCTGCTCACGGGGCCGCTGGTCGAGAAGGTGGCGACCGGCGCACTCTCGTCCGAGAATGTTTCCAACCGCAGGTCAGCGGCGCGCTCATTAGGGCGGGTTTCACCGGCATCCGCGGCATGGACGACATCAGCCGTTAGGGACGTGTCCAAGCGCAGGTCTTCGTAGCGTGTCGACTGGCCTGCGAAGCTCGCGGTGGCGATCAGAGTGGCGGCGGCGGTTGCGATAAAGAGTTTCATTGTTCTAGTCCTTTCAGGTTTGGGAAAGGGCGTCGGCTTTCTCGCTCTGGGGAGAGGCGGGGATGTCGGGAGGCCCGTTCGATGCAATGATATTAAGGCGCGGTGAGGGGCGGTTACAAAGCAACTCGGATCACGGCCCGGTGTCAGAACGAGACCCGGCGCGACTGGATCGTAACAAATTGACATATCCGCATAAGATACTGTTTTTAATAAGTTATCACCATGCCGCGGAACGGGACTTATGACATTGGCCGGCCCCGCGAAGAGCGTTCAAGACCTGTTACACAGTCGTCGCAGAAACGTGTGTGCCGCCACCGCACCCAAACCTCTTTGGCCCGTGTGAAATGTTTCAATCCTACAGGTCGACAGAGAGGCACAAAAAAGCCCGAAGCGGATATTCTCCGCTCCGGGCTGCTTGATGTGGCCGAAAGAAAACTCAGCCGATGGGTTCGTAAAGCACCACGCGGGTGTTCATTGGCACGCGGTCATAAAGCTCGGCCATCTGATCGTTCACCAAACGGGCACAGCCGTTCGAGACGCGTTTGCCCAATGTGCTGGGGTCATTGGTGCCATGGATGCGCAGGAAGGTATCGCCGCGCTCCTCGGTGAAGAGATAGAGGGCACGCGACCCCAGCGGATTGTCCAAACCGCCTTCCATACCATCGGCGTATTTCTTGTATTTCTCCGGTTCGCGGTCAATCATACCCGGTGTCGGGGTCCAGCTCGGCCATTCCTTCTTGGCACCAACGTAGAACTCACCGGATTCATAAAGACCGGGGCGGCCCACGCCCACGGTATAGCGCCACGCCATATTGTCGGGCAGTGTCCAGTAGAGCGCGAAATTGTCGGGATCGACGTGGATTTCATAGGGCGGCGCGCCCGCCGCGATTGGCACTTTGCGCGGCATCATCTCTGGCGGCACGTCATAGCTCGGCATTTCCTTGGGCGGATGCGCCAATGCGGGCGTGGCAAGGCCACCGCCGAATGCGGCACCGCTGGCGGCTACACCGGTGATGAAATGTCGTCTCTTCATTGCGTCGTTCCCCTATTCTTCAATCTCGTGTTGAAAGGGAAACCGTTTCAGCGCCTTGCCGTTCCATCGCGCGAGCCGGATCACAAACTGTTGTAGCCAAGCGGCAGCGCGTCAAACCGACAGCCTGTCGATCACGCACTGCGCCCAACGGCCGGCGGATTGGCCAAAGCAATCGTGCAGGGAATCCACCGCCGTCACACTGCCGAGCGCCAGCCGCCCCAACAGGCAAAGGCCGGGCACGGGGCGTCCGTCAGGGGCGCGCAGCGTCCCGTCAGGCGCGGTCGCGGCGGCCAGATCGGATGACAGCTGGGAGAGCAAACCTTGGGAGATGAGATCGGGCAGGGGCGGTGCTGCGATGCTCGAGAGGTTCGGCGCAGGCAGCACCGCATCGACGATGACCGACACCTCCGCCGCGTGCCCCTCCGCCTGCAATGTCCAGCCTTGCGCGCTGTTCGTGATCTCTGGATTGGTGGCGAAGGACAGGTCGACCAGCCCCGCGTCGATCAGCGCCAAAAGCTCCCGGGCGGAGGCGAGGGGCGGGCCGTAGGAATATCGTTTCAGCCCCTCATCGAAGTCTATCAGCCGCTTGGCTGTCTGGGGCGACGCGTCGCGGGGATTGAATGCCGCACGCCATGTGTCTTGCCATTTGCGCCAGACTTGGCCAAGCGTGTAGCCAATACTCGGCGCGACCTCTCCGGCGGCCAGTTCTATCCCGTGACGCAGCGCCTTCATTGGAGGCAACTGGTCCTGCGCGCCGGGGTCTGACCATTCGACGTTAAGCCAGTCCGCGATTTCCGTCACCCGCACATTCTGAGGTGCAAGGATACGCGCGACCACGGGGAGGAGGGCGTCAGAGATCAACGAAGGCGCCGCCTCGGGTCCCGCATCGACCGCAGCGATGGCCGCTTCTGAGAAGCCCGTGGTCTCTTCCGATGTGGGATCGAACAGCGCGTCGAAGCCGGCAGCCTGTGGCTTGGGGAAGGGGGTTGCCCGTTGAGCGAGAAGGGCAGAATGCGGCAGGGCTCCCGGCCCGAGGCATGATAACCCGCCGCGTCGAAGCGCCCGCCCTGTCCCATGGTCAGACCGCGCAACACATCATAGGTCGACAGCCCCAAGCCCCGGACCGCGACGTGCTTGCCCTGCCATGCCGCCGCCCGCGCGCGCAGATCCGCCGCTGGATAGGCCTGCGCGACTTCTGCCTCGCGCCGCGCTGCGTGCTCTTGCCAATCGGCCCATTGCGCGTCCGGCTCGACAGGGGGCTGCCCGAGGGTGAGGAGCACTTCGTCATATGGCGCCTCCGCCCCGCTTTCCGATTGCACACGCCAACCCGCCCCCTCGGGCGAGATGCGGTCCACAGCGGCGGGGATCACCCTGCAAGTCACGCCCGTTTTCGTAAAACCCCGGGCAAAAAGATCCTCCCGCCGCGCCATGAGGTAGCGGCCCATTTCGGCGCGAGAGGGGAAACTGTCGGGATCTACGGCGCGGTCTTGCCACTCCGCGAAATGCCCGACCAGCGACCCCTTTGGCGGGCGGATCGCGATATCGCGGTTAGGGATGTTAAGCAGACAATAGGCAGGCTCGGAGGGGGCGAAGTTCGGACCCGCGCCGGGATGGGGCCGGGTTCATAAATGTCGATCTGTATCCGCCCTTCGGTCCCCGTAAGCCGTTGCGACAGAGCCTCCAACGCGCCAAGGCCGCGCGGCCCGAAACCGATCACCGCAATGCGCGCCGTCTTTATCTGCATTTCTCTCCCCGGCATGTGTTTGGCGCGACCGTAGAGCCGTACCACGGCCAGCGAAAGCCCACCGGCGACAATATCGCGCAACAAAAAAGGCACCCGAAGGCGCCCTTAACAATTGACTCATCCCGTCCGAGAGGCTGCGATCAGCCGCCCCAGCTGCGCACTGTGCCGCAGTCCATATGGGTGAAGTTGGAGCCGGAGTAGCGCCCGACGCCGCCACCGCGACAAGCCATCGCCGCGCGGGCCACCTGATGCACCGAGCGCGAGGCGAGGCGCAGGTCAGCGGCCTGACCTTTGAGGTGCAGCGAATTCTTGGCCACACCGCTGGAACGGGAGCGCAGCATCGCGTTGGTTTTCGGGCTGCGGTAGCCGGAGAGGAGCATATAGGGCTCGTTCACATCCAGCAGATTATGCGACGCGGCCATGATATCGATGGTGCGCAGGTCCATGTTGATGACATCGTCGGTCCGCCAGTCGCGCATGAAGTGGTTGATCTCGGCAAAGGCGTCTTTGATATAGTGACCTTCGATCCAATAGATCATGTCCAACCGCTCACCGGTGCGGCCCGAATACATGCGGATGCGGCGAATGTCGCCTGCGCCCCGCAGAAAGCCTGCCGCGTTCGAGAAGGTGGGAGCTGCTGCAACGGTGGTTGCTGCGAATGCGCCGAGAAGGGCGCGCCGGGTCATCCCCGAGGAGCTTTTGCCTGTCATGTGTCTCTGTCCCGTCGTCTGCCTAAGTTACCCAAGATGTTACATGGGCCATTCATCTCATCCCCAGATGCAACATTGTTATTGCATAGCGGGAAAACCTGACCAAGGGCTGAATCGGAATGGTTCCCGAGTGGTTCAAATTTAGGCAAGTTTTTGCGCAATGCGGTTAAAAAACTCAATGTTTGCAGGGGCAACCGATGCGCAATCCGCACAGGCCATCACGCGTTTTTCCTGCGAACGGAAATTTGAATGGACTTGCGCGTAGTATTATTGGCAAACCGGGCAGGCAATAGGGTCGCGCGGCGGCAATGGTATATTCACGGGGTACGACATGGGATTCAGCGCGACTTTTTCACGGCAACTGTCCAAATTTATCGCAGGGTTTGCCCTGTTGATTTCGGCCCTGGTCCTTGCCGCGCCTGCCACGGCGCAGGTCACCGCCTTCAAACAAGCCGTCGCCGAAGCTGCTGCCCAAGACGATGACATCGCCGCCTTCTACCGTGAGAACGATTATACCGCCATCTGGACAGGGGCAGCCGAAGAACACCGCGCGCGCCGGTCGGAACTGATGCGGGCGATCACCACGGCGGATGATCATGGCCTGCCGGTCACCCGTTACAACCCCGATGCAGTGTTGGAGATGCTGCGCACGGCCGAGACCCCGCGTGATCGCGGATTCGCCGAGGTGGAGTTGAGCCGCGTGTTCCTGCGCTATGCCCGCGACGTGCAGACCGGTGTGCTGATCCCCAAACGGATCATCAGCCAGATCGTGCGCGAAATCCCCTACCGTGACCGGAAGACCTATCTGCAAGACCTGCCCGAATCCACGCCCGCCGCTTATTTCCGCGCCCTGCCGCCGCGCAGCCTTGAGTATAATGCGCTGCTGAAAGAGAAGATCGCGATGGAAAAGCTGCTGTCGCAGGGCGGCTGGGGCCCCTCGGTGCCTGCGGGCAAGCTTGAGCCGGGCGATACCGGGAATGACGTCATTGCCCTGCGCAACCGTCTGATCGCCATGGGCTTTCTGGAGCGGTCCAATGCCGTGGGCTATGACGCCAGCCTGACCGAAGCCGTGCGCCAGTTCCAAGAGGCCCACGGGCTGAACACCGATGGCGTTGCCGGTCCGGCCACGATGAAACAGATCAACATTGGCGTTGAGCAGCGGCTGCAATCGGTCATGGTCGCACTTGAGCGTGAGCGTTGGTTCAACACCGACCGCGGCAAACGTCATATCCTTGTGAACATCCCCGATTTCTCGGCCAAGATCATCGACGATGGCAAGATCACCTTCCAGACCCGCTCGGTGGTAGGGGCCGCGCGCGAGGACCGCCCGACGCCCGAATTCTCGGACGTGATGGAGCATATGGTGGTCAATCCCAGCTGGTATGTGCCGCGGTCGATCGTCACTGGGGAATACCTGCCGCAGCTCAAGCGCAACCCCTATGCGGTCAACCATATCGAGATTACCGACAGCCGGGGCCGCAAGGTGAACCGCGGCGCGGTGAACTTTAACCGCTACACCGCGCGGACCTTCCCCTTCTCCATGCGCCAACCGCCCAGCAAGACCAATGCCTTGGGTCTGGTGAAGTTCATGTTCCCCAACAAATACAACATCTACCTGCATGACACCCCGGCCAAGAGCCTGTTTGCCCGCGACGTGCGTGCCTTCAGCCATGGTTGCGTGCGTCTGGCCGAGCCCTTTGAATTCGCCTATGCGCTGCTGGCCCCGCAATCGGCAGACCCGGAAGGTGAGTTTCAGGCCATTCTGCGCAGCGGGCGCGAGACGCGCGTCGTTCTCGAAGAGCAGGTGCCGGTGCATCTGATCTACCGCACCGCCGTGACCAATGCGCGCGGCCATACCGAATACCGCGATGACGTATATGGCCGGGATGCGCTGATCTGGAACGCGCTCTCCAAGGCGGGGGTGGCCTTGCGCGGCGTTCAGGGGTAACTCTCGGGCGCGCAACAAGTAAGGGCCGCCCGAAATGACCTATAGTGTTCAGCAAATCGCCAAAGCCGTCGGCGCCAGCGCCGAGGGCGACATCGAACTCAAGGTAAGCGGCGTCGCGGAACCCGCCAGCGCCAAATCGGGCGAAATGGCGCTGGCGATGGACCCGCGCTATGCCAGCAGCCTTTCCGATGGCGCCGCCGAAGTGGCGATGCTTTGGGAAGGGGCTGACTGGCGCGCTCTGGGCCTCAAGGCCGCGATCTTGCCCAACCGTCCGCGCTATGCGCTTTCCGGCGTGACGCGGATGCTCGACAAGGGGCAGGGGTTCAAGCCGGGCATTCACCCCACCGCCGCGATCGACCCCGAGGCCGTGCTGGGCGAAGGCGTCTCGGTCGGCCCCTTGGCGGTGATCTCTGCCGGGGCGCGGATCGGCGCGGGCAGCGTCATCGGGCCGCTGTGTTTTGTTGGCGTGGATGCGACATTGGGTGACGGCTGTTTTCTGCGCGAACATGTCAGCATCGGCGCGCGGGTCACCATTGGATCGGGTTTCATCGCGCAGTCGGGCGTGCGCTTGGGCGGCGACGGTTTCTCTTTCGTGACGGCCGAGCTGTCCACCGTGGAAAGCGCGCGGCAAACGCTCGGCGATCAGGGCGATGCCGCCCCGCAGCCTTGGACCCGTATCCATTCGCTTGGCGCTGTGACCATCGGCGCGGATGTCGAAATGGGCATGGGTTCCACCATCGACAACGGCACCATCCGCGACACGCAGGTCGGCGACGGCACCAAAATCGACAACCTCGTGCATATCGGCCACAACGCGGTGATCGGCAAAAACTGCCTGCTCTGCGGGCAGGCGGGCGTTGGCGGCTCGACCCGCGTGGGCGACAATGTGGTGCTCGGCGGGCAGGTCGGTCTGGCCGACAATATCACCATTGGCGACCGGGTGATCGCGGGCGGGGGGACCATTGTGCTCTCCAACGTGCCCGAGGGACGCACCATGTTGGGCTACCCCGCCACCCAAATGAGCAAGCAGACCGAAATCTACAAAGCGCTGCGCCGTTTGCCCAAGCTGCTGCGCGATGTCGCGGCCCTGCAAAAGGTGGTTTCCAAAGCCGACAAGGCTGACTAAACCTGCCGCGGACATATGTTGGGGGACGCCGCATGAACACTCAGGATCAGGTCATTACCATCCTCGCCGAACAGGCCATGATCGAGCCGGAGGATGTCACGCTCGACAGTACGCTCGAAGACCTCGGGATCGACAGCATGGGGGTTGTGGAATGCATCTTTGCGATTGAAGAGACATTCGACATCAACGTGCCTTTCAACGCCAACAGCCCCAGCGAAAGCGATTTCGACATCTCGACCGTGCGCAGCGTCGTCGCCGGGGTCGAACGGCTGCAAGCCGAACAGAGCTGATCGATGCGGCGCGTTGTCATCACCGGCGCGGGCACGATCAACGCTTTGGGCCTGTCGGTGCCCGAGACGCTGGCGGCCATGCGCGAGGGCAAATGCGGCATCGGTCCGCTGGAGTTCCGGGATGTGGAGCGGCTGGCCATCCGCATCGGCGGTCAGGTGCGCGGGTTCGAGGCCGAGGGCCGCTACAACCGCCAGCAAATCGCGCTCTATGATCGGTTCACGCAATTCACCCTCACCGCCGCGCGCGAAGCGATCGAACAATCGGGCCTGACCTTCACCGATGACTTGGCCGCCCGCGCAGGGGTGGTGCTGGGCACGGCGGGGGGCGGTGTCTCGACATGGGACGATAATTACCGCGCGGTCTACGAAGAGGGCAAAAACCGGGTGCATCCCTTCGTGGTGCCCAAGCTGATGAACAACGCCGCCGCCAGCCATGTCAGCATGGAATGGAACCTGCGCGGGCCGTCTTTCACCGTCTCCACCGCCTGTGCCTCGTCGAACCACGCCATGGCGCAGGCCTTCGCGATGGTTCGCTCAGGCATGAGCCCGGTGATGGTGACGGGCGGATCGGAATCCATGCTCTGCTTCGGCGGGGTGAAGGCTTGGGAAGGGCTGCGCGTGATGAGCCGCGATGCCTGCCGCCCCTTCTCAGCCAATCGCAACGGAATGGTGCAAGGCGAGGGCGCGGGTGTCTTTGTCTTTGAAGACTATGAACACGCGCGCGCGAGGGGAGCCGAGATCCTCTGCGAAGTCGCGGGGTTCGCTATGACCTCGGATGCCAGCGATATCGTCATGCCCTCCAAGGCGGGAGCCGCGCGGGCGATGCAGGGCGCACTGGCCGATGCGGGGATCAACCGCGAAGAGGTCGGCTATATCAACGCACATGGGACTGGAACGGCGGCGAATGACAAGACCGAATGCGCCGCCGTGGCGGATGTCTTTGGCACCCATGCGGACCGGTTGATGATCTCTTCCAGCAAATCGATGCATGGTCATATCATCGGCGGCACCGGCGCGGTCGAGCTTTTGGCCTGTATCATGGCGCTGCGCGACGGGGTGATCGCGCCGACCATTGGCTATGAGGAACCCGACCCGGAATGCGCGCTCGACGTCGTGCCCAATGAGGCGCGCGAAGCGCAGGTTGATGTGGCGCTCAGCAATGCTTTTGCCTTTGGTGGGATGAACGCCGTGCTGGCGCTGCGCCGCGCCTGAGCGACGCCCGGCCATAAAAAATGCCGCCCCCGAGGTCGGGCGCGGCATTCAAATCGGTAAAATCCAGTCTTACTGCTCGATCACCGAGACTTCGTCGTAGCTGGCAGTGAACCCGTCGAGCGAGAGGGTCAGTTTCACTTCCTGATCCGGGGCCAGAGCGGGCACGATGGTCAGCACCGCTTCCTTGCCGCGCTTGAAGGCGCCGATATCGGCATCGGTCAGACCCATGCGCACATAGCAGCCCACGGGGTTGCAGAAGGCATAGGGATAGCGGCGGGCCTTGCCACCGTCGACCGACAGGGTCAGCTGCGCGGGCAGGGCGGTCTCAAGCGGGACAACAACCGTGGCACCGGCCTTGGCCTGACCACCGCCGGGCAGACGGAAGAGCGAGACTTCGGCAACCGGCGCGCCTTCGCCATCGGCGAGGAGTTGGTACATCTGGCAGGGGTCGACCTCTTCCTCGGTCTTGATGCAGCGCATCTCCCAAGCACCGATTTCTTTCTTGGTGTAGGGCTTGCCCAGATCGGGGTCTTTGTCCGCATCTTCACCAAGGCTCAGCTGCTCTTCGATCTGCGAAGCATTGCCGCTGGTGCCGGGCTGGGGCTGCTGCTCTTCGGTCTGGGCGGTGTCTTCTTCCGTGGCGGTCTGGGCGAAAGCCGTCATTGGGGCCGTCAGTGCAAGCGCTGCACAAAGCGGCAGGGCGGTCATAAACTTGCTCATGTCATATCCACATTTGTTGCGTTACCGCCCCTTACCACGCCGCCCCGGGATTGTCAGTGGCCAGAGCCGCATTTCGATCAAGGTTCGGGCAATTTCATGCCGACCCCGCAGTCGCGGTTTTCCCGCGATGTCAGAGGCTTAAACGCCAGAAATGCAAAAGGGGACGCAGCGCGCCCCCTTTCGGTGTACTTTCTCCCCGTCGGACTGGGCCGACTTATTAATGCCACGTTAGGCAAGCGCGTGATGCCGGTCAACAGGAAAAATGCGACAATCTGTCAGGGTTTTAGCACGGCCCCTGGCAGAAAAAGGGCCGCACCCGAAGGCGCGGCCAAGTCTAACAGGGAGGAAGTACACCCACCCGATGAAAGGACATGCGAGCGGGATGCCTTCACTATGGCGCGCAAAGGTTAAGTTTGTATGCTCTAGTGGAACGGACGAATGGCTAAAATTGACAGAAAGGCCCCAGCGTGAGCAGTGACATCTTTATCGGCGGCGGCGGTCCCGACCATGCGACAAAGCAATTCCTCGATCTTGGCTATGCCAACCGTCACGGGCTGATCGCGGGGGCGACGGGCACGGGCAAAACAGTGACGCTGCAAATCCTTGCCGAG
This sequence comes from Sulfitobacter faviae, assembly GCF_029870955.1. Lineage (NCBI taxonomy): Bacteria > Pseudomonadati > Pseudomonadota > Alphaproteobacteria > Rhodobacterales > Roseobacteraceae > Sulfitobacter > Sulfitobacter faviae. The sequence continues at coordinate 2,967,709 of NZ_PGFQ01000001.1, read as the reverse complement.
GGTTTTGCCAATGCCGGGGTGCCGGTGTTCCTATCGGATGTGAAGGGCGATCTGTCCGGCCTTGCCGTCGCGGGGAGCGAGGCCGCCAAACTGCACGGCGCTTTCACCGAACGCGCGGCCAAGATCGGCTTTGACGACTATCGCTATCAATCCTTCCCGGTCACCTTTTGGGATCTCTTTGGTGAGCAGGGCCACCCTGTCCGCACCACGGTTTCCGAGATGGGGCCGCTGCTCATCGCGCGGTTGCTCAGCCTGTCCGAGGCGCAGGAGGGCATCCTGAACATCGCCTTCCGCGTGGCCGATGAGGAGGGGATGCCGCTTTTGGACCTGAAAGACCTGCAATCCCTGCTGGTCTGGGTGGGAGAGAATGCGAAGGACTTGGCGCTGCGCTATGGCAATGTCTCGACCGCCTCCGTCGGCACCATTCAACGGCGGCTGCTGGTGCTGGAGAACCAAGGCTGCGCGCAGTTGTTTGGCGAGCCGGCGCTGGCGCTCTCGGACCTCATGCGCGGCGATGCCGAAGGGCGCGGGCGGATCAACATCCTCGCCGCTGACAAGCTCATGGCCTCGCCCAAACTCTATGCGACTTTCCTGCTGTGGCTCATGTCCGAACTGTTCGAAGAACTGCCTGAGGTGGGCGACCCCGACAAACCGAAACTCGTGTTCTTCTTTGACGAGGCACATCTGCTGTTTGACGATGCGCCCAAGGCGCTGGTCGATAAGGTGGAGCAGGTGGCGCGGCTCATCCGCTCCAAAGGCGTCGGGGTTTATTTCGTGACCCAGAACCCCGCCGATGTGCCCGACGATATCCTCGGCCAGCTTGGCAACCGTATCCAGCACGCGCTACGCGCCTTTACCGCGCGGGACCGCAAGGAACTGCGCCAAGCCGCCGAGACCTACCGCGAGAACCCGCGCTTCGACACCGAAGAGGCGATCCGCGAGGTCGGTGTTGGGGAGGCCGTGACCTCCATGCTGCAACGCAAGGGCGTGCCGGGCGTGGTGGAGCGTACCTTGATCCGGCCCCCGTCTTCGCGGCTCGGCCCGATCACTGTGGCGGAGCGCGCGGCGGTGCTGGCGGACTCTGATTTAGCAGGGAAATACGAGACCGTGCAGGACCGCGAGTCAGCCTATGAAATGCTGAAGGCCCGCGCAGAAGCGGCGGCCAAAGAGGCGGAAAAGATCGAAGCCGCGGCAGAGGCCGAGGACGCAGCCGCGCGAGAATTCCAGAAGGCCCGCCGCTATGGCGGGGCACGCAGCGGCGGCAGCCGGACAAGCCGCAAGGCGACGGACGGTTTCGGCGATGCCATCGCGAGCGCGGTGATCAAAGAACTGAAAGGCACCACCGGGCGCCGTATCGTGCGCGGCATCTTGGGCGGATTGTTCAAGGGGCGCTGAAGCGGCCTGAGAAATGAAAAAGGGGCGCGGTATTGCAACCGCGCCCCTTTTTACATCGTGAAGCTCAGCGGGATTCACCGCTCGGGGATCAACCCGCGCGGGCTGAAGCGCAGGACCAGAAGCAGCACAATGCCCATGGTCAAAAGCCGCATATGCGCCGCGCTCTCGATCAGATGGGCCTTCAGGGCCGACCCTTCGGACATGCCCGCGGTGATCAGGTTCATCAGCCACAGGCCCATCGGCTCAACCTGCACCCAGAGGAACCAGATCAGGAAGCCACCAAGGATCGCGCCGAAGTTGTTGCCCGAGCCGCCAACGATCACCATCACCCAAATGAGGAAGGTAAAGCGCAGCGGCTGGTAGGTGCCGGGCGTCAACTGGCTATCCATCGTCGTCATCATCGCCCCCGCGATCCCGCAGATGGCGGAGCCGAGGATGAAGACCTGCAGATGCCGCGCTGTCACGTCCTTGCCCATGGCCTCCGCCGCGACCTCGTTGTCGCGGATCGCGCGCAGCATCCGGCCCCATGGGGAATGCAGCGCACGCTGGCTCATCCACAACAGGACGATCAGCACCGCCGCGAAGAGCGCGATATAGAGCAGTTTGACCCAGAGCGTCGAGGCGTCCACGGGATCAAAGCCAAGGCCCGCCGCACGTTCCACGAAGGCGGGGTTGTTTTGCAGGTCAATCTCATAAGGCACGGGGCGGGGCAGGCCGATCACGTTCTTCACGCCACGGCTCATCCAGTCTTCGTTCTTTAGGACCGCGATGATGATCTCGGCAATCCCCAGCGTCGCAATCGCTAGGTAATCCGACCGCAGGCCAAGGGCTGTCTTGCCGATCAGCCACGCCGCGCCAGCGGCAAAGAGGCCGCCCACTGGCCATGAGATCAGCACCGGCAAGCCAAGCCCGCCGAGATAGCCGGTTTGCGCGGGGTTAATCGCCTCGACCGCCTGAACGGCGGGGTCAAGCAGGCCACGGAAGATGAAGAAGCCGATGACCAAGACCGCGATCACCGAAAGCGTGCGCAGCGTGCCCGGCGCCATCCGTTTCATCAGCATGACCGCCGCCACCACGGTGGCCGCCCCAAGCGCCAGCGCCCCCAGAATGGCGAAACCACCGGTGGACCAAGCGCCCTCGGTCGGGGGCATGGAGACCAGCACAGCCGCCAAACCGCCAAGCGCCACAAACCCCATGACGCCCACGTTGAACAGCCCCGCAAAGCCCCATTGCAGGTTCACCCCAAGCGCCATGATCGAAGAGATCAGACCCATGGCGATGATCAGCAGAGCCGAGTTCCAGCTTTGCGCAAAGCCGGTGTAGATGATCATCAAGGCGATGATCGCGAAAAGAATCGTGTTTTTCACAGTCTGGGTCATACCGATTTCCCCTTGAACAGGCCGGTGGGCTTGATCAGCAGAACGATCAGAAGAATGACGAAGCTGACCGCAAATTTGTAATCCGTGCTCATGAGCTGCACCAAGCCGTCCGGCTGCAACCCTTCGGGCATCACATAGCCCAGCACCTTTTTCCACGCGTAGGTGATCGTGACCTCGCTAAACGCGATCACGAAACCGCCCGCGATGGCCCCGACCGGCGAGCCAAGCCCGCCGACGATGGCCGCCGCGAATATCGGCAGCAGAAGCTGGAAATAGGTGAAGGGTTTGAACGACTTATCAAGGCCGTAGAGTGTGCCCGCAATCGTCGCCAAGGCGGCCACGATCATCCATGTGATCATCACCACACGCTCGGGGTTGATGCCGGACAAGAGCGCCAGATCCTCGTTATCGGAATAGGCGCGCATGGATTTGCCCGCTCGCGTCTTGTTGAGGAACCAAAACAGCAGTGCGACGACGATGATCGCAGTGACGATGGTGATGCCTTGGGTGGTCTTAAAGGCCAGACCCTCGCGCAGGCCGGTCATTTCCTTGAAATCCCGCGCCGACATGATGAAGCGCTGGCCGTCGAGGAAGTTCTGATCATCCGCGCCGATGATGAAGCGGGTGATGCCGTTGTAAATGAAGGTCACGCCGAGCGAGACGATCACGAGGATCACCGGCTTGGCCTTTTGTTCACGGTAGAACTTGTAGACCACCTTGTCGGTGCCGAGCACCAGCAACATGGTAAAGGCAATGCCGAAGGGCAGGGCCAGAAGCGCCGTCGGCAGCACGCCGAGGCTCAGACCCATAGACTGGAACAGCCATGTCATCAAGATCGTCGCCATGGTGCCCATGGCCATCGTGTCGCCATGGGCGAAGTTGGAAAACCGCAGGATGCCGTAGACCAGCGTCACGCCAAGCGCGCCAAGCGCCAGCTGCGAGCCATAGGCAATGCCCGGAATGAGCACATAGTTCGAAAGTGCAATGAAAGCGTTGAGCAGATCCATGTTCAGCCCCCCAGAAACGATTTGCGGACTTCAGGATCGGCCAACAGCTCTTTGCCGGTGCCGGTAAAGGCATTCGTCCCCTGCACAAGCACATAGCCTTTGTCCGCGATTTCAAGCGCTTGACGGGCGTTTTGTTCGACCATCAGGATCGGGATGCCGGTGCGGGCGACCTCGATGATCCGGTCGAAAAGCTCGTCCATGACGATGGGCGAGACACCCGCCGTCGGCTCATCCAGCATCAGCACCTTGGGCTGGGTCATCAGCGCGCGGCCCACGGCCACCTGCTGGCGTTGCCCGCCCGACAGTTCACCCGCCGCCTGATTGCGCTTTTCCTTGAGGATCGGGAAAAGGTCATAGACCTGCGCCATCGTATCGCGAAAGTCATCGCGGCGGATGAAAGCGCCCATCTCAAGGTTCTCTTCGACCGACATGGAGGTGAAGATGTTCGAGGTTTGGGGCACGAAACCCATGCCCTTGGCCACCCGGTCCTGCGGGCTGAGTTCGGTTATGTCTTCACCATCCAGCCGCACATGGCCCTTGCGCATGTCGAGCATGCCGAAGACCGCCTTCATGCCGGTGGATTTGCCCGCGCCGTTGGGGCCGACGATCACCGCGATCTCGCCGCGGTCGACCGCGATGGTGCAGTCATGCAGGATGTCGGGGCCGTTGCCGTAGCCCGCCGTCATGCCGTCACCAATCAGGAAGGGGCCGCCGGGGGCGGGGTGGGTTTTGCCGCTGGCCTTGGGCATGATGCTGCCTTGGCCCTTCGCGTTGCCGACCGACCAATCTTTGTTGCCGCGGTCGCCGTAGGGATCATTGCTCATGCGCCTACCTTGTCCTTGTTCTTCAGCCCGGTGCCGAGATAGGCCTCGATCACCTGTTCGTTCGCCTTGATCTCATCCAACGTGCCTTCGGCCAGCACGTGGCCCTCGGCCATGCAGATCACCGGGTCGCAAAGGCGGCCGATGAAATCCATGTCATGCTCGATCACGACGAAAGTATAATTGCGCTCTTGGTTGAGGCGGATGATCGCGTCACCGATGGTGTTCAGCAGCGTCCGGTTCACGCCCGCGCCGACCTCGTCGAGGAAGACAATTTTTGCATCCACCATCATGGTGCGGCCAAGCTCTAGCAACTTCTTCTGTCCGCCCGAGATCTGGCCCGCCTTCTGTTCCGCCAGATGTTCGATGGTCAGAAACTCAAGCACCTCATCGGCCTTGGCCTTGAGCGCGCGTTCTTCATTGGCGATGCGTTTGGTGCCGAACCATGTGTTCCACAGCGTCTCGCCCGACTGGTTGCCCGGCACCATCATCAGGTTCTCGCGGCAGGACATCGAAGAAAACTCATGCGCGATCTGGAAAGTGCGCAGCAGCCCCTTATGGAAAAGCTCATGCGGGGCAGGCCGGTGATGTCCTCCCCATCCATGGTGACGCGGCCCGATGTGGGCTGAAGCACGCCGGCAATTACGTTGAACAGCGTGGTTTTCCCCGCGCCATTGGGGCCGATCAAACCGGTGATCGATCCTTTCTCGATCGACAGGCTCGCCCCGTCGACGGCGTGAAACCCGCCGAAGTGTTTGTGTACGTCGTCTACGACGATCATATGTCCATCCCCGTGTCCGCCACCTTGTGGCTGGTTTTTATTGGTCGTCATATGGGCCGCGCAGGCAGATGCGCGCCGCCATACCTGTTTACAATGTGCTGAGATTCTTGGAAGGGACCGCTGCGGTCCTGATCTGAAGAAAGCCCTGCGCTGCCTTGTCAGAGGCAGATTGCGCCGTATTGCCAAAATCACGTTCAGCAAAATACATGCCCAAAGCCCTGACCGAGACGGCCATACGTTGCTTTTTCATCCTGTCCTCCCAGACGGGACGTGTTTTCCACGTCCTCAATAGGGGATTTGTACTGGCTGCATCCCCGGAAGAAAAGCCGATTTCCTAAGCAAAAGGCCCGATCGCACTGCGACCGGGCCCCTCTTAGCGGTTAGATGGTAACGCGGATCAGCGGTAGCCGACCGTGACCATCTTGCCGTCCTTCATCTCGATCTCGCGGTAGTTGCCCGCGCTCTCGCCCGGTCCGATCAGCTCGACCGCCGAGGCACCGACATAGTCCACGTCGCCGCCGTCTTTGATGATCTGAAGCGCTTTGCCCAGTTCACCCGGCAGGATTTTTTCACCCGGGGCATTGGCGACTTCCATCACCTTTTCCTTGTACTCCGCCGGATCATTGGAGCCTGCGGCCTGCATCGCCAGCAGCATCAGCGCCGCCGCATCATAGGATTCAGGCGAGAAGGCGTTGGTCGGCTCAAAACCGGCTTCCTTGCCCATCTTCTTGTAGTTGTCCGGGCCTTCGCCAGCCGCACTCGGGTTCTGACCAAAGGAGCCATCCGCGATCTCGGCGAATTTCTCTTCCAGCGTGTCGGAGACCATGCCATCGGGGAACATGAAGACGTCGAATGCACCGGCGTCCAGCGCACCGTTCACGATGCCCGCGCCACCTTGGTCGACATAGCCTGCCACGACCAGAACCTCACCACCGGCAGAGGCCAGCGCGCCGACTTCGGCGGAGTAGTCCGCTTTGCCGTCTTCATGCGAGGTGTTGATGGTCACGGTGCCGCCGGATTCTTTGTAGGCGGTCTCAAAGCTGTCGGCCAAACCTTTACCATAGTCGTTGTTGGTATAGGTGACGGCGACTTCCTTGATGCCACGGTCGTTCAGGATGTCGGCCATGACCTGACCCTGACGCGCGTCCGAGGGCGATGTGCGGAAGAACAGGCCGTTGTCTTCGACCGTCGACAGGGCCGGGGATGTCGCAGAGGGCGAGATCATCACGATGCCATTCGGAATGGCGACGTTCTGCAGCGAGGCGGTGGTTTCACCCGAGCACATGCCGCCCACGATGCCGCTCACGCGGTCGGAGGTGATCAGACGCTCAGCCGATGCCACGGCCAAACCCGCGTCGATACAGCCGGTGTCGCCACGTTCAGACGAAACGGTGGCCCCGTCGAGGAACATGCCGCTCTCGTTAACCTCGGAAATCGCCAGTTCGGCACCGGCGGCCATGTCATTGGCCAACGATTCCAGCGGGCCGGTGAAGCCCAGCAGAATGCCGATTTTGGTGTCTTCCGCATGCGCGCCCGTGGCGAGCAGAGCAACGGCCGTTGTGGCCATCAGTATTTTTTTCATTTGGTACTCTCCCTTAGTTGAACTCTCGTTCTGATCGAACGTTAGGTCGTGGTTTCGAAAAAGAAAAGGCGATTTATAAAGTGTTTTTCGCGGGCGGGTTTTCGCGTGGACCGGGAACGATGGTGGAAATGGGCGGTGCGCTGGCTATGTCTTGATCCAAGCCCCATGCCCAAAGGAGCCTGCCCATGACCCGCGCAAAACACCTCGCCACTGCCGCCTTCATCAGCCTCGGCAGCCTCTGCGCTGCGGGTGCCGCCACAGCGCAGAGCGGTCTCACGATCACCCCCGTGGCCGAGGATCTCGAAGCCCCGTGGGGCGTTGCCCCTTGCCCGGTGGCGGTCTGTTGGTGACAGAGAAGGCCGGGCGTTTGATCTATCAAAAGAACGACACGCGGCACGAAGTCTCGGGTCTGCCGGAAGTGGCCGTGGTCGGGCAGGGCGGTCTGTTGGACATCACCTTGGCCGGGGATTTCGCGCAGAGCCGCCTGCTGTTCCTGACCTATGCCAAACCCCAAGAGGGCGGCGGCGCGGGGACCGCTTTGGCCAGCGCGCGTCTGTCAGAGGATACCCGCAGTCTGGAAAACCTGACCGAGCTTTTCGCCATGAAACCGGGCAGCAGTGGCGGCCAGCACTTCGGCTCGCGCGTGGTCGAAGCGCCGGATGGCACGCTGCTGGTGACCATTGGCGAACGCGGCGATCGTCCGGCGGCGCAGGACCGCAGCACCCATAACGGCAGCATCATCCGTGTGAACCGCGACGGCTCGGTTCCCGATGACAATCCTTTTGTCGACACGCCCGACGTGCTGCCTGAAATCTGGTCCTACGGCCATCGCAACCCACAAGGGGCGGGGCTGGATCTGGATGGGCGGCTTTGGGTGTCGGAACATGGGGCCAAGGGCGGGGATGAGGTGAACCGCATCACCAAGGGCACGAACTACGGCTGGCCGGTGATTTCCTACGGTGAGCACTATTCGGGCGCGAAGATCGGCGAGGGCACGGCGAAAGAGGGGATGGCGCAGCCCGAATTCTACTGGGACCCGTCCATCGCGCCTGCGGGGCTGATGGTCTACTCCGGCGCGCTTTTCCCTGAATGGGAAGGTGACATCTTCGTCGGTTCGCTCAAGTTCGACTATATCGCCCGGCTAAGCGGCACGCCGCTGGAAGAGGTGGCGCAAATCAAGACCGACGAGACCGCCCGCGTGCGGGATGTCGTAGAAGGGCCCGAGGGTGGGATCTGGTTCATCTCAGAGGTCAACGGCACGGTCTACCGGATCACGCCCTGACCCTCAGGCGGGCTGCCGGGTGGATTGGCTGCCGCGTTCACGATAAGGCGTGGTCTGGTAATGCGCCCGGTAGCATTTCGAGAAATGCGAGGGCGAGGCAAAGCCGCAGGCCAGCGCCACGTTGATCACGCTCATATCCGTCTGCATCAGCAGGTTGCGCGCCTTTTGCAGCCGCAATTCCATATAGTAACGTTTTGGGCTGCGGTTCAGGTAGCGGCGAAACAAACGCTCTAGCTGGCGGGTCGACATGCCCACGTCGCGGGCGAGGATGGAGGGGCTGATCGGCTCTTCGATATTGCGCTCCATCTGCTGGATCACTTGGGAAAGCTTGGGATGGCGCACGCCGATTCGCGTGGGCACCGACAGGCGCTGCGTGTCTTGGTCGGTGCGGATCGAGGAATAAATGAGCTGATCCGCCACGGCATTGGCCGTCTCCTCTCCATGATCATCGGCGATGAGTTTCAGCATCATGTCCAAAGAAGACGTGCCGCCCGCTGTGGTCAGTCGGTTGCCGTCGACCACGAAGACCGATTTCGTCAGAATGACCTCTTCAAATTCCTCGCCGAAACTGTCCTGATTCTCCCAATGGATCGTGGCGCGTTTGCCGTCGAGCAGCCCCGCCTTGGCCAGCGTATGTGCCGCGGTACAAAGCCCGCCAACAACCAGCCCCTTGCGCGCCTCGCGGCGCAGCCATGCCAGCAGCTTCTTGGTGGTCGCGGCCTGCACGCCGATGCCGCCGCAGATCATGATGGTATCGTCGCGGCCCAACGCCTCAAGCCCGCCGTCCAGTGCGAAAACCGCGCCGGATGAGCTTACACAGGTCTCACCGCTTTCCCCCACGACCTGCCATTCATAGACCTCGCGTTCGAGCATGCGGTTGGTGATCCGCAGGCATTCCACCGCCGAGGCAAAGCTCAGAAGGGTAAAATTCTCCAACAACACAAAGACGAAGCGCCGCGGCTTGTCGGTCTGGGGGGCATGCGGGTGGCCGGGCGCGGTTGGGACATCACGGCGTCTTTCTATTCAGGTCGTCTCTGCCGACATGTGCCATGGCCGCCAGAACTTGCCGGAAACATTGCCCACGGGCCTGTCGCCACGTCAATAGGGCGCATTTCGGTTCTGGTCACTTTCCCCGCGCCTTTGTATAGAGAAAGATCACGAAGCGCCGACACTCGGCGCTGTGGAGCGGAGTAGAAAGATGACAGACTGGAGCACCTCGAGCTGGCGCAGCAAACCGCGCGTCCAGATGCCCGATTACCCTGACCAAGCCGCATTGGAAGCGGTTGAGGCACAGCTGGCACGCTATCCGGTCCTCGTTTTTGCGGGCGAAGCACGCCGGTTGAAGAAACATCTGGCCGCCGCGGGCCGTGGCGAAGCCTTCCTTTTGCAGGGCGGTGATTGCGCCGAAAGCTTTGAACAGTTCAGCTCGGACGCCATTCGCGACACCTTCAAGGTGATGTTGCAGATGGCCATCGTGCTGACCCATGGGGCCAAGGTGCCGGTGATCAAACTGGGCCGCATGGCCGGTCAATTCGCCAAGCCGCGCTCGGCCCCGACCGAAGTGGTGGATGGCGTGGAACTGCCCAGCTATCGCGGCGATATCATCAACGATCTGGCCTTCAACGAAGCGGCCCGTATCCCCGACCCGCAAAAGATGCTGCGCGCCTATACGCAGGCCGCCGCCACGTTGAACCTGCTGCGCGCCTTCTCGACCGGGGCTATGCCGATGTGCATCAGGTGCACGGCTGGACGCTGGGCTTCACCGATGACGAAAAGGCCGAGAAATACCGCGAGATCGCCAACCGCATCTCCGACACGCTTGATTTCATGGCCGCCGCAGGGGTGACCGCCGAAACCGCGCATACGCTGCAATCGGTGGAATTCTACACCAGCCACGAGGCGCTGCTGCTGGAGTATGAAGAGGCGCTTTGCCGCCGTGACAGCCAAACCGGCAAGTGGCTCGCAGGCTCGGGTCACATGATCTGGATCGGTGACCGCACGCGGCAGCCCGACGGGGCGCATGTGGAGTTTGCCAGCGGCGTGCAAAACCCGATTGGCCTGAAGTGTGGTCCCTCGATGACCAGCGATGACCTCAAGCGTTTGATGGCTAAGCTGAACCCCGAGAATGAAGGGGGCCGTCTCACCCTGATCTCGCGCTTTGGTGCGGGGCAGGTGGGCGATCACCTGCCGCGTTTGATCAAGACCGTTCAGGAAGAGGGCGCCAATGTCGTCTGGACCTGTGACGCGATGCACGGCAACACGATCAAATCCTCCACGGGCTACAAGACCCGGCCCTTCGATTCCGTGCTGCGCGAAGTGCATGAATTCTTTGCCGTGCATAACGCCGAAGGTTCCGTCCCCGGCGGTGTGCATTTCGAGATGACCGGCCAAGACGTGACCGAGTGCACCGGCGGTGTGCGGGCGGTCAGCGACGAAGACCTGTCCGATCGCTACCACACGGCCTGCGACCCGCGGCTCAACGCCAGCCAATCGCTGGAACTGGCCTTCCTCGTGGCCGAGGAACTGTCGAACCGCCGCGTGGCACAGACGGCGCGGGCGGCAGGGTAACAGCCTCGGCCTGCACTTGATTGTGACGAAAGAGACGCCGTCCCGCTAGTTGCGGGGCGGCGTTTTCGCGTTCCGAGGGCGGCGGACGGGCTATTCCTGCTCTGACTTCACTAGGCGGAGATAGGGCGGGATGTCACCCGATGGGGCGGCGGTGAAGCTTGCCTTCGGCTCTGCGAATCCGGTTTCGCGTGGCAAAAGCGGCTGCTGCAAGGGATCGGCATGGCGCACAGGTTTGGCCACCCCGCCAAAGGCGCTCTGCCGCGTGGCCTGCGCCAGATCGAAGCGCCGCGGGGTTTGGCCGATCTCCCCCAGCACGACGAGACAGCCCAGCACCCGACTGACATCGCCCAGGTCGCTTTTCAGCGGCAAGAGCAGCATCCGCCCCGTCAAGGCAGGCCGCCCATAGCTCGCCGCCGCGCCCAAATGCAGTGTGATCTGGCCGGGCATCTGAAACACTTCTTCCAGCGCTTCGCTGACGCGGGGGCGCGACTGCGTGCCGAAAAAGGCGGTGATCGGCATGCCGCGCACCTCCATCCCCATGAGGTCACGCAGATGGCCGCCCGCAATCCGCAACCGTCCGACACCCACGGCGACACGTTCGAGGATAAAGGCATATTCCAATGCCTGCTCGATCCCGCGCGGGTCGATATCCGACCGCCGCGGCATCAATCTGTTGCCGCGCAGGGCCTCCCAATAGGCTTCGACCTGCGCCAGCGGGCCATAGCCAACATGCGTCCGATGATCTGACATGGCGACAACATTCTGCGCGGTGTGGCCTGTATTGCCCATTGAAACTCACCCATAAGGACTTGGCCAATACAGCAGCCGTTTTTGAAACGACAGCGGCACAATGCGGCCGAAATGATTACCAAATCATTAATACCGCAGGCGGTTAAGGAATTCGTCATGCTTTCGCTGAAGTGGTTAACGCGTGAGCCATGGGATCCGCCGGGCGAGGGGCCGGGGGCTTGCCCCTCGCGGGGGTTTCGCCGTAAGGCAGGACATGACCGCCCTTGCAAGGAACGCGCTGATGATCAGGTCCATGACAGGTTTCGCCTCTGCCTCCGGCGCTTTGGAGGGTTGGAGCTGGTCTTGGGAACTACGCGCGGTCAATGGCAAAGGGCTAGACCTGCGGCTGCGCCTGCCCGATTGGGTCGAGGGGCTTGAGGCCGCCTTGCGCAAGCAAATTTCGGCGGAGGTGGCCCGGGGCAATATCACCTGCAACCTGCGCATCTCCTCGGCTGAGAGTGACGGCAGCTTGCAGATCAACGAGGCGCATGTCGACACGCTGCTGACCGCCCTGCATGAGATCGAGGCCCGTGCGATGAATGCCGGCGTATCGCTGGCGCCCTCGCGGGCGAGCGACATTCTTTCCATGCGCGGCGTGTTGGAACAGGCCGATCAGGCACAGGACATCGACGCGCTGCGCGCCGCATTGCTGGCGGAAGTGCCGACCCTGCTGCGTGATTTCAACGAGATGCGCGCGCAGGAAGGCGCGGCGCTGGCCGATGTGATGCAAGAGCAGTTGACCGAGGTCGAAAACCGCGCCGCCGAAGCCGCCGCTTTGGCCGAGGCCCGTAAGGAAGAAACCGCTGCCCAGTTGCGCCGCAACCTTGCCCGCGTGCTTGACAACAGTGAGGGCGCGGATGCGGACCGGGTGGCGCAGGAGCTGGCCTTGATCGCGGTCAAGGCCGACGTCACCGAAGAGATCGACCGCCTTGCCGCCCATGTCGCCGCCGCGCGCGCGCTGATCGGGCAGGGCGGGCCGGTGGGGCGCAAGCTAGATTTCCTGATGCAGGAGTTCAACCGCGAAGCCAACACGCTCTGCTCCAAGGCGCAGAGCACCGAATTGACGACTGTCGGTCTGGCCCTGAAGGCGGTGATCGACCAAATGCGCGAACAAGTGCAAAATGTGGAGTAAGACGTGACAAACCCAAGCCGACGCGGCCTTCTGATCATCCTCAGTTCCCCTCCGGGGCGGGCAAATCGACCATGGCCCGCGCACTGCGCGCATGGGATCCGACGATCAACTTCTCGGTCTCCGCCACCACCCGCGCCCCCGCCCGGGCGAGGAGGATGGCAAGGATTACCGCTTTGTCGGCGAAGAGGAGTTCCGGCAGGCCGTGGCCGAGGGCGAAATGCTGGAACACGCCCATGTCTTCGGCAATTTCTACGGCTCCCCCAAAGCCCCCGTGCAGGCGGCGATCGATCAGGGGCAGGACATCCTTTTCGACATCGACTGGCAGGGCGCACAGCAGATCCGCAACTCCGACCTGAACACGCATACGCTGTCGATCTTCCTGCTGCCGCCCTCGATCACCGAGTTGAAACGCCGTTTGGAAAGCCGGGGCCAAGACGATGCCGAGACGATTGCCAAGCGCATGGGCAAAAGCTGGGATGAGATCAGCCATTGGGATGGCTATGACTTCGTGCTGGTGAACGACGATCTCGACCAGACCGAGGCGCGGCTGAAATCCATCATCACCGCCGCGCGCCTGCGGCTGAGCCAACAGCCCGCCATCAAGGATCACGTTCGCCGTCTGCAATCCGAATTCGAGGAATTGAAATGACCCTCTACGCCCTCGCCGATGCCCGCCCCGAAGTCTCCCCCGATGCATGGGTCGCCCCTGATGCGAATGTCATCGGCAAGGTGACGCTCGGCCCCGAAGCCTCCGTCTGGTTCGGCAGCACCCTGCGCGGCGACAATGAGATGATCACCGTGGGCCGCGGCAGCAACGTGCAAGAGAATTGCGTCTTTCACACCGATATGGGTTATCCACTGACCGTCGGCGAAGATTGCACCATCGGTCATAAGGTCATGCTGCACGGCTGCACCATCGGCGACAACTCTCTGATCGGCATGGGGGCCACAGTGCTGAATGGTGCCAAGATCGGTAAGAACTGCCTGATCGGGGCAGGGGCGCTGATCACCGAAAACAAGGTGATCCCCGATGGGTCGCTCGTCATGGGCGTGCCGGGCAAAGTGGTGCGTGAGCTTGACGCGCGGGCGATCCAACAGTTGACCGCGAGCGCCAAACACTATGCCGAGAACGCCGCGCGCTTCCGCCGCGATCTTGAACCGCTCTGACATGGGCAGCACCGCCGTAACCCTTTCCGATGTGGTGGCGGCGCTGCCGCTGCCGAGTGTGGCCATCAATGCCGAAGAGCGGATCACCGTTCTGAACGCCCCTGCCGAGGATCTGCTGGGCAAGGGGCTGCTGGGCCGCCATTTCGTCACCGCGCTGCGCCAGCCGGGGCTGGTCGAAGCGGTCGAGCGCTGTCTCGCGGGCGCGGGGCCCTGCCAAGCGCGCTTTACCAGCACCGGCGGCGAACATGGCACTACCTATGACGTCAGTCTGCGCCCGGTGGGGAACCACGGGATTGTCCTGCTCAGTTTCAACGACGTGACGGAGATGGCGCAGGCAGGCCAGATGCGCCGCGATTTCGTGGCCAATGTGAGCCATGAGTTGCGCACCCCGCTTACCGCGCTCATCGGCTTCATTGAGACGCTGCAAGGCCCGGCACGCGATGACACGGCGGCGCGCGAGCGGTTTCTGGGGATCATGGCGCAAGAAGCCGAACGAATGAACCGGCTGGTGGGGGAGCTTTTGTCACTCAGCCGGGTGGAGGCCGAAGAACGCGTGCGCCCCGAGGCCCCGGTTGATGTGTGTGATGTGCTGCGCGGCACCCTACGCAACCTCGCGCCGCTGGCGGTCGATAGCAATGTGACACTGGCGCCAAAACTGGGCGATGCACCGGCCCTTGTGCTGGGTGATGCGGATCAGTTGGTGCAGGTCTTTACCAATCTCATCGAGAACGCGATCAAATATGGCGGGCGCGACAACCGGGTTGAGATTTCGGTCAAACGCACGGCCCATGACCCGGCGATGCGCGGCCCCGCGGTTTACGTAAGCGTGCGTGACCATGGTCCCGGGATCGACGCGATTCACCTGCCGCGTCTGACCGAACGGTTCTACCGGGTCGACAGCCACCGCAGCCGTGCGCTTGGCGGAACGGGCCTGGGTCTGGCCATCGTCAAACACATCATGAATCGCCACCGCGGGCGGCTCAAGATCACCAGCACCCCCGGCGAAGGGGCCGAATTCCGCGTGATTCTGCCGATGAAACCGGGTTCTGACTGATTTTTGCAGAAATTTGGTGATTCAGGCCGACTGTCATGGAACTGTAACGTTGCTGTCACAAAAGCACAGCACCGCCTTCATAGACGGGGCGCAGATCACCATGGGGTGGTCACCAATTCGCATCTGACAGGAGATATCATGTCACTCGCAAAACTCACCACTTCCGCCCTGGCGATTGCCGCCGTATCCGCAACCGCTGCTGCCGCGCGTGACCAAGTACAGGTTGCCGGTTCCTCGACCGTGCTGCCCTATGCCTCCATCGTCGCCGAAGCCTTTGGCGAGAACTTCGACTTCCCGACACCGGTCGTGGAATCGGGCGGCTCCTCGGCTGGCCTCAAGCGCTTCTGCGAAGGCGTGGGCGAGAACACCATCGACGTGGCCAATGCCTCGCGCCAGATCAAAGACGCCGAAGTGGCGGCCTGTGCCGAGAACGGCGTGACCGACATCATCGAAGTGCGCATCGGCTATGACGGCATCGTCTTTGCCTCCGACATCAATGGCGAGACCTTTGAGTTCACGCCGGTCGATTGGTACAAAGCCCTCTCCGCCAAAGTTGTCGTCGACGGCGAAGTGACCGAGAACCCCTACACCACATGGGATCAGGTCAACCCCGACTTCCCCGCTCAGCCGATCCAAGCCTTCATCCCCGGCACCAAACACGGCACGCGCGAAGTTTTCGAAGAAAAAGTGATCCTTGCGGGCTGCGAAGAGACCGGCGATCTTGAAGTTTTCGCCGAAGCGGCGGGCGGCGACGAGAAAGCGGCTGAGAAAGAATGCATCAGCCTGCGCACCGACGGTAAGTCCGTGGACATCGACGGCGACTACACCGAGACGCTGGCGCGCATCGAGAGCAACCAAGACGGCATCGGCGTCTTCGGTCTGGCCTTCTACGAGAACAACACCGACAAGCTGCAAGTTGCCACCATGGGCGGCGTCGAGCCGACCACCGAGAGCATCGCCTCGGGTGACTACCCCGTGTCGCGCCCGCTGTTCTTCTACGTCAAGAAAGCCCACATCGGCGTGATCCCCGGCCTTAAGGAATACGCTGAGTTCTTCGTCGCCGACGAAGTTGCCGGCCCCGACGGCCCGCTGGCCGAATACGGTCTGGTCTCCGACCCTGAACTGGCCGACACCCAGTCCGTGGTTGCCGATGAAACCGTGATGGGCAGCGGCTCCTAAGCCTTTACCCTTATCGCCGGGGGCGGGTGACTGCCCCCGGTTTTTCGCTTTTTGATCCACCGGGGGACATGTGGGACAAATACTGACAACAGGCGCGGTGCTGCCGCTGGTCATCCTGATCGCGGCACTGGCACTGGGCGGGTATTTCCTTGCGCGGCGTCGGGCTTTGGCCTCTGCCCAAGGTGACAGCCGCAAGCTGCATTCGCTGCCAAGCTACTACGGCTACAATGCGGTGATGAGCGTGGCGGTGCCCGCGCTTTTGGTTTTGGGACTCTGGCTGCTGATCCAGCCGATGCTGGTGCAATCTTCGGTGGTCGATATGATCCCCGCCGAGGC
Organism: Sulfitobacter faviae; assembly: GCF_029870955.1. Classification (NCBI taxonomy): domain Bacteria; kingdom Pseudomonadati; phylum Pseudomonadota; class Alphaproteobacteria; order Rhodobacterales; family Roseobacteraceae; genus Sulfitobacter; species Sulfitobacter faviae. Next base: position 2,951,237 of record NZ_PGFQ01000001.1, on the reverse strand, counting down.
TGTGCCCGAAGGTTCCTCCGTCAATCTGATCATGAGCGATGTGCGTCGTCTGGCCGATGGGCTGGACGCGTCCGTCTCTTCCGGCGCGCTTAGCGCGGCCGATGCGACCGATCTTTCCGCTGCCGATGACCTGCGCGCATGGCTGGGCGAACAGGGCGTTGCCTTGGGGGCCGAGATCAGCCCCGAGGTGCTGCAAGCTGCGCAGACTTACCGCGAGATGACGGCGACGGGCAATTTCTGGCGCAACATCATCGTGGCGCTGATCGCCTTGGCCGGGCTGGCCATGGTCTACCGCGAAACCGATGCCACCTTCCGCGCCCGCAACCGGGTCGAAGGGGGCGTGAAGGCGCTGCTGATCCTCGCGGCGTCACTCGCGATCCTGACCACGGTGGGCATCGTGTTGTCGATGCTCTTCGAGACGATCAATTTCTTCAACCTGCACCCCTGGACCGACTTCTTCTTCGGCTCTTCCTGGGCGCCGAATTTCCGCGGCGACAGTGACCTGTCGATCCTGCCGCTGCTTTGGGGGACGCTGTATATCTCGCTGATCGCGCTACTGGTGGCCGTGCCCATCGGGCTTTTCGCCGCGATCTATCTCAGCGAATATGCAGGCCCCAAGGTGCGCGCCACAGCCAAGCCGCTGCTCGAAATCCTCGCAGGCATCCCCACAATCGTTTACGGCCTTTTCGCGCTGCTGACGGTTGGGCCGTTCCTCGTCCAAGTCTTCGGACGCGGGGAAGAGGGGCTTCTGGGCGTCGATTGGATGTCGGGGGCGACCTCGGTTCTGACCGCGGGGCTGGTCATGGGCATCATGCTGATCCCCTTTGTCTCCTCCCTGTCGGACGACATCATCAACGCGGTGCCCCAATCCCTGCGCGACGGCTCCTTCGGGCTGGGCGCGACCCAGTCCGAGACGATCCGCCAAGTGGTGCTGCCTGCGGCGCTGCCGGGCATCGTGGGCGCCGTGCTGCTGGCCGCGAGCCGCGCCATCGGTGAGACCATGATCGTGGTGCTGGGGGCAGGGGCCATCGCCCGCATCTCGGCCAATCCGCTGGAAGCCATGACCACCATCACCACCCGCATCGTCAGCCAGTTGACCGGGGACAGCGATTTCGCCAGCCCCGAGACGCTGGTGGCCTTCGCCCTTGGCCTGACCCTCTTCGTCCTGACCTTGGGCCTGAACGTGCTGGCCCTCTACATCGTGCGCAAATACCGGGAGCAGTACGAATGAGCGATATCCCCAACCCCGCAGCCCCCATCGCAGACCCGCGCGGAGCCTCCCTGCTGGTTCAAGACGGACGCACCAAACGCCGCAACGCTTCCGAGGGCCGTTTCAAGCTCTATGGCATCATTGCCATCGTGATCGGCCTCTTGATGCTGCTGACGCTGCTCTTCACCATCATCTCACGCGGGACCGGCGCGTTTCAGCAGACCTATGTGACGCTTTCCGTGCCGCTGCTGGAAGACAAGCTCGACAAAAACGGCAACCGCGATCTGGAAGACATAAAGAAGGTCTCGACCTTCGGATATTCACCGCTGCTGAAATCTGCCTTTGAAAACAAGGTCGAAGCGGGCGAGGTTGAGACCGATCTCAAGCCCAAGGCGATGGCCGATATCCTGTCGAAAGACGCCGCTGCCCAGTTGCGCAACTACGTCTTGGCCAACCCCGAGTTGATCGGCACGAATGCCGAGTTCGAGTTCCTGACCAACAGCCGTGTCGATGGCTACCTCAAGGGCCGCGTGACCCGCGAAAGCATCGCCAATGACAAGAACATCAGCGCCAAACAGCTTGATCTGGTCGATGCGTTGATCGCCGACGGCAGCATCGAAAAGCGGTTCAACCTCGACTTCATCACAGGCGCCGACGCCTCTGACGCGCGGCCCGAAGCGGCGGGCATGGGGGTGTCGATGATCGGCTCTTTCGCGATGATGCTGGTGGTGCTGGTGCTGGCGCTGCCCATCGGGGTCGCCGCGTCAATCTACCTCGAAGAATTCGCGCCGAAGAACTGGATCACCGACATCATCGAAGTGAACATCTCAAACCTCGCCGCGGTGCCCTCGATCGTCTTTGGTATCCTTGGTCTCGCGGTCTTCATCAACTACATGCACCTGCCGAACTCGGCTCCGCTGGTGGGTGGTCTGGTGCTCACCCTGATGACCCTGCCGACGATCATCATCTCGACCCGCGCCTCGCTCAAATCGGTGCCGCCCTCGATCCGCGACGCGGCGCTTGGGGTAGGGGCCTCGAAAATGCAATCGGTGTTCCACCATGTGCTGCCCCTCGCCGCACCGGGCATCCTGACGGGGACGATCATCGGGCTTGCCCAAGCCCTTGGCGAAACGGCACCTTTGCTGCTGATCGGCATGGTGGGCTTCATCGCGTCCAACCCGCCCGACAGCATCGCCGAAGGGCTGATGGCCCCGAACTCCGCCATGCCGGCCCAGATCTATGAATGGGCCAAACGCGCCGACCCGGCCTTCTACGAACGTGCTTGGGGCGGTATCATCATCTTGCTGGTGTTCCTGATCACGATGAATGCCATCGCCGTGCTGCTGCGCCGCCGCTTTGAGCGTCGCTGGTAAACCAAGGACGGGACCATGAAAGACAACAGATATTCGGAGAGTGACGTGACAACCCAACCCGTCAAGATCGCGGCCCGCAACGTGCAGGTCTACTACGGTGACAGCCACGCCATTCGCGACGTGGACATCGACATCAACGACAAAACCGTGACCGCCTTTATCGGCCCTTCGGGCTGCGGCAAATCGACTTTTCTACGTTGTATCAACAGGATGAACGACACAATTGATGTGGCCCGCGTGACCGGCGACATCCGCATCGATGGCGAAGACATCTATGACAAACGGGTCGACCCGGTGCAGCTGCGCGCCAAAGTGGGTATGGTTTTTCAAAAGCCAAACCCCTTCCCAAAGTCGATCTACGACAACGTGGCCTACGGCCCGCGCATCCACGGGCTGGCCCGCAATAAGGCAGACCTCGACGATATCGTCGAACAAGCCCTGCGCCGGGGCGCGATCTGGAACGAGGTGAAGGACCGTCTGCACGCACCGGGCACCGGCCTCTCGGGCGGCCAACAGCAGCGTCTGTGCATCGCCCGCGCCGTGGCGACCGAACCCGAAGTGCTCTTGATGGACGAGCCATGCTCGGCCCTTGACCCCATCGCCACCGCGCAAGTCGAGGAATTGATTGACGAATTGCGGCAGAACTACTCCGTCGTGATCGTCACACACTCCATGCAACAGGCCGCGCGGGTGAGCCAGAAAACCGCCTTTTTCCACCTCGGCAACCTCGTGGAATTTGGCGACACCGACGACATCTTCACGCGGCCCCAAGACCCGCGCACCGAAAGCTACATCACCGGCCGTATTGGATAATATCATGTCAGATCAACACATTGCATCAGCATTCGACCGCGATCTGGAAGCCGTTCAGGCGCAGATCCTCAAAATGGGCGGGCTGGTCGAAGACGCCATTCGCCGCGGCGCGCAATCGCTGGAAACCCGCGACGAAGAGCTCGCCAATGAGGTGCGGGCAGGGGACAAGGCCATCGACGGACTGGAAGAGCAGATCAACGAAAGCGCCGCCCGTGTCATTGCGCTGCGCGCGCCCACCGCGATCGACCTGCGTCTGACGCTGAGCGTCATCAAGATTAGCGCCAACCTCGAACGTATTGGCGACTATGCAAAAAACATGGCCAAGCGCACCAGCGTCCTGAACCAGATGGAGCCTGTCAGCGACAGCACCGGCGCGATCCGCCGCATGGCTGGCGCGGTCGAGGCAATGCTGAAAGATGCGCTCGACGCTTATATTCAGCGCGACGCGGATCTTGCGCGCGATGTGATCACCCGCGACGAAGATGTCGACCAGATGTATAATGCGCTCTTCCGCGAATTCCTCACCTTCATGATGGAAGACCCGCGCAGCATCACCGCCTGTATGCATCTGCATTTCATCGCCAAAAACGTCGAACGTATGGGTGACCATGTGACGGCCATCGCCGAACAGGTTGTCTATCTGGTGACCGGTGAGACGCCCGAGGACGACCGGCCCAAGGCCGACCGCACTTCGATCACCGCGAAGGACTGAGACGATGGACGTCACACGACCCCAGGTTCTGCTGGTAGAAGATGAACCCGCGCAACGTGAGGTACTGGCCTATAACCTCGAAGCCGAAGGCTTTGAGGTGCGCCGGGCCGAAGACGGCGAAGAAGCCATGCTTCTGGTCTCAGAGGCCGCGCCGGATTTGGTGATCCTCGATTGGATGATGCCCTTGATGAGCGGCATCGAAGTTTGCCGTCAGCTCAAATCGCGCGAGGCGACGCGGCATATTCCAGTTATCATGCTCTCTGCGCGTTCTGAGGAAGTGGATACCGTGCGGGGCCTGGAAACCGGCGCGGATGACTATGTGATCAAGCCGTACAACCTGCGCGAACTCATGGCCCGTGTGCGCACGCAGTTGCGCCGCACACGTCCCGCAGCCGCAGGCGCGCTGCTGAGCTTTGACGATATCCAGCTCGACCCGGAGCGTCACCGCGTGAGCCGCGCGGGCAACGAGCTGAAACTGGGGCCGACGGAGTATCGGCTGCTAACAACGCTGCTGGAGAAACCCGGGCGCGTGTTCAGCCGCGATCAATTGCTCGACCACGTTTGGGGCCGCGACATCTATGTCGATACGCGCACGGTGGACGTTCACATCGCGCGTTTGCGCAAAGCATTGACGCGCGAAGGTGGCGGAGACCCGATCCGAACCGTGCGCGGCGCGGGTTACGCCTTGGGTTAAACTGATCCAGCCCCTCGCAGGACCCGATTTATTTACATAACACTGATTATCAGTTTTACAGATCGCCATGGGTGGATTCACAAACGAAGTGCAAAATATGTACGAATACAGAGAGTTGCATGGAGTATGAAGAATGGGAACCCACTACTGTCACCTGAAGCTGGACGAACGTCGCAAGCTTGCAAAGTGGCTTGAAGCCAAAATGCCGATTTCAGAGATCGCGGATCGACTGGGTCGCGACCCGTCCACGATCTACCGAGACATTAAGCGTAATCGGTACACGGACAACGAACTGCTTGAGCTAAATGGGTATCACGCGCTCGTCGCTCAGGACAAATATGAGCAGCGCCGTGCGATCCATCGCAAGATGATCATCCACCCTGATTTGAAAGCCGCTATCGAAAACCGCCTGAAGGCTGGCTGGTCGCCCGAACAGATAGCCGGCAGGATGCGGCTCGAACGGCACCCGATCCGCGTGAGTCACGAGACGATCTATCGCTTTGCCTATTCCAAAGACGGTCGCGAGGAACAGTTCTACCGCCATCTCCCTGAGCATCGTCGCCACCGTCGGCCGCGTGGTTACCGCAGGCACAACAGAACCCACATATTTGACAGTCAAAGCCTGTCACACAGGCCTGAGCGTGTCTCAAAACGCTTAGAATTCGGCCATTGGGAGTGCGACTTGATGATGTTCCGCAAGGAGCATGGGAAGGTAAACGTGACGTCACTGGTGGAGCGCGTCAGCCGCTATGCCGTCGTGATGCGTAATGAAGATCGCCAATCCAAACCGATCATGGAGTCTCTGATCAACGGGTTGGCTCCCCTGCCCGCCGATGCGCGCCAGTCGATTACCTTCGACCGCGGCACCGAGTTCTCGGCCTGGAAATATCTCAAGGCCGGGATCGGAGCGGATGCCTGGTTCTGTGACCCGCAAGCGCCCTATCAGAAAGGCACTGTTGAGAATACGAACAACAGGCTGCGTCGATACCTTCCAAGATCAACCGCACCGACGGCGCTGACAAATCGATATTTGAGGTCGATTTGCCACCGCCTCAACGCAACGCCGCGCAAGTGCCTTGGCTACCGGACGCCCGCTGAGGTCTTTGAAAGCAACCTGATGGAAATACAGAACCGGTTGGAGTAAAACGACATATCAAGAACTGCACTTCACCGTGAGTTCACAATGCCAGCCTTGTTGTTGCGATTTTCTCGCCACAGCAGCACCGCAATGCCACCTGACGCTGGACAGCGCCAGTTTTGCTCCGTTAACACTATCTAGATGATTTAATGTGAGTGATTATGGCGTCTGTACTTATTTTGAACGGCCCGAACCTGAACCTTTTGGGCACGCGGCAGCCTGAGGTCTATGGCAAGACCACCTTGGCGGATGTTGAGGCCCTCTGTGCCGAGGAAACCGCACGGCTGGGTCTGGAGATGGAGTTTGCGCAGTCGAACCACGAAGGCAGCCTGATCGATCTAATCCATGCGGCGCGCGGCCAACATGCCGGTATCATTCTGAATGCCGGCGCCTATACGCACACTTCTATCGCGTTGATGGACGCTATCGCGTCGGTCGAACTGCCTGTGGTTGAAGTGCATCTAAGCAACATTCACGCCCGTGAAAGTTTCCGCCACACGTCCTATATCGCGCCGGTGGCCCTTGGGCAGATTTGCGGCTTTGGCGTCCACGGTTATATTCTGGCCATTCAAGCCCTTCAACGTCATATCGTAAGCTAATGAATTTGCGCGACTATCTTCATCAGATCGCGCATAGCCCGACAATCGAAGAACTCTGGGATGCCCATACGCGACAGATGGCTGACTATGGGTTCGACCGGCTGATCTACGGCTTTACGCGCTACCGCACACCGACCTCTTTGGGCGATCCGGCGGATTTCGTGATTCTGAGCAATCAAAGCACGGAATACCTCAACGGCTATGTGCACAGTGGGCTCTACTTCAACGCGCCGATGCTGCGTTGGGCGCTCAACAACGAAGGCGCCTGTAGCTGGGGCTCCTTGGCGGAAATCACGCAGCGCGATGGCTTATCGGAGACCGAAAAACGAGTGATCGACTTCAACGCCAGCATGGATGTGACGGCGGGCTATACGATCAGCTTCCGCTCGATCTCGGCCCGGTCCAAGGGGGCGATTGCGCTAACAGCGCGCCGTGGCCTGTCTCAGGATGAGGTGGATGCGATTTGGGCCACGCATGGCGCTGACATTCAGTTGATGAATGAAATTGCGCATCTGAAGATCCTCTCCCTGCCCTATAGCAGCCCTAACCGCAGCCTCACGCGGCGTCAACTGGAGGTGCTGCAATGGGTCGGAGATGGCAAGACCACGCAGGATATCGCCCTGCTGATGGGTCTGACGGCGCCTACGGTCGAAAAACACCTGCGCCTCGCGCGGGAGGCTTTGTCGGTCGAGACGACGGCTCAGGCGGTGCTGAAAGCGGCCTTTGCGAACCAGATGTTTGTGATGGATCCGTAATATATTAGGGTATGGAATACCTTACTGGCACCTCAGGTAGTAGATGGCCATGGTCCGCCAGTATCGCGGGTGTTCGCACCCGCGGTACGACGGGCCTTTAATCCTTGTAATACCAAGGCGCTTTTTGGCTCGCCGGTCTCAGTCAGGTTTATTTTTCGCCTGGCTGACCGGATCCTTCCCCTGCCCCATCCAGAACTTGCCCTGATGCTTCGAGCTGTCGTTTGTGTCGGCGTCGCCATCGGTGATTGCCCACGAAAAAGGGCGGCGCATCGGAATGCACCGCCCCATATTCTTCAGGTCGAGAAGGCTTAGCCCTTCGCGGCTTTCGCCACTTCCGCTGCGAAGTCTTCTTTGACGACTTCGATGCCTTCGCCAACTTCCAGACGCACGAAACCAGTGATGGTTGCGCCCGCTTCTTCGGCGGCTTTGCCGACGGTCAGGTCAGGGTTCACGACGAAGGACTGGTTCACCAGTGTCACTTCGGACATGTACTTCTGCATGCGGCCGGTGATCATTTTCTCGATCACGGCTTCGGGCTTGCCGCTTTCGCGGGCGATGTCCATCTGAACCTGCTTCTCTTTCTCGACCACGGCCGGGTCCAGATCAGCTTCGGAGAGCGACGCGGGGTTCACAGCGGCGATGTGCATCGCGATCTGCTTGCCCAGTTCCTCGTTGCCACCGGTCATAGCGACCAGAACGCCGATTTTGCCCATGCCGGGTGCGGCGGCGTTGTGGACGTAGGAGACGACAGTCTCGCCTTCGATGCTCTGCATGCGGCGCAGGGACATGTTCTCGCCGATTTTGGCGATGGCGTCTGTCAGGGTGGTTTCAACGGATTTGCCGTCGATCTCAGCCGCTTTCAGCGCTTCGACATCGTCCACTTTCAGCGCGGCATCGGCGATGTTGCTGACCATGGATTGGAATTCGGCGTTCTTGCCGACGAAGTCAGTTTCAGAGTTCACCTCAACCGCGACACCGTGACCGCCTTCGACCTTAACAGCCACAAGACCTTCGGCAGCGGTACGGCCGGATTTCTTCGCCGCTTTGGCCAGACCTTTGGTGCGCAGCCAGTCGACAGCGGCTTCCATGTCGCCGTCGTTTTCTGTCAATGCCTTCTTGGCGTCCATCATGCCTGCGCCGGTGCTGTCGCGCAGTTCCTTGACCATGGATGCTGTGATTGCCATCTCTTGGTTCTCCTTTGGAAATCGGGTGCAGGCCCAAGGCCCGCCTCTGGTGGAAATCGGGGCAGGTTACCCTGCCCCGTGTTTCAGGTCCGTGACGCTTAGCCTTCGGCTTTGGCGACGGTCTCTTTCTTGGATTCGATGTCCAGCGGCGCGTCTTTGCCCATGGCATCGTCGTGCAGAGTCTCTTCGGACGCGTTGCCGATTTCGACGCCGGTGCTTTCTTCGCTCACGGCTTCTTCTTCGGGGGCTTCTTCCATGGCGCCCAGGTCAACGCCTGCCGCACCCAGCTGAGCCGACATGCCGTCGAGAGCGGCGCGCGATGCCAGATCGCAGTAGAGCGCGATGGCGCGGGCCGCGTCGTCGTTGCCGGGAATGATGTAATCAACACCGTCGGGCGAGCAGTTGGTGTCAACCACGGCCACAACCGGGATGCCCAGCTTGTTGGCTTCTGCGATGGCCAGCGACTCTTTCTTCACGTCGATGACGAAGAGCAGGTCAGGGCGACCGCCCATTTCGCGGATACCACCCAGCGACGCTTCGAGCTTCGCTTGGTCGCGTTCCATGCCAAGACGCTCTTTCTTGGTCAGGCCTTCGAAGCCGCGCTCGGACTGTTCGTCGATATTTTTCAGGCGGTTGATCGACTGCGAAACGGTCTGCCAGTTGGTCAGCGTACCGCCGAGCCAACGGTGGTTCATGTAATACTGTGCGCATTTCTCTGCGGCGTCGGCGATCGGCTGAGCGGCCTGACGCTTGGTGCCGACGAAGAGAACGCTGCCGCCCTTGGCGACGGTGTCACGGATCACTTTCAGCGCTTCGTCCAGCATGGGGACGGTCTGTGTGAGGTCCATGATGTGGATGCCGTTGCGCGCGCCGTAGATATACGGGCCCATGCGGGGGTTCCAGCGCTGTGTCTGGTGACCAAAGTGTACGCCTGCTTCGAGCAGTTGGCGCATGGAGAACTCAGGAAGAGCCATGTCTTTATACCTTTCCGGTTTAGCCTCATCGGGGGTATGACAGCCTCATGCTGCCAACCGGCGGACGATCTGGGATTTCTCCCCAAAAGGCCCAACCCCGACTGCGGGTTCAAGTGGGGCGCATATAGGCCAGCGCGCGGCGCAGCGCAAGAGCTTATTGCAGGCGCGGCCCGCCATCAGCATCTGCCTGAGCATGCCCCGCGCGCACGATCGCCTCGCAGCGTTGCGCCAACGCCTTGCGCCCGGTGTATTCCGCCACCGGCAACGGCGGGTGATAGACCACCTCGACCGCGCCTTGCCGGGCCGCGGCCAGCGTCGTTAGCAGATGCGCGCCAAAGGACATATCCCCCCACCAGCCATAGAACCGCGGATCTTCACCCTGCGGCGCGTGGTAGATCACGCTGACCGGCTGCACCGCGATCTCATCGCGCAAGGCCGGATCAAAGAAGGCCTCGAACAGCGTGGTCTTGAAGGGGAGCACTTGAAACCCGTCGGTGCTGGTCCCCTCGGGGAAAAATAGCAGCTTATGCCCGGCCAAGAGGCGGGTCCGAAACACCTCTGTCTGGTTGCGCGCCTCGGCCCGGTCGCGGCGGATAAAAACGGTACCCGTCGCCCGCGCCAGCCAGCCGATGCCGGGCCAGCCCGCCACCTCGGATTTGGAGACGAAGTAGATCCGTTTGGCCGCATTCAGCGCAAAAATATCGAGCCATGAGGTATGGTTGGCCACCACCGCGCCGCGCCGTTCCATCGGGGTGCCGCGGCGGATAAAGCGCATGCCCAGCACCCAGAACGCCGCGCGGCATACCATCTGCGTGATATGGGGGGTGATGGGCCGATGCAGGCCGAAAATTGGCCGCTCGATCAAGCGCAGCAGCAGCAAGACCAGTAACCCGCCGAAAACCAAAATCGCCAAGGCCGCGCCGCGCAGCATGACCCGCAGCGTCCCGGCAAGCGTCAAACGCCGCTCTGGCGGCGGCTGGTCGCTGTCCCAAGTCGTGCTCATGCAGCACTCCCGTTATAGAACCGCATCTGCCGCGCGCTCATCTGTTTCGTATCAAGGATCAGGCAAACATCCGTGGTGTTGAAGGCCCGGTCGATATAGGCCCCCTCGCCCACGGTGCCGCCCAGCCGAAGGTAGGCTTTGATCAGGCTCGGCACCGCCAGCATGGCCTTGCGCCGGTCCAACTCGGCCTCGGGGATCAGGTCCATGGGCGCGTATTCGCGCGCGCGGACCCGCAGTTCGGGCGGTGCCAAATGCCGGTGATGCAAAAGCGAAAGCGGCTCGGCCAGAGCCGCGGTGTCGGTGCCGTGAAAGCTCGCCACGCCAAAGAGAACCTCGATCTCATATTCGGCAACATAGCCTGCAAGCGCGGCCCAAAGGTGGTGCATCGCCGTGCCACCGCGATAAGCGGGGTCAAGGCAAGAGCGCCCCAATTCCAACAACTTACGCCCCGACTGGACAAGCGGCGCCAGATCATATTCCGCCGCCGAATAGAAGCCCCCTGCCCGCGCGGCCATATCGCCTCGCATCACCCGGTAGACGCCCGCCAATTTACCACAGCGCCGGTCGGTCAAAAGCAGATGGTCAAAGTAGGGATCGAACCGGTCCCGCTCCAACCCGGCGGCATGATCGACCATCGGCCCGCCGCCGCCCAACTCGCGCACGAAAACGTCATACCGCAGCCGCTGTGCCGCCTGCACATCGGCCTCCGTCTGCGCCAATCTGACCTGAAAATCTGCTGCTACGCCCCGTGGCATCGGCCAATCCTATGCCCGAAATGAAAGTCTCCGCCTGATAGGCAATCGGCTGCGCGGGCGCAACAGTTGCAGGGAAAGCGGAAATCGGTTACTCTCCTTAAGGTTGCTTTAAGAAAATTTTCTTCCACCATTAAGGATTTGGAAAGGGTCATCCCTCATCAAATACCGGCATTAATTCCAAACGAAAGCTGTCTATGACCACTTTGCCTTGGTCACGAAAGTTGACCGTCACCTTGCCGCCGATATTGCTTTGCACCTGTCCCGTGCCCCATTCGGGATGCTGCGGATGCATCACCAACATGCCCGGCGTCAGCAGCGCGTTCAGATCATCCATGCCGTTTCCAATCATTCCAAGGGGCCACCATGGGCCAGCTTAACATTGACCTGCCCGCCCTGATCGGCAGCCGCATTTGCCACGACTTGATATCGCCAATTGGGGCCATCAACAACGGGCTTGAATTGCTTCAGATGGCGGGCACCGGGGCCGCCCCGGGGCCTGAGCTTGCCCTGATCGGTCAAAGCGTCGAAAGCGCCTCGGCCCGGATCCGCTTTTTCCGCATCGCCTTTGGGGCCGCGGGCGATCAGACCATGGGCCAGAACGAGGTGACTTCGATCCTACGTGATCTCTATGCCGCCTCGCGGGTTGAGGTTGATTGGCAGGTCACAAGCCCCCAATCGCGCAATTGCGTACGGATGGCCTTCCTCGCGCTGCTCTGTATCGAAACGGCCCTGCACCACGGCGGGCGGATCACCATCGCCGAAGAGGCAGGCCATTGGTCCCTACAGGCCGAGGCCGACAAAATCGCGATAGACCCTGAACTTTGGGCGCTGCTGACACAGCCCGGGCCGGACCGGCCGCTACAGCCCGCGCAGGTTCAATTCGCGCTCTTGCCAATTCTGGCCGAAGCGCAGGGGAAAGAAATCACGCTCGACAACAGCGATACGGCACTGACCCTGTCTTACTAAAGGTCAGCCGCGCACGGTCCCCTCGCCACGCACGAGGTATTTGAAGCTCGTCAACTGCGCCGCGCCAACGGGGCCGCGGGCATGAAGCTTGCCTGTGGCGATGCCGATCTCTGCGCCCATGCCGAACTCTCCCCCATCCGCGAATTGGGTCGAGGCGTTATGCATCAGGATCGCCGAATCCAGCCCGTTAAAGAACGCCGCGGCGGTCTCCGCATTCTCGGTCAGGATGCAATCGGTATGCCCCGATCCATACTCGCGAATATGCGCCATCGCAGCGTCCAGATCGGGGACGACCCGCGCCGCGACGATCATATCGAGGTATTCTTGCCCCCAATCCGCATCGCTGGCCGGGACCGTGCCGGGGACATCCTGCAAGGCTGCATCAGCGCGCACTTCGACGCCTGCGTCGATCAGCGCCCGGATCACGCCATTGCCAATCGTCTTGGCCACATCCTCATGGATCAAAAGACATTCCGCCGCGCCGCAAATGCCCGTCCGCCGTGTCTTGGCGTTAAGCACGACCTTCAACGCTTTCTCGGGGTCCGCCTCGGCGTCGATATAGATGTGCACGATGCCTTCCAGATGGGCAAAGACCGGCACCCGCGCCTCACGCTGGACCAAGCCGACAAGCCCCTTGCCGCCGCGCGGCACGATCACGTCGATGGTATCGGTCATCGTCAGCATCTCACGCACCGCCGCCCGGTCGCGCGTCGGGACCAATTGCACCGCGTCTTCGGGCATGCCCGCATCCCGCAGCCCCTGTTGCAGACAAGCGTGGATGGCACGCGATGAATGAAAGCTTTCCGACCCGCCGCGCAGGATCACCGCATTGCCCGCTTTGAGACAAAGCGCGCCGGCATCCGCCGTCACATTAGGGCGTGATTCATAGATCACGCCGATCACGCCGAGCGGGGTACGCACCCGCTGAATGTTCAGGCCCGAGGGCTGGTCCCATTCAGCGATTACCTCGCCCACCGGATCGACCTGTTCCGCGACCGACCGCAGCCCGTCGACCATGCCGCAAATACGCTCTTCGTTCAGCATCAGCCGGTCCATCATGGCGTCCGACAGCCCCTTGTCGCGGCCAAAGGCGAGGTCTTGCTCATTGACGGCAATGATCTCGGCCCGGTTTTTCCAGACCGCATCGGCAGCGCTGATCAGGGCGGCGTGTTTCCTCTCGGCCGTGGCGGTTGCCAGTTGCGCTGCCGCTGCACGGGCGCGGGCGCCGATATCGGCCATCAGTTCAGAGATATTTTCGATGTCGTTCATAGCCTTATGCCCCTGTCTTCATCTTCTCTTAGAGCGCCATATCGTCGCGATGGATCAAGGCCGCCCGCCCGGGATAGCCCAAAAGCGCCTCAATCTCCGCGCTCTTGTGGCCTTTGATCTGCCCGATCTCCTCCGCCGAATAGCGGCTGAGACCATGGCCCACCGCGTGACCGGCGGGATCATACATGGCGATGCTATCGCCCCGTTCAAAACGCCCCTCAACGGCGGTCACCCCGGCCGGCAAGAGGGATGTGCCCCGCGCCAAAGCCGCCACGGCTCCGGCGTCCAAGGTCACTGCCCCGCGCGGTTTCATCGCGGCGATCCAGCGCTTGCGCGCGGCCTGTGGATCGCTCTGCGCGCTGAACCAAGTGGCATTCGCCCCACTTTCTAGCGCGGTGAGCGGGCGCATGACGAACCCATCGGTGATCGCCATCGCACAGCCCGCCGTTGTCGCCGTGCGCGCGGCCATCAGCTTGGTTTTCATACCACCTTTGGACAGGCCCGACCCGGCATCACCGGCCATCGCCTCGATCTCGGGGGTGATGCTATCGATCACGTCATAGCGTTTCGCGGTGGGGTCCTGTGAGGGGTTGGCACTGTAGAAACCATCCACATCGGAGAGCAAAATCAACTGATCCGCCCCCACCGTCACCGCGATCTGCGCGGCGAGACGGTCATTGTCGCCAAAGCGGATTTCATCGGTCGCGATCGTGTCATTCTCATTCACGATGGGCACCACGCCGAGCGAGAGCAACTGCTCCAATGTCGCGCGGCTGTTGAGGTAGCGCCGGCGGTTGGCGCTGTCTTCCAGCGTTACCAGCACCTGCGCCGTGGTGATGCCGTGGGGGCCAGCACCTCTTCATAAGCCCGGGCAAGGCGGATTTGCCCCACCGCCGCGGCGGCCTGCGCCTGTTCCAGCGCCAAGACGGTCGGCGGGAGGCCCAGAACACCCCGGCCAAGCGCGATGGAGCCAGACGATACCAGCACAACATCGCAGCCTAAGCCCTTGAGCCACAAGACATCTTGCGCCAATCCAGTCAGCCAGTCCCGGCGCAGATTGCCGCTATCGCGGTCCACCAGAAGGGCGGAGCCGATCTTGATGACGACACGGCGGGCGGTGCTTAGGGTTGCCAAGGCGTCTCTTCCTCGGTGCTGCGGAACCGCAGGCGATCTTCGTCAATGTTCTGGCGCAGGGTGCGCAATACTTCCGTCACGCCTTCGCCAGCCACACTGGACATCATCATCACGCTGCCGCCAGAGGCTTTTTCCAATTCTTTCAAACGGCTTGCACGTTCTTCCTCATCCAAAGCGTCAACTTTGTTCAACACAGTGACACGCGGCTTTTCGGCCAGATCGCCGCCATAGGCCTCCAGCTCTCCGATGATGGTGTGGTAATCCTCGGCCACGGTTTCAGAGGTGCCGTCGATGAGGTGCAACAACACCGCGCAACGCTCGACATGGCCAAGGAAAAGATCGCCCAGACCCCGCCCTTCGGAGGCGCCTTCGATGAGGCCGGGAATATCCGCCACCACGAATTCAGTGTTATCGACACCGACCACGCCAAGGTTGGGGTGCAACGTGGTGAATGGGTAATCGGCAATCTTAGGCCGCGCGTTCGACGTGCTCGCAAGGAAGGTCGACTTGCCCGCATTCGGCAGGCCCAGCAGGCCCACATCGGCGATCAGCTTGAGCCGCAGCCAGAGGGTCCGCTCCACCCCTTCCTGCCCGGGGTTCGAGCGGCGGGGGGCTTGGTTGGTCGCGGATTTGAAATGCAGGTTGCCCCAGCCGCCATTGCCGCCGCGCGCAAGCTGCACGCGCTGGCCAAGCTCGGTCAGGTCGGCGATGACGGTTTCCTGATCCTCATCGAGGATCTCCGTGCCCACGGGCACCCGCAGGATGATATCCTCACCGTCCTTACCGGTGCGCTGTTTGCCCATGCCGGGCTGGCCGTTCTTGGCAAAGAAGTGTTGCTGATAGCGAAAGTCGATCAGCGTGTTCAGCCCATCGACCGCCTCGGCCCAGACCGAGCCGCCGGTGCCGCCATCCCCGCCATCCGGGCCGCCATATTCGATATATTTCTCACGCCGGAACGACACACAGCCGCCGC
Organism: Sulfitobacter faviae; assembly: GCF_029870955.1. Lineage (NCBI taxonomy): Bacteria > Pseudomonadati > Pseudomonadota > Alphaproteobacteria > Rhodobacterales > Roseobacteraceae > Sulfitobacter > Sulfitobacter faviae. The sequence continues at coordinate 2,935,685 of NZ_PGFQ01000001.1, read as the reverse complement.
CCCCGGCGCCGGATCGGATGTAGACTTTGCACAGGTCGAGAAACTTCATGGTCTTGCCTTTCAGGCACGGGAAACGGAGCTACAGCTTGCGGCTATAGGTCCATGTGGGTACGGCAGCATCGCGGGCCAAGCAATAGGTTTCCGCGTCGCCGAGATAGACAAAGCCCGCATTGGTCAGCACCTTGGCCGAGGCCGGGTTGTCATGGAAAACAGAGGCAAAAAGCGCGTCATTGCCCAAAGGGTTAGCGTTTACCAAAGCCTGCACCGCGTCAGAGGCAAGATGCGTGTTCCAGAACGCCGGTGCCACCCAATAGCCGATTTCGGATTGGTTGCGGTCCAGCCGGGTGAGGGAGATCACGCCCATCACTTCGGAACTGTCCGCGCGGGTACCGTCCATGACCCAGACGTCTTCTTCACGGTCATCGGACATGGCGCGGGTGACATAGGCCTCAACACTGCCGGGCGGCAGCGGATGCGGGATCGAGGATGTGGCATTGGCGACCCGCGGGTCGCTGGCATACATCTCAATCATGCCCATGTCGGACCGGCGCACCGGGCGCAGGTCAAACCGCTCTGTCTCAATAAGGGGTTGGTTCACAATCGCTTCCAACTGCATCGTCATGTTCCTCCTCCGAACAGACTGGATTGGGGGCCTTTGGCCAGACGGGCCGCCCCTGCCCCGATCGCGCGCAACCCGCGCGCCGAGGCGTTGACACATTCGACATATTCCTCCCTGCCGAATGTAACGACTTTATCAAAATTCAGCCGCCTTCCGCAAAGAGCGGAGAAACGGCCCGGCAGGCCAATGGGCCCTAAACTGGAAAACAAAAACATCGGGGGTCTTTCCGAAAAAGAAAAAGGGACCGGCGGTATCGCCGATCCCTGATTTTTTCAAACCCTTTGGGGTACGGCTTATTCAGCGGCCTCCGCGCGTGGCAGAACCGAAATGAACGTGCGGTTTTTCAGACCTTTGTGGAAGGTCACAGCGCCGTCGACGGTTGCAAAGATCGTGTGATCCTTGCCCATGCCAACGCCTTCGGCAGGCCAGAACTTGGTGCCGCGCTGACGCACGATGATGTTGCCGGGGATGACGGCTTCGCCGCCGTATTTTTTCACGCCAAGGCGACGACCAGCTGAGTCGCGCCCGTTACGGGATGAACCGCCTGCTTTTTTATGTGCCATCTCGGTCTCTCCTTAGCCTTTGGTCTTTTCTTTGGCCTGTTCGACCCAGCCTTCACGCTGGATACGGCCTTTGAAAGACAGTTTCTCGTCAACTTCAGCGATATCCGCTTCGGTCCATGCTGCGATTTGAGCGAAGGAGGTGATGCCCGCTTCGTGCAGCTTTTTCTCAAGTGCGGGGCCAACGCCGCTCAGCGCCTTCAGGTCGTCCGCGCCAGCTTCCGACATCTGGTCGGCTTTCTCGGCTTTCGGAGCGGCCTTGGTGGCTTTCGCCTTCTTGGCCTTCTTGATCTGCGCAGCCTCATCGGTCTTGCCGGTGATGGCAGCCACGGCGGCGGCGCTTACGGAGCCTGTGCCGACAGCTTCGGATACGCCCGACTTCTCTGCGCCGGAGGCGAGGATGTCGGTGATCTTGACCAGAGTCAGCTTCTGACGGTGACCCTTGGTGCGCTTGGAAGAGTGCTTCCGGCGGCGCTTGACGAAGTTGATGACCTTTTCGCCTTTGATCTGATCGACGACTTCGGCCTGAACGCCTGCATCTTTAACCGTGGGCGCGCCGAGCACGGGGCTGTCGCCGCCCAGCATCAGAACTTCGTTGAACTGGACTGTTTCGCCAGCATTGGCCGCAATACGTTCAACGCGCAGCATATCGCCTGCTTGAACCTTGTATTGCTTGCCGCCTGTCTTGATGACCGCAAACATGCGTCTTCCTTTTCTGTCATCCGCGTTCTGTGGCACCCGCTTGGGAGTTTGTGGATGGCTTTCCGGCCGATCCGCCTCGAACAGCGCGCCCATGGGGCGTCATTAAAAAACAATCCCGAAAACGGATTACCCGCCGGGATGCGGGCTTATCTTCGGAATAGCGGCGCAAGTCAAGTAGGTTTTCTTGGCCCCGCCCCTAGGGCCTGTCAGAGGCTTTCGGCCACCATGTTCAGCGCCAATGCGCGCCCCAGCCCGTAGGAGATATCCTCATAGGCCCGACCGAACCCGTCGAAAAGCCCGCGGTTGAGCGCCCGGCCCGCCGGTGTCTCGGCAAAGGCCGCATATTGCGCAATTTCGGCGTTGCTCAAGGGGTGATAGGCCAGCAGCATATAGGCGTGCAACCAGACGGAGGTATCTTCGGTCACCGCATCCAGATCGGCGCCAACATCGGCCAAGAGGTCTTCATCACTGTCCTTGAGCGCGTCGCCATCGCGCATGCCGCGCAGGAATTGGAAATTGCTGTTTAGCGCCGTGCCGACATTGCGGTCGATCATATCGGAAGCGTCGATCAATCGGCGGATCAAAGTCACCCGCGGATCACCGTCCCCCGCCAGCACCCCATAGTTCGCCCGCGCAATCTGCTCGATTTCAGGCTTGGCGATGGCGGCACGGGCGGCATTCTCCAGCCCAACGATCCGACGCCCCAGTTCGGTGGAATAAAAGGCGATCGCCTTTTCGACCTCCTCCGCCGTCATCGTCTCTTCTAAGGCGCGGCGGACCATTTCGACCATACGCTCGGGATCGTGGATGCTTTCGACCTGCATCTGCCAGGCTGGGCCGCCCTGCCCGCCCAGAATGTCTTGGTTCAGCACCTCCGCATGGGCCTGCCCTTCATCGCTGAGGATCACCGCCGCTTGGCGAAGCTCCAACAAGTCGACCAGCACAGTCATCCGCGCATCGGCCCAAGCAGGCAGCGCCAGAAGCCACAGAAGCGGCGCGAAAACCCAAGCCCGCATCAGATGTCCTGACTGGGCTGCATGGCCGCAAGCCGCGCGGCCACGGCCTCGAACCGGTTGGCCATGATCTCATATTGAACGGCGTTCATCAGCGTATAGACTTGCTGCATCTTGGGATGCTCCAACGCCTCGGCATAGGCGGCAAGGTCTTCGTCCGAGAAGGATTGATAGGTATAGGCGGCGTTGGCCAGCGCGTTAGCGGCGATCTGCGCGCCCAGCTCATCCGCCTGCGCCCGCATCGCCCCGCGCAGGTCCGGCTCTTCCATCTGCAATTCGATCACCCCGGCCGCCGCGGCGGCCAGAAGGAAACGAATCTGCACCTCTTGAATGGCCCGGACCGAAATTTCTTCGACATCGCTGGCCACGTTCAAGCGCCGCAGGGTCTCCAACCGGGGGAGCCGATCCGCTCAAGCCCCGCGATGATGGCGGCACCGCTTTCGGCCTTCAGCCCATCATCCTCAGCCATATGCGCCTTATTCTCGACCGCCACCAAACGCTGGCCCAGATCGGAGGCATAGAACCCAGCGGCATGATCCAACAGGTCATCGCTGAGCGTCTCGGCAAGGATATCCATCGCCATGTCGTGCATCAACTCGGTGTCAAAAACATCGCGCACCAGCCGCGACCACTCCGAGCCGAAATCCTCGCTTTGCAGCCCCAACATCTCAGGCGCGGAATCGGCAGACAGGCGAATGCTCTCCAACGCCACGTCAAAGCCGGTTACCTCCAAAAACCGCTCCAACGCGCCGCGATCCGCCGCCCGCAGCGGCAGGGCAAGCGCGACGAGCAGCATCAACGCCATGACAAAGGGGCTGCACTCATTCGGTTTTGGCGGAACATGGGCGGTCCTTTCGCAGAATTCTGCCTTTAAACTTAGGCTCTACCAGCCTCGGCGCAATGAAAATCCCCAAACTTTCAATTGATGCGCAAAACCCCTCTTGCCACTGCTGGAAAAGGCGACTAAACGGACCCCCCAGACCCCCGCGGAGAGGTGCCGGAGTGGTCGAACGGGGCGGTCTCGAAAACCGTTGACCCTTCACGGGGTCCCAGGGTTCGAATCCCTGTCTCTCCGCCACTAACGCCTTGGGCGTGGTGCTTATTTCGCCCGATACGAAGACGATGGTCAGTCGCCGCGCAAGCCGCGACGTCACTGTCCTCCAAACCGATCTGCTTAAAGACCAAGCACCCGCGTAGAAATCCAACGCCGCAGCCGCCCCCCTCCCGCTTTAGCCAAATCCGCGCCTTGAACATTTCGGCGGATTGACGCAACTATCCGCGCAGAGCAAGCAAGCGGTTTCATGAGTCCCAGCCAGCCAAGGATTTCTACAAGGGACAATAAAATGAAAACCACTACCGCCAAGCGCGTCGCGCTCTCTTGGCTGATGTGCTCGACCGCCACTCTCGCCTATGCGCAAGACGACACCGCCTTCGATCTCGGCGTGCTGCGCATTCAGACCTCAGCCGCACAGGCCGTTTTGGGCAATGACGAGATCACCGAAACCGAAATCGAACAGCGCAACCCGGCGACCGTGGCCGATGTCTTTGCCGGCGAATCCGCGATCACTGCCAGCGGCGGCGCGCCGATCGCGCAGAAGGTCTATGTGAACGGGATCGAGGAAAGCCTGCTTTCCGTCACCATCGATGGTGCGCGACAGAACAAATCGGCCTTCCACCATACCGGCAACGTCCTGCTGGATCCGGCCTTGCTGAAATCCGTTGAGGTCAGCGCGGGGCTTGCCCCGGCGGATCAGGGACCAAACGCGCTGGCGGGCTCTATCGCCTATACCACCAAAGACGCCCGCGATTTGCTGGACGGGGATGATCCCTTTGGAGGTCGCTACACGCTGTCCTATGGCAGCAATGGCCAAGGGTTCCGCAACACCCTGACCCTCTTCGGGCAGAACGACGGTTTCGATTATCTGCTGAGCGGCACCCGGGCGACGGGCGACGATTATGATGACGGCTCGGGCAGCACCATCACCGGCACGCGGGCGGACCTGACCGACTATATCGCGAAATTCGCCTATACCTCCCAAAGCGGGAAACGTCTGAGCTTCTCTGCTTCTGAGACCACTGACAGCGGCCTGCGCGCATCTCAGGGTGGCTTCATCCGCCCCGACTTTGCCGATGTGATCGGGCGCGACACGGTGCTTTATGAAGCGCTGTCGCAACGCACATCCTATAGCCTGACCTATGAAGACGAGAACCCCTCGGGCATCTGGGCGCCCTATGCGCAGCTCAGCTACAACGAGCAGGCGATGGACGTAGGCTCGCTTTATGGTGTGAACAAAAGCCTCAGCGGTGTGCTCAGCAACGAGTTCACGCTCCGCAACGGCAGCGTCAATGTCGGTGTCGATTTCTTTGACGAAAGCGCCGAAGGCTATGACAACACGGTCAGCCCGCGCAGTTCGAGCGGCCGCGAAGAGCTTAGCAACATCGGTATCTTCGCACAGGCACGGCAGGATCTGTCGGACCGCATCTCCGTATCCTACGGCGGACGCTATGACTGGGCGTCCTTCGAAGGCGCCGATGGGAGCGATTTTGACGCCAGCGGCGCCAGCCTCAACGGCTCTGTCGATTACGTCTTGAACGATCAATGGACCCTCAACGCCGGGGCCGCCTCCAGCTGGGGCGGTTATGAGTTGGGTGAGGCTGCATTGGTCAACTTCCGCACCCCGTGGAATTATGACGGCTTCACCACCTCGCGCGCCAATGCGGTGCGTCTTGGCCTGCGTTACGACAGCGGCCCTTGGGCGGTCAAAGGCGCGCTCTTCGACACTGAGATCGAAGACATCAACGCCGTTCTGCCCTCAAGCGGTGCACGCGGTGCAGTGGACGATCTGACATCGCGCGGCTTCGACGGGTCGGTCACCTATACCGGCGCGCGCGGCTTCGCGACCTTGAACTACACCTATGCCGATGTGCAAACCAACGACGCGACAACCGCTACGACCGCCTATTACCTTGGCCGTCCAGTTGGCCATATCTTTGGCTTCGAAGCGGGCTATGACGTGACCGAGGAGTGGCGCATCGGGGCGACCGCGCAGATCGCCTTGGAGAACGACGATACCGATGTGTCGCTCGACAGCTATGAGGTGGTCAATCTCTACGCGGAATACAAACCGCGGCGGATGGAGAACCTGAACCTGCGCATGGACGTGCAGAACCTGTTCGACGCGACCTATGCAAGCCGCAGTTCCGATGGGCTTGGGCTTGCCAATGTGGTGCCCTTGACCGAACCGGGCCGCACTGTCAGCCTGACCGCGTCGATCAGCTTTTAACTGACGCAGGTATCGCCCCCCTTTGTGCGGGGGCGATACCCTTTTCCGGCGCTTGCCGCCTACGGTTCTTTCCGCAGTCCTCCTCCCGCTTGATCCAGATCAATGCAGCCGCGCCCCGCCCGCCCCATAATGGCCGGGGTCACATGAGGAGCGTCGCCATGCAAAATGCTACAATCACAGTCGTGCTGGGGGTCGATGCCCGGCCCAATCAGCTAGAGGCCCTCGCCCGCGAGGCGCAGACCCGGGGCGCGCATCTGATCGTTCTTCTGCTCAGCGAAACCCCTGCCGTCCCGGTCTATTCGATGGGGGTGGGCGAACTCAGCACTTATTCCCTCCCCGCGGGCTGGCAGGCGGATGTGGACGCGGCCCGCGAGGCGGTCGAAAAACAGCGCGCGGAATTTTCCCTGTATCTCACCGACCAAGGCGCCAGCGCGGATGTGCGCGCGGTTTGTGGCGATGCCTCCGCCTTACGCAACACGGTGGCGCGGGCGGGGCTGACCTGTGACGCGGTGCTTATCGGCACGGACTTGCGCGAAGACAAGCGCCTGTTCGAGGACATCGTCCATGCCGCCCTCTTCGAGTCCGCCGCGCCCGTTTTGCTCAACACCGCGCAGGCCAAGGTGGCTTTGACCCGCAATCGGTCTTCGTCGCATGGAAAGCGGGCATTCCCGCCACGCGAGCGACCCGCGCCGCTCTGCCAATCCTGCGCAATGCGCGGGAGGTTACCGTGGCGCTTTTCGACCCGGTCTCGATCTCGGCCTATGACGGGGAAAACCCCGGTACCGATGTCGCCGCTTGGCTGACCCACCAAGGCTGCAACGTTGCCGTGCAGCAATATGCCAGCGGAGGCGAGGACATTGGCACCGCCATCCTGAAACGCGCCAAAGAAACCGGGGCCGATCTGATCGTCATGGGCGCCTATGACCACTCCCGCCTGCGCGAGATGGTTTTTGGCGGCACGACCCGCAGCCTGATTGAACAAAGCGCCTTTCCTGTGCTTCTGTCGCACTAAAGCCCATCGAAAGGACCCCCTATGCGCCCTCACCTCGCTACCCTCGCCGGGCTATCCTGCGCCCTCCTCTCCGGCTGTTCGGAGGGGTCCTCTGGCGACACCGACCGGGTGCGCGCGGGGCAGCGGGTCTATGCTAAGGAATGCGCCGCCTGCCACGGGGCGCAGGGCGAAGGCGGCGGTCCGATGTCCTTGCATCTGGATGTGGTGCCGCCGGATTTGGCCGGGCTGAAACAGCGCAACGACGGCTACTTCCCGCGCGAGTTTGTCAGCCGCTTTGTCATGGGCCAGCTTGCAAAAGACGACCCCGCCTCACCCATGCCGGACTTCTCCGCCGTTGGCCTGCGCCACGTCTACCCCAATGGCGGCGCGGATGGGGAGGTGCTGGAAACCGATTTCGCCAATCTGCTCGACTATTTGGAAGCGATCCAGTGGTAGGACAGGCGTGGTTCGGGAGACAGCCCTCGGGCACTTAGCGCGCCCCCGCCCTGCATTGCGCCCCCGCCCCCTCTCACGCTATCGGATGCCCTGCCCCGCAGCCCCTACAGACGGAACCCTCGCATGAAGATCAACGACGAAAGCCCCGTTCTGCTGGCCCTTCTGGACGCCGCCGTCGATGCCATGGTGGTGGCGGATCACGCGGGCAATATCCTGCGGGTGAACAAGGCGGCGGCCACGCTCTTCGGCCATCCGGTTGAGGATTTGGTAGGGCAAAACGTGCGCATGCTGATGCCGGGAGACATGGCCGTTCAACATGACGGCTTCCTGCGCCACCATCTCGAGACCGGAGAGAAACGCATCATCGGCGTGGGCCGCGACGTGGAAGGGCTGCGCGCCGATGGCAGTGTCTTCCCGCTGCATCTTTCCGTGGGCCGCGCCGATATCTCGGGCGAGGTCGCCTTTGTCGGCATTATGCACGATCTGTCGCGCCGAAAAGCCGCCGAGGAGGCCAGCGCCCGCTCGCAACGGATGGATGCCATCGGCCAGATGACCGGCGGCATCGCGCATGATTTCAACAACCTTCTGACGGTCGTGATTGGCAATCTGGAACTGCTGGAGATGTCGGAAACCTCGGCCAAAAGCGGCGCGCTGATCTCGGACGCGTTGGAGGCGGCAGAGATCGGCGCGGACCTCACCTCGCGCCTGATGGTCTTTGCCCGCAAGACAACTTTGAACGCGGCGGAGATCGACCTTAACGCCGAAGTCTCAAAAGCCGTGGCGATGCTCAAACGTACCATCGGCGCGCATATCGCGGTCGAGACGGGCTTTGCCGAGGATCTTTGGCTGGCCAAGGTCGACGCCACCCAGCTTCAGACTGCCGTGCTCAACATCGCGCTCAATGCCCAAGACGCCATGCCTTCGGGCGGTAAAATCACGCTGGAAACCCGCAACATGCAGCTCGACGACACCTATGTCGCACAAGAAATCGGCATCGACATGGGCAACTACATCCGCCTGTCGATCGCGGACACGGGCGAAGGCATGTCTGCTGAGACCCGCACCCGCGCGATGGAGCCGTTTTTCTCGACCAAACCGGTCGGCCAAGGCACGGGGCTGGGCCTGTCGATGGTTTACGGCTTCATCAAGCAATCCGGCGGGCATATCGCGATCTACAGCGAATTGGGCAAGGGCACGACGATCAGCCTCTATTTCCCCGCCCTCGTGGACAGCACCAGCGCGCGGACGGCCTCCAGCGACGCGCCAGAGCAGCACGCCGGGATCGGCACCGGCCTGCGCGTGCTGCTGGTCGAGGATGACCCGATGGTCCTGCGCCTGTCGGAGCGACGGCTGGAGTCGCTGGGGTTCGACTGCGTTACGGCGACCACCGGCGATGCGGCTTGGGACATCCTGCAAGACCGCGATGACATCGACGTGGTTTTTACCGATCTGGTGATGCCGGGGGAGTTGTCGGGCCATGCGCTGGCCAAACGGGTCGCGGCGGAAATGCCCGATCTGCGGATATTGATCACCTCGGGCTTTTCCGAAAACGTCCTGCGCGGCGAGGAAGAGAGCCATGCCTTCTCCCTCTTACGCAAACCCTATAGGCAAGCGGATCTGGCCGAAGCGTTTCGCGCCTTGTTACAGGATTAAACCGAGGTGGCGGTGGGGCTTTCGGTCAACACATAGCCCACCCCGCGCACCGTTTTGATCAATAGCGGACGCGCCGGATCACGCTCGACCTTCTTGCGCAGCCGTGCCACTTGGTTGTCGATGGTGCGGTCCAAGGGCGCCCAATTCTGCCCGTCGATCAGATCCATCAACCGGTCGCGTGACAAGGGTTTTTTCGCGTGGTTCACAAAGGCGGCCAAGAGTTTGAAATCAGCCGTGGTCAGATCCCCCTCCTGCCCGTTCCGGCCCACCAGCAGCATCCGGTCGAGGTTGATCTTCAACCCGTCGAGCGCAAGCCAAGGGTCGGCGCTTTGCGGCGCGGGCGTCTCCGCCTCGCGTTTGCCGCTTCGCCGCAGGACGGATTTGACGCGGGCCAAGACCTCACGCACATGGAAGGGTTTGGTCAGATAGTCATCCGCGCCCAGCTCCAGCCCGACAACGCGGTCGATCACATCGTCCTTGCCCGTCACCATGAAGATCGGCACGTCATGATCGCGGCGAAGGTCGCGCGCGATGTCCAGCCCGTCCTCCGCGCCGAGGTTCAGATCCAAGGTCACCAGATCGAATGCCTCCGCCGCGAAGGCCGCGCCCACGCTCTGCGCGTCATGCGCCTCGGTCACAAGGTAGCCGTCGCTTTCAAGGCAGCGCCTCAGAAGCGTCCGGATCTTGGCATCGTCATCAACAACAAGGATCTTCTTCGCGGTCACGCCCATCACCCCAAAAGTTGCGTTTGTATAATCCGCAACCCAAGCGAGCACCACCCGCCACGCCATTCCCTGCGACAAAGCGTTACAAATGGATACGAGACCAAAGGTCGTTCTGCGACATGCGCTTGAGAATGTGACGGCGCCGCAGAAAGGACGATCGCATGTACGTGACGCTATCCAATGAGTTCACCCCCGCAACCAAAGTGCCCGAGGCGCAGCTTTGCTCCCGCACCCCCGCCGCGCAATCGCCGCGCAGGCGGCAGGCGGTCGGCAGCCATCTGTTTCGCGAGGGCGATATCGCCAACCATATCTATGAGATCACCTCGGGCGTCTTTCGCCTGACCCGCGTGCTCGACAACGGGCGGCGGCAGGTCATCGCCTTTGGCCTGCCCGGCGACATCATCGGCTTTCCCAATGGCGCGCTTCATCACAGCGATTGCGAGGCGATCCAGACGGCAGAGGTGATCGCCCACCGCCGCCATGCGCTCGACGATTTCGAGGGGGATCACGAGACGCATAAACGGCTGTTGAACGCCGCCCTGCGTGAGATTTCGGCGATGCAGGATCACTTCATGATGCTGGCGCGCAAATCTGCGCTGGAAAAGGTTGCCTCCTTCCTCATCACGCTGGCGGAGCGCACCGGCAGGCCGATCGGCAATTACACCACCTGCGCCCTGCCGATGACCCGCAGCGACATCGCGGATTTCCTCGGCCTGACGATTGAGACGGTGAGCCGCACCCTGACCCGCCTGCGCAAGCAAGATATCATCGCGCTCGAAACCTCTCAGACCGTGCTGATCAAGGATATGGACGCGCTCATCTCGGCCTCACAGGCTGCCGACTGACAGCAGTCTTCTATTGAGCTAAGAAAACGCGGGTCTCGGCCCGCGTTTTGCGTTTCTAGGTCGCCTTTTCGGAATCGCGCTGTTGGGTGTCCCCATTAGGCGCGCCATTCTCCAGCAAAATCCGCGCCGCGTCTCCTTCGAGGTCATCGTACTGCCCATTGCGCAGCGTCCAGAGACAGGCCGCAAGCCCCGCCGCGCCAAGACAGACGGAGACGGGGATGAGAACGATCAGGATATTCATCGGCGCACCGCATTCAAAACCACGAGGATAGACGAGGAAGACATCACCGCCGCCGCCATCAGCGGGGTGGCGAAGCCCATGACCGCCACCGGGATGGCGACCGCGTTATAGGCGGCAGCCAGCCCGAGGTTCTGGCGAATACGGCTGCGCGCCCGGCGGGCCAGCCGCAGGGTATCGGCGACCGCCGAAAGATCACCGCCCAGCATCACCCCGTCTGAGGCGACCCGCGCGGCATCCAGCGCCGTAGCAGGCGCGAGAGAGGCATGCGCCCCCGCAAGCGCCGCCGTGTCATTCAGCCCGTCGCCCACCATGAGCACCCGCTTGCCCCGCGCAGCCATGTCGCGAACCAGACCGGCCTTATCCTCAGGCCGAACGGCGGCATGAACCGTGGCGATCCCGAGGGTTTCGGCCAATACTTCTGCACGCTGCGCGGTATCGCCGGTGACCATCGCCACCTCCATCCCACGCCCGCGCAGGGCGCTGACGACTTCCGCCGCCCCGACGCGGGGCGTCTCGGACAGGGGCAAGGGAATAGAGCGGTCCGGCAGATACAGTTCCGGCCCTTCCTGCCCGCGACGCAGAGAGACCAGCGCCCCGTGCCAAAGGCCGCAGACGCCCTCGCCCGGCACCTCTTGCAGGTCGCGCAGATCGGCGGGCATCTGCCCCTGCAACGCCGCCGCCAAGGAGCGCGAGGCGGGGTGGTCAGACGCCTGCGCGAGGGCAAGCGCGACCGATGCCGCCTCTGCATCAAGCGCGGGCAGCCGCGCGACGCCTTCGGTCAACGTGCCGGTCTTGTCGAAGAGAACCGTGTCGATCTCGGCCAAACGCTCCAACGCCGTGGGGGATTTCAGCAACACGCCCGCGCGGAACAAACGCCCGGTCATCGCCGCCGTCACCGCCGGAATGGCCAGCGCCAGCGCGCAAGGGCATGTGATAATCAGCGTCGCCGTGGCCACCGCAATCGCGTGATAAAGGTCCCCCGTCAGCGCCCACCAGACCACGAAAGCCAGCGCCGCCAGCCCATGCACCACCGGCGCGTAAAGCCGCGCGGCGCGGTCGGCGATCCCGCTGTAGCGGTGTTTGCCGGTCTCAGCGACCTCGACCAAAGCCGCAAGGCGGCGCAGGGTGCTGTCCTCGGCCCGGCGGGCGACCCTTAAGGTCAGCGGCGTGCCAAGGATTACCTCGCCCGCGCAGATCGGCCCGCCCGTCGCCACCGCGACGGGGTCGGCCTCTCCGGTCAGGGCGGAGCGGTCCACCATCACCGCGCCCAAGGCGATGCCATCCACCGGCGCGCGCGCCCCGGCAGCGAGGGCGATGCGGTCATCGGGCATCAGGGCGCTGACGTCCACCGTCTCACGCCCCGTCGCGGTCAGACGGGTCGCGCGGGGCAGTTCCAGCGCCGTTAACTCCGCCGCGGCGGAACGTGCTGTGGCCCGCGCGCGATGCTCTAGATAGCGGCCCACCAGCAGGAAAAAGGTCAGCGAGAGCGCCGCATCGAACCAAGTATGCGCCCCGGTGGCGGCGAAAGTCTCATAAAGCGAGGTTGCCGCCGCCAGCAGGATCGCCAGCGCAATCGGCACATCCATATTCATTCGGCCCGCCCGCAGGGCGATCGATGCCGAGGCGAAGAAGGGCACCGCCGAAAAGGCCAAGGCGGGCAACGCGATGGCGGCAGAGACCCAGTGAAACATTTCGCGCGTGATATCGCCCGCTCCGGACCAGACCGCGACGGAGACCGCCATCACATTCATCATGGCAAAGCCCGCCACGGCGGCGCGGGCCAACAGACGGCGGCCCGTGTCATCCCCCGCAGGCCGCAGGGCGGTCGCGTCCAGCTCATGTGCCTCAAAGCCCGCGTCGTTCAACGCCTGAAGCGCGGCGCTGGCGTCATACCCGGGGCTCAGCACGATCCGCACCCGTTTGGCCCCAAGGTTCACCCGCGCGGCTTTGACCGAGGGCAAGCGGGCCAAGACCCCCTCGACCCCCGCAATACAGGCCGCGCAACGGATCTGCGGCAGGGCGAGATGGATGGCCTTGTCGTTCTCCGCAATGTGCTGCGCCGCGGCCTCGGCCGAGGGGTGCCTGCGATACAGCCGGGACAGGCGGCGACGGTCATCGTCTCACCTGCAAAGGAATGCGGCGGCGAAAGAGCGTGCCATCGGCGGCGCGCATCTCGATCCGCAGGTTCCAGTTGCCGGGGCCTGCGGTAACGGGCGCGGTCCACGCATGGCCATCCCAGGCGAAGTCGGGTGTCATGTCATCCGCCACGGTGGTCGCCCGGCCCAATGTCGCCGCGATGATCTCGGGCTGCACCACGCCATTGGCATCCTGCACCGCCAAGCGGAGCGCATCCCCCGTCAACTCGGTCTGCACCGCCCAGCCGAGCGCTTCTTGCGCCGCGCGGTCGCTGTCAAAATTTTGCGAGGCGACGTAGCTCGATTCGGTTTCCTTGCCCGGGAAGGTGCGCACCGCGTTGAAAGCGAGCGCGAGGTTCACCGCGATGATGATGGAAAACCCGCCCACGAAGATCGCCAGCACATGCCAGCCTGTCAGGGGGCGCCCCCGTTGCAATTGCGCTGCGGTCATTGGCTGTCCTTTCCGTTGAAAATCGTGTCACCAAAGGCCCGCTCGCCCGAGCGGACGTCTTCGACCCAGAACCGCAGATCGCTGCGCGGCGCGGTGGCGGCGTCACTCTGCGGCAGGGCGATGACATAGACCCGTTGCAGGCGGGTGGTGTCTGCGGGCACGGAAACCACCGAGCCCGCCGCCCCCTCGACGCTGAGGTCCAAACCGCGGTCTCCGGCGAGAGACAGCCGGAAATCCCGTGCCTCCCCATGTTTGTTGCGCAGGCGGATGTCATAGGCGTTGCGGATCGACCCGTCCGAGAGGGTGACGAAGGTCGGATTGCGCACCGGCGCCACGGTCATGTCGATCTCGGGCCGGATGAAGAGCGCCACGACAAGCGCCACACCAATGGCGGCCCAAGCGGCGGTATAGATTAAGGTACGCGGGCGGAAGACATGCTGCCAAAGCGGCTTGGGCTGCCAGGGCGGCGCAGTGGCCCCGGCGACGTCACCGGCAGGCGCTTCCGCAAAGCCCGCCACGGCGGCGCTTTCCTTGGGCGCGGTGGGCGGCTCATCATCCAGCGCGAGATAGTCGATCAGCCCGCGCGGTCGGCCAATCTTGGCCATCACATCGTCGCAGGCGTCGATGCAGAGCGCGCAGGTAATACATTCCATCTGCTGGCCTTCGCGGATGTCGATCCCCATCGGGCAGACCGCGACACAGGCGTTGCAATCAATGCAATCGCCCAAAACCTCGCCGTCCCGCGATTGGCGGTCGCCCGCGGTGTTTTTGTCGAGCGCCGCACCATAGCGGGCCACCGCATCGCCGCTGCCGATCGCCTCTGCCGCCGCTTTCTGGCGCTTCACCCCGCCCTTGCCCCGCGGCTCGCCCCGCCATTTGCGGTAGCCGACGGTCAGTGTGCCGGGGTCCATCATCGCGCCTTGGATACGGGGCCAAGGGCACATGTAGATGCAGACCTGTTCGCGCATGAAACCGCCAAAGATGAAGGTCGTGGCCGTCAGCACGGCGATGGTGGCATAGGCCACGGGGGCGGCTTGCAGGGTCACGAGGTCACGCGCCAGACTTGGCGCATCGGCAAAGTAAAAGACCCAAGCCCCGCCTGTCGCCACCGCGATCAACAGCCAGACCACCCATTTCGCCCCCCGCAGCCGCGCCTTGCGCAGGCTCCAGGGGGCGTTGTGCAGACGGATACGCGCGTTGCGGTCGCCTTCGATCCAACGCTCCACGGTCATGAAGAGATCGGACCAGACGGTCTGCGGGCAGGCATAGCCACACCAAACCCGCCCCAGAGCGGAGGTGAAGAGGAACAGCCCCAGCCCCGCCATGATCAGTAGCCCCGCCACGAAGTAGAATTCATGCGGCCAAATCTCGATCCAGAAGAAATGAAAGCGCCGGTTCGCAAGATCGACCAGAACCGCTTGGTCCGGCAGGTTCGGCCCCCGGTCCCAGCGGATCCACGGGGTGATGTAATAGACCCCCAGCGTGAGGATCAGGATCACCCATTTCAACCAACGAAAGAACCCGCTGACCCGGCGGGGAAAGATCGGCTCGCGGGCGGCGAAAAGCGGGGGGGCGGCGTTGGACATGGGCAGTAGGCTCCGAGTTTACGTCTTGCGGCCTACACCCGTGGGGCGCAGGCCGCTTTGATCTGCATCAATCCGCAGATTATTTGTCGTACCGGTTTAGTCGGCAGCGGCACCCTCGGCATCGACCGCAGCCTCGCCGCCGCCCAGACCGTGGACATAGGCGGTCACGGCGCGGACCTCGGCCTCGCCCAGACGGGCCTGCCACGGCGGCATCACCCCCATGCGCGGCGCTTTGAGTTGCCGCAGGATCGCCTCATGGCTGCCGCCGCGCAGCCAGATCGCATCGGCAAGGTTGGGCGCGCCCATCTCACGGTCGCCGAGGCCACGCTCCCCATGGCAGGCGCTACAGTTGTCGGCATAGACCTCTGCCCCCGCCAGCGCTGCGCCTGCGTCATGCTCAAGCCCCGAAAGGCTGCGCACGAAATGCACGGTGGCGTCGAGCTCGGCCTCCTCCATCCAATCAAACGGCGGCATCTCCGAGAAACGCGCGTCGGGTCATCCTCGTTGCGGATGCCATGGCGCACGGTATAGGCGATATCCTCCATCGTGCCGCCCCAAAGCCAGTCATCGTCCAGAAGGTTGGGATAGCCCGAGGCCACCACCCCCCTGCCCCGCGCCGTGGCATTGCGAGCAATTGGCCGCAAAGACCGAGCGCCCGGCCTGTGTCGCGAAACGGTGCAGCTCTTCGTTGTCCTTCAGCACCGCCAGATCGACGTTGACGAGGCTTTCGGTCAAGTCGGCATTCGACAGGTCCACCCGCGCAATCTCGGCAGCGACTTCGCCACGGGTGGAATAGCCGAGCAGCCCCGCCGTCGCGCCTGAGACCATCGGCCAGGCGGGATAAAGGATGGTATAGATCACGCCCCAGACGACGGTGGCATAGAAGGTCCAGAGCCACCAGCGCGGCAGCGGCGTGTTCAGCTCTTCGATCCCGTCCCAACTGTGGCCTGTGGTCTCGGTCCCGGTGGCGGGGTCGATCTTGCGTTTATCGGTCATGTGCGGGCTCCGTCATTGCGGGCTTGATCGGGGTCGTCGTTGCGAAACGGGACGGCGGCGGCATCGTCGTGCAGGGCGCGCGAGCCGGGGCGAAAGGCCCAAGCAATGACGCCCAGAAAGATCAGCGTCAGGATCAACAGCGCCCAGCTATCAGCCAGTTCACGCAGGAAAGAATAGGTGTCCATTGCGGTCTCCTCAGCGGCTGGCGTCAGGCACGAAGGTCGAGAAATCGACCAGCGTTCCGAGCATTTGCAGATAGGCGATCAGGGCATCCATCTCGCTCACCCCCGGCTGGCCGTCGAAGTTGCGCACCTGCGCGCCGGGGTAGCGTTCCAACAGCCCGTCGTAATCGCCGAAAGGGTCGACCTGCACCCGGAAATCGCCACGGACATTTGCGATCATTTCATCATTATAGGGCACGCCGACCGTGCGGTGGGTGGCGACCAGATCGGTCACATCCTCAGGCTCAAGTTTGGCGTCCATCAGAAAGGCGTATTTCGGCATGACGCTTTCCGGCACCACCGATTGCGGGTCCATCAGGTGATCGACATGCCACTCATCCGAATAGCGCCCGCCGACGCGCGCCAGATCCGGCCCGGTGCGTTTGGAGCCCCATTGAAACGGGTGGTCATACATCGACTCGGCGGCGAGACTGTAGTGGCCGTAACGCTCCGTCTCATCGCGCATCGGGCGGATCATCTGGCTGTGGCAGACGTAGCAGCCCTCGCGCACATAGATCTCGCGCCCCGCCAGTTCCAGCGGCGAATAGGGGCGCATGCCCTCGACCTCTTCGATAGTATTCTCCAGCCAAAAGAGCGGCGCGATTTCGACGATCCCGCCGATGCTCACCACCCCGAGCGAGGCGATCAGCAGCAGTGTCGCGTTGCGCTCGAACCGCTGGTGAAAGGTGATGGCCTCCGTCTCGGGCGGCAGTTCGTTAGGAATTTTGCCCTTCTTCAGGCCTTCGCTAGCGGTCACGACTTTCGGGTCGTCAGCGGGGTCATAATTGGGGCTGTGGGGGTTCTTGGCCATTGATCTTACTCCGCTGGCAGGGCGACGGTGACGGGGCGGGCTTGCGGGGCGCGGATGGTCATCCACATGTTCCAGACCATCACCGCACCGCCCGCGAGGTAGAGAACCCCGCCCAGACCACGGACCACATACATTAGGAATTTCGCTTCGACGGTGTCGGCAAAGCTGTTGACGAGGAAGCCATTGGCATCGACCTCACGCCACATCAGCCCCTCCATGATGCCCGAGACCCACATCGACGCGGCGTAGAGCACGATCCCAAGGGTCGCGAGCCAGAAGTGCAGGTTGATCGCCGCCATGGAGTGCATCTGCGCCCGGCCCCAGAGCCGCGGGGTGAGGAAGTAGAGCGCACCAAAGGTGATGAGCCCGTTCCAACCAAGCGCGCCGGAATGCACATGGCCGATGGTCCAGTCGGTGTAGTGGCTGAGGCTGTTCACCGCGCGGATCGACATCATCGGCCCTTCGAAGGTGGACATGCCGTAGAAGGCGAGCGAGGCCACGAACATGCGGATGATCGGATCGGTGCGGATCTTGTCCCACGCGCCTTCGAGCGTCATCAGCCCGTTGATCATGCCGCCCCAGCTTGGCATCCACAGGATGATCGAGAACACCATCCCCAGCGTCGCCGCCCAATCGGGCAAAGCGGTGTAATGCAAGTGGTGCGGCCCCGCCCAGATATAGAGAAAGATCAGCGCCCAGAAGTGGATGATCGACAGTTTGTAGCTATAAACCGGACGGCCCGCCTGTTTCGGCACGAAGTAATACATCATGCCAAGGAAACCCGCCGTCAGGAAGAAACCCACCGCGTTGTGGCCGTACCACCATTGCGTCATCGCATCCTGCACGCCCGCAAAGACCTGCACCGATTTGGAGCCCCAGATCGACACCGGGATGGCGAGGTTATTGACCACATGCAGCATGGCCACGGTGATGATGAAGGCCAGAAAGAACCAGTTGGCGACATAGATATGCCGCTCACGCCGCTTCAGGATCGTGCCAAAGAATACGGCGAGGTAGACCAGCCAGACGATGGTGAGCCAGATGTCGACGTACCATTCCGGCTCGGCATATTCCTTGGATTGGGTCGCCCCCAGCAGATAGCCCGTGGCCGCCAGAACGATGAAAAGCTGATAGCCCCAAAAGACGAACCAAGCCGCGTTCCCACCCCAGAGCCGTGCCGAAGAGGTGCGCTGCACGATGTAGAAAGACGTAGCGATCAGGGCATTGCCGCCAAAGGCGAAGATCACCGCGCTGGTGTGCAGCGGACGCAGGCGGCCAAAGTTGGCATAGGGCTGCGCCCAGTCGATGTTCAGCGCGGGAAAGGCCAGTTGGAAGGCGATGAAGGTGCCGACCAAAAACCCCACCACGCCCCAAAAGGCGGTGGCGATGACGCCATAGCGAATGGGGCCATCCATATAGCCCTGCGGCGCTGCAGGCGCGACGGGCGCCGCGTCCTCGACAGGCATCCGGCGCAACTGCCAAAAAAACAACCCTGCGGCCACCAACATGACCAGCAGGGCGTGAACCATATAAGCCGGATCGCGCGCCCAATCCGCCCCGAGTGCTGCAAAGAACACTATAAGCGCAAGCACGATCAACTTGAGCGTATCGAACATATTCCGAATCCCTTCATCTTTGGGAGACGGATCGCATGGGCCCCAAGCCGCCGCTTTGATCTATGTCAAAACTCGGCGGATAAGCCTGCGAAGGGCGCGTTTTCGTAAGGCGACGGCCTAGCTTTTGGTCCGCGCCCCGCTGGGGTCATACATCGGTTTCAGACTGGCCTCGGCCCTGATCCGGCGGCCCGCCACGTCGATCTCATAGGTTGAGGCCAGCAGATCGGCGGGGCTTTCGCCCGCGCAGGGCACATAGCCCAGCCCGATCGCACCCCCTAAGTGATGGCCATAGTTGCCCGAGGTGAGATAGCCCACGATCGCCCCCTCCCGCAGGATCGGTTCAGCGTGGTAGAGCAGTGGCGCGGGGTCCGTCAGGCGGAATTGCAGCATCCGCAGCTTCAGCCCCTCTTCCTTTTTGCGCAGCACCGCGTCGCGGCCAATGAAATCCGGCTTGTCGGTCTTCACCGCAAAGCCCAAGCCCGCCTCCAGCACATGGTCCTCGCAGGTGATGTCATGGCCGAAGTGGCGAAAGCCCTTTTCGATCCGGCAACTGTCCATCGCATGCAGACCGCAAAGTTTCACGCCGAAAGCCGCGCCCGCTTCCATCAGCGCCTCAAAGACATGGCCTGCCATCTCGGCGCTGACGTAAAGCTCCCAGCCCAGTTCGCCCACATAGGACACCCGATGCGCCCGGGCGAGGCCCATGCCGATCTCGATCTCGCGCGCCATGCCAAAGGGATGGGTGTCATTCGAGAAGTCATTGGGAGAGACCGCCTGCAAGACCTCTCGCGCCTTCGGCCCCATAATCGCGAGCACCGCCTCACCCGCCGTAACATCGGTGATCACCACCATCCGGTCGCCAGCATGGCGGCGCAGCCATGTCTCATCCGCCAGCCGCGTCGCCGCCGGGGTGACGACGAGATAGGCGGTCTCGCTCAGCCGGGTCACGGTGACATCCGCCTCGATCCCGCCGCGAGGGTTGAGGAACTGGGTATAGACGATCTTGCCCACCGGCACCGCCATCTGCGCGCCGCAGACGTGGTTTATGAAAGCCTCGGCCTCTGGCCCCTCGACGCGGATTTTGCCGAAAGACGACATATCGTAAAGCCCCACGCCCGCGCGGATGGCGGCATGTTCGGCGGCTTGATTGTCGAACCAATTCTGCCGGCCCCAGCCATAGCGATATTCGCGCGGCTGCCCGGGATCGGCGAACCAATTGGCCCGCTCCCAGCCTGCGAATTCGCCCATGACCGCGCCATGCTCCAGCAGATGCGCATGGAGCGGGCTGCGCCTAATGCCCCGCGCAGTAGCCTTCTGGCGGTAGGGGAAGTGATCGGCATAGAGCAGCCCCAGCGTTTCGGTCGACCGTTCCGCCAGATAGGTCTTGTTGCCCTGAAACGGCTGCATCCGCGCGATGTCCACATCGCCCAGATCGAAGGGTTTCTGCCCGTCCTCCATCCACTGCGCCAGCGCCATGCCCGCCCCACCTGCCGATTGGATGCCGATGGAATTGAACCCGGCGGCGACCCAGACATTGTCCATCTCGGGCGCTTGACCGAGGTGATAGGCATCGTCGGGGGTGAAACTTTCGGGGCCGTTGAAAAAGGTATGAATTCCCGCCTCCGCGAGCAGCGGCAGCCGTTTGACCGCCATCTCGAGGATCGGCTCGAAATGGTCGAAATCCTCGGGCAATTGATCGAACTCGAAATTTTCGGGGATGCCGTCCAGCGCCCAAGGTTTGGCCACGGGTTCGAAAGCGCCGAGCAGGATCTTCCCCGCATCCTCTTTGTAATAGGCGTATTCATCGGGGATGCGCAGCACCGGCAACTCGTGCAAGCCCGGCACAGCCTCGGTGACGATATAGAAATGCTCACAGGCTTGCAGCGGCACGTTGCTGCCCAGCATCCGGCCCAGCTCGCGCCCCACATGCCCGCGCAGTTGATGACATGTTCGGCCTCGATCCGGCCCCTGCTGCCATCCTCCCCGGCCCAGTCCACCGCCGTGATCCGACGCCCCGCGCGGGCGACCCCCGTCGCCCTGACCCGCTCGGCCACCACCGCGCCACGCGCCCGGGCGCCCTTGGCCAAGGCCAGCGCAATATTGGCCGGATCGCCCTGCCCGTCTTTCGGCAAATAGACCGCGCCGGTCATGCCCTCGGTCTTCACATGGGGGTATCTCGCGCAGACCTCTTCGGGGTGATCTCTTCGACCTCGACGCCAAAGGCGCGGGCCATGGCGGCTTGACGCAAGATCTCCTCGCGCCGCGCGGGCGTCAGGGCGGCGGTGATCGAGCCCACGCGTTTGAAGCCGGTGGCGACCCCGGTTTCCCCCTCCAACGCGCTGTAGAGTTCTTGGGAGTATTTCGCCAGCCGCGTCATGTTCTGCGTCGCGCGCAGCTGCGCGATCAGCCCCGCCGCGTGCCATGTAGTGCCGGAGGTCAGTTGTTTGCGCTCCAGCAGTACCACATCGGTCCAGCCGAGCTTTGTTAGATGATAGGCGACCGAACAGCCGATCACGCCACCGCCAATGATCACCGCGCGGGCCTTGGAAGGCAGCTGTCCCATCTCAGACCTCCTGCGCGCGGATGCGCGTGTTTTCGCGGTCCCAAAGCGGGGTGTCGGGCTGCACCGTGGCGCGGTAGCTTTGGCCATAGATTTCGACGGTAAGTTCAGTGCCCGGCACGGCAGCCTCGGCCCGCACGACGCCGAGGGCGATAGAGGCATCGACCCGGTAACCATAGCCGCCACTGGTCACCTCGCCCACGGCACCTCCATTCAGGCGCAGCGTGGCCATCGGCGGCGCATCTTGCGGGTTGCCTTCGACCACCAGCGTCACGAAGCGGCGCCGCGGCCCTGCGTCCCGTTCGGCGATCAGCGCCTCCTTCCCCGGAAATGCCTCCAGCTTATCAAGACGCAGGAAACGGTCCAATCCGGCCTCTAACAACGTATACTCCTGCGAGAGATCTCCCTTCCACGTTCGATACCCCTTTTCCAGGCGCATGGAATTGAGCGCGAACATCCCAAAGCGCGTGGCCCCGCCCGCGATGACCGCGTCATAGATCGCGGGCATGTCTTCGGGGCCGCGTGGATTTCCCAGCCCAACTCGCCCGCGAAACAGACCCGGGCGAGCAGCGCAGGCTTGCCCTTTACCGACGCCTCTTGATGGCTGAGCCACGGCAGCGCCAGATCGGCCTCCGGGGCCAGCGGCGCCAGCAGGGCGCGGGATTTCGGGCCGCATAGGATCAGGGTCGAGACCGCATCGGTTCGATCCGTCAGGCTGATCTCGCCTTCTTGGGGCAACGCATCGCGCAGCAATTCATAGTCATGCCATTGCGCGGGAGCGGCGGTGATCAGGGTGAAGTCATCCTCAGCATGGCGCAGGATCGACATCTCGGTCAGCACCCGGCCCCGGCTGTCGGGGAAATAGCCCAGCGTCATCCGCCCGACCTTGGGAAGCGCCCCCGCAATCCGGCCCCGCAGCCATTCCGCCGCCCCCGGCCCCGCAAGCGCAAAACGCGAGAACCCCGGTAGATCGAGCACGCCCGCATGGTCGCGCACCGCCGCGACCTCCTCACGGACCCGCGCCGCCCACGGGCCGTCCCGGTCCCATGTCTGGGTCGCGGCCTCGGCGGTGTCATCACCGGGTTTGGCGAACCAATTCGCCCGCTCCCACCCGTTGTAGGCCCCCATCTGACCGCCCGCGTCGCGCAAACGGTCGTGCAGCGGCGACAGCTTCTTGTCGCGCCCGGCGGGCCATGCGTGATGCGGGAAATGCATCGCATATTCATGGCCATAGGTCTCAAGCGCCTTGGCGAGAGTGTAGTCGTGATCGGCATGGGCGGTGTAGCGGCGCGGGTCGACATCCCACATGTCCCACTCCGTTTCACCTTGCGTGATCCATTCGGCCATGACCTTGCCCGCGCCGCCGCCTTGCGCGATGCCAAAGGTAAAGCTATGCGCCTCGAAAGCGTTCGGCACGCCGGGCATCGGGCCCAGCATCGGCAGCCCATCGGGCGCATAGGGGATCGGCCCGTTGATCATCCGCCCCACACCGCTCTGGCCCAACAGCGGCATCCGCGCCATGGCGTCTTCGATATACCATTCCAGCCGATCCAGATCGTCGGGATAAAGCTGAAAGCTGAAATCCTCGGGCATCGGATCCTCGGGGTGATCCAATGCGCCTTGCAGTTGCGCTCATAGGGGCCGAGGTTCAGGCCGTTCTTGTCCTGCCGCAGGTAGTAGGAACTGTCCACATCGCGGACCATTGGCATCTTATGGCCCTTCTCGGCGGTCCAAGCGGCAAGCTCGGGGTTTTCCTCGGTCAGGAAATACTGATGGCTCATCACCACCGCGGGCACCCGGCGGCCCCCATGGGGGCGGAACCATTCGCCCACCCGTTGCGCGTAGTAGCCAGCAGCGTTGACCACCTTCTCGCAGCGGATCGCGCCCTTATCGGTATGGACGATCCATTCATCCCTTTCGCGGTCTATCCCGGTCGCGGAGGTGAAACGATGGATCGCCGCGCCCGCCTCGCGCGCCCCTTTGGCAAGGGCTTGGGTCAGCTGCGCCGGGTCGATGTCCCCATCCAAGGGATCCCACAGCCCGCCTGCCAAATCGTGCAACTCTATGAAAGGGTTGTGTTCCTTCAATTCGGCGGGGGTGCACATCTCCATCCCCAGCCCCTGCGCGCGGGCCATGGAGGCGACATGTTCGAACTCCTGCATCCGCTCGCGACTATGCGCGAGCCGCAGCGCCCCGGTGACATGATAATTGATCGGATAGCCGACCGCCTCCCCCAAACCGCGGTACATCTCAAGCCCGTAGCGCTGCATGTTCATCACCGCCCAAGAGTTCGAGAAATTCGGACAGTTGCCCGCCGCATGCCAGGTAGAGCCTGCGGTGAGTTCATTCTTTTCCAGCAGGACGCAATCGGTCCACCCCGCGCGGGCGAGGTGATAGAGGGCCGAGACCCCAACCACGCCGCCGCCGATGATCACCACCCGTGCCGTTGTCGGAAAATCAGCCACATGCACCTCCTATCGCCATGCACCGCCAAAGGGCTGGCCAGAGGCGCCCCCGGACAGTTTGTAATTGTTCGAATTGATGAAAATCCGGTTCAGTAAACCGGGGGAGAGATCACCCAGACCACCACGGCGGGCGTGTCGTAGGGGTTGTCCCAAGTGTAATATTCGCCCCGAATGCGAAAGCTGTCGCCGGGGCCGACGGTAAAGCGGCGTTCCGCGATCGTGAGGTTCAACCGGCCCGAGATGACGAAACCGACCTCCTGCGTTTCGCGCCTGACGGGCGCTTCCAGCCCTGAATAGGCGGCAAAGGTCGAGTGGATCACCTCGAAACTGTCGGTGAGATCGGGCGAAAGCAGTTCTTCCGTCAACCCATTGGCCGCACTTCCCATGGCGCGCCGCGCCCCGGCCCGTACGACATAGCCACGTTCTTCGGGGCTTACCGTCGCTTCGCCAAAAAGTAGCGAGATCGGCACATCCAAGATCTCGGCGATGCGGCGCAGGTCGGCGATGGAGGGGGTCGAGATGTCGCGTTCGATCTGACTGACCCAGCCGACCGACCGGCCCAAAGCCTCGGCCAGATCCGTGAGGGTCAGTTTGCGCCCCTTGCGGATCGCCCGTAGGTCGGCCCCCAGAGAGCGCGGCCCCACGGCCTCCGCCCCGGGTCTTTTCGCTCCGGTCATGTGAAATTTTCCTCCATTTTTTCACTCTGGCGCGGAATTCGGCGTCTGGCAAGGGGGCTCCTTTCATACAGAAGGGGATTGCAGGCGGGGTTAAGACCGCCCTTTCCAAGGGACCAGCAACCGCTCAGCCTTGCGCATCAGCATGTCGATGCCGAACCCGATGATGCCGATCAGGATGATCCCCATAAGCACGATGTCGGTCAGCTGGAATTTGGAGGCGACCATGATCATCATCCCCGCCCCCTTCTCTGCCGCGACCAGTTCGGCGGCGACCACCGTGCCCCAGCAGACCCCCATCGCCACCCGCGCACCGGTAAAAATCTCGGGCAGCGAGTTTGGCACGATGACATGGCGCATGATCTGCGCCTTGGACGCGCCCAGCGAATAAGCCGCATGGACCTTGGTGATATTCACCCCCGACACGCCCGAGCGCGCAGCAATGGCCATGATCCACAGCGCCGCGAGGAACAGCAGGATGATCTTGCCCACCTCACCGATCCCCGCCCAGATGATCACCAGCGGGATCAAGGCAAGCGGCGGCACCGGGCGCATGAATTCGACAATCGGATCGAACCAGCCCCGAAACCAGCCCGACAGCCCCATGGCATAGCCCAGCGGAATGCCCACCAGCGCTCCAAGGGCGAACCCCACGACCACGCGGAACAGCGAATAGCCCAGATGCTCCCACAGGGTGCTGTCGCGGTAGCCTTGGCTTGAGATTTCAGCAAGGCGGGAGACCACGGCTTCGGGGGCGGCAGCCAGATCGGCTCCATCTGCCAGCCCTTGGCGGGCTCGAAGTTCAGCGTGCCTTTGGGTGACATGCCCACGCGGCCAAACTCGGTCTGCACCTCGCCACCGGGCGCGATCTCCTGCCCATTCACGGCGACGACCCGGTGCCCGAGATCGCGGCCCTTCTCGTCATTCTTATCAACACGCAATAGCCCTGAGCGCCAAGCGCCGATGGTGAAAGCGTCATTCTTGGCCCAGCCTTCGCCGGGATCGACCTGCGGCGTCTCGGCGTCTTCGCCCACCGGATGCACCAGCACCGTGATCGTGCCGTCATCGCGGGAGCCGTCATCGGCCTCGGCAGTATAGGTCAGCTCGGCAAGCCCCTCAAACGGGCCGGGCGCATGCAAAAATCGGGGCAGCAGGGATGAGCCGGTGAACGCGCCCCACAGCAAGAAGATCGTCAAGATCGAGATCACGCTGGCGGTGCGGTTCGACGTCACCGCGCTTTCGTCGCCAAAGGTTACCGTTTTACGCGCCGCAAAGCCGCTGGCTGTCTGATCGACGACCAAGCGGACAAGGAAAAAGGAAAGCGCGAAGATAACGATATAAATAAGCAGGATCAACATCATGCCTCCTCCGTCCGGCCCATGATCTCTTCCTCCATGTCCCAGATCATACCGAGGATTTCCTCGCGCCTTTCGGCGAATTCCGGGTGTTTCTTGACCTCACGCAGGTCTTGCCCCACGCCCAGATCGGCAAAGGGCAGACGGTATTCGCGGTGAATGCGCCCCGGGCGCGGCGCCATGACCAGAAGCCGCTCGCCGAGCAGCAGCGCCTCTTCGACCGAATGGGTGATCAGGATGATGGTCTTGCCGGTCTCTTTCCACAGTTTCAGGACGAGGCTTTGCATCTTTTCGCGGGTCAGCGCGTCCAGCGCGCCCAAGGGTTCGTCCATCAAGATCACATCGGGGTCATTCGCCAGACAGCGCGCCAGCGCCACCCGCTGCTGCATCCCGCCTGAGAGCTCATAGATCGCCTTTTCCTTGAAATCGCCCAGCCCGACGATATCGAGCAGATGGTCAACCTCGGCCCCGTACTGCTTTTCGCCCTGCCCCTTCATGCGCGGACCAAAGCTCACGTTTTCGCGCACCGACATCCACTCGAAAAGCGCGCCCTGTTGAAAGACCATGCCACGCTCGGCATCCGGCCCCGTGACACTATGGCCGTTCATCACGATCTCGCCCGAACTCGGGGCAAGGAAACCCGCCACGATATTGAGCAGCGTCGTCTTGCCACAGCCCGAGGGGCCAAGGACCGACATCAACTCCCCCTCCGCAAGGTCAAGCGATACGTCCTCAAGCGCCTGCACATGACTGCCATTGGGCAGATCAAACCGCATCGACAGGTTTTCGATTTTCAATCCCGACATGCTGCCCCGCTGCTTATTGGTTTATCGGCGCGCCCCATCTGCCGGTGCCTCGCAATCAGGCACCGGGCTGCAACGGGGCGGCCTTATTTTGCGCCGCTTGGCCTACATTTCGCTCGCCGCTTGCAGCGGGCCGGTGTTCACCGCGTCTTCATAGCTGTCGAGCGCACCGTCGATCGCGCCTGCTTCGACAAAGACATCGGCCACGCCTTTCATAAACTCCTGCGCGCCCCCGCCGAGCCATTTCTCACCCATCTGCTCATCAACCGACGGGAAAGAGAATGTCGCGATGGTTTCCATCGTGGCGTCCTCGTCCATACCTGCGTCCTTGGCGATGACAGGCAGCATCTTGTCGCGGTTGGCCTCATCCGCCCACATCGCGTTTGCCTCGGCCGTCACGCTCAGGAAGGCGGCAACCGTGTCAGAGTTCTCGGCCACCCAAGAGGCCGGGCCGGAGGTCACGTCGAAAACGAGGATGCCCAGATCTTCCTTCTCCGCGCCGGTCAGAAGGATATTGCCATGTTCCATCATCCGGCGCAGCGACCCACCCCAGCCGCAGGCCATATCGACCGATCCCTGTGCGATGGCCGCGGCCCCATCTGGCGGCGCCATATCCACCACGTCGAGCGACCCAACATCGACGCCGAAGTGGTTCATTTGTTTAAGGAAACCGTAATGCGCAGCCGTGCCAAGCGGCACCGCGACCTTCTTGCCCGCCAGTTCCTCGGTAGAGGATTTGTCGATCTCCAGCGCCTCGCGCACGACGCAGTTATCATTCTCGGAGTAGCTGACCGCGACATCGAGAATTTGCAGGTCTTGCCCCGCCGACGTGGCGACCACGAAGGGCGGCACGCCTTGGCTCAGCGACAACTGCACATCCCCCGAGGCCATCGCCGCCGACATGGCGGTGCCGGAATCGAAGCTCACCCAATTTACCGTCGTGCCGAGCGCTTCGTCATACATCCCCTCCGCCTTGGCGTATTGGAACGGCATCGGCCATTCGAGGAAATACCCAACGGTCAGATCCTGCGCGGCGGATTGGCTGACCCCCAGCACAAGCAGGCTGGCGGCGGTGCCCATCAGTTTCACGGTCTTCATGATAGTCTCCCTTGGTTTGTTATGGTCGCGTCTTGCAGTCGAACTCCCGTTCACATGGATCGCCACCATCGGCCCTGTCAGACATCAGGAAGGGCAAGCCCCGGGTCATGTGAAAAAATCCCTCACGATTTCACGATACGGGCGGAACTGAACTTTTCAACAATTTTCTCACGCCGCAGCGCAACATAATTTCAATGTTAAGAAGTATGCGTAGAAATGTGCCAGAACGCGCGTTACCTGCAAGAACTACGCGGAATTTCTAAACAGAAATTTAATGGTTTTAGCTGACCGTCAGCCTCAACCCAATGATTAGGGGAGTTTTAACCAGTCAACATGCCCCGGCCCTGGCCGGGGCGCTCTTGACCCGCGGAGGCCCGGGTCAAGTCTATCAATACGATTCTAGAATAAGCGCTTACCAGGAGGTGATGACCGTGCCCTGATAGCTTTCATCGATGAAGGTTTTGATCTCATCGGAGTGATAGGCCTTGAGCAATGTCTCAACCCATGCCGCGTCCTCGTCGCCCTTGCGGACGGCGATGACGTTCACATATGGGTTCTCGGCGCTTTCCATCGCGATGGAATCTTCCTTGGGGCTGAGGCCCGAGGCAATCGCGTAGTTGGTGTTGATCAAAGCCGCGTCCAGATCGGCCAGCGAACGCGGCAGTTGCGCGGCGTCGAGCTCCTTGAAAGACAGGTCCTTGGGGTTCTCGGTGATGTCGAGGACGGTCGGCACCAGACCTGCGGCCTCATCGACTTTGATCAACCCGAGTTCTTGCAGAACCAACAGCGCGCGGCCACCGTTCGTGGGATCGTTCGGAATGCCGAATGTCGCGCCTTCTTCGAGATCGGCAAGATCGGTGATCTTGTCGGAATAGACGCCCATCGGGGTGGTGATCGTGTTGCCGACCACGCTCAGTTCAAAGCCGCGGTCTTTCATCTGCGCTTCGAGATAGGGCACGTGCTGGAAAGAGTTCGCCTGAATGTCGCCATCGGCCAGCGCTTGGTTCGGCACCACATAGTCAGAGAATTCGACCACATCGATTTCAAGGCCCATAGGCTCCGCGATGCGGGCGACTTCTTCCATGATTTCGGCATGTTCGCCGGGCGAAACGCCGACTTTGATTTCCTCGGCGGCAAGGCCGGTGGCCATCAGCGCCAGAACGGAGGTGAGTGTTGTAAGACGAAGCATAGTAGTCTCCTTAGATTGAGAGAACGGATGTAAGGCGCGGCCTATTGACCGCCACTTTTGGTGGCCCGTTTATCCACGGCGCTGGCGATACGCTCGCCAATGGACTGCACAAGCTGCACCAGAACGATGAGGATGATCACGACAATCGCCATGACATCGGGCATAAACCTCTGATATCCATAGCGGATACCCAGATCGCCGAGACCTTCGCCGCCCACGGCGCCGACCATGGCGGAGTAACCGATGAGGCTCACGATGGCGAGGGTCAGGCCCAGTGTGATGCCGGGCAGCGCCTCGGGCAGCAGCACCTTGCGGATGATTTGCAGCGGCGTCGCACCCATGGCGCGGGCGGCTTCGATCAGGCCGGAATCGACCTCGCGGATGGCGTTTTCCACCAGCCGGGCGATGAAAGGCACCGTGGCGATGGTCAGCGGCACGATCGCCGCCGTGGTGCCGATCGAGGTGCCAGCGATCATGCGGGTGAAGGGAATGATGGCCACGACCAGAATGATGAACGGCACGGAGCGCGTGGCGTTCACCACCAGCCCCAACACCTTGTTCACCCATGGCGACGACAGCAGTTCCCCGCGTTGCGATGTGGCCAGAAACAGCCCCAGCGGCAGGCCGAAGAGCGTGCCGAGGATGGCCGAAATCGCCACCATGTAAAGGGTTTGACCGGTGGCTTCGATCAATAGGTTAATCAGATTAGCCGACATAGCCCAGCACCTCCGTCAGAAGCCCGTGTTGTTCCAAAAAGGCCCGCGCTTGGGCGGCCTGCGCCACGGGCATCGACACCAGCAGGTTGCCGAAGGGCCGCGTGCCGATCTCTTCCACCGCGCCGGCAAGGATATTGACCGGAATGCCCATCTCTTGCGTCAATCGCGCCAGCATCGGATCGGTGGCATGGGTGCCCGCAAAGGTGACGCGGATGACCTCCTCGCCCCCTGCCGCGGGCGGGGTTCGGGTCAGGCGGTCTTTGACGAAGGCAGGCAGGGTGACGCCCGTCACGCCCGACAGGAAGGACCGCGTCGTCGCATGTTGCGGCGCGGTGAAGATGTCATAGGTCTCCCCATGCTCCACGATGCGGCCCGCGTCGATCACTGCCACATGGCTCGCGATGTCGCGCACCACGGCCATCTCATGGGTGATCAGCAGGATCGTCAGCCCCAGATCGCGGTTGATGTCCTTCAAAAGCGCCAGAACCGTTTGGGTGGTTTCGGGGTCGAGCGCCGATGTCGCCTCATCCGAAAGCAGCACCTTCGGCCCGGTGGCCAAGGCCCGCGCGATGCCGATGCGCTGTTTCTGCCCGCCCGAAAGCTCCGCCGGATAGCGCCCGGCCTGCGCGCTCAGACCGACACGGTCGATCAGGTCCGCCACGCGCGGCTTGATCTGCGCGCTCGGCATTCCCGCCACTTCGAGCGGCAGCGCGATATTGCCCGCCACAGTGCGTGAAGACAGCAGGTTAAAGTGTTGAAAAATCATGCCAACGTCACGGCGTATCGCGCGCAGCTTGCCGCCCTTGGCGCTGCCAACATCCTCACCCCCGACCAGCACTTTGCCGGTCGTCGGACGCTCCAACCCGTTGACCATCCGCAGCAGGGTCGACTTGCCCGCCCCCGAACGCCCGATGATCCCGGTGATGGAGCCGGGCGCCACGTCGAGGGAAATCCCTTCGAGCGCGTTCACGGTCGCACCGCCCGCTTTGGTAAAGGCCTTGCCGACCTTGTCAAAGGCGATCGAGGCGCCTTCTGTAGTGATATCAGTCATTTTCCGTCCGGATCGGGGTGGGTTTCGAGTGGTGCCCCCGTAGATAGAACCCCTGCGGGCGATGCAAGGCATGATCATGCATAGCTGCCTTGTTTCTCGGGCCTATCTCTCGCCCCCGCATTCGCCCCTTGTGCCGCACACCGATGGGGATGATTATATTCACGAATCGGAATGAATGATGGGAGGGGATCAGATGAAGATTAACAGACGGATGGTGCTGGCCGGAATGGGGGCGGCCGCGCTCGCCCAAACGCCGCTGCGCGTCTTCGCGATGACCTCGGCCCAGATCGGCGGCTATGAATTCATCAGCATAAGCGACGGCAATCTGGTACTGCCGCGCAGCTTTTTCTTCGAAGGTTTGCCGCAAGACGCACTGGCGGAGGCTTTGGCGCCCTTCGACCTGCCCCAAGACCAGTTGGAGCCGCCCTGCAACCTGACGCTTTTGCGCAATGCCGAGCGTGTGATCCTCTTTGACGCGGGCGCGGGCCCTGCCTTCATGCCCTCCGCCGGGGCGCTGCTCGACAGCCTTGATGCCGCAGGCGTCGCGCCGGAGGCGGTGACCGATGTGGTCTTTACCCATGGCCATCCCGACCACCTGTGGGGCGTGCTGGACGATTTCGACGATCTGGTCTTTCCCAATGCGCGCTACCATATGGGCCAGGTCGAATGGGACTATTGGCGCGATCCGGCGACGGTGGACCGGATTGGCCCGGCCCGTGCCGCCTTTGCCGTGGGGGCCGCGCGGCGGCTGGAAGCGATTGAGGATCGGGTGAGCCATTTTGCCGACGGGGACGAAGTGCTGCCCGGCATCACGGCGCAGGACAGTTTCGGCCATACGCCCGGGCATATGTCTTTCCTTCTGGGCACGGGCGGTGATGCGCTGTTGATCGGCGGCGACGCCATTGGCAACCACCATCTTGCCTTTGCGCGCCCGGGCTGGGCCAGCGGATCGGACCAAGACCCCGAGTTAGGCGCGAAGACCCGGCAGCGCTTGCTGGATCGGCTGGCGCAGGAGCGGATCTGGCTGATGGGGTTCCACCTGCCGCAGGGCGGATTGGGCCGTGTCGAGCGCAATGGCGAGAGCTATCGCTTTCTGGGGGGCGCGCAATGAAACACTTGATTTGCGCTACCGCTCCCTGTTCGACTCGCACGCCATGGCCAGTGGGGTATTGCCGGTAAATACCCCCGGCGCTCAACCGCACGACAACGCCGAAGCCAAGGGGTTTATCGCTGAAGGATTGTTCGGGGATATTTGATAGTCCCGACCCCGCTTAGGGGTGAGCAACAGACCGGCCCCGCCTGCCGGGACCGGTCTGCGCGGGCAGCCTCAGAAGAAAGCCGCCGCTTCCAACTCAACTGTAATCACCCCGATGATTGCGCCGTTCGACGGCTCCGTGATCGGCATCGAGACGCGGCTTTGATGGGCCTTCGACCTTTCGTCAACGGCCACCTGATCAATCACGAAAATCCCCGACGGCGGCGAAAAACGGTTGCTGTTCTTGGGCTTGCCGCCTTTGAAATAGACCGAGGCGCTGCCGCTGGAGACCACGGTCAGCCCATAGGCATCCAGCAAAGTCACCTCGGCGATCTGACCCTCGGCGCGGGCGATCTGCGATTGGAGAAACGCTGCGGCAATCGGCGCTTTCGACTGGGGCACCTCGGCGCCCGGCCCTGTAACTGCCGCCGGCGTGACCGCCAGCGCCTTCAATTCGCGGTGCCGCGCGTTCTGCTGTGCGATCGCATCGACGATACGGGCGTCATTGACCCAAGACAGCAAGTCACGGTCGATGTAATCGTTCACGGCCCAAGGCACTTCGGAGGCGGAAACCTTGAGCCCGGAACAGAGGATGAAGATGAGCGATACAAGTGGCAGGTGTCGTAGCATCGGGGAGCCCTCATGAGGTAGGCGGCACAATACCGCGGGAGAGCTACACCCTAAGCCTTGACTGGTT
Organism: Sulfitobacter faviae; assembly: GCF_029870955.1. Classification (NCBI taxonomy): domain Bacteria; kingdom Pseudomonadati; phylum Pseudomonadota; class Alphaproteobacteria; order Rhodobacterales; family Roseobacteraceae; genus Sulfitobacter; species Sulfitobacter faviae. The sequence goes on along the minus strand of NZ_PGFQ01000001.1, from coordinate 2,902,917 downwards.
TACGCCCCATGAACGGCGATGGCGGGTTAGGCTTCTTCGCCCTTAAACCCTGTGGCCACCACGAATTTTTCCGACGAATCCGGGCGGCTTGCAGGTGGTTTGATATTGGCGACCTTGGCAAAACGGCGCTTGAGCAGCTTTTGCAACTCACCTTCCGCGCCGCCTGCCAGCACCTTGGCTACGAATGTGCCGCCCTCTTCCAACACATCGAAAGCGAAATAGGCCGCCGCCTCGCAAAGCGCGATGATGCGCAGGTGGTCGGTCTGTTTATGCCCGGATGAGGCCGCGGCCATGTCCGACATCACCACATCCGCCTTGCCGCCGAGCCACTCCTTGACCTTGAGGTCGGCGTCATCCTCCATGAAGTCGAGCTGGTGCAACTCGCAGCCCGCGATCGGCTCCATTTCTTGCAGGTCGACCCCCAGAATGGTGCCCTGCGCCTTGCCCTTCTTTTCGCCCAATACGTTGCAGCGTTTGACGGCGACCTGACACCAGCCGCCCGGTGCGGCACCAAGGTCGACCACCCGCGCGCCGGGGACGAGGAAGCGATATTTATCGTCCAGCTCCATGATCTTATAAGCCGCCCGCCCACGATAGCCCTCGGCCTGCGCGCGTTTGACATAAGGATCGTTTAACTGCCGCTGCAACCAACGGGTGGAACTGAGCTTGCGCCCGCGTGCGGATTTCACCTTGACCTTGAGATCACGCTGACCGCGCCCCGAGGTGTTCTTTCCGTCCGGTGTCTTGGCCATTAAAAGACCCCTTCTTCTAATACGCCATCGGCGCTCATCTGTGCATATAGCAGGCCTTCGCGCAGACCGCGATCCGCAACTGACAGCCTGTCGGTCGGCCAGCAGCGCATCAAGGCTTGCAGGATCGCGGCCCCCGACATGATCAGCGCCGCCCGGTCTTGCCCAATACGCGGATCGGCGCGCCGCCCGCCCGGCCCCATGGCGATATAGGAATGGATCACCTTGTCGATCTGGGCGCTGGTCATGCTGAGGCCGTCGACCTTTGTCCGGTCATAGCGCTTCAGGTTCAGATGGCTTGCCGCCACGGTGGTCACGGTGCCCGAGGTGCCGACGATCTGGAACCGTTTTTGCGACTGGATCGTCTGATAGGGCGTGAAATCGGTGAGGTTCTCTTCGAAAAACCAACTCATCAGGGCAAAGCGCGCGGCATCGTCTTCGACGTCAGAAAATTGATCGCGCAGGGTCGCCACGCCCAAGGGCACGCTGATCCAATCCACCACCCGGGCGGCGGGGACATCAGATTTCGCCTGATAGAACCCGCCCTGAAGCCGCATGATCGAGCGTGCGCGGTCGGCCCGCGGCACTTTGGAGATGTCGATCCACACCAGCTCGGTCGAACCGCCGCCAATATCGACCACTAGCAGGTTTTCCGTCTTGCGGCTGACCAGCGGCGCGCAGGAGATCACGGCAAGCTGGGCTTCTTCCTCGGGGCGGATAATGTCGAGCTTGAGACCGGTCTCGCGCTGAATGCGGCGCATGAACTCCGCCCCGTTCTGCGCACGGCGACAGGCTTCGGTCGCGACAAGACGCATGTTCTGCACCTTGTTGCGCCGCAACTTTTGCTGACAGATGCGCAATGCCTGAATGGTGCGCGCCATTGATCCGCGCGAAAGCCGCCCGGTCTTTTCCAAACCGGCACCCAATTGCACCGATTTCGAAAAACTGTCCACCACATGGAAACCGCTGCCCCGAGGCTGGGCGATCAACATGCGGCAGCTATTTGTACCCAGATCTAGGGCCGCATATAGCTCATTAGATCTGGGCGGAACTGGCGCGGGGCTCAGAGCCGGAATGTCTTTGTCGAGCGCACCCGCACCTTTGGGACGCTGTGGCGCCATGGTTACGCGCCTTTCATATCGAGTTGCCCCCAAAGGTATTCCCTGCGCCCAGCCGGTGCAAGTGGTCGCGGTGCCTTGGGCCAATTTCCGCGGCGTCCGCGGGACACCCTCGCCCCGCAATCAGGGCCACCTCACAATCATCTTGAGAATAATGGGGGCGCCGCCCCCTCGTGATGGCAGGGCCAATGCGCTATCACCTCCCCCAAGTCGCGGATGGGTCGTGTTTCGTCGAAAAACGGCCCTGTCCTGACCGCGACGCTCGTTAGACAGGTTTAAACCGGAGGAATCGTCCCATGCCCGCAGTCACCATCGTTTACTGGCGCGATATTCCCGCTCAGGTGATCGTCGGCAAGGGCCGTCGCGGGGCGAAACGCCCCCTGCCCGAACGCTTTGAACAGGCGATCGACCGCGCGGCGATGAAGGTGGGGGCCGCCAATACCGACGCCTATCTCGCGGAATGGCGCAAGGCAGAGCCGTTTGAGGTTGAGGGCGATCCCGACAGCATCGCCGATGCCGAAGCCGCCCGCATCGACGCGGAATACGACCGCGACCGGATTAAGCAACTGATTGACAACGACGGTTGGGCATAGCCTGCCAGCCCTATGATCAAGGACACGCTCATGGCACTTTTGAACTTCCGCAAAAAGGAAACACCGGCCCCAGAGGCGCCGGTGGCCGAAGTCGAGGCGCTGTTGAAAGATTATTCGATCGAGGTGATGCCCCGCACCGCCGAAAAGGTCGAGGATTTCCGCGCCCTACTGCCAGAGTGCACCTGTGTCTATATCGCCCATATCGACGGCACCCCGATCGAAGACATGGTCGCCACCGCCGCGCGGTTGAATGCGGATGGCTTCAAGGTCATGCCGCATTTCCCGGCCCGCATCATCAAAGACCGCGCCACGCTGGCCGATTGGATCGCCCGTTATCAGGGCGAGGCCGATGTGCGCCAAGCGCTGCTGCTGGCGGGCGGTGTCACCACTCCGGCGGGGGAATTCAGCGACTCGATGCAGTTGATGGAAACGGGGCTGTTCGACAAGGCAGGCTTTACCCGCCTGCATGTCGCTGGCCACCCCGAAGGCAACCGCGATATCGACGCTGTCGGGGGCCGCCTTAACGTCGATGCGGCGCTCAAATGGAAGAACGATTTCCAAACCCGCACGGACGCCGAAATGGCCATCGCCACGCAATTCGCCTTTGACGCGCAGCCGATCATCGAATGGGCCGACAGTCTGAAGGCCGCTGGTATCACCCTGCCCATCCACATCGGCATCGCGGGCCCCGCCAAACTGCAAACGCTGATCAAATTCGCCATCGCCTGCGGTGTTGGCCCCTCGCTCAAGGTGCTGCAAAAGCGGGCAATGGATGTCACCAAGCTGCTGTTGCCCTATGAGCCGACAGATGTGATCAGCGAACTAGCCGCCCACAAAGCGGCGCACCCGGATTTCAACATCACCCATGTGCATCTTTTCCCGCTGGGCGGGATCAAGACCAGCGCCACATGGGTCCAAGAGAATGGCGGCGCCTCTGGGGTGCCCGCCGACGCAGCCTGAAGGAAGTTACATGACCAGAACCGTCATCGAATCCAAGACCAAGACCGCCGTCATCGGCTTTGACGAGCCGTTTTGCGTGATCGGAGAGCGGATCAACCCCACGGGCCGCAAGATCCTCAGCCAAGAGCTGGAGCAAGGCGATTTTTCGCGGGTCGAGGCGGATGCCATCGCGCAGGTCGCCGCCGGTGCCACGGTGCTCGACGTGAACTCGGGCGCGGTCTTCTCCAACAAAATGGCCGAAGACCCGCGCTATGCCGACAACAACTTCGTCGAGCCGATGCTGATGCCGGAGCTGATCAAGGTCGTGCAAAATGCCGTCGACGTGCCGATCTGCATCGACAGTTCGGTCCCCGGCGCGCTTGAGGCGGGGCTTGAGGCCTGCGAAGGCCGCCCGCTGCTGAACTCCGTCACCGGAGAGGAAGAGCGGCTGGAGGTCGTGCTGCCGCTGGTCAAGAAATACAACGTGCCTGTCGTGGCGATCTCCAATGACGACACAGGGATCTCCGAGGACCCGGATGTGCGCTTTGCCGTGGCGAAAAAGATCGTCGAACGCGCCGCCGATTTTGGCATTCCCGCCCATGACATCGTCGTCGACCCGCTGGTCATGCCGATTGGCGCCATGGCGACGGCGGGCCATCAGGTCTTTACCCTTGTCCGCCGTTTGCGCGAGGAATTGGGCGTGAACACCACTTGTGGCGCCTCCAACATCTCTTTCGGGCTGCCCAACCGCCACGGCATCAACAATGCCTTCCTCCCCATGGCAATGGGTGCGGGCATGACGAGTGCGATCATGAACCCGGTGGCCGTGCCGCTGAGCGCCACCAAAATCGCCGAAAAGCGGGCCGAGATTGCCGCCGCGGGGATCATCCTCCCCGAAGATATGGATGACGAGACCTTTGCGACGCTCTTTAACCTCGGCTCGACCAAACCCCGCCCGGGCAAGGAGATGGAGGCCATCCGCGCCGCCAACTTCCTCTTCGACCGTGATCCTCATGGCAGCGCTTGGATTGAGTTCAACAAAAGCGCGCCCAAAGCGGGTCAAGAGGGCCGCGGTCGCGCGGGCCGCTCAGGTGGGCGCCGCCGCCGCTAAGGCACCGCTTTAGAAATCGGAAAGCCCCGCCAGCATCGCTGCGCGGGGCTTTTTCTTGCGCAAACGGATGATCGACGCATCGCGCGGCAGCAAACTTAACGATCGGAAAAAATGGCGGACCCTAGAGGATTCGAACCTCTGGCCTCTGCCTTCGGAGGGCAGCGCTCTATCCAGCTGAGCTAAGGGTCCACTGAGGGGCGGTATAGCCAGAGCGCGCCGCCCCTGCAATGGGAAATCCGGGGGCAAGGGCGGCGAAATTCACCTTAGGTGAAAAGATCATGCGCCAATTCAAGCGCATCGACCAATGTGTCGACCTCGGCCCGGGTGTTATACATGCCAAAGGACGCGCGGCAGGTGGCCGAAACGCCGAGATGCGTCATCAAGGGGGCTGCGCAATGATGCCCAGCCCGGACGGCCACGCCTTTCTTGTCGAGCACGGTCGAGATGTCATGCGCATGGGCGGCGCCGTCCAGTGTGAAGCTGAAGATCGCCGCTTTGTCCGGCGTCGTGCCTTGCAGGTTGAGCCAATTCAAACCGCCGAGCCGCGAGACCGCGTAGTCGCGCAGATCGTCCTCATGGGCGGCGATATTCTCCATCCCCAGATCCATCATGAACTCCAGCGCTACGCCCAAGCCAATGGTGCCGACGATACCGGGGGTGCCTGCTTCGAACATCATTGGCGGGTCGTTGTAGCTCACCGCGTCCTTGCTGACTTCGCGGATCATGTCACCGCCGCCGATGAAGGGGCGCATTTCGGCCATGCGCTCGGACTTGATATAGATCGCGCCCGAACCGGAGGGGCCATAGAGTTTATGCCCCGTGACGGCATAGAAATCACAGCCGAGGTCCTGCACGTCGACAGGCATATGCACCGCCGCCTGCGAGCCATCGACCAAGACCGGAACGCCCTTCTCATGAGCGGCTTCGGTGATGGTTTTCACGTCAACTTTCGTGCCCAAGACGTTGGAAAGGTGAGATATTGCAACCAGCTTGGTCTTCGGCCCGATGGCATCGATCACCGCCTGCGGGTCAAGCGCGCCGGTGGCGTCCACATCGACCCATTTCAGTACCACGCCCTGCCGTTCACGCAGGAAATGCCACGGCACGATATTGGCATGATGCTCCATCACCGACAGGACGATCTCATCGCCCGCCTGCATCCGGGGCATGGCCCAACCGTAGGCCACGGTGTTGATCCCCATCGTCGCCCCGGTGTTGAGCACGATCTCATCTTCCGACCCGGCGTTGAGGAAGCGCGCCACGGTGCCGCGCACGCTTTCGTATTTGTCGGTCGCAAGATTAGAAAGGTAGTGCAGACCCCTGTGAACGTTGGAATATTCATTCGCATAAGCTTGGGTGATCGCGTCGATCACCACCTGCGGCTTCTGGGCCGAAGCGCCATTGTCGAGGTAGACCAGCGGCTTGCCGTTCACCTCGCGGCCAAGGATCGGAAACTGCGCCCGGACGGCTTCAACGTCGAACATGACTTAAACTCCCTGGGCGGTCAGCCCGATCAAAGACAGCAAAAGGCCAAGCCCCAGCAAGACCCCAAGCGCGGCCCCACGAGCACCGCGGCGGCGTGGAATAGCCCCGGCAGATGCAAGAGTTCGGCCACAAAATTCAAAAGGATCCAAAGACCCCAAATTGTAACGACGAAAGAGGCCAGCAACGCCACCGGCGGCAGCGCCAAGGTCAGCAGCAAGATGCCCAGTTGCGCACAGAGGCGAAGCGCCTGAAGCCACACGACGGCAGCCAAAAGCGGCGTCACCGCGCCCTGCCCGCCCAGTGCCCGGCCAACCCAAGTCAGCGCATGCACATAGAGCACCATCAACCCGGCCTGCAGCGCGAAGAGCACCAGTGGCGATTGGAAATAGCTCGGCAGCGCCATGGCGGGCGGCGCGATCACGAAGGTGGCCGAGATGACGAGCGCATTCAGTGCGGCCACCAAGGCAAGCGACGTCCAGACAACATCATTGCCCAAGGGCAGCACCGCAATCTGGCGCGCTGCCACACGGGGGCTGCGCAGGGTGGTCTGCGCAAGCTGGATCAGGGCGCCGCTCATCTCAGCCCCGCTGCGCGGCGACAAGTCCCGCGATCCAGAACCAAAAGAAAACGGCCAACCAGATCACCCCGACGATCTGCGCCTGTAGGCCCGGCCCGATGAACCCAAGCGCGAGGCCCAGCAACAAAAGGATCGGTGCAGAGGCAAGGAGCGACCAAACCAAGGTCAGCCGCACCGCATAACCGCTGAGCCGTTGCCCCGCGACACGGCTGATCCCCCAGACCATCGCGGCCAAGCCATAGAGCAGCAAGGGCATCACGAAGATCCAGAAAAACGCGCTCCAATACTGGCGCACCGCGAGCGGCCCGTCCGGATCGAGATGCGCCGCGCGGGCTTGATACGGCGACAGGGCCACGAAGATCAGCAGCCCCGCCATCAGCGCGAACATCAGCACGCGCACCTCGTTGCGTCCCTGCGCAAGCAGCCCCGACATCACTTTGCCGGGGCTGCGGTAGGTCGCAACGATATCGCTGGTGACAGCCATCAGGCGCTACGACGCTCCAACCACGAGCTGAGACGCCCGGTGATTTCCTCGCGCAGTTCCTCGGCCTCGATCTCCTCCACCGCTTCGGCAAGGAAGGCCAGCGTCAGCAGGTCGGTTGCCTCGGCATGGGACACACCGCGGGCGCGGAGGTAGAACAGTGCCTCCTCGTCGATCGCGCCGGAGGTCGAGCCATGCGAACAGGCCACGTCATCGGCGTAGATCTCAAGCTCGGGCTTGGCGAGGAACTGGCTGTCGCCGTCCAGAAGAAGCGACTGGCTGATCTGGTAGCCATCGGTCTTCTGCGCGCCTTCCTTTACGAGGATCTTGCCCTGGAACACGCCGGTGGCACCGTTGCGCAGCACCTTCTTGAAGACCTGACGGCTTTCGCAATTCTCGGCATCATGGGTGATGAAAACCGTGTCGTCATGGTGGAAATCGCCATCGCCGACGCAGGCGCCCGCCACATGGGCCGAGGCATCGTCGCCAGTGAGCTCGATCACGCATTCGTTGCGTGTCAGCGCGCCGTTCACGGTGACGGTAAAGCTCTTGAACAGCGACTCGGTCCCCAAACGGGTGAAGACATGGGTCGCGGCACGGCGCTCGTGGTCGCGGCCCTGTGCGCGAACATGGTGGAAGCGCGCGGTGTCGGCCACCTCGACCTCCATCACGGTGTTGAAGCGCGCAGCTGCGGGACCGTTCTCCAAAAGCGTGACTTCGGCACCTTTGTCGAGCTTTACCACATGGTGCAAAATCGCGTCGGAAGTCTCTGATTTGTGTTGATAAACCAGATTGATCGGCTTGCTCGGCGTGCCGGAGACATGGATCAAGACGCCATCGGTCGCGAAGGCGGTGTTGAGCGCCGCGAGCGGACGCTGCACCGGGGTCTGGCCGTTCTTTTCCAGCGTGCCGTAGAGGTCGCGTGCCCAATGCAGGTCGCTGTCCGCCGCGGCGAGCCGTTCGATGCTGACGCCTTCGAGCGTGAGGTCATCCGAGGCGTCGGCGTCGAACACGCCATCAACAAAGACGATGCGCAGACGCTCGGTGCCGTCGAACAAGGGCGCGTCACCGTGATCGAAGATCGCGGCAGGCTGCGCCTCAGCCTGGGTCAGCGTGTCGGGGCGGGTGAACTTCCAATATTCATCCCGGCGCTGCGGCAGGCCCATGGTGCGAACCCGCGCCAGCGCATCTTCGCGCGCCGCTTGGCTCCAGCCGCCCTGCGGCATGTCGAGCGCTGCGATCATCGCCTCGGTCGGGGTTTCTTTCAGTTGTGCTTCGGCCATTATGCCACCTCGGCAAGGATGTCTGCGTAACCGTTGTTCTCGACTTCGAGCGCCAGCTCAGGCCCACCAGTCTTGATGATGCGGCCATCATGCATGATGTGCACGACGTCCGGTTTGATGTGGTCGAGAAGACGCTGGTAGTGCGTGATGACGAGGAAACCGCGGCCCTCGGTGCGCAGGGCGTTCACGCCTTCGGCCACCAGTTTCATCGCGTCAACGTCGAGGCCCGAGTCGGTCTCGTCGAGGATGCACATCTTGGGCTCGAGCATCGCCATCTGCAGGATTTCGTTGCGCTTCTTCTCACCGCCGGAGAAGCCCATGTTCACGGGCCGCTTCAGCATCTCGGCGTCGATCTTCAGGTCTTTCGCCTTGGCGCGGATTTCCTTGAGGAAGTCGGCGGCCGAGATTTCCTCTTCGCCGCGCGCCTTGCGCTGTGCGTTCACGGCCGTACGCAGGAAAGTCATGTTGCCGACGCCGGGGATTTCCACCGGGTACTGGAAGGCAAGGAAGAGGCCCGCCGCGGCGCGCTCTTCGGGTTCCAGTTCGAGGATGTCTTCACCTTCGAGCGTGGCGGAGCCCTCGGTGACCTCGTAGCCGTCCTTGCCCGAGAGCACGTAGCTCAGCGTGGACTTGCCCGAGCCGTTCGGCCCCATGATGGCGTGCACCTTGCCGGCCTCGACTTCCAGATCGACGCCCTTGAGGATCTGCTTGTCCTCTTCTTCCAGTTTCACCTGCAGGTTCTTGATGCTCAGCATTTCGGTCTCCTTCTGGCGCGCCTTGCGCCGCAATTCATGCTATTTCAGTGTTGTCTCAGGGGCTTGCCCCTGCGTGTTAAAGTTCATGCCGCCCCCTGACGGGCGCAGAGCGCGGCGGGAAAGCTGTCTTTCAGCGCGGCGCGGCAGGCCGTGATGCCGCCCTGGTAGCTCAGCGGCGCGTCGGATTTGGGTGCCGCCGGAATATCGGCCAAGGCAATCGGCGCGCGCATGTCGCGCCCCACGGAGGCGGCGTAGTCGTGAAACTTCAGCCGCCCCTGCCCCTCGGGCGCCACCCAAGTGTTGGCCACGCCGTAAGCATCCGCCGTGATCAGCCCGTGCAGCGACGAGGCAAAGACATGGGCACAGGCGGCGATGCCGGCGCAAACCTGCTCCACCGGATCGCGCGGGTCGATCAGCACATAGGCGCTGTCGGAGGCCACGAGGTCCAGCAAGTCGGGACCGTCCGCCAGCGTGTGATGCGGCACGATGCCGATCTTGTCGCCGCGTGGTGCGTCACTGGGCAGAACCTCGTTCACCAAGAGCCCCGGATCACCGAAAACGTCTGTCTCGATGCCCAATAGAGCCGCCGTCACCGGCCCGCGCAGCAGCGCGATCTCGATGTTCTTCAGGAACGCACGGCCCCCGGCGGGGCGCAGCAGACCGCTGCCCCAGATCACCGGCCTGGCCCCGACGCGCGGCGTCTCGTAGTTCCGCCGCACGACCTGCATGAGCGAGCCAAGGCCGAAGACCTCGGCCTCATCCACCGACGCATGTTCCACCCGCCGCCCCGAGACATGGCTCAGAATCAGCGGGCTCAGCGCATCGCCGAAGTTCGGCTGCGCCTTCCACCAATGCAGGCGGAGGGGGGTATGCGCCGCATCAAGGCTCATCAGCCGACGGAGCCTTCCAGCGAGATCGCCACGAGCGCCTGCGCTTCCATGGCGAACTCCATCGGCAGCGCCTGCAGCACGTCCTTGCAGAAACCGTTCACCACCAGCGCCACGGCCTCTTCCTCGTCCATGCCGCGCGAGCGGCAATAGAACATCTGGTCGTCGTCCACCTTCGACGTCGTCGCCTCGTGCTCAACGCGGCTCGAGTTGTTCTTCACCTCGATATAGGGCACCGTATGCGCCCCGCATTCCGAGCCGATCAACAGGCTGTCGCACTGGGTATAATTGCGCGATTCCTTGGCCTTGGGGTGCATCGAGACGAGGCCCCGGTAGGTGTTCTGTGCCTTGCCCGCCGAGATGCCCTTGGACACGATGCGCGACTTGGTGCGCTTGCCGAGGTGCACCATCTTGGTGCCGGTGTCGGCCTGCTGCATGTTATTGGCGATGGCGATGGAGTAGAACTCGCCCTGGCTGTCGTCGCCGCGCAGGATGCAGGACGGGTATTTCCACGTCACGGCAGAGCCGGTCTCGACCTGCGTCCACATCACCTTCGCGCGGTCGCCGCGGCAATCGGCGCGCTTGGTCACGAAGTTGTAGATCCCGCCCTTGCCGTCCTCGTCGCCCGGATACCAGTTCTGCACGGTGGAATATTTCACTTCCGCGTCTTCCTCGACGATGATCTCAACCACGGCGGCGTGCAGCTGGCTCTCGTCGCGCTGCGGTGCGGTGCAGCCTTCGAGGTAGCTGACGTAGGAGCCCTTGTCGGCGATGATCAGCGTGCGCTCGAACTGGCCGGTGTTCTCGGCGTTGATGCGGAAATAGGTCGACAGCTCCATCGGGCAGCGCACCCCCGGCGGGACATAGACGAAGGACCCGTCGGAGAAGACCGCGGAGTTCAGCGTGGCGTAGAAGTTGTCCGACACCGGCACGACCGAGCCGAGGTACTTCTTCACCAGGTCGGGATATTCGCGGATCGCCTCGGAGATCGAGCAGAAGATCACGCCGGCCTTTTTCAGCTCTTCCTGGAAGGTTGTGCCGACGGAGACGGAATCGAACACCGCGTCCACCGCCACCCTGCGGCCCTCGGCAGGCGCATCCTCGGCGCCCTCGACACCGGCAAGGATCATCTGCTCCTTCAGCGGGATGCCGAGCTTTTCATAGGTCGCCAGCAGCTTCGGGTCGACCTCGTCGAGCGACTTGGGCTTCTGCGCCATGCTCTTGGGCCTGGCGTAGTAATACTGCTCCTGAAAGTCGATTTCAGGATAATCCACCATCGCCCAATCCGGCTCTTCCTTGCTGAGCCAGCGGTTGTAAGCCTCAAGCCGCCACTCGGTCATCCACTCAGGCTCGCCGTTCTTCTCCGAGATCAGCTTCACGATCTCCGGCGTCAGCCCTTTGGGCGCGTATTCCATCTCGATGTCAGTGGACCAGCCGTATTTGTACTTGCCGCCGACTTCGCGCACGGCATCCACGGTTTCCTGGTCAACGCCTTCCTTGACGCCATCATTCTCTTTCAGGGTCATATTTTCCAAGGTTTCAGTTCCTTTCCGTGGCGGCGCTCAGGCGGCCCGCGTTTCGTGCTTTTTCAATTTGGCCGTCCAGCTCGTGGCGAACCGCAGGATATCTTCCCGGGTGGTGTCGAGGCCCAGCGACACCCGGATCGCGCTGGCGGCCTGTGTTTCATCAAAGCCCATGGCGCGCAATACGGCACTGGCGCGCACCTTGCCGCTGGAACAGGCCGACCCTGCCGAAATGGCAAAACCGGCAAGGTCCATCTGCATCACTTGGGTCTCGCCCTTCCAGCCGGGCGTGATGATACAAGAGGTGTTGGGCAGGCGCTGAGCGCCTTTCCCTACTAAAATAGTCAGACTTGCGACATCCGCAAGGGTCGCTTCCAGCAAATTACGCTGTTCTGCCACCTCTTCCCAACGCCCCGCAGCCAGATCGGCCGCCGCCGCCTCAGCCGCCGCGCCGAACCCTGCAATGGCCGGGATATTCTCGGTCCCCGAACGGCGACCCATCTCCTGCCCGCCGCCGCGCAGCAGTGCATGTTCGGCCAGATCAATGCCGCGTTTGACGATCAACGCGCCGATCCCCTTGGGCCCGCCCAGCTTATGCGCCGAGACAAGGATGAAATCCGCGCCCGAGGTCGCCATTTTGAACCGGGTCTTGCCGAGCGCCTGGACCGCATCGACCAGCACATAGGGCGTGTTTTCCATCGCCCAACACTGCTGCGCCAAAGGCATGGTCTGCTGCAACACACCCGTCTCGCTGTTCGCGGCCTGTAGGGCCACCACATCGGCCCCCGCCGCGGCGGCCAGGTCACCGTCCCAAACACCCTGTGCGTCGACGCCCAAACGCGCCGCCTGCCCCCAAGACAGAACCGCGTCATGCTCCACCGCTGAGGTCACCACACGCGCCCCCATCGCAGCCGCAAGCGCCGCCGCCTCTGTCGCACCGGAGGTGAAAATCACATCGACCGGATCACAGCCCACAAGCCCCGCCACCTGCGCCCGCGCCCGCTCGACCACAGCCTTGGCCGCACGGCCCTCGGCATGGACCGATGACGGGTTGCCGGGCAGGTCCATCGCCGCGATCATCGCCGCGCGCGCCTCCGCCCGCAGCGGCGTGGTCGCGTTATGGTCAAGATAGACCCGCATCCTTCATCCTTTTCCAAATACCGCGGGGGTCCGGGGCAGCGCCCCCGAAATCCCACATCACCACCCGCGCAGACCACAGCCGCCAAGGCGCCCCCGTTGCCCAAAACCACCGTCACGACTCATCCACCACGGCAAAAAGGGTCGGCACCGCCGGACAAGGGGCAAGCTCATTCTCGACCACATCCGAAAGGCGCGTCTGGTGCAGGAATACATAGACATGCGCGCTCAGCCCCTGCCAGAGCCGGTTGGTCAGCGATTGCGCCCGGCTGCCCGACAGACCGCCCGAGGCGCCCGCCCCCTTGTGCATCGCATCCACCGTCTCATCCACTGCCGCTAGCACATCGACGACGCGAATATCCGCCGCCGGACGCGCCAAACGATACCCGCCGCCCGGGCCCCGGACAGAGGTCACCAATTCGGCCCGGCGCAGCTTGACGAACAACTGTTCAAGATAGGGCAAAGAGACCGACTGCCGCTCGGCAATGTCGCCCAGAGACACCAAGGTGCCCTCGGGTTGCAGGGCAATATCGGCCAAAGCGACCATCGCGTAGCGCCCTTTGGTAGATAGCTTCATCGTCTCACCCTCACCCGCCGCGCCGCGCCATTTGATTGACGTGGGCGGCTTAAATGCCTAAGTCCAAAGACTGATCCACGCGACACTGCGCGGAACCAGATTAGAACCGTTCTAAGGTGGCCTAGCGAATTCGTCAACTATTCGCGGCGATCTTTGAACCCCTAGACAGGGATACCCATGCCCGAGGTTATTTTTCCCGGACCCGAAGGCCGCCTTGAAGGCCGCTACCACCCCCAAAAAGAACGTGACGCCCCGATTGCCATCGTGCTGCATCCGCATCCGCAGTTCGGCGGGACGATGAATCACAAGGTCGTCTATAACCTGCACTATGCGTTCTACAACATGGGTTTCACCGTGTTGCGCTTCAACTTCCGTGGCGTGGGCCGCAGCCAGGGCGAATACGATCAGGGCATCGGCGAATTGTCTGATGCGGCCTCGGCGCTCGATTATCTGCAATCGATGAACAACAATTCCAAGCACTGCTGGGTTGCGGGTTTCTCCTTTGGCGCATGGATCGGGATGCAGCTGCTGATGCGTCGGCCTGAGATCACGGGCTTCATCTCGGTCTCTCCGCCTGCGAATATGTACGACTTTTCCTTCCTTGCGCCCTGCCCGGCCTCGGGTCTGGTCATCAACGGCACCGCCGACCGCGTGGCGCCGCCCGCCGATACCACAAACCTCGTCAGCAAGCTGCACGAGCAAAAGGGCATCACGATCACCCATCAGGAGATCGAAGGCGCCGGGCACTTCTTTGAAGAGCCGCATATGGACACGCTGATCACCTCGACCAGCGACTATGTCAAACGCCGCCTGACGGAATCCACACGCTGATGGCGGACGCGGTCGTCACCCAACTGGCCAATAAATTGGCCGAGGAATGTCTCGCCGTACAGGCCGAGACAGGCGAAGACCGCTTGTTCATGGAAGTCGGCGAGGTGCTGGGCGCCTCGTCGCAAACACTGGAAGAAGCCTTTCTCACCGCCGTTCGCACCCGGATGGCGAATGACAAGGCCCGCTCCTTTCTGGCGCGCAAGCTGCGCGACCATCGCGGCAAGGGCGGCGCATGACGGTGCGGCTGGACAAGCAGATCGCCTTTCTGAACGAGGCCGACAAGCTGAAAACCGTGCTGCGCGGCACCACCCTATGCGATGCCAGCCGTGCGGAAAATTCTGCCGAACATTCGTGGCATCTGACGCTATATGCGTTGGTGCTGGCCGATCAGGCAGGGCCAGAGGTCGACATCAACCGCGTCATCAAGATGCTGATCCTGCACGATCTTGTCGAGATTGACGCGGGCGACAATCCAATCTTTGGCGACTATGACGCCGCCGAGATGGAAGCACAGGAACAAATCGCCGCCGACCGCATCTTTGGCCTCTTGCCGGACGATCTGCGGGACGATTTGCGCAGCATCTGGGAAGAGTTCGAGGCCGCCGAAAGCCCGACGGCCCGTTTTGCCAAATCGCTCGACCGGTTCCAGCCGCCGATGCAGAACCTCGCCTCCGGCGGCGGCAGTTGGACTGACTATAACGTCTCGGAAGCGCAAATCGAAGAGAAGGTGGGCCGCAAGATCGCCATCGGTGCCCCTGCCCTTTGGTCCTATGCCCGCGCCCGCATCAGCAACTTTTTCGCCGGGGTCGACGCCTAACCGCAGCCTTCGGCATACCATTGTATACGATCTTTCTCTTTGGCCCCGAATAGGCTAAAGCACGGCCAAACGCACCCTTAAACAGAGGAATTCGTCATGTCGAAGATCAAGGTAGAAAACCCCATCGTCGAACTCGACGGCGATGAGATGACCCGGATCATCTGGGATTTCATTAAGAAGAAGTTAATCACGCCCTATCTTGACGTTGACCTGAAGTATTATGACCTCGGCATCGAAGTGCGGGACGAGACTGACGACCAGATCACCGTCGATGCGGCCCATGCGATCCGCGAACATGGCGTCGGTGTGAAATGTGCTACCATCACGCCCGACGAGGCGCGGGTCGAGGAGTTCGGCCTCAAGCGCATGTACCGCAGCCCCAACGGCACCATCCGCAACATCCTCGGCGGCGTGATCTTCCGCGAGCCGATCATCTGCCGCAACGTGCCGCGCCTTGTGCCGGGCTGGACGCAGCCGATCGTCGTCGGCCGCCATGCCTTCGGCGACCAGTACCGCGCCACCGACTTCCGCTTCCCCGGCA
Source organism: Sulfitobacter faviae (assembly GCF_029870955.1). Classification (NCBI taxonomy): domain Bacteria; kingdom Pseudomonadati; phylum Pseudomonadota; class Alphaproteobacteria; order Rhodobacterales; family Roseobacteraceae; genus Sulfitobacter; species Sulfitobacter faviae. The sequence continues at coordinate 2,887,513 of NZ_PGFQ01000001.1, read as the reverse complement.
AGGGCAAGCTGACCATCAAATTCGTCGGCGATGACGGTGAGACCATTGAGAAGGAGGTCTTCGACGCGCCCTCCGCCGGTGTCACCATGGCGATGTACAACCTCGACGATTCGATCCGCGATTTTGCGCGCGCGTCCTTCAACTACGGTCTGAACCGTGGCTGGCCGGTCTATCTCTCGACCAAGAACACGATCCTGAAAGCCTATGACGGGCGCTTCAAAGACCTGTTCCAAGAGATCTTCGACGCGGAATTCGCCGAGGACTTCAAGAAGAAGAACATCTGGTACGAGCACCGCCTGATCGACGACATGGTTGCCTCGGCGATGAAATGGTCGGGCGGCTATGTCTGGGCCTGCAAGAACTACGACGGCGACGTGCAGTCGGACACCGTGGCGCAGGGCTTTGGCTCACTGGGGCTGATGACCTCGCAACTGATGACACCGGACGGCAAGATCGTGGAGGCCGAGGCCGCCCATGGCACCGTCACGCGCCATTACCGCCAGCACCAGAAGGGCGAGGAGACATCGACCAACTCCATCGCCTCGATCTACGCTTGGACCGGCGGGTTGAAGCACCGGGGCAAGCTGGACGGGAACACCGCGCTGATCAACTTCGCCGAGACGCTGGAGAAGGTCGTGGTGGATACGGTGGAATCAGGCTTCATGACAAAGGACCTTGCCCTGCTGGTGGGGCCGGATCAGGGTTGGCTGACGACCATGGGGTTCTTGGAGAAGGTGGACGAGAACCTGAACAAGGCGCTGGCGGGCTGAGCCTGTCGAGAGCTTGGGACGACCGAGGGCCGCAGCGATGCGGCCCTTTTCTATTTTTCGCTCACGCCTGTCACCCGGGCCCGGAATCAAGCCGTAGGCGCCGGGCCATCGCCTGCCCGCCCGTCACGCCGGAGGCGTGCCACTTTAAAGGGGGCGCACCTTCGGTGCGACCGGGTAGGCGATTTGGTTACGCTGGGCGTGAACTCGCGGAACGCACAACATTGCTGAGCCATAAAGTGGCACGAGGCGACGTAAGATCGCCCACCCGCGGGCAGGCGCTGGCCCTCATTGCGAAACTGGAGCCGCGCTGGCCCTCACTGCCCCCGGTTATGCGTCCGCGCGTAAAGCTTCGCGATGATCCCACTCGCCGTCTTCTCGAACAGGCACGGGATCAGCGCATGCACCAGCGCCGCGCCAGCCGCCGCGAACAGCAGCCCCGAAAACTTCAGCGCGAAAGCCATATGCTCCAGAAACGTCTCATCCACCTTGGCGGGATGGTCGAGGAAGATGCGTGCGATCATGGGAAACTCCTGTCTCTGCCTTTCTCCACCCTAAGCGATCCTGCTTGTGATGTTGTCTCAAAACTCTCCCGACAACCGCTTGTGCGTGAGATTATTTCCCACCAAACTACCGCCATGATAACACTTGATGACATAGACCGCCGCATATTGGTCGAACTGCAACGCGACGCTAGCCAATCCCTTGAGGCGCTTGGCGCGGCGGTCCACCTGTCGCGCAATGCCTGCTGGCGCCGCATCCGGGCGCTGGAAAAGGCCGGCGTGATCAAGAACCGCGTCACGCTCTTGGACGCGGCGAAACTCGACCTCGGTCTCAGCGTCTTTATCCAAGTCCGCACCAACGCCCATGCGCGCGACTGGCTTGAGAAGTTCTCCCGCGCCACGAAAGCCATGCCCGAGATCCTCGGCGTCTACCGGATGACCGGTGATCTGGACTATTTGATCCGGGCGCGCGTTCGGGATATGGCGGGATATGATCGCCTCTATCAGGACCTGATCCGCCGTGTGCCGCTATCGGATGTTTCGGCCAGTTTCGTGATGGAGGAGATCAAGGAAACCACCGAACTCCCGCTCTGAGGAAGACCGAGATGCATTACCTGTGGCTCATCATCGCCGTGGTGGCGGAAACTCTTGGCACGACCGCGGTGCAGGCCTCGCATCAATTCACCCGGCTCTGGCCTTCGGTGGCGGTAGTGGTCTTTTACATGATCTCTTTCTACTGCATGTCGCTGGCGCTGAAGGTCATGCCGGTTGGGATCGTCTATGCCTTTTGGGCCGGTCTGGGCATCGTGCTGATCGCGATTATCGGCTTCGTCCTCTTCGGTCAGCGGCTTGACCTGCCCGCGGTTCTGGGGCTTGTGCTGATCATCAGCGGCATTCTGGTTATCCACCTCTTTTCGAACAGCGCCACCCATTAAGGCTGCACCAGTGGCACAGCTTCGCGCAGTAAGGGGGCGTCACGGCATTAGGGCTAGCAATTGTAGCCGGGGCGCGGTATGGGCGGCGCAATTATACGCGCAGCTTCAGGTTGGCGCGTCCCTCCCCTATCCAAAGGCTGACTTAATGGACCTGCGCAACATCGCAATCATCGCCCACGTCGACCACGGCAAGACGACGCTGGTGGACGAGCTTCTAAAACAATCCGGCACCTATCGTGAAAACCAGGCGACCACCGAACGCGCCATGGACAGCAACGATCTGGAGCGGGAGCGCGGCATCACCATCTTCGCCAAGCCGACCTCGGTCGTGTGGAACAATACCCGCATCAACATCGTCGACACGCCGGGCCACGCCGACTTCGGCGGCGAGGTTGAGCGCATCCTGTCGATGGTCGATGGCGTGGTGCTTTTGGTGGACGCAGCCGAAGGCCCGATGCCGCAGACCAAATTCGTGACCTCTAAGGCGCTGAAGCTGGGCCTGCGCCCGATCGTCGTGCTGAACAAAGTCGACAAGCCGGATGCCGAGCCTGACCGGGCGCTGGACGAATGTTTCGACCTTTTCGCCAGCCTCGACGCCACCGACGAACAGCTCGAATTCCCGCATATGTATGCCTCGGGCCGCTCCGGCTGGGCGGATGCCGAACTTGACGGGCCGCGCAAAGACCTCTCCGCGCTGTTCGACCTGATCCTTGATCACGTCCCCGCGCCGAAGCAGATCGAAAACGCCGACAAGCCCTTCACCATGCTGGCCACCACGCTCGGCGGCGACCCGTTCCTAGGCCGCCTGTTGACCGGTCGGGTCGAAACCGGCACCTTGAAAGCGGGCCAAACCGTCAAGGCGATGTCGCGCGACGGCACCCAGATCGAGACCTTCCGCGCCACCAAAATCCTCGCCTTCCGCGGGCTGGAGCAGACCGCCATCGACGTGGCCGAAGCGGGGGACATCGTCTCCATCGCGGGCATGGCCAAGGCCACCGTGGCTGACACGCTGGCCGATCCTTCGGTGAACGAAGCGATCCCGGCGCAGCCGATCGACCCGCCCACCATCACTGTGACCTTTGGCATCAACGACAGCCCGCTCGCGGGCCGCGACGGCAAAAAGGTGCAATCCCGCGTGATCCGCGAGCGTCTGCTGAAAGAAGCGGAGAGCAACGTGGCGATCAAAATCTCCGATACGCCGGGCGGTGAGGCTTTCGAAGTCGCGGGCCGCGGCGAATTGCAGATGGGCGTGTTGATCGAGAACATGCGCCGCGAGGGGTTCGAGCTGTCGATCTCTCGCCCGCAGGTGCTGTTCCAAGAGATCGACGGCGTGCGCCATGAACCGATCGAAGAAGCCACCATCGACGTGGATGACGAATACTCCGGCGCGGTGATCGAAAAAATCACCGGCACCCGCAAGGGCGAGCTGGTCGAGATGAAACCCGCCGGCGCCGGCAAGACCCGGATCATCGCCCATGTCCCCTCGCGCGGGCTCATCGGCTATCACGGTGAATTCCTGACCGACACCCGCGGCACCGGCGTGTTGAACCGCGTCTTCCACGGCTGGGCACCGCACAAGGGTCCGATCCCGGGCCGTCGCGCGGGCGTGCTGATCTCGATGGAGAACGGCACCTCGGTCGCCTACGCGCTGTGGAACCTCGAAGAGCGCGGCAAGATGATGATCGGCGCGCAGGCGGACGTCTATACCGGCATGATTATCGGCGAGCACAGCCGCGACAACGATCTGGAAGTGAACCCGCTAAAGGGCAAAAAGCTGACCAACGTGCGCGCCTCGGGCACCGATGACGCAGTGCGCCTGACCCCGCCGATGACGCTGAGCCTTGAAGAGGCGATTGCCTATATTGATGACGACGAGCTGGTCGAAGTGACCCCGAACGCTGTGCGCCTGCGCAAGCGCTACCTCGACCCGCATGAGCGCAAACGGATGGCAAAAGCCAGCTAAGCTACGGCAAATCAAAACAAAACGGCAGCGCATTTCACGATGCGCTGCCGTTTTAATATCCGCGCCTCGGAGGCCTCGCGGCGTTACGTATCGCTTTCCTCGCGATCGATATGCCCACGCCTCGCCAAACTCAGCGCCGCAATCAGGCAAAGGATGGCCCAGGCCCCGCCGCCAAGCCAGCCCGCCGCCACATCCGTTGGCCAATGTACCCCCATATAGACCCGGCTGATCCCAACGAGCAGCGTAAGCAGGACGGCAACCGCCAGCGTATAGACCTTGAGCGCCCAGCGTTTCTGCGCCCGCGCCACCATCGCGCCGAGGGTGAGATAGGCCACCGCCGCCATCATCGAATGCCCCGAGGGGAAGCTCGCCGTATGCACGAGTGACCCATGCGGCACGAGGTCAGGGCGCGGACGGTCGAAAAACTCCTTGGCGATGCTGCTCAGCACGATGCCCCCGCCAACGGTGGCGAGGATGTAAAGCGCGGTCGACCACCGCCGTTGCAGCAGGAAAAAGAGCGAGACGACGACGGTCGTCAGTACCAGCACCGCGACCCCGCCGAGGGCTGTCAGATCGCGGCCAATTTCCTCCACCCACCACGGGCCGATGGGATCGGAAAGGTCGCCGGGCGTGCGCAAGAACAACAGGATGTCACGGTCAAGGCTGCTGGTGCTGCCTTCGACGACCTCTTCAGTCAGTTCGGCCAAGGTCCAAACGGCTGTGATCGACAGCCCCATCAGGGCCAGTGTCGTCACCTCCACATGGCGGCGGCACCATTGGGCGAAAGCGGATAGTCGGTCGAAGTTCATGAGGGATCAACCGCCTTCCCGTTAGAAGGTTCCGCCCCGGCAATGCAAGACGCCCCGCCTGTCGTTCAGGCGGGGAGTTCTAGGATTATTCCTCAGTTTCGACGATCATCAATTCGCGCTCGGAGGCTCCGCGCGCATGGCTCAACGCCGCCTGATAAGCATCGGAATGGTAACATTTTTCGGCCGTTTCGACATCGGGGAAACGCGCCACCACGTTGCGCGGCCGCTCTTTACCCTCAAGCTGAACGAACCGCCCGCCGCGGGCGATGAACTTACCGCCATGTGCCGCAATGGCCTCGGTGGCGCCGGCGGCGTATTTCTTATACGCCTCCTCATCGGTGACGGTGACATGTGCAATCCAAAGTGCGCCCATGGGCCTTATCCTTTCAAGATGTTCTCAGCCGCGGCAATCGCCGCCTCGGCATTCTCCGCCGAAGCGCCGCCGCCCTGCGCCATGTCGGGACGGCCACCGCCGCCCTTACCGCCCAGTTCGGCCACCGCCGCTTTCACCATGTCGACCGCCGAGAGACGATCTGTCAAATCCTTCGTCACACCGCCTGCGACCGCGGCCTTGCCGCCGGTGTCGGCGATCAACAATACCGCGCCCGAGCCGAGCTTGGCCTTATGCTCATCCACCAGACCCGGCAGGTCTTTGCCCGTGATACCGCTCAGCACTTGGCCTACGAATTTCACGCCGTTCACCTCGCGCGCCTCGGGCGCAGCCGCGCCGCCGCCCGACATCGCCAATTCACGACGCAGCTGCGCCACTTCGTTAGACAAGCTGCGGCGCTCGTCCAGCAATGCACGCACCCGGTCCGGGACATCGCTGGCCGAGGTTTTCAACTCCGCCGCGACCCGGCTCAGCGCCGCTTCCTGTTCGCGCAGCCATGCCAAAGCCTCGGTCCCGGTCAACGCTTCGATCCGGCGGACGCCCGCGCTGCTTGCACTGTCACCCAAAAGGACGAAGGCGCCGATATCCCCCGTCTGCCGCACATGAGTGCCGCCGCAAAGCTCCAGCGAATAGGTCGATTTGTCGCTGCCCTTGCCGGACCCTTCCAACTGACCCATCGAGACGACACGCACCTCGTCGCCATATTTCTCACCAAAGAGCGCCTGCGCCCCCATGGCGCGCGCATCGTCCGGCGTCATGATCCGCGTCTCAACCGGCGTGTTCTGGCGAATGTAATCATTCACCTCACGCTCGACCTGGCTCAACTCGTCCTGCGTCAACCCTTTGGCATGGGAGAAGTCAAACCGCAGACGATCATGCGCATTCAACGAACCGCGCTGCGAGACATGATCCCCAAGCGCGTTGCGCAGGGCCTCGTGCAACAGGTGCGTGGCCGAGTGGTTGGCGCGGATGGCACTGCGCCGCAAACGATCCACCTCAAGAACGGCACTCTGACCCGGTTTCACCTCGCCTTCGACCACATGGCCGAAATGCACGAAAACGCCCGCCGATTTCCGCGTATCGGTCACGTTCACGATACCGGTCTGCGTCCGGATCACGCCGGTGTCGCCGACCTGCCCGCCGCTTTCCGCGTAAAACGGAGTCTGGTTCAGCGCGACCTGCACATCGCTGCCTACTGCGGCGGCTTCGACCTGATCACTGCCCTGCACCAAAGCGACGATCTGCCCCTCGGCGCTTTCAGTGTCATAGCCCAAAAACTCGGTCACGCCGCTTTTGTCGGCCACATCGAACCAAACGGTAGCATCCGCAGCTTCGCCCGATCCGGCCCAAGCCGCACGGGCCTTGGCCTTCTGCGCCGCCATCGCCGTGTCGAACCCCTCGGTATCGACAGCACGGCCCTTCTCGCGCAGCGCATCCTGCGTCAGATCAAGCGGGAAGCCATATGTATCATAAAGTTTAAACGCCGCCTCCCCCGGCAGGGTTGCCCCCTCCGGCAAACCGCTCAACTCATCATCCAGCAGCTTCAAACCGCGATCCAACGTTTGGCGGAAACGGGTTTCCTCCAACAATAGGGTCTCACGGATAAGCGACTGCGCCTGCCCCAACTCAGGGTAAGCCGCGCCCATCTGCTGCACCAAGGATGGTACCAGTTGATGCATTAAGGGATCCTTAACGCCGAGCAGATGCGCATGGCGCATGGCGCGCCGCATGATCCGGCGCAGCACGTATCCGCGGCCCTCGTTGGAGGGCATCACCCCATCGGCAATCAGAAAGGAGGTCGACCGCAGGTGATCTGCGATCACCCGGTGATGGGTCTTGCCCGGCCCGTCTGGATCGGTCGAAGAGGCATGGGCGCTGGCCTCAATCAGGTTGCGCATGAGGTCGGTGGCATAGTTGTCATTCGTGCCCTGCAACAACGCGGCCACCCGTTCGATCCCCATCCCGGTATCGATCGACTGGTTGGGCAGCGGCTGGCGCGTGCCGTCTTCGAACTGCTCGTATTGCATGAAAACGAGGTTCCAGATCTCGACGAAACGGTCACCGTCTTCCTCGGGCGATCCCGGAGGGCCGCCCCAAATGTGATCGCCGTGATCGTAGAAAATCTCAGTGCAAGGCCCGCAGGGGCCGGTGGGACCAGCAGACCAGAAGTTATCATCCGTCGCGATGCGAATGATGCGCTCGTCCGGCAGGCCGGTATGGGCCTTCCAGATTTTAACCGCTTCTTCATCGGTATGGTACACTGTGACCAAAAGGCGGTTCGGGTCGATGCCGAACTCCTTGGTCAGCAGGTCCCAAGCAAAGGGGATCGCTTCGGCCTTGAAGTAATCCCCAAAGCTGAAGTTGCCGAGCATCTCGAAAAACGTGTGATGCCGCGCGGTATAGCCGACATTGTCGAGATCATTGTGCTTGCCGCCCGCCCGCACACATTTCTGCGCCGAGGTGGCACGGCTGTAATCGCGCGTCTCGACCCCGGTGAAAAGGTTCTTGAACTGAACCATACCGGCCGCAGTGAACATCAATGTCGGGTCGTTGCGCGGCACCAGCGGGCTGGAGGGCACGATCTGATGCCCCTGCGCATCGAAATAATTCAGAAAAGTTGAGCGAATTTCATTCAGCGTCTTCATGGCGAGGCCTTCCGGGGCAGATTTGATCGGTCCCAAATACCCCTCAGCCCCGGCGCTGTCCACCGTTCCCGCTCATGAAAAAGGGGCGCAGCCTTTGGCCACGCCCCTTCGTAAATTCAAATTGTCAAAGCAGGTTCAAGCTTCAAGAATATCCGCGTCGTCACCGCCGGAGCCTTCGAAGTCCAACCCATGAGCGGCGCGGATCTTATCTTCGATCTCCGATGCCATGGCAGTGTTCTGTTTCAGGAAGTTCTTGGCGTTCTCACGCCCCTGCCCAATCCGCTCATCCCCGTAGCTGAACCATGAGCCGGATTTATCCACCACACCGGCTTTCACCCCTAGGTCCAGCAACTCCCCCATTTTGGAGATGCCTTCACCATACATGATGTCGAATTCGACCTGTTTGAAAGGCGGCGCCACCTTGTTCTTGACGATCTTGACCTTCGTTGCGTTGCCAACAACCTCGTCCCGGTCCTTCAGGGCGCCGATCCGACGGATGTCGAGACGGACGGAGGAATAAAACTTCAGCGCGTTGCCGCCCGTAGTGGTCTCAGGAGAGCCGAACATTACGCCGATCTTCATCCGGATTTGGTTGATGAAGATCACCATACAATTGGACCGGCTGATCGAACCGGTCAGCTTACGCATCGCCTGGCTCATCAAACGGGCCTGCACACCGACATTGCTGTCGCCCATCTCACCTTCAAGCTCGGATTTCGGCGTCAGGGCCGCGACGGAATCGACGATCACCATATTGACCGCGCCAGAACGTACCAGTGTATCGGTGATTTCCAGCGCCTGTTCACCCGTGTCGGGCTGGGAAATCAACAGCTCGTCAATGTCCACGCCAAGCTTTTTCGCATATTGCGGATCAAGGGCATGTTCCGCGTCGACAAAGGCGCATACGCCCCCGGCCTTCTGCTGCTCTGCCACGCAATGCAGCGTCAGCGTTGTCTTACCCGAAGATTCCGGGCCATAAATCTCAATGATACGCCCCATCGGCAAGCCACCGATACCAAGCGCAATATCAAGGCCGAGCGAGCCTGTGGAGCTAGCTTTGATATCCTGGATCGCCCCTTCGGCCCCCAGTTTCATGATCGACCCTTTGCCGAACTGACGTTCGATCTGGGCCAGCGCGCTGTCGAGCGCCTTTTGCTTTTCTGCGGTTTTCTTGCTGTCCATCGTCAAAAGATCTGCCGTTGCCATTAGGTTCATTCCTTAGTGTCACAGTGGCGCCCCGGCGGCAATCGCCTGCGCGCTGCGTCGCTTATGTTCTTCTAATGTTCCATATGAGGGTAAATGAGGAACATTTCAATGACTTTGTTTGTCCTTTATGTTTTGGCGGGAATGGTAAAGAAATGGTTTACCCAAATGACATGGGTCCGTGTGCGGCCCGAGGAAAGACGCAATTGATTGTTTTTTTCAAAGAACGGCTGGCTTTTCTGTCGGTCCCGAAAACAGGAACCACCGCCTATGAGAAAGCACTGGCGCCGCGGGCGGATATGGTGATTTCCGATCCGCCCATGCTGAAACATGCGCCGGTCTATCGCTATAACCGCTTTATTCGACCAATGTTTTTAAAGGTTTGCGATGCCGAGCTTGAGCTGATGGCAGTGATGCGCGAACCGATCTCTTGGCTGGGCAGTTGGTATCGCTATCGGCAGCGCCCCTTCATGAAGGATAAGCCGAACAACACTTTCGGGATCACTTTCGACGAATTCGTTCTCGCCTATATGAAGGGCGACAAGCCGGGGTTCGCCGATGTGGGGAGCCAGTTGAAGTTCATGGAGACCCAACCGAACGGCACCGGGATCACTCACCATTTCCGCTATGAAGATCAGACGCGGCTTCGTCGCTTTTTGGAAGAGCGGCTCGACGTGATGCTGACCCTTGGGCAAGAGAATGTCTCTCCCAAAATGGAGCTGACGCTATCCCCAAACGTGGAAAAGCGCTTTCGCCGTAAGTTCGCGGCGGAGTTTGAACTCTACGAGTCGATTACATAACCCTGCCCCGCGTGATGCTCAATGCAGCTGATTGTGGACCGTTGTGGTCAGGTCGGTGAGAGAGAAGGGTTTGGGCAGGAAGACAGAATTCGGAATTTTCGACTGTTCCTGACCGAAGTTATCCTCCGCATAGCCCGAGACGAAAACAACCCGCACATCCGGGCGTTGTTTGAGCGCCTGGCGCACCCAGCTCGGACCGTCCATGCCGGGCATAACGACGTCCGTCACGAACACATCGATGTCCAGCTCCTTATCTTCGAGCATCTTCAACGCGGCTTCGGCGGATTCGGCTTCGAGCACCGTGTAGCCGCGGAGCCGTAATGCGCGGCTTGCGAAAGCCCGCACGGGTGCTTCATCCTCCACCAGTAAGATCACCCCGTCGGACCGCTGAAGCGGGCTTTGATCCAGCGATGCCGGGGGCTTTTTCGCGACCGCAGTGGGCTGGCCCTCCAGTACGGGAAAGTAGAGGGTGAAACATGTGCCCCTGCCCAACTCACTGTCGATAAAGATAAATCCGCCCGTTTGTTTGACGATTCCGTAGGCAGTAGAGAGGCCCAGGCCGGTGCCCTCGCCGGTTCGCTTGGTGGTGAAAAACGGCTCGAAGACCTTTTGCAGCTTATCCTTCGGAATGCCCGTGCCATCGTCATGCACCTGCACCGTGACGTAGCGCCCCGCTGGAACGCTGACCCGATCTCTTTCAAGCGGTTGGTCGAGGGTCGTCACCTCTGTCACGATACGGATTTCGCCCCCGGCGGGCATGGCATCGCGGGCGTTGACGACGAGGTTCATCAAAACCTGCTCCAACTGGCGTTTATCCGCGCGGATCGGGGCGAGAACGGGGTCATGACTGAGGGTAAGCGTTACTTTTTCGCCCACCAGACGGTTCAGCAAATGCGTGAGATCGGCAAGGGTATCACGCATGTCGAGTGTCTCGGGCCGGAGAGTCTGCTTGCGCGAAAAGGCGAGGAGTTGCCCCACAAGCGCGGCCGCCCGATTGGCGTTTTGGTTGATCTGGACCAGATCGCTGAAATCCGGGTCTCCCTGATCATGCCGCAGTAAGAGGAGGTCACAATGCCCGGAAATCGCCGTCAAAAGGTTGTTGAAGTCATGCGCGACGCCCCCGGCCAACTGCCCGATGGCTTGCATTTTCTGGCTCTGCACGAATTGTGCCTCAAGCGATTTGAGTTCGGTCGCGTCCTGGAGCACCGCGATGAGGGCCGCCTCCCCGCCTTCGGATATGCGGTTGAGCGAGACCTGAACGAAGACCTCCTGATCCGTTCGGGTGAGCCTGAGAAATTCGGACTTCTGAACCAGCCGCCCCGCCAGACTGTCTTGCAGCCAATCCGAGATCGAGCGACCGAGACCCTCCATCAGATGCGAAAGATGGGTGTCGCGCCGCAGCGATACGCCAAGCAATTTCCCCGCCATACGGTTGAAGGCCAGTACCGTTCCGTCGGGGCGCAGTTTGATCATCGGCACGGGAGGTCTTGAAACGTTTCCCAGCCTAATTCATTGGGAGAGGCCGCCCCTTCGGGCGGCGGCAGAAGATAGAGCGCGCGGCGGTTCGCGCCGGCTTCAACCTCGGCCACCAGTACCTGCCGGTTTCCTTCCGCGGTGGCGATTTCGGTCACGGTTCCGGGGGTTAGTGGTAGGGAATTAAACAATCGGTCGAGTGACTTCACCCGTTCCCCAACAAGCAGGCGCGCCGCTTCATTCATGAAAAGGATCGCCCCACCCCGGCCCAGCATGACCATTGGTAAGGCCATGCTTTCTTGCGCACTGCGGGGGCCCTCACGGGGGCCAATGCTTTCAACCCGCCAAAGCAGGCGGTCGGCTGACAGATGGTGCACCGATAGGCGTATGGGGCCGGACCGGGTGATCACCTCTTCCCGCGCGTTGCCGTTGGCGGCAGCGCGTGATTGTAGGCGGTAAAGAAGGCCCACGGGATTGGCAAAATGCCTGTGCAGCGCCTGCGCGAGGGTTTCTTCGCCGCCCTTGCCGAACTGCTTCTGAGCCGCCTCGTTGCGATAGAGGACTTGTCGATCAGAGGTGGCGATGAAACTTGGTGTGGCATCTTTTGCGATGAAGTCCGCGACTCCACTGGCACTGGCGCGATGCAGCGCCCTATCCCGCAGATGGATGGTGATGTAACCAAATGAAATCAAACCCAGTGTGGCCGCCGAGGCGGCGAGGGCAAGCTGTAACGTCGCATCGGTGCTGCGCAGCGCAAGCGCGCCGCCGGCAATGGCCATCACCACGAGCAGCCAAAGCCGCCCGAGCTTCGCCTGCCGCCCAATCCCTGAATGCCCAACGCCCTGCTGCACGCACATCCCCTAACAACCGAATCATACGACTATTACGTGCGACAGAGGTTAAGCAGGCTTTAACCGAAATCGGTTTGCACGCATTGGTTGATTATGAGTAAATTTACTCGCGCGTCAACTGTGTTGAAAAGAACCCGTCGCCATCGGGGGTCACGTCATAGCGATCCATGCGGGCGACTTTCCATTCTGGGTTGCGGGCGAGAAAGGCTTCGACCCGCGCCTCGTTCTCCTCTCGAAACAGGGAACAAGTGGCGTAAGCCAAGACACCGTCACGGGCGGTAAGCCCTGCCGCCGTATCCAGAATTTGATCCTGAATGGCCGTCAGTTCAGTCAAACGTTCGGGGTCAGGGTCCATTTTCCCTCTGCCGCGCGGCGCCATGCGCCGGAGCCGGAACAGGGCGCATCGCAGAGAACGCTGTCATAGGGCGCGCCGGCTGCGGCCTCTTCGGTATTGACCAGGGAAATCGCGACGCCCGCGCGATCGGCGCGGAGAGGAAGGTCGCTCATCCTGCGGGGGTCGATGTCGTGGGCCGTGATCTCGCGCAGGGGGTCCATGGCCAAGGCCAAGGCCTTGCCGCCACCCCCGGCGCAGTAGTCGAGCACCCGGCCCCCCTGCGGCAGCGCGGCGACAACGGCTTGGCTCGAAGCATCTTGCAGTTCGACATAACCATCGGCGAAGGCGGCGGAATTTCGGATGCGGCGCGCGCCTTCGATCACGGTCAGCGCGGCTTCGGCAAGCGGGTTTGCGCGGGTTTGGACACCCTCTTCGGCCAGCAGTTCTTGCGCGGCGGGCACCGCGATCCGCGCCGTGTTGACCCGCAGGCAGATCGGCCCGCGCTCTTGAAGCGCGAGGGCCGCGGCATCCGCATTCTCCCCAAGCGCCGTATCGAAAAGGGGGAGCAGCCAATCGAGCAGGTTCAGCCGCGTTGCGCGATCCTCGGGCATTGGCGGGAAAGCCCGTTCAACCTCGGACAGCGGCGCGGGCGCATGGCCCCCCCTGAGAAGAGCGCGTCAAGGTCGCCCCCCTGCCCGTGCAGCACACCGATCATCAGCGCGCGGCTCGTCTCCCCCCTGCCGTAATGTGCCGCGCTGCGTTTCTGGCGCAGCACGTCGAACACATGATCGCGCACGGCGGCACGGTCTTTGGAGCCCGCGAAACGGCTCTGACGTGCCCATCGGGTCAGTGCCTGTTCGGCGGCCAGCCCCCCGGCAATTGCGTCCAGAACTTCTATCGCAGCGGATACGCGCGCGCCGGGGGTCATGACATCTTCCTTTTGGAAAGTACGGCCCGCGGGCCGTTGCTTTATGGGTTAACCGATACGGTAATTCGGGCTTTCGCGCGTGATCTGCACGTCATGCACATGGCTTTCCTTCAGCCCCGCGCCGGTGATCTTCACGAAGTTGCAATTGCGGCGCATCTCATCGACCGTGGCGCAACCGGTATAGCCCATGGCCGCGCGCAGACCGCCGACCAATTGGTGCAACACATTGCCCGCGCTGCCCTTGTAAGGCACCTGACCTTCGATCCCCTCGGGCACCAGTTTGTCAGAGGCGGCGTCTTTCTGGAAATACCGGTCTGCCGAGCCGCGGGCCATGGCGCCCATGCTGCCCATGCCGCGGTAGCTTTTGAAGCTACGGCCTTGATAAAGAACGACTTCGCCGGGGCTTTCGTCGGTGCCGGCGATCATGCTGCCGACCATGGCGCAGGAGGCACCGGCCGCGATCGCCTTGGCGAAATCGCCGGAGAACTTGATGCCGCCATCGGCGATGATCGGCACGTCGCCCGCAGCGGCCACGCAGTCCATGATCGCGGTCAGTTGCGGCACGCCCACGCCCGCCACCATCCGCGTGGTGCAGATCGAGCCCGGGCCGATGCCGACCTTGACCGCATCGGCGCCTGCGTCGATCAACGCGCGGGTGGCGGCGCCGGTGGCCACATTGCCCGCGACGACCTGCACATCGGCGAACTGTTTCTTGGCCCGGGTCACCGCATGGGCCACGCCTTCGGAATGGCCATGGGCGGTGTCGATCACGATCATATCGACGCCCGCATCGACCAGCGCTTCGGAGCGCTCGAAGCCCGCATCGCCCACTGTCGTCGCCGCGGCGACACGCAAGCGGCCCAGATCATCTTTGCAGGCGGTGGGGTTCAGCACGGCCTGTTCGGTGTCGCGCAGGGTCAGCAGCCCGGTGAGCTTGCCTTCGGCATCCGTGACTAGCAGTTTCTCGATCCGCCGCGATTTCATCAGGCTGATCGCCTCGTCCCGGTCGGCAGGCTCTTGCAGGATCGCCAGCCGTTCAGAGGTCATCATCACCGAGACCGGCGTGCGGTCGTCAGAGGCGAAACGCATGTCGCGGTTGGTGACGATGCCCAGCACGCGGCCATTTTCGTCTACAACCGGGAAGCCGGTCACGCGGTAGCGTTCTTGCAGGTCCTTGGCATCCGCCAGCGTCTGGTCGGGACGCAGGGTGATCGGATTGTAAACGATGCCGGATTCAAAGCGTTTCACCCGACGCACTTCGCGGGCCTGTTCTTCGATCGTGAGGTTGCGGTGGACCACCCCCATGCCCCCGGCCTGCGCCAGTGCGATGGCCATGCGGCTTTCGGTCACCGTATCCATGGCCGAGCTGAGCAGCGGGATATTGAGCGCGATGCTCTGCGTGACGCGGGTTCGCGTATCTGCGGTGGACGGCAACACAGAAGACGCTGCGGGAACCAGCAGGACGTCATCAAAGGTCAGGGCCTCACGAATCTCCATTTAACACCTCGGGTCTGGATGGGTTCATTTGGCGGTTTCCTATTTCACGGATGGCCGGGATTGGAAAGGCCTATTCCCCGCGTAAGCCACAGAGGGGAATGACGCGGGCGCGGCACGAATTGCCGCCCCGCATCTTTCCCCTGCCGCGCGGCACGCTATGCTGTCGCAAAGAAACAAAGGACGGCCCCGATGAGCAGTGACCCCCTCGTGATTTTCACGCCCTCCGGCAAGAGAGGGCGCTTTCCCAAAGGCACCCCGGTGCTGACTGCCGCGCGGCAGTTGGGTGTCGATCTTGACTCGGTCTGCGGCGGGCGCGGCATCTGTTCGAAATGTCAGGTCTCGCCGGGGTATGGGCAGTTCTCGAAACATGGGGTGACCGTCGCGCCTGACGCGCTGAGCACATGGAACGCGGTCGAGGAACGCTATGACGAGAAGCGCGGCCTGAAGGAGGGCCGCCGTCTGGGCTGTCAGGCCACGGTGCAGGGCGATGTGGTAATCGACGTGCCGCCAGAGAGCCAAGTGCACAAACAGGTCGTGCGCAAACGCGCCGAGGCGCGGGAGATTGTGCTGAACCCGTCGGTCAAACTCTTCTACGTCGAAGTGACGGAGCCCGACATGCACGAACCCTCGGGCGATCTGGAGCGTCTCAGGGCCGCGCTGGCCGAGCAGTGGGAGCTGGAGAAAGTCACCGCCGATCTGCACATCCTGCAAATGATGCAGCCGGTCCTGCGCAAGGGCGATTGGAAAGTCACCGTCGCCGTTCATCTGGGCGATCAGGAAAACGCCGCGCGGATCATGAACATCTGGCCGGGGTATTACGAGGGCACGGTCTATGGTCTGGCGGTCGACCTCGGCTCTACCACCATCGCGGCGCATCTGTGCGATCTGCAAACCGGTGAGGTCATGGCCTCTTCCGGCGTGATGAACCCGCAGATCCGTTTCGGCGAAGACCTGATGAGCCGCGTCAGCTATTCCATGATGAACCCCGACGGCGCGCAGGAGATGACCCGCGCGGTGCGCGAAGGGATGACCACGCTTTTCACCCAGATCGCCGCCGAAGGGAATGTCGCGCCCGATCTGATCGTCGACGCGGTCTTTGTCTGCAACCCGGTGATGCACCACCTGCTGCTAGGCATCGACCCCTTCGAGTTGGGCCAAGCGCCCTTCGCGCTTGCAACCTCCGGCGCGCTGCGTCTGCGGGCCGAGGATTTGGACCTGAACATCCACCCCTCCGCCCGCGTCTACCTGCTGCCTTGCATCGCGGGCCATGTCGGCGCGGATGCCGCCGCCGTCGCCCTGTCGGAGGCGCCTGAGAAATCCGACGAACTGATGCTGGTGGTCGATGTAGGCACTAATGCGGAGATCTTGCTGGGCAACAGGGAAAAGGTGCTGGCCTGTTCCTCTCCCACCGGGCCCGCGTTTGAGGGGGCGCAGATCAGCTCGGGCCAACGGGCGGCACCGGGGGCGATCGAACGGGTCGAGATCGACCCGGAGACCAAGGTGGCCCGGTTTAAGGTGATCGGCTGTGATCTCTGGTCCGACGAGGACGGCTTTGAAGAGGCGGTGGCGAGCACTGGCGTCACGGGCATCTGCGGCTCCGGCATTATCGAAATGGTCGCCGAGATGCGCATTCACGGCATCGTCGACGCGCCGGGGCTGATCGGCAGTGCTGCGCGGACGGGCTCGGCCTCGGTCTTTGCCGATGGGCGCACCAACAGCTATCTGGTCTATGACGGCACCGAAAAGGGCGGGCCCAAGATCACGGTGACCAACCGCGACATCCGCGAGATCCAGATGGCCAAGGCCGCGCTCTATTCCGGCGCGCGGCTGCTGATGGACAAATTCGGCGTCGACAAGGTCGACCGCGTGGTGCTGGCGGGGGCCTTTGGCGCGCATATCAGCCCCAAACACGCGATGGTGCTGGGCATGATCCCCGACGCGCCGCTCGACAAAGTCACCAGCGCGGGCAATGCCGCAGGCACCGGCGCCCGGATCGCCCTGCTCAATACCGAGGCCCGGGCCGAGATCGAGGCGACCGTGGGCGCGATCCACAAGATCGAAACCGCCGTCGAGCCGCGCTTTCAAGAGCATTTCGTCAATGCCTCGGCCATTCCCAACGCGGTGGAGCCTTTCCCCATCCTCAACAGCCTCGTCGCCCTGCCAGAGGTGACCTTCAACACCGGCGGCAGCGGCGAAAGCGAACGCGGCGGGCGTCGGCGCAGAAGAAGGGCGACGTGATGACTGCCTCGGACAACAGCGATCAGGTCGAATTCTGGAGCGCCTCGGCGGGCCAAAGATGGGCCGCGCGGCAGGCTGAGTTGGACATTCTGATGCAGCCGGTGCTCGACGGCATGCTGGCGCGCGCCGAACTGGCACCGGGGCTGCGGGTGCTCGACATCGGCTGCGGCGCGGGGCGGGCTGTCTCGCCGCCGCCGAGGCGGTGGGCGATGCAGGCGCGGTGCTGGGCGTCGATGTCTCTGCCCCGCTGCTCGACCTCGCGTGGCAACGGGCCGCCGCCCTGCCCCATGTCGCCTTTCACCACGGCGATGCAACGACGCTAGCGCTTTCCCCTTCCTATGATCGGCTGATCTCACGCTTTGGCGTGATGTTCTTTGCCGATCCGGTGCTGAGCTTCACGCGCATGGCCGCGCAGCTCAGCCCCGGCGCGAAAATCAGCTTTGCCGCTTGGGGCCAAATCCCCGAGAACCCTTTCTTCACCCTGCCCGCCCGCGCGGCCCGGGCCACCATCGGCGCCATGCCGAAAAGCGATCCTGACGGCCCCGGCCCCTTCGCCTTTCGCGACCCCGAACGCGTGGTGTCGATCCTCGCCGAGGCGGGATTTGTCGATATCGCCTGCAAGGTGACACGGCTTGACCTCACCCCCGCGGGCACGGTCGATGACCTTGCCCAGCAGATGTGCGACATCGGCCCGGCCAGCGGCGCGATCAATCATTTCGAGGCGGGCCCGGCACAAGTTAAGGAACTTCGGCAAACCATCGCCGAAGCTCTGCGTCCCTATGCGGAAGACGGCCCCCTGCGCCTGCCCGCCGAGATCAATTTCGTCACCGCGACGAAACCCTGACTTGACCTTCCCCGCGCGCCGATTATCTCACCCTCAGCGCGCGGGTATGGTGAAAAGGTATCACGGCAGCTTCCCAAGCTTTAGTTACGAGTTCGATTCTCGTTACCCGCTCCACGCTCCCCCTCCGCCTTCGTGACGCCGCCACATGCCCCCGCATAGGCCCCGCAGGGTTCCCCAAGGTCACACCCATGAAAAGCCTAATCTGGTCCGAATTTCGCCATGATTGCCCGCAAAAGTAGCGATCTACAGGGAAGTAACTTACGCGCAGATGGCCCAACGATGTCGGATGCGCATTGAGGCAAAGGAAAAAAGCGTGGCAAACGCGTTTCGGGACTACGCGACATCCAAGGCGTATATCATCGTCAATTTCATCGTGCTGTGCTGTGTCGCCGGCATCAGCTATTCGATCGTCAAACTGGATTACGAGCAGCATATCGCCAGCATCCGTCAAGATGCCCGGCAAACACTGCATGAAGTCAGCAATCAGGTGCAGCATCAGTTCCAAGAGACCATTCTGGTCACCAAGAACATCGAGAATATCCTGCTTTCCAGCGAGGCCTTCAAAGACAAGAAGATCGAACTGCTGGTCAAAGAGTTGCGCGACCGGAACCCCGGCATTCAGGCCTTCGCCCTCGCCCCGGACCTCAAGATCACCCATAGCTACCCCAAAACCCAGAATGGCGAGACGATTGGTCTGGAATACAAGAACATCCCAACGCAGCTTTCCGGCGTCGCCAATGCCTACCGCCGCCAGAGCCCGACCATCGAAGGGCCGCTGAACCTTGTTCAAGGCGGCAAGGGCTATATCATGCACTACCCGGTGTTCGAGCGCCCCATCGGCCTCGGTGCGCCGCGTTTTTGGGGGGTGATGTCCATCGTCTTCCAGCCCGACCGGCTGTTCGAGCCGCATCAAAACCCGCATCAGGCCGCCGACTACATCTATAGCCTCCGCGCCTTTCCCACGGGCGTCATGCCGCCTGAGATTGAGCCCGCGGCGGTCGACCCCACAGCGCCTGTGCGCACCCGGTTCGAGCTTTTGGGCAAGACATGGGAGGCGACGGCAAGCCCGGCCAACGGCCTGCCCCCCTATGCCCCGCAAAGCCCCTACCTCGTGGCCTTCGCCCTGATCGCGACCATCGCGCTGATGGCAGGCCTCTGGGCCTTCCGCCGGGTCACGCTGAAAAAGCAGGAAGCCCATGCGCTTTTGGCCGAAGGGATCGGCTCGATCCAAGAGGGGTTCATCGCCTTTGACGAGAAAGAACGCCTTGTCACCGTCAACAGCAAGTTTCTGGAGTATCACCCTGAAATCTCTGACCTTTTGATCCCCGGCAAAACCATCGAAGAGCTGTTGCGCCATTGGGTCGCCCGCCATCAGCACCCAGAGCAGGTCGAAGAGCGTGAGGCATGGATCGCCAAACGTCTCGCCCGGTTCCGCAACCCGACCGGCGCCTTCATTCTTGAGGTTTCGGACAACTTCTGGCTCAAAGTCACGGAATCGCGCACGCCGCATGGCTATACCGTGGGCATCTGGACCGATGTGACGGCCGAGAAACGCGCGCTCGACGCGGCCAAGGCGGCGGACCGCGAAAAGACCGAATTCCTCAACAACGTCAGCCATGAACTGCGCACGCCGCTCACCGTGATCTCGGGCCGGGCGACCTTCCTGCAACATGCCGAAAAGCTCCCCCAAGCCCGGCGCTTGCAGACCGCGTTGAACAACAGCGCCAATGCCACGCCCGACATTCGCCACAGCGTCGATGAGTTCCAAAACTTCGTCTCTGACCAAGCGGGCGGCATCGCCGGGTCGTCCAAACATATGCTGCGCCTTGTCGAAGACCTGTTGGATTGGACCAAGGTCGCGCGCGGCAAGATGGAGCTTGATCTGCAAGAGGTTGAGACCAGCGAGATCGCCCGTTCCGTCGCCGATGACCTGCGCCCGGATGCCGAGGCCAAGGGGCTGACGCTGACCTATGAGGACAATGGCACGGCCCTCGCCAATGCCGATCCGGTGCGCCTCCGGCAGATCCTCTACAACCTGATTTCAAACGCGATCAAATTCACCCGCAGCGGCAATATTCATCTTCAGATGCAGCAGGATGCCGAAGAGATCACCTTCTCGGTCTCCGACACGGGCTGCGGTATTTCCGAGGACAATCTCGAACGGGTTTTCCTGCGGTTTCAGCAGGTTGACGGCTCAATGTCGCGTGAGAACGGCGGCTTGGGATTGGGCCTTGCCATTGCCGAGCAACTGGCCAGCCTGCATGGCGGTAGCCTGTCGCTGGAAAGCAAAGTCGACGTGGGCAGCACCTTCCGGCTGACCCTACCCCGCCCCGTGGCCGATAGCGAGATGCGCCGCTCGGCCTGATGGCAAAACGCCCCGGCCCAAAGCGGACCGGGGCGGCCTATCTTAGCTCTCGCCCTGCATCAGCACATCGCCAAAACGGTCCCGCAGGTCGCGTTTCAGCACTTTGCCCGTCGCGTTGCGCGGCAGTGCCTCGGCGAAGACCACCCTGTCGGGCACCTGCCATTTGGCGATCTGATCCTCGAAAACCTTAAGGATATCCGCCTCTGACGGATCGGCCCCTTCGGCCTTCACCGCGACCAGAACCGGGCGCTCGTCCCATTTGGGATGGGTGGCCCCGATGACGGCGGCGTCGGCCAGATCGGGATGGGCGATGGCGATATTCTCCAACTCGACCGAACTGATCCATTCGCCGCCGGACTTGATGATGTCCTTGGCGCGGTCACGGATGGTGATATAGCCGTCGGCGTCCATCGTCGCGATATCGCCGGTGTCGAACCAGCCATCGCGCAGGGTGCTGTCGCGATCGGATTGGTAGTAGGCATCCAAAATCCAATGCCCGCGGGTGACCAGCGCGCCTTGGGTTTCGCCGTCGTGGGGCAGCGGCTTGCCTGCGTCGTCCCAGATCTCAAGTTCGACGCCAAAGACCGGGCGGCCTTGGTTCTCGCGCAGCTTGTGCTGGGCGTCTTCGGGCAATTCACCGTGTTTCGCCAAGGGCTTGTTGACGCTGCCCACCGGCGACATCTCGGTCATGCCCCAAGCGTGGATGGTCTCCACCCCATAGTCTTCGCGGAAGGTCTTGATCATCGACGGCGGACAGGCCGAACCGCCGACCACCGTACGCTCTAGGCTGGGCAGTTCGCTGCCGGATTTCTTTGCCGCCGCCAAGAGCCCCTGCCAGATCGTCGGCACGCCAAGCGCCAAGGAAACGCGGTAGGTGTCGATCAGCCCCACCAGCGACGCCCCATCGAGGTTCGGCCCCGGCAGCACCATCCGCGCGCCGGTCATGGCGCTGGCATAGGGGCAGCCCCAAGCGTTGACATGGAACATCGGTACCACGGCCATCACGATGTCCCGTGCGGAGATCGCGATGCTATCGGCCATGTTGATGCCAAAGGAATGCAGCACGGTCGAGCGGTGGGAATAGAGCACGCCCTTGGGATTGCCCGTGGTGCCAGAGGTGTAGCACAGGCTCGACGCCGTGTTCTCATCCAGATCGGGCCAGTCGAACCCGGCATCGCCCGAAGCCACCAATTCGTCGTAGAAGATCAGCCCCGGCAGCGCCTCGGCAGCCTCGGCATCGGGGCCGGACATCAGGACGAGGTGCTTGAGATGCTCAAGCTTGTCGAGGATCGCGGCGACGAGGGGGACGAAGGTCTTGTCGATGAACAGAACCTCATCCGCGGCATGGTTGAGGATATAAACAAGCTGATCGGCAAAGAGCCGCGGGTTGATCGTATGGCAGACAAAGCCCGCGCCGGAGGTGCCGAAGTAGATCTCCAGATGCCGCCGATTGTTCCATGCGATGGTCCCGCAACGCGCCTGCGGCGACAGCCCCAGATCGGTCAAGGCCGCGCCCAAACGCCGCGCATTCTCGGCCACCTGCCCCCAGTTCGTCTCCTCGACCCCGCCGGTGGTCGAGACCGAGATGATCTCGCCCTCGGGGTGATAGCGTTCGGCATGGGAAATCAGGCTTGAGATCAGCAGCGGCTGCGTCATCATCTGGCCAAGCATAGGGGGTCCTCCAATCATTTGCTTCGAGACTGTCCAAAGGTCAGGGCAGTTGCAAGCCTTCCCCTCCGGCAAGTCGTAATAGCGCTGACGGACAGGACAATGGCACCGCGCAGGCGGCTGTCGCCCGCGCGGGGCCTCGTTCCGGTCTAAGGGCAGCCCCTAGCCGCGATGCTGGTGGATATAGCCGATCAGCCCTGCGGTGGAGCCGTCTTTCCCCTCGGCAGAGAGGTCGCCTTCGACCAGCGGTTGGAGGGATTTGGCCAGTTCCTTGCCCAGCTCCACACCCCATTGATCGAAAGAGTTGATGCCGAGGATCACCCCTTCGACGAAAACGCGATGCTCATAGAGCGCGATGATCTGGCCCAGCGTGAAGGGATCAAGCGTTTCATAGGCAAGTGTGGTCGAGGGCCGGTTGCCGGGGAAGACACGGTGGCGCGCTTGGCGTTCAAGCGCGTCGCCCGAAAGCCCCGCGTCGCGCATGATGGCGCGCGCTTCGTCCAAAGACCGTCCGCGCATCAGCGCCTCGGATTGGGCAAGGCAATTGGCAATCAGCAGATCGTGGTGATGCTGCAACTCCGGTTCATGCCCCTTGGCCGCCACCAGAAACTCGCAAGGGATCACCCGCGTGCCTTGGTGGATCAACTGATAGAAAGCGTGCTGCCCATTGGTGCCCGCCGCGCCCCAGACCACCGGGCCAGTGTGGCGTGGGCTGTCGGTGCCGTCCATCTGCACGCCTTTGCCGTTCGATTCCATCTCAAGCTGTTGCAGGTAGTCGGGCAGCATCTCAAGCCGTTGGTCATAGGGCAGCACCGCGCGGGTGGCATGGCCGCAGATTTGGTTGTGCCAGATGCCCACCAGCGCCAACAACATCGGCATGTTCTCCGCCGGATCAGCGGCGCAGAAATGGCGGTCCATCTCCTGCGCGCCGCGCAGGAAGCTGTCGAAAGCCTTGGGCCCAATGGCGATCATCAGCGAGAGCCCAATCGGCCCCCAGACGGAATAGCGCCCGCCGACCCAATCCTCGAAACCGAAGACGCGAGCCGGGTCGATCCCGAACTCGGCGGTCTTGTCATCCGCGGTGCTGAGCGCGGCGAATTGCGTCGCCGGATCGCCGCCATGGTCCTGCATCCACGCCCGCGCCGTGCGCGCATTGGTCATGGTCTCGATGGTGGTGAAAGTCTTGGAGGCCACGATCACCAGCGTTTTCTTGGCATCCAGCCCCCGCAGCGTATCCGCGATATGCGCGCCATCGACGTTCGAGACGAAGTGGCAACGCGGCCCATCGTGATAGGGCCTCAGCGCGCGGGTCGCCATGGCGGGGCCAAGGTCGGAGCCGCCGATGCCGATGTTGACCACATCCGTAATGTCGCCGCTGCGCACCTGATCGGCAAAGCTGCGCATCCGCGCCAGCGTGTCGCGGACCTGCGGCATGACATCTTCGCCCGCGACTTCTACCGGCCCGCCATCGAGATTGCGCAATGCGGTGTGCAACACCGCGCGGCCTTCGGTCTCATTGATCGGCGCGCCCACGAACATCGCATCACGCCGTTCGGTGACCTTGGCGTTTTCGACCAGTTGCAGCAGTGCCGCGCGGGTCTCGGTGTCGATATTCGTCTTGGCGTAGTCGAACAGCATATGCTGCGTGCGCAGCGAGAAGTCCTCGGCCCGGTTCGGGTCATCGAACAGTGCCGTGATCTTGCGGTCTGCCACGGCGCTTTGCCGCTCTTGAAGGTCTTGCCAAATGTTCATCATGCCGCCCAGTAAACCTCGATTTCATCCAGCACCGCTGCAATCGGCGCCTCTCCGGGGGAAAGCCCCTCAGCGCGCTCAAGCGCGGCGCGTTTCTCATCCCCGAAAATCACGAGATGTTTGTTCAGCGCCCCGTCGAGCACATGCGCCGGCAGCGTGACCCGCGCAGTGGGCTGGCCCTCGGGATAGACCGGGCACAAAAGCGGGGCATCGGCGGCCAAAGCGTCAGGCAAGCTCGGATCACCGGGGAAAAGCGAGGCGGTGTGCATGTCGTCGCCCATGCCAAGCAGCAGGACAGAGATCGGCACATGATCCGTCAGACTGGGGGCCACCACCTCTGCCCCCTCGCCCGGAGAAAGCCCGGGGCGGAAAAATGGGATGAACTGCGCCGCCGCGGCGCGGTCGTTCATCAGATGCTCGCGCACCAGACGCGCGTTCGACAGCGGGTCATCCACGTCCACCCAACGCTCATCGGTCAACATCACATCCACCCGGCTCCAATCCAGATCGGTCGCGCTGAGCATCTCAAAGATCGGGCCGGGGGTAGAGCCGCCCGGCACCGCGAAAGACACGCGGTCATTGCCCGAAAGCGCCGATTTCAACTTGCCCGCCAGTTTGTTGGCGACATTCATCACCAGCATTTCGCGGTCCGCATATTCGATGATGTTCATGGGGATACCTTTCGCCATTCACGGCCATCGCGCCGCATCATTTCTGTCGCATCCGTGGGCCCCGCCGAGCCGCTGTCATAGGGTTTGGGCACGTCGTGACGCGCCTCCCAGCCTTGGATGATCGGATCGGTCCAGGCCCAGGCGGCCTCGACCTCGTCGTCGCGCATGAACAATGTCTGGTTGCCCCGGATCACATCCATGATAAGCCGCTCATAGGCATCGACCTGATCGCCCCCATCGGGGCCAAGCGCTTCGGCAAAGGTCATGTCGAGCGGCACATCGACCAGACGCATGCCCCCCGGCCCCGGTTCCTTGATCGTCACGCCAAGAGTGATGCCCTCGTTCGGCTGCAAGCGGATCGACAGCACGTTGCGATGACGGCCAGCGTCTTCGGCAAAGATGGAATGCGGCGTGTCTTTGAAAACCACCGTGATCTCGCTCGACCGCGCCACCATGCGTTTGCCGGTGCGCAGATAGAACGGCGTGCCATGCCAACGCCAGTTGCTGATATGGGCCTTCAACGCCACGAAACTCTCGGTCCGCGAACGCGGGTTGCCGACGGCATCGCGGTAGCTGGGGGCATCTTCTTCATTGCCCTCCTCGGCCTCATACTGCCCGCGCACGAGGTGATGCGGCAGCACCGGATCGATCGCGCGGATCACTTTCAGCTTTTCATCGCGCACCGCATCAGGGTCGAAACGCGCGGGCGGCTCCATCGCGATCAGGCACAAGAGTTGCATCAAGTGGTTCTGCACCATGTCCCGCATCGCGCCGGATTTGTCGTAATACTCCCCACGGCCGCCGACGCCCACCGTCTCGGCCACGGTGATCTGGATGTGGTCGACGTATTGGCGGTTCCACAGCGGCTCGAACAGCATGTTGCCAAAGCGCACGGCCATGAGGTTCTGCACCGTCTCTTTGCCGAGATAGTGATCGATCCGGTAGATCTGCTGTTCTTTAAAATAGGTGGCCAGCGTCGCGTTGAGGGCGCGCGCACTCTCCAGATCGCGGCCAAAGGGTTTTTCCACGACAATGCGACATTCTTCGCCCGCCATGCCCCATTGCTGCAACCGTTCGGCCAGATCACCGAAAAGCCCCGGCGCGACAGAGAAGTAATAGACCTCGATCCGGTCCTTGCCGGACATCAGGTCCTGCAGCTCGGCCCAGCCGGTCTCTCCGCGTGCGTCGATGGCGACATAGTCAAGCTTGGCGAGAAAGGCGTCGAGGTTATCGCAGGCGTCTTTCCCGCCAAACTCTTCAATCGCTTCGGCCACCATCTCGCGGTAGCCTTTGGCGTCCATCTCGGTGCGCGCAGCCCCGATGATCCGCGCCTCTTCGGGCATTTGACCCGCACAATATCGCCGGTAAAGACCCGGCAAAATCTTGCGCCGGGCCAGATCGCCGGTGCCGCCAAAGATGACAAGATCGAAGGGGTCGACAGGGATAACACGCGAAACCATTGATTAATCCTTGTCCGGGCAGAATGGCAGAGTTAGCGCAAACATACTTATTTTTCCCTACATCACAAGACTGTGCGCCCCGGTGCTTGGACTTTTAGGGTGCGCCGCAATAGCTTACCACAACAGGAACACACGGGATCACGCAAGGAACAATCATGAAAGATATTGCGCAAGCAAACGAGGGCAAGTTCCAGAACCCGGCGGTCACCGCCAAGGGGGAACCCCGCGCCACCGTGGCCCTGCGCGGGGCGGAAACGCTTTGGTTCAACACAGGCACCCTGTGCAACATCGAATGCGTAAACTGCTATATCGCCTCCAGCCCCAAGAACGACGCGCTGGTCTATATCACCGCGGATGAGGTGCGCGACTATCTCGACCAGATCGAGCAGCGTAGCTGGCCGGTGCGCGAGATTGCCTTCACCGGCGGCGAGCCCTTCATGAACCCCCAGATGATCGAGATCACCGAAGCCTCGCTGGAGCGCGGTTACGAGGTGCTGATCCTGACCAACGCGATGCGCCCGATGATGCGTAAATCGGTGCAAAAGGGGCTGTTGCGGCTGCGCAATGCCTATCCCGGCAAGATGACCTTCCGCATCTCCGTCGACCATTATCGCCGCGACCTGCATGATGCGGAACGTGGGACAGGTGCCTTCGACAAAACCCTGACCGGCATGGAATGGCTCCGCGACAACGGCTTTCGCATGGCCGTGGCGGGGCGGTCGATCTTTGCCGACAGCGATGCCGACAGCCGCGCGGGCTATTCCGCCTTCTACGCCGAACACGGCTTTGACATCGACGCACAAGACCCCGCCATGACCGTCCTCTTCCCCGAGATGGACGAGGCGGTCGAGGTGCCCGAAATCACCACCGCCTGCTGGGGCATTTTGGACAAGTCCCCTGACGCGGTGATGTGCGCCTCCTCCCGGATGGTGGTCAAACGCAAGGGGGCCGAGAAGCCCGCCGTGCTGGCCTGCACGCTCTTGCCCTACGACCCTGAGTTTGAACTCGGGACCACATTGGCCGAGGCGGAGCGCGACGTGGCCCTGAACCACCCGCACTGCGCCAAATTCTGCGTTTTGGGCGGGGCAAGCTGTTCGGCCTGACGCCCCTGCCCAAGGGCTTATCGGCTCAATGTAGCGTGAACTCCCCCACTTGGTTTTGCCATTCGCCGGGGCCGATCAGCTTGCGATGGGTGAACCGGACCGAATGCAGCGGACCGTCCAACTCCGCGCGCCAGAATTCGACGAATTCGAACAGGCGCGGATGGTCCGGTGCGATGTCGTAATCCTGCCAGATATAACTGTTCAGCACATGGCTATAATCGGGCATGTGGTAAAAGAACTCTGCCGTGGTCAGCCCGTAACCTTTTAGCATCAATTCGGTTTCACTGCGGGGCATGTTGCGCCTCCCTTGCTGCCTCAGTAGAACAAGTTTGCGCGGTCAGAATTACTTTTCAATGAAAACAGTGTGTTGGCACTTCGCCCCAAGTGCTGCCAGTGCGTTTCGGCCACAGCCATTGCACCTGATATGCCCCGTCTGCTATAGAAAACCCCAAGATATAGAACCATAAAAATGGTGGGCAAGATACGTGACCGATACGCCGGATACCCCTGAAAACGCAGACGAAAAGCCCATCTTCCACGGGCCGTCGGTGACCATCGAACACGAGATGCGCACGTCCTATCTGGACTACGCGATGAGCGTGATCGTCAGCCGCGCGATTCCCGACCTGCGCGACGGTCTGAAACCGGTGCACCGCCGCATCCTCTACGCGATGCATGAGACCGGCAACACGCATGACAAACCCTACCGCAAATCCGCCCGTCCCGTGGGCGACGTGATGGGCCAGTACCACCCCCATGGCGACAGCGCGATTTACGACGCGCTTGTGCGGATGGCGCAGGATTTTTCCATGTCGCTGCCGCTTCTGGACGGTCAGGGCAACTTCGGCTCGATGGACGGCGATAACCCGGCGGCCATGCGCTATACCGAAGTGCGCATGGACAAGCCCGCCGCCTATCTTCTGGCCGATATCGACAAGGAAACCGTCGATTTTCAGGACAACTACGACGGCAAGCAGCAGGAACCGACCGTCCTGCCCGCACGCTTTCCGAACATGCTGGTCAACGGCGCGGGCGGTATCGCCGTCGGCATGGCGACGAACATCCCGCCGCATAATCTCGGCGAGGTGGTTGATGCCTGCCTCGCGCTGATCGACGATCCGGACCTGACATCGGAACAGCTCATCGAATACGTCCCCGGCCCCGACTTTCCCACTGGCGGCATCATGCTGGGCCGCTCCGGCGCGCGCAAAGCCTACCTTGAGGGCCGTGGCAGCGTGGTGATCCGCGCCAAGACCCGGGTCGAGGAAATCCGCAAAGACCGCTGGGCCATCGTCATCGACGAGATCCCCTATCAGGTCAACAAAGCCACGATGATCGAAAAGATCGCCGAACAGGTCCGCGAAAAGAAGATCGAGGGCATCGCCCACGTTCAGGATGAGAGCGACCGCAACGGCGTGCGTGTGGTGATCGAACTCAAACGCGACGCCACCGCAGAAGTGGTGATGAACCAGCTTTACCGCTTCACCCCGATGCAGACATACTTCGGCTGCAACATGTTGGCGCTGAACGGCGGCCGGCCTGAGCAGCTTACTTTGCGCAAATTCCTGAGCTACTTCATCGACTTCCGCGAAGATGTCGTGGCGCGCCGCACGGCCTACCTTTTGCGCAAGGCGCGCGAGCGCAGCCATATCCTTTGTGGTCTCGCGGTCGCAGTCACCAATATCGACGAAGTCGTCGCCACCATCCGCTCCTCCGCCGACGCCGCCGAGGCGCGCGAGAAGCTGATGACCCGCCGCTGGCCCGCCGAGGACATCCTGCCCTATATCGCGCTCATCGACGACCCGACCCATACGGCGAACGAAGACGGCACCTACAACCTCTCCGAAGCTCAGGCCCGCGCCATTCTGGAACTGCGTCTGCAGCGCCTCACCCAGATTGGCGTTAAGGAAGTGACCGACGAGCTGGAAGAGCTGGCGGGTAAGATCAAAGAATACCTTGAGATTCTGGGCAGCCGCGAGCGCATCCTCGGCATCATCTCGGAGGAGTTGCGCGAGGTGCGCGAGCAATTCGCCGTGCCGCGCCGGACCGAGATCGTCGACTGGTCGGGCGACATGGAAGACGAAGACCTGATCGCCCGCGAGGAAATGGTCGTGACCGTGACCTCCGGCGGCTACATCAAGCGCACGCCTCTGGCCGATTTCCGCGCGCAGCGCCGCGGCGGCAAGGGTGTCTCGGGCATGCAGACCAAGGAGGAGGATGTCGTCACCAACCTCTTCGTCGCCAACACCCATACGCAGCTTTTGTTCTTCACCACCGACGGGATGGTCTACAAGCTGAAGACATGGCGCCTGCCGCAGGGCGCACGCACCGCCAAGGGCAAGGCCATCGTAAATATCCTGCCTATTCCGACCGGCGTCTCCATCGCCGCGATCATGCCCGTGGACCGGGATGAGAAGGAATGGGACGACCTGCAGGTGATCTTCGCCACCTCTGCCGGGACCGTGCGGCGCAATAAGCTGTCGGATTTCACCAATGTGAAGGCCAACGGCAAGATCGCCATGAAGTTCGAAGGCGAGCATGAGGGCACCACGCTGATCAACGCGCGCATCGCCTCGAACGACGATGACGTGATGCTGGTCACCGACGCGGGCCGCGCAATCCGCTTCCCGGCGACCGATGTGCGGGTGTTCAACTCGCGCAACTCCGTAGGCGTCCGCGGCATCCGTCTGGGCGAAGGCGACAACCTCGTCTCCATGTCCGTGATCCGGCACTTTGAGGCAAGTTCGGAAGAGCGTGTCGCCTATCTCAAACAGCGCCGTCTGATGGCGGGGCTGACCGACGATGACAGCAGCGATGACGAGGAGGAGCAGGTTCAAGCTGGCCAGCTCAGCACCGAACGCTATGCCGAAATGTCCGCCGCCGAGGATCTCATCCTGACGATCACCGCCAAGGGCGCGGGCAAGGTTTCCTCGGCTCATGACTACCCGGTGCGGGGCCGCGGCGGCATGGGCGTGACCGCTTGGACCAAGGCCATGGCCCACGGCCCCATCGTCGCCTGCTTCCCGGTGGAAATGTCCGATCAGGTGATGCTGGCGACCTCCAAGGGCCAGTCGATCCGCGTGCCGGTAGAAGGCATCTCATTCCGCTCGCGCAGCGCTGGTGGTGTGAAAGTGTTCAGCACCGGCAAGAACGAGGAAGTCGTCAGCGTGGCCTGGATCGCCGATCAGGGCAACGAAGAGGATGAAGCCGAGGGTGACAGCGCCGCCGAGTGATCGGCGGCCATCCCGCCCATGCATATGCTGTGGGGCGGGGGATTACTTTGAAACATCTCTGCACACCAAAAAAATCCCCCACGCCATCAGCGCGGGGGATTTTCCAATCTTAAACTTCCGTCAGGAAATTAATTGGTAGTAGTAGTTGTCGTGGAGGAGGACGACCCGGCTGCAATCGCAATCAGAACCAGAGCTGCACCTGCAGCGGCTGCGCCGCCACCCAGGCCAGCGCCTGCTTCGAACAGACCAGCGCCGGAGGCCGGTGTGCAGACGCGTGCCAAGTTGCCGTCAACTGTGACCGGATCGGGCTTGCAGTTATAGATCACGCCATTGGCGCCCTGTACCTGAAGCGAATAAACTGCATCGTCAGACGCACCAAGCACAGCTGCTTGAGTAGTCGTCTGAGCAAAAGCAGCACCCGAAAGAGCGATAGTCGCCGCTACCGTTGCAAGAATTTTCATGTCTAGGTACTCCTGTATCTCGTCAAAATTTTTAACTCACTGCACCATCGCATATAATCTTAGCCAGCGCAAAGGCGAAATGTTAAGCTAGAGTTAAGAATTATACTGATGCCCGCTGTCTAAGCAACATCCTAGAAACCAGTTTGTTCCCCATCTTAGATGCTTAAATTCCATACAGTTCCGTGAACTTGTTTTCTAGGTAGGTCAGCAACGGTGCCTCGGTCGGCGGCTTTCCGCAAGCGCGGGTGATTACCTTACGCGGCTCGTAAAGTCCGCCATGCTTTTGCACGTTTTCACGCAGCCAACCTGTGGCTGCGCTCGTGTCCCCTCTCGCCAAAGCCTCGTCAAGTTCGGGTACGGCCTCCCGCAAAGCCTCGTGAAGGCATCCCGCATAGACGTTGCCGAGGCTATAGGTCGGGAAATAGCCCAGAAGCCCGACCGACCAATGCACGTCCTGCAAGACACCGTTTGACGGGCGGTCGACGGGATAGCCGAAGTCAGCCTCGAAGCGATCGTTCCACGCCGCTTCCAACCCGTCGACCTGAAGGTCGCCC
Organism: Sulfitobacter faviae; assembly: GCF_029870955.1. Taxonomy (NCBI): domain Bacteria; kingdom Pseudomonadati; phylum Pseudomonadota; class Alphaproteobacteria; order Rhodobacterales; family Roseobacteraceae; genus Sulfitobacter; species Sulfitobacter faviae. The sequence continues at coordinate 2,856,065 of NZ_PGFQ01000001.1, read as the reverse complement.
GACATCAGCGCCCGTTCAAGATCGAAACGTAACAGAACATGAAGATTGTACTGAAGCTCATCCGCCTCGGTCCGAATGAAACCATCGGACACGCGGTTGACGATCCGGTAGAAGGTCTCGGCATCCGGTACGCCGAAATCGCCATAGACCGCCGTCATCTCACCAAAGAGCCACCCGGTGAAGGCGCGGCTGCGGCCAATTTGGTTTTCGTAGATGCGGCTTTGGCTTTCATGCACCCCCATCGACACGCCCCGGCCCAAAGGCGTCAGCAGATAGGCGCTGTCAATCCCTTGCTCATAGGCCGCATGGCCCACCTCATGCACGGTGGAATAAAAGCAATTGAACGGGTCGAGGCCATTGGTTCGCGTGGTGATCCGCACGTCCAGCCCCGATCCGGAGGAGAAGGGATGCACCGCCTTGTCGATGCGCCCGGTGGCCAGATCATAGCCAAAGCGCCGCGCCAGTTTGGCGGTGAGGGTCATCTGCGCCGCTTCATCAAAGACACCCTCCAACACCGGCGGCGCTTCGGCTTCGCGGACGGCGGCGCGCAGTTCGGAGAGTTTTGGCCGCAGCGCGCCAAACATGGCTTCGAGGTCCGCCGCCGTGGTGCCGGGCTCGTAATCCTCTAGCATGGCGTCGTAGATCCCGATCCCGCGCCCTTCGGCCAGCGCGGCCCCCTCTTCGCGTTTGAGGGCGATCACTTCTTTCAGAGTGGGGGCGAAGGCCGCGAAGTCATCGGCGGCGCGGGCCTCGGCCCAAGTGCCTTGGGCGGCGGAGGTGACGCGGGCGATACGCGCCGCCAGATCGGCGGGAACGCGGGTGGCGCGGTCAAAGTCGCGCTTGATGTGGCGCAGGTTCGCCTGCCCGACCGCGTCCAACGCAGCGGGCTCGATCTGGGCCAGCCAATCAGCGATGCGCGGGTCAATGCGGCGGGCGTGCAGAACGCTTTCCATCGCCGCCATTTCCTCGGCCCGCTGCGGGGCCGCGCCCCGAGGCATGACCGTTTCCTGATCCCAGCCTAAACGGCCTGCGACCTGCGCCAGCGCCTCGGTGTCGCGCTGAAAAGCCATCAAATCATCATATGCAGTCATGTCTCAGCCTCTCAGCGATGTGGCGACGGGATAGGCCGCGAGGAAGCGCGCGCGCAGGATCAGCACCCAAAGCAGCACGGCCAGCGCCTGATGCGCGAGCGCCAGATGCACGGGCGCGGCATAGAGAACGGTGGTGATGCCCAGAACCACTTGCAAAGATAGCGCCGCCATCACGGCGTTGAAAGCAAAGCGCGTCCGGGCATGGGCCGAGCGGCGACCGCGCAGCCAGACGACCACCCCGAAAGCGAAAAGCAGATAGCCCGCCATCCGGTGCATGAATTGCACCAACCCCGGGTTCTCAAAGAAATTCCGCCACGTCGGCGTGATGTCGAATGCCTCGGGCGGGAAGAACTGCCCCTGCATCAGCGGCCAGTCGACGAAGTAGCGACCCGCGTCAATCCCTGCGACCAAGGCGCCCAACAGGATCTGCAATGCGGCAAAATGCAACAGACCCGTTGCCATGCCGAATTGCTTGGCCTCCTTAGCCCGGCGGGCCTGAATCAGATCGCGTTCGCTGCGGCCCAGCAAGAGCACATACCAAGTGATGAAGCCGAGGATGACAAAGGCCAGCCCCAAATGCGTCGCCAAACGGTAGGAGGCCACATCCGTCACCCCCTGCCCGCTGGTCACGCCCGAGGCGACCATCCACCAGCCAATCGCCCCCTGCGCGCCGCCCAAAGCGCCGATAAAAAGCAGCCGTTTGGTCCAGCCGACAGGGATTTGGCGGCGCAGGAAGAAGTAGAGAAAGCCCAAGACCCAGACGAGGCCGATCACCCGGCCAAGCTGCCGATGCCCCCATTCCCACCAGTAGATGCTTTTGAAATCAGAGAGTTCCATCCAAGAGTTCTGGACCTGAAACTCGTCGATCTGCTTGTATTTCTCGAATTCAGACTGCCAATCGGCCTCGTTCATCGGCGGCAAGGCACCGGTCACCGGGCGCCATTCCGTGATGCTGAGACCGGAGTCAGTGAGCCGCGTCAGCCCGCCCACGGCGATCATGACAAAGACCAGCGCAAAGAGGATCATCAGCCAGACCCGGATCGGCCCGCGCGCGCCGCCCCGGCCCTTGTCGATCGTGCCGGTTTGCACCGGCGCACGGCTGGGTTGGTCGGTCCCGACCTCTTCGAACAGTTTGCGTTTCTCCGCCATGGCGCGCCTCTTTTTCCGTTTGGATAGAGTGGTATGACATGGGCAGAGAAAGGTCTAGCGGGGTGGGGTCGCCAGACAGGTGAGGGCCATCGCCTGCCCGGGGGTGGCGATCCGACGGGGCCGTCATGCCACTTTATGGCTCAGCGATGGTGCAACATGCGTAAGGTGTTGCATTGCTTTGCAAAATCGCCTCCCCGTGGGGCGGGCAGGCGATGGCCCGGCGCCTGCGGCTTGATTCCGGGCCGGGCTTTGGCTCAGCCCTTCTCCTTCCAGCGGACCATTTGCCGCAGGATGCCATGCAACATCTGCACATCCGCCCGCGTCAGCGGCATCCGCGACCACATGTTGCGAAGGTTGAGCTTCATCGAGGCAACCTTATGCTCGGGGAAGAAGAACCCGGCCTCAGTCAACTGCTCCTCATAATGCCGCGCCAGATGGTCAACCTCGGCGCCCTTGGCCCAATCGGTGCCCGCCATCTCGACCACCTCATGGGTCACGTCACCCTGCGCCCGCATCCATTCGTAAGACATCAACAGCACGCATTGCGCGAGGTTGAGAGAGGCGAACTTTGGGTTCACCGGGACCGAGACGATGGCATTGGCCTGCGCGATATCCTCATTCTCAAGCCCTGCCCGCTCGGGTCCGAACAGCACCGCAACCCGTTGGCCCGCCGCGATTTTCTCCGCCGCCAACCGCATCGCAGCCTCAGGGCTGTAGACCGGTTTCGTCAGATCGCGACTGCGCGCCGTGGTGGCAAAGGTGAAATCGCAATCGCCAAGCGCTTCGGGCAGATCGGCGCAATGCTGTGCCTCGTCCAACAGCCGCCCCGCCCCGAGGCCATGGCCACGGCGGATTGGCTCGGCCAGCCGTCGCGCGGGGCCACGACCCGCATGTGATCGAGGCCAAAATTCCACATCGCGCGCGCCGCGGCGCCGATGTTCTCGCCCATCTGGGGCGGACAAGCACGATGGCCGGGATCGGCGCGGGCTGAACGGGGGAGGAGGATGTCTCTGTCATGCGCGCCTCATAGCCCCTGCGCCGCAGCACCGCAAGAAAGCCCGCGCGACACACGCATATCCGTTTTCTTTTGCAACGCCCTGCGCTAGTCAGGCTCCCAGACCCGATTAAGGACAGTGACCATGGACGCGCCAGAACAGCCGCAGATTTACCTTATCACCCCGCCCGAAGTTGAGCTGAGCCAATTCCCCGCGCAACTCGCCGCCGTGCTCGACGCCCATCCGGTGGCCTGTGTGCGCATGGCGCTTTCGACCCGGGATGAAGACCGCCTCGCCCGCGCCGGTGACGCGCTGCGCGAAGTGACCCATGCGCGCGACGTGGCCTTGGTGATCTCGGATCATCTGCTGCTGGTCGAAAAGCTTGGCCTTGACGGTGTACACCTTAGCGATGCCGCTCGCACCGTGCGCCATGCCCGCAAAGAACTGGGCGAAGATGCCATCGTCGGCGCCTTCTGCGGCACATCGCGGCATGAGGGGATGGCGGCTGGCGAAGCCGGAGCGGACTACATCAGCTTCGGCCCGACCCAAGCCAGCGCCCTTGGCGATGGAAGCTTTGCCGAGGCCGATCTGTTTCAGTGGTGGTCCGAAGTCATCGAAGTGCCCGTCGTCGCCGAAGGCGCGCTCGACATCAACATGATCCGCGACCTCGCCCCTCGGACCGACTTTTTCGGCATCGGGACCGAGATTTGGGACAAAGACGATCCGGTGGCCGAACTCGCCACTCTGATCGCCGCCATGCAGGGCTAAGCGGCCCCTAGGGCAGCCCGGTTAAGGGCTGCCCGCTTGCTTACAGAAACACCCGTTCGATGAACCAATAGGCCCCGACCGCCGCGATGACGCAGGAGGCAGGGACCGCGATGGCGCGGCGGTACCAGTCGCGATTCATCGCCCAGCCGACCAAAACGAAGGCGATGGCGATTACTGCCAGCTGGCCCAGTTCCACCCCGATGTTGAAGCCGATGAGCGCAGGCACAAATTGCCCCGCAGGTAGGCCAAAATCTCCCAGCACCGAGGCGAAGCCAAGCCCGTGCAACAGCCCAAAGCCAAAGATCACCAAAGGCCGCCAGCGGTTCAGGGCGGAGTGAAAGATATTCTCGACCGCGACATAGGTGATCGACGCGGCGATCAGCGGCTCGACGATGGCCCCCGGCACGTTGACCCAGCCCAAGGCGCCAAGCGCCAGCGTGACCGTATGGGCCAGCGTGAAGGCGGTGATCTGCCAGATCAAAGGCCGTAGGCGGGTCGACAGAAAGAATAGGCCCAAGACAAAGAGGATGTGGTCCAGCCCTTTCGGCAGGATGTGATCGAACCCGACCGGGATGTAGCTGACGAAAGCCTGCCAGCCGCTTTCAGCATCACCGCCCCAAGGGCGATTTCGGGGCTGGTCTCACCGCCCGACAGATATCCGGTATAGGGCGCCTCCACCCCTTGCTGGCGCAGCACCAGCGCGCCCGCGCCATCCGTCCACGTCACCTGTACCTCTTCGGCGCCCATAGGCACCGCGCCCTCCAGCCGCCACTGGCTGTCGCGCGGTAGTTCGGCGGCAACCCCATCGGGCACCTCGAGTGTCACACTCTCCAACGGCACGGCGGCGCCATCGACGCTGAGCAGCGGCAGGCTGTTCCACTTCGGCAAAAGCTCAGGCGCGCGGTCGGCGATGCGCGCGGCGGGCAGGCTGCGCAGCGCATCGTAATCGCTCGCATTCTCGGCATTGTCGGTGTCTTCGACGGTATCGAGGTCGATGCCCGCCAAGAGCGCTTCAAGGTTGACCTCCAGCGCCAGCACCGCCCGCCCGTCGGCCACGGTCAGATCCGCGATCGTTGGTTTGACCTCATGCGCCTGTGCACCCGCGCCCGCCGAAAGCAGCACCGCGCTTGACAACAGCCACAGCAACGCCAGCTTGGATCTTAACAAAATGAAAGTTCTCTTCATGAAACTGTCCCAGTTGTCCGCTATTATTTTCAGTATCTTATCGGCAGTGCCTGCCTTTGCACATGAATACTGGCTGTCGCCGGTGAACTATCAAGTGGAAAGCGGTGAAAAGATCGCGGCGCATTTTCGCAATGGTGAGGAATTTACCGGCGCGGCCTTTCCCTATCTGCCCAACCGGCTGACGCGTTTTGAGGTCAAAATCGGCGGGAAAGAGGTCCCGCTATCGCCGCGCGCGGGCGACAGCCCTGCCCTGAGCCTCCCCGCGCCCGAGGGTGACGCGCTGGTGGTGGCGGTGGCCGAAACGACGCCTTCCAAAGTCACCTATGAGGACTTCGACAAGTTCCTCCGGTTCGCCGCGCATAAGGACTTCCCTAAGGCTGAGAGCGATCACCGCGCGAACGGCTGGTCGACCGAGAAGGTCGTCGAAAGCTACACCCGCCACGTCAAAACCCTGATCGCCCTCGGCGCGGGCACGGGGCAGGATGCGCCCACCGGCATGGCGACGGAGTTCGTGGCGCTGGCGAATCCCTATGCCGTAGATTTCGCGGGTGAGATGAAGGTGGCACTCCTCTATCAAGGCACCCCTCGCGCCAACGCGCAGATCGAAGTGTTCGACCGCGCGCCGGATGACAGCGTGACCATCACCCTCCACCGCACCGATGCGGCGGGCGAAGCACTGATTCCGGTCACGGCCGGCCATGAATACCTCTTTGACGCGGTGGTGCTGCGCCCGGCGGCAGAGGCGCAGGCGAGCGCGGGCTACGACCCCGATCAACCGGTCTGGGAAACGCTCTGGGCGGCGCTGACATTCGCGGTGCCACAATAACGCCGCTTGCGCGTGGGGAGATTTGGCGGCTAGAAGCGCCGCATGACCAAGACAGCTGACATCCTTTGCATCGGCTCCGTCCTTTGGGACGTGATCGGCCGTTCTGAAAACGCCATGCGCCAAGGCTCTGACATGCCGGGGCGGATCACCCGCCTGCCCGGCGGCGTGGCCCTGAACATCGGCATGGCGCTGGCGCGCTTTGGGCTGACGCCGGCGCTGCTTTCCGCCGTGGGGCGCGATGCCGAAGGGGATGAGTTGATCGCCGCCTGCGCCCTGCGCGGGCTGATCACCGATCACGTCTACCGCTCGGACGATTTGCCGACCGACCGTTACATGGCCGTCGAAGGGTCCAACGGGTTGATCGCCGCGATTGCCGATGCCCATTCGCTGGAGGCTGCGGGCGACAAGATCCTGCGCCCGCTGGAGGATGGCAGCCTGCCCAGCCCCTACGAAGGGGCCGTGGCGCTTGATGGCAACCTGACCGTCGAACTGCTGGCCCGGATGGCGCAAAGCCCGCTGTTGGCAAAGGCCGACCTGCGCGTCGCGCCCGCCTCTCCCGGCAAGGCGCTGCGGCTCACGCCCTTCCTCAAGGCCGGGCGCGGCACGCTTTACGTGAACCTCGAAGAAGCCGGGCTGCTCTGCCAGTCGAGCTTTGACGATTCCCCAACCGCCGCCCGCGCCCTGCTGGCCCGTGGCGCACGCCGTGCCGTGGTGACCGACGGCGGCAACCCCGCCACCGTGGGCCAAGGCGACGAGATCATCACCCTCACCCCGCCGCAGGTGCATGTCGCCCGGGTCACGGGTGCAGGCGATACATTCATGGCGGCCCATGTGGCCGCTGAACTTGGCGGTGCCGTTGCGCAATCCGCCCTCAAGGCAGCACTCGATGCCGCCGCCCTTTACGTTTCCGGAGAGACCAAGATATGACCACCGCCACATCCGCCCTGCCCCTGACCTTCAGCGCCGAGGTGGCCAAGGCCCGCGAGAACGCCGCGCCGATCGTGGCCTTGGAAAGCACCATCATCACCCATGGCATGCCCTATCCGCAAAACCTCGAAGTGGCGCGGCAGGTTGAGCAGGACATTCGCGACGCAGGCGCCGTGCCCGCCACCATCGCCGTGATCCGTGGCGCGCTGCACATTGGTCTAGACGATGACCAGCTGAGCGATCTGGCCCAAGCCAAAGACGTGGCCAAACTGTCGCGCGCCGATATGGCCGTCTGCATCGCCTCGGGCGGCACAGGTGCCACCACCGTCGCCGCCACCATGATCGCCGCCAATCTTGCGGGCATCGAAGTCTTCGCCACCGGCGGCATCGGCGGCGTGCATAAGGGCGCGGAAGAGAGCTTTGACATCTCCGCCGATCTCATGGAACTGGCCCAAACCCCCGTCACCGTTATCGCGGCGGGCGCCAAGGCGATCCTCGACGTACCGAAGACGCTGGAAGTGCTGGAAACCCAAGGCGTGCCGGTCATCACCGTAGGCCAAGACAGCTTCCCCGCCTTCTGGAGCGCAGGGTCGGACCTGCAATCGCCGCTGCGCCTTGATGATGCCGCTGCCCTTGCCAAAGCCCACCGCACCCGCGCCGCCATGGGCCTGCCCGGCGGCCAGTTGGTGGCCAACCCGATCCCCGCGGCAGAGGAAATCCCCGCCGCCGAACTCGCCCCAATCATCGCGCAGGCCCAGTCCGAGGCCGATGCTCAAGGGGTCCACGGCAAGGGCGTGACCCCCTTCTTGTTGCAACGCATCTTCGAGCTGACCGAGGGCCGTTCGCTGACCGCCAATATCGCACTGGTGCGCAACAATGCCCGGCTGGGGGCCAAGATCGCCGCAAACCTCGTCAACCTGCCGCGTTAAAGGCGAAAAACACCGCGGAGCCATTGCCGGGCCGGGGCATACGCCTTAGCTATGTTGCGATTAACTCTTCGGAAAACGGCGCAGATGAACACACCTTTTGATCCCGACCCAACGCAGGTTCGGCGCAGCCTTGTCGCAAGGCTGCGCGCGTCTTTCCTGACCGGTCTGGTCGTGATTGCGCCTGTCGGGCTGACCATCTGGCTGATCTGGAGCGTGGTCGGTTGGATCGACGGTTTCGTGCTGCCATTGGTGCCCAAAGCCTACCATCCCGACCGGCTGCTCCAAGATTTCTTGGGTCTCGACCCGTCGATGCAGTTCAACGTGCGTGGCCTTGGGGTGGTGATCTTTCTGATCTTCACCGTCATGGTGGGCTGGGCCGCGAAAGGGCTGATTGGCCGTTCGATGATCCGCTTCGCCGAAAGTCTGGTGGAACGCACCCCCGTCGTGCGGACGATCTATTCCGGCATCAAACAGATTTCCGAGACGATCTTCGCCCAGTCCGAGCGGAGCTTTGAGACCGCCTGCCTGATCGAATACCCCCGGCGCGGCATCTGGGCGCTTGGTTTCATCTCGACCGAGGCGAAGGGAGAGGTCTTGGCCCGTACCAACGCGGGCGGCGAGATGCTCTCGGTCTTTCTGCCCACCACGCCGAACCCAACCTCTGGCTTCTTACTGTTCCTGCCGCGGGAGGATGTGATCGAACTCGACATGAGCGTCGAAGACGCGGCGAAGCTGGTGATCTCTGCCGGGCTGGTCTATCCGCCGCGCCCCGGTGCCGATCTGCCCGAGGCGCTGGCGCTGTCGGACCCTGAAAACTCAGCCGAACATCGCGGGTAGATCGACGCTGCTGCGCTGGTTCAGATCGTCGAAGTGCTCCTCTAGAAACCGATCCGCCGCCGCCACGCCTGCCTCATGCAGCGCCCGGATCACCGCCGGGTTGGGCATCAGTTTCGTCGCCACCGACAGCTGCGCCATCAGCGCGTCGTCGGCGATCATATGCATGTGCACCCGCTTCATCCGCCCCTCCGGCAGGGTGCCATCCGCAATCAGCCGCTGAACGAAGTCAATCGCCCGCATCTCGCGCAAGAGGCTGGAATTAAAGCTGATCTCATTGATGCGGTTCTGGATTTGCTGCGGTGTGACCGGCAGGTCTTCGCGGTCGAGCGGGTTGATGTTCACCACCACGATATCTTCGGGCAGGTCATCGCGGAACAGCGGAAACAGCGCCGGATTGCCGGTATAGCCGCCGTCCCAAAACGCTTCGCGCTGGCCGGTCTGGGCATCGTCAATCTCAACCGCCTTAAAGATCGTCGGCAGACAGGCTGAGGCGAGCAAGGCATCAGGCCCGATCTCGTCCCCCTCAAACACCCTGATCTTGCCGTTGCGCACCCGTGTGGCGCAGACGAAAAAGAACGGCGGCTTATGCGCGCCCACTTTGCCATAGTCGAACCGCGCCACGACATCTTCGAGCGGGTTGCGATAGAACGGGCCGTAAGCATAGGGTGACACGACCCGCGTCAGCGAATCCGAGATTGCCATGGGCAGCGAATATTCCATCGCCTGACTGAGCTTGTCCAAACCGAAAGGCGCCAGCCAATGGGACAGCCGCAGGTCCGAAATGCCAGAGACCTGCGCCCAAAGCCAATCAAGGTTCTCCCGGGCGCCCTCGCGACCGCCCGAGATCATCCCCGATTTCAATGCCGCCCCGTTCAGCGCCCCCGCCGAGGTGCCCGAGATCCCGCAGATATCCAGATCGTCCTGCTGCAACAGCCGGTCAAGCACCCCCCAAGTGAAAGCGCCATGGGCGCCGCCGCCTTGGAGGGCGAGGTTGATGCGTTTCTTGACCGCCACGGCGCTTACAAAGCCGTCCAGCCGCCATCGACACTGATCGTCGTGCCGGTGATCTGGGCCGCTGCATCCGAGCATAGGAAGGTTGCCGTGCCGCCCATCTGCTCAACAGTGGCGAATTCGCGCGACGGCTGCCGGGTGAGCATGACCTGTTCGATCACCTCTTCGCGGCTCATGTCGTACTCCTTCATCGTGTCGGGGATCTGCTTCTCAACGATCGGGGTCAGCACATAGCCGGGGCAAATCGCGTTGCAGGTGATCGGGTCTTTCGCCGTCTCAAGCGCGGTGGTCTTGCTGAGGCCGACGATCCCATGTTTCGCGGCGATATAGGCGGATTTATAGGGCGATGCCGTCAGACCATGGGCCGAGGCGATGTTAATCACCCGACCCCACCCCGCCTTGCGCATCATCGGCAAAGCCTCGGCGGTGGTGTGAAAGGCCGACGACAGGTTGATCGCGATGATCGCGTCCCATTTCTCGGCCGGAAACTCAGGAATTGGCGCGACATGCTGGATGCCCGCGTTGTTCACCAGAATGTCACAGACCCCGGCTTCGGCAATCAAACGCCGACAGTCCGTCCCCTTGGACATGTCGGCCTTGATGTAGCGGGCCGTTACGTTGCATGTCTGCGCAATCTCCTGCGCCAGCGCATGATCCGCCTCGTCATCGGTAAAAGAGTTCAACACGATATCGGCCCCGGCCCGCGCCAATTCCCAGGCGATGCCCAGTCCGATTCCAGAGTTCGATCCCGTGATGACGGCTGTCTTGCCGGACAGGTCGATGGTGAAAGCCATGGCGCGTCTCCTTGTTCATGCTGCGCCTGCATCATGTACTGCGCGCGCGCCAAAGGGAAAGGGTTTGCGCGAAGGAGCTTAAGGGTCGGTGAAAATTGGCCAAAAAAAACGCCCGCGCGAGGCGGGCGTAAGTTATTGAGGCAGGTTTCATACAGGCAAGAAACCTATCGAGCAGTGACCTCTGTATACGCCTTTCACGCTCACAATCCAAGCTAAAAGTTTGATAAGGCGAGAATCCGCGGGTATGGAATAACTCCAACAAAATAAGGGCAGATCGTGATTGTTTCAAAAATGAGCCGGGAATTTTTCTCGAAAGCACGGGGCGTTGCGGCCCTTTCTTCACTGATTCTGCTCTCGGGAGCGGCATCGGCTGCCCCGCAACATGGAATCGCTATGTATGGCGACCCTGCTCTGCCGGCCGATTTTGACGCCCTCCCTTACGTGAACCCCGAAGCCCCCAAGGGGGTGAGATCGTTCTGGGCAATACCGGGGGATTCGACAGCCTCAACCCCTTCGTCCGCAAGGGCACCGCGCCTTGGCAATTGCCGCATTTCACCCATGAGACCTTGATGGGGCGGTCCTGGGATGAACCCTTCGCGCTTTACGGCCTGCTGGCCGAGACGATCGAGGTGCCTGAGGACCGCTCTTGGGTGGAATTCACCCTGCGCGAGGAGGCGCAGTTTTCCGATGGCACGCCCGTCACCGTCGAGGATGTGATCTTTTCTTTCGATCTGCTCGGCACCGAAGGCCACCCCCGCTACCACGGGCTGCGCCAGCAGATCGACAGCATCGAACAGACCGGCCCGCGCAGCCTGCGGATGACTTTCAGCAGCGACAACCGCGAGCTTGCCCTGCTCGCCGGGATGCGCCCCATCCTGAGCAAGGCGCAATGGGCGGGGCAGGACTTTGCCAATGCCCCCTGTCTGAAATCCCCTTGGGCAGTGGCCCCTATACCATCACCGACTATCAGGCGGGCCGCCATGTCACGCTGACTCGCAACCCAGATTACTGGGGCGCAGAGGTGCCCTTTCGCCAAGGCACGCATAACTACGATGAGGTGAAGATCGACTTTTACGGCGATGCCAATGTGCTCTTCGAAGCCTTCAAGGCCGGTCAAATCTCAGCCGTGCGCGAATTCAACGCCGAGACTTGGGCCACGCAATACGACTTCCCCGCGATCACCCGCGGCGAGGTGGTGAAATCGACCTTCCCGCATAGCAAACCGTCGGGCATGACCGGTTTTGTCATGAACGCCCGCCGCGCGCCTTTCGACGATTGGCGGGTGCGCGACGCGCTGATTTCGGCCTTCAACTTCGAGTATATTAACGAGACGTTGACCGGCGGCACCCTGCCCCGGATCACCTCTTATTTCTCGAACTCAGACCTTGCCATGCGCGACGGTCCGGCGTCGGGGCGGGTTTTCGATCTGCTGGCCGATTACGCCGACACGCTGCCGCCCGGCACGGTGGATGGCTATCAGCTGCCGGTGGGTGACGGCTCTGCCCGCAACCGCGCGGGCATCCGCGCCGCGATGCAGCAGCTGAATGCCGCAGGTTACGAGGCCGAAGGCGGCGTCATGCGCCGGGGCGACGGCACGCCGCTGACCTTCACCATTCTGCTGTCCAAGGGAAGCCGTGAAAACATAGCGATTGCAGAGCTTTACACGCAGGCCCTCAAGCGACTTGGCATCACTGCCGAGATCGAAACCGTAGATGATGCGCAATTCGTTGCACGGCAGAACAGCTATGATTTCGACATGACGACCTTCCGCCGTGCGCTGTCGCTCAGCCCCGGTACGGAGCAGCGTTTCTACTGGGGTCGGAGGCCGCCGATCTGCCCGGCACGCGCAACCTCATGGGCGTGCGCTCTCCGGCGGTGGATGCCATGATCGACAGGATGTTGCAGGCCCGCGAAACGGCGGATTTCGTCGCCGCGACCCGCGCGCTTGACCGTATCCTGACGGCGGGGCGCTATGTCATCCCCTTTTGGCAGTTCGACGAAGGGCTGATCGCCCATGACGCGCGCATGGCCTACCCCGAGACCATCCCGCTTTACGGCGATGGGCCGAACTTCATGCCCGAGGTCTGGTGGTGGCAACCGGCGGAGGGGTCAGACCAGTGAGGTCACCCAGAGGATCGTCGCATCCTCATCGCTGAGCGAGACAACGTTATGCCCCATGGTAGCGTCGTAATAGGCGCTATCGCCCCGGCGCATGTCGACGGGTTCGTAAAACTCGGTGAAGAGCCGCACCATGCCGGTCAGCACATAGAGGAACTCCTCCCCGTCATGGCGCACCCAGCCGTCGAACTCCTCCATCCGGCGGGCGCGGATGCGGGCGCGGTAGGGCAGCATCTGCTTCTTGCGCAGCGCGTCGGCCAGCAGGACATGCTCATAGGTGCCGGTGGCCTTGGGCGCACCTTCCTCGGCGCGGGTCACGGCCATGCGGCCGGTGATCTTCTCCCCGCGGGCGGGGTGAAAAGCTGCGGCACGGTGATCTCTAGCCCCACGGCGAGCTTTTTCAGCGCGTCATAGGTGGGCGACATCAACCCGTTCTCGATCTTGCTCAAGGTCGAGCGCGCCAGCCCCGCCTGCCGCGCGGCCTGTTCCAGCGTCCAATTGCGCGCCTTGCGCAGCTCGCGCACCCTTGCACCAAGGTCGACCGGCGGGGCGGTCTCGCTCGCGCCGCTTTCGCGGGCGATCTGGATCAGGGAACGGGGCGGCGTATCTGTCATGGGCTTGCTATAGCCGCGCCTCGGGGCGCTTGCAACGCTGCCCGCTTGCGATACCGGCCCCGGCCCGCTATGCCCATTGCGCAGCAATAGATGGGGCGCATCATGGCCGAAGCGATCAAACTCGATATCATGTCAGACCCGATCTGCCCGTGGTGCTATATCGGCAAGGCGCATCTCGACCGCGCTTTGCAGGACCATCCCGACCACCCTTTTGCCATCGAATGGCACCCGTTCCAGCTCAACCCCGAGATGCCGCGCGAAGGCATGGACCGGCGCAGCTATCTTGAACGCAAGTTCGGCGGCAAGGAAGGCGCCGTGCGCGCCTATGCACCGGTCGTGGAACATGCCGAGAAGGCCGGGCTGAAGATCAACTTCGAGGCCATGCAGCGCACGCCCAACACGCTCGATGCGCACCGTCTGATCCACTGGGCCGGGATCGAAGGCCGCCAGACCGCAGCCGTCTCTGCCCTTTTCAAAGCCTATTTCGTCGATGCCCGCGATATCGGTGACGCCGAAGTGTTGGCCGATATCGCTGACAGTATCGAGATGGACGCCGCCGTGGTCACCCGCCTGCTGAAATCCGATGTCGATGCGCAGGACATCCGCGACCGTGATGCCCATAGCCGCAAGATGGGCGTGAACTCGGTGCCGACCTTCATCGTTGCCAACACCCATGCCGTGCCCGGCGCGCAGCCGCCCGAGCTATGGGCGCAGGTCATTGCCGATCTGACCAATCAGCAAGACTAAACAGGGCGGCAATCATTGCCAAGTTAAGCGTTCTCGACTATCGAGAGCGCAACCACAAGTTATTCCCTGAATCCTGCCCAAACGGATCCGCCGTTCGGGACAATCGCCGGAGTGCGCCTTCGTGACCACCGAAAATCCAAAATTCTCCATGGGGCGGATCGAATTCGTCGGCCTTATCGCGATGATGATCGCCACCATCGCCTTTTCCATCGACGCGATGCTGCCAGCCCTGCCCGAGATCGCGGCGGAACTCTCGCCCGAGATGGCCCACCGCGCCCCGCTGATCCTGACAGCCTTCGTGCTGGGCATGGGGCTGGGCACATTCTTTAGCGGCGCGCTGTCGGATGCATTCGGCCGCCGCAATGTGGTCTTCGGCGGGGCGGCGCTCTATTGTCTTTCGGCCTTCGTCGCTTGGATGAGCAACTCTCTCGAAATCATGCTGGTGGCACGCATCTTCCAAGGGCTTGGCGCCTCTGGCCCGCGTGTGGTGGCCGTGGCGATCATTCGTGACCTCTATGCGGGGCGCGAGATGGCGCGGATCATGTCGGTGGTGATGATGGTCTTCGCGCTGGTGCCCGCCTTGGCCCCGATGCTGGGCGCGGGGATCATCCTCACGGCGGGCTGGCGCGCGATCTTCATGGCCTTCATGGCCTTCTCGCTCATTTCGGTCATCTGGATGGCCCTGCGCCTGCCCGAAACCCTCGCCCCCGAAGACCGCCGTCCGCTGCGCGCACGGCTGATCATTGGCGCGGTGCGCGAGTTGGTGGGCCACCCCACGGTGCGCCTGTCGATCCTCGTGCAGTCGCTTGCCATGGCGATGCTCTTTTCGATGCTGATGCTGGTGCAGCCGATCTATGACACCGTCTATGGCCGCGGCGAAAGCTTCCCGCTGTGGTTCGGCGGCATCGCCGTGGTGGCGGCCAGCGCCAGCCTGATCAACGCGCTTTTGGTCGTCCGCTACGGCATGCGGCGGCTGGTGACCATCGCCTTGGGCGTCCAAATCCTGCTGTCGGGGGCCATGTATTTCCTCAACCTCGGTGCCCTGCCCGACCCTTATGGTTTCGCCGCCTTCGTGTTCTTCCAGACCTGCCTGTTCTTCCAGGCGGGGCTGACATTGGGCAACCTCAACGCCATCGCGATGGAGCCGATGGGCCATATCGCAGGCATGGCGGCTTCGGTCGTGGGGGCAATTTCCACCGTGCTGGCGGCGCTGATCGCCTCCCCGGTGGGGTTGATGTTCGACGGCACCACCAAGCCGCTGGCGCTGGCCATGCTACTGATGGCAATCGCGGCCTATGCGCTGATGCTCTACATGGGGCGGGTGGAGAACCGGCAGCCAGCGGCGGCGGAATAACCGCCGCCTTTCGAAGGGCTTAGCCCTTCGCCTTGGCCTTTTTCGCAGTCTTTTCCTTGGCGATCACATGTTCGGCCAAGTCGCGTGCGATGGCAAAGGCGCCTTTGATCTTATCGGCATCCGTCTTCCAATCCCGGCGCACGACGATCTTGTTGTCCTTCACCTTCGCCAGCCCGCGCTGGTCTTGGATGAACTTCACCAACCCCTCGGGCGAGGCGAATTTGTCGTTGTGGAACTGGATCGTCGCCCCCTTCGGCCCGCCGTCGAGCTTGGCGATCCCGGCGCGTTTGCACATCGCCTTGATCCGCACCACCAGCATCAGCGTGTTGACCTCTTTCGGCAGCTTGCCGAAACGGTCGATCAGCTCGGCGGCGAAGCCTTCCAGCTCAACCTTGGTCGATAGCTCGCTGAGGCGGCGATAGAGGCCGAGCCGCACGTCGAGGTCGGGCACATAGTCTTCGGGGATCAGCACCGGCACGCCAAGGTTGATCTGCGGCGCCCATTGCTCGTCGGCCTCCGACAGCCCCTCCAGCTCGCCCGCTTTGATCTTGGCAATCGCCTCTTCCAGCATGGACTGGTAAAGCTCGAAACCCACGTCGCGCATCTGGCCGGACTGTTCTTCGCCCAGCAGGTTGCCCGCGCCGCGAATGTCGAGGTCTTGGGACGCCAGCGTGAAGCCCGCGCCGAGCGTGTCGAGGCTGCCCAGCACCCGCAGGCGTTTCTGCGCCGTGTCGGTCAGCTTGGCGCGGGGCTTGGTCGTGAGATAGGCATAGGCGCGCGTTTTCGAACGCCCCACCCGACCCCGGATCTGGTAGAGCTGCGCCAGCCCGAACATATCCGCGCGGTGGACGATCATCGTGTTGGCGGTGGGAATGTCGAGGCCGGATTCCACGATGGTCGTGGCCAACAGAATGTCGAACTTGCCGTCGTAGAAAGCGTTCATTCGGTCGTCGAGCTCCCCCGGCGCCATCTGGCCGTGGGCGACGACGTAAGAAAGCTCGGGCAGTTGTGCCTTCAGGAACTCCTCGATCTCGCGCAGGTCGCTGACGCGCGGCACAACGTAGAAGCTCTGCCCGCC
Source organism: Sulfitobacter faviae (assembly GCF_029870955.1). Taxonomy (NCBI): domain Bacteria; kingdom Pseudomonadati; phylum Pseudomonadota; class Alphaproteobacteria; order Rhodobacterales; family Roseobacteraceae; genus Sulfitobacter; species Sulfitobacter faviae. Next base: position 2,839,642 of record NZ_PGFQ01000001.1, on the reverse strand, counting down.
GCGGTAATGCTCGCGCAAGAGCGCCTCGCGGATGGTCACCGCGTCGAACTCGCTGACATAGGTGCGGATCGACAAGCGGTCCACGGGCGGCGTGCCGATGATCGACAGATCGCGCACGCCGGTGAGCGACAGTTGCAAGGTGCGCGGGATCGGCGTGGCGGTCAGGGTCAGCACGTGGATATCCGTGCGCAGCGCCTTCAACCGCTCCTTATGGGTGACGCCAAAGTGTTGTTCTTCATCGATAATCAACAAGCCTAGGTCGTTGAAACGAATACCCTTTGCCAGCAGCGCATGGGTGCCGATGACGATATCGACCGTGCCCTTGGCCATCCCCTCACGCGTCGCCGCCGCCTCCTTGGCCGAGACGAAACGGCTGAGTTGCCGCACGTTGATCGGGAAGCCGCGGAAGCGTTCCGCGAAGCTCTTGTAGTGCTGCCGCGCGAGCAGGGTCGTCGGCGCGATCACCGCGACCTGCACGCCCGACATGGCCGCGACGAAAGCCGCGCGCATCGCCACCTCGGTCTTGCCGAAACCCACATCGCCGCAGACCAGACGGTCCATCGGGTTGCCGGAGGTCAGATCTTCGATCACATCACCGATGGCGCGGAGCTGGTCGTCGGTTTCCGTGTAAGGGAAACGGGCCGAGAAGGCATCCCACATGCCCGGCGGCGGGTCGAGCACGGGCGCTTTGCGCAGGCTGCGTTCGGCGGCGATGCGGATGAGCTTGTCCGCCATCTCGCGAATGCGCTCTTTGAGCTTGGCCTTTTTAGACTGCCATGCACCACCGCCGAGCTTATCCAAAAGCCCTTCCTCATGCCCGTAGCGCGACAGCAGTTCAATATTCTCCACCGGCAGGTAAAGCTTTGACTGTTCGGCATATTCCAGCACGAGGCACTCATGCGCGGCGCCTGCGGCGGTGACCACCTCCATCCCGTGATAGCGCCCGATGCCGTGGTCGACATGAACCACCAGATCGCCGGGGCTGAGGCTTTGCGCCTCGGTCAGAAAGTTCTCGGCCCGGCGCTTGCGTTTCGGCGCACGGATCAGACGGTCGCCCAGCACGTCCTGTTCTGAGATCACCGTCATCCCCGGCGCCTCGAAGCCGTGCTCCAGCGCCCAAACCGCCAGATGCAGCCCGCGCTTTCCGATGCGGGTGGCATCCATCACCGGGATCGCCTCGGCCAGACCTTCGTCTTCGATCAGCCCGGTCAGGCGCTCCCGCGCGCCTTCGGAGTAGCTGGCGATCAGCACCGGCCCAACCTCAAGCTTTGCTTTAATATGCGCGGCCAAAGCACCGAAAAGACTAACGGATTCCTGCTGTCGCTCAGGGGCGAAATTGCGCCCGAGCCGCGCGCCTGCATCCAGCACCCCCGGCCCCGTGGGCTGCGGCAGCGGGTTGAACTGGATCACCCGATGATCCAGCAACGCTTGGGTCCAAGCCTCATCGGTCAGGTATAGCCCCTCCGGCGGGGCGGGTTTGTACACGCTGTCCATCTTCGAGCGCGTCTTCATCGCCAGTTTGCGGGTCTCATACTGGTCTTCGATGGTTTCCCACCGCGCAATCCGCATCGGGGTCAGTTGATCGTCCAGAGTGACCGTCGCCTTGGGCAGATAGTCGAAAAGCGTTTCCAGATCATCGTGGAAAAACGCGAGCCAATGCTCCGCGCCCTGATGTTTGCGGCCCGCGCTGATCGCCTCGTAAAGCGGATCGTCGGTGCCCGCGGCGCCGAATTCGATACGGTAGTTCTGCCGGAACCGGGTGATCGCGGCCTCGTCGAGGATGACCTCGCTCACCGGGGCGAGTTCCACCAGATCGAGCTTTTCGGTCGTCCGCTGCGTCGCTGGATCAAACCGCCGCGCGCCATCCAGCACATCGCCGAAGAGATCGAGCCGCACCGGGCCAAGATCGCCGGGCGGGTAAATGTCGATGATCCCGCCGCGCACCGCGTAATCGCCCGGCTCCATCACCGTGGGGCTTTGCACAAAGCCCATGCGCACCAGAAACGCGCGCAGCGCCTTTTCGTCGATCCGGCTGCCCACGCGGGCGGCAAAGGCCGCGTCGCGCAGGGTGTCGCGGGCGGGGATGCGTTGGCTGGCCGCGTTCAAGGTCGTCAGCAAGACGAACTGATCGGGCATCCCATGCACCAGCGCCGCCAGCGTCGCCATCCGCCGGGCCGAGATATCGGCGTTGGGTGACACCCGGTCATAGGGCAGGCAATCCCACCCCGGGAAGGTGACGACCGGCATGTCGGGGGCGTAGAACCGCAAGGCAGCCTGCATCGCCGCCATGCGCTTGTCATCGCGCGCCACATGGACCACCGGCTGGCCGCCCTTGGCGATTTCATCGAGGATGGCGCGGGCATCATAGCCTTCGGGAACGCCGGAGAGGGTGATATTGCGCGGATCGTTCATCGGGTCTCAATTGGCCCTCGGAGGGGGGCTGTCAACCCGCCAGCGGGCCGATGCTTAGATTTTGATACATTCCCCAAAGCGCGGTCACGAAGATCGAGACCATGCCGATGATCTGGGTGTAAAGCCGGTGCCGCATCAATCGCCGCCGCAGCACCTCGCCGGTTGACCCTTCGATGCGAATGAGCCGGGCGGTCGACAGGCTTAAAAGCCCCACCAGCGACATGGGAAAGCCCAAGAGCAGCAGGGCTTGAGCGAATTCGATGCCATAGACGAACCCCAAGAGCACCAGAGAGGTCAGCGCGAAGAACCCCAGCCCCAAGAGCCACAGCCCCGAGACCTGCGAGATATAGAGCATCCGGTTCACGTTGATCCGCACGATGTCTTCCAAATCGGCCTCGGCCTCTCCGCCATAGCGGCGGGCGCGCAGGACCATGTCGAAGGGCACGCCCAGCACCCAGTGACTTGCCGTCGACCACATCACAGCCAGCGCGATCCAGAACCAAAGGTTCGAGAAAGAGCGCATGTCGATCATTTCGAAAAGGGTTTGATACCAGTCCAAGGCGTGCTCGTCCGAATATTGAGTTCGGATCTCTTAGCGGTCCGGCGCAACAATTCATAGGGTTGAGGCGTTCAAAAATACATGGCAAGCCCGTGCCAAGCCATTCTGAGGTATAATTGATGCAACCCGTCCACGCCCCCTTCCCCGCCACACGCCTGCGCCGCACCCGTGCCAATGCCGGTATCCGCGCGTTGGTGCGCGAGAATGACCTGCAACTGGGCGATCTGATCTGGCCGGTTTTCGTGCGCGATGGCCAAGGCGTGGAAGAGCCGATCCCCTCCATGCCCGGTGTCATGCGCCGGTCGGTCGACACGCTGGTCCCGGCGGTGCGCGCGGCGGCGGACCTGGGCATCGGCACGGTCTGCGTCTTTCCCTATACCGGGCCCGAGGACCGAACCGAAGACTGCGCCCGCGCATGGGATCCGCAGAACGCCACCAACCGCGCCATTGCCGCGATCAAAAAGGCGGTGCCGGAGATGGTGGTGATGACCGATGTGGCGCTCGATACCTATAACATCAACGGCCATGACGGTTTCGTCGAAGACGGCATCATCGTGAACGACCGCACGGTCGAGGCGCTGGTCAAGATGGCGCTGGCCCAAGCCGAAGCAGGGGCGGATATCATCGGGCCTTCGGATATGATGGACGGGCGCATCGGCGCGATCCGCGCAGCCCTCGAAGAGGCCGGGCATCAAGATGTGATGATCCTGAGCTACGCCGCCAAATACGCCAGCGCTTTCTACGGCCCCTTCCGCGACGCGGTTGGCGCCTCTGCGGCCCTGACCGGCGACAAAAAGACCTATCAGATGGATCCGGCCAATAGTGACGAGGCGCTGCGGCTTGTGGCGCGTGACCTCTCGGAAGGCGCGGATATGGTCATGGTGAAACCGGGAATGCCCTACCTTGATATCTGTCGCCGGGTAAAAGACGCCTTCGGCGCGCCGACCTTCGCCTATCAGGTCTCAGGCGAATACAGCATGATCAAGGGCGCGGCGGACCAAGGTTGGATCGACGGCGAACGCGCGATGATGGAGAGCCTTCTGGCCTTTAAACGCGCGGGTTGCGACGGCGTGCTGACCTATTTCGCCCCCGATGTCGCCCGGCTTTTGCTCAAAAGCGCGTGACCTAAGGGCGTAAATCTGCGCAAAGGGGCCAATCAACATGACAAGCCGCAGGATTATGCGTAATCTTGCGCATAAGTCGGGAAAACCGGCAGCAGGCAACCGATCTTGAATATACAGGCAGATAAGATGACCAAACAGACATATAACCGGCGCTTCGTGACATTGGGCGCCCTCTCGGCGCTCGGCGCGACCGCGGCCTGCGGCAATGGCGTGGGCGGACGCGGCAGCGCGATGATCGACGCGCGCGTGGACGCGACATTGGCCGAGATGTACCGCGGCTATCCCAACACCCGGCAATTGGCCGAAAAGGCCAATGGCATGTTGGTCATGCCGCTGGTGACCGAAGCGGGCCTCGGCTTTGGCGGTGCCTACGGGCGCGGCGCGCTGCGCGTCAACGACGTGACGGTGGACTATTATTCGGTGACCAAAGCCTCGGGCGGCTTGCAGATCGGCGCGCAGCAATATGCGCATGTGCTGTTCTTCATGACCGAACCCGCCCTGCGCGAATTCCGCAGCTCGCCCGGTTGGGCGGCGGGGGCCGGTCTGGAATATGTGATCTCGGACAAGGGCGACAGCGTCAGTGCGGATACCACCACCGTCATGGCCCCGGTGCTGGCCGCCGTCTTTGGCCGCGCGGGCCTGCGCATCGGCGCGACGCTGGAAGGCACGAAATACACGCGGATCATTCCCTAATGGGCATCCGCGTCTGCTGAAAGCACACGCCCGGCTTTAGGCCGGGCGTTTTTGTTTGGGGCAATGGGCAAAGCTGCCCATTGCGGGTTAGCCGAGGTTCTGCAACCGTTTGAACAGGCTCGACGTATCCCAACGCCCGCCGCCCATCTTCTGCACGTCTTTGTAGAACTGATCGACCAGCGCGGTCACCGGCAGGCTCGCCCCCGTCTCATCCGCCGCATCGAGACAGATGCCCAAATCCTTGCGCATCCAATCCACAGCAAAGCCGTGATCAAACTTGTCGTCGAGCATGGTCTCATAGCGGTTTTCCATCTGCCATGAACCTGCCGCGCCTTGGCTGATCACCTCGACCACGGCGCGGCCATCAAGCCCCGCCTTCTCGGCGAAATGCAGCGCCTCGGACAGGCCCTGCACCAGCCCCGCGATGGCGATCTGGTTGCACATCTTGGTCATCTGACCTGCGCCGCTTTCCCCAATGCGGCGGCAAATTTTCGCGTAGACCTCCATGATCGGCAGCGCCCGGTCAAAAGCGCCTTCGTCGCCGCCGCACATGATCGACAATTGGCCGTTTTCCGCGCCTGCCTGACCACCTGAGATCGGCGCGTCGACAAAGCTCACCTGCGCGTCATCGGCGGCGGCATAAAGCTCACGAGTCACAGCCGCCGAAACGGTGGTGTGATCAACAAAGATCGCCCCCGCCGTCATGCCGCCAAAGGCCCCGTCGTCCCCCAAACAGACCGAGCGCAGATCATCGTCATTGCCGACGCAGGCGATCACGAAGTCCGCATCCTTTGCCGCCGCACGCGGTGTCTTGGCCATAGCGCCGCCATAGGTTTTCACCCAGTCGTCGGCCTTGGCTTCGGTGCGGTTGTAGACGGTCACATCGTGGCCCGCCTTTTGCAGATGCCCCGCCATCGGAGCCCCCATGACCCCCAGTCCCAAAAACGCGAGCTTTGCCATGTGCTTTTCCTTGTCATTCAGTTGCGTTATTCCCTGTCATTACACCTACCACCCTGCGCGCTCCGGTCAATCTGCGCGCCAGTCGAGGATCCCCCGATGGCATTGATGTTTCGCTGGCTTATCCGATTGGCGGTGTTTCTCGTCGCGCTGAGCGTCGTGGTTTTGGTGCTGGTCTATTGGTTCGCCGCGCGGTCCCTGCCCGACTATGATGATACGGTCGAGGTCGCGGGCGTCAGCGCCCCGGTCGAGATCGTGCGCGACAATGCCAACGTGCCGCATATCTTCGGGCAGAGCGATGAGGATGTCTTTTTCGGCCTCGGCTTCGCGCATGCCCAAGACCGGCTGTGGCAATTGATCACCCTGCGCCGCACCGCGCAGGGGCGTCTGTCCGAGGTCTTCGGCACCGCCACCATCACCACCGACAAGCTGATGCGGCGCTATGACATCTACCGCCTTGCCGTGGCGGCGGCGGATAAGCTCGACCCCGAAACCGAAGCGGCGCTTGAGGCTTATTCCGCGGGGATCAACGCGCGTCTCGACCAGATCAACACCGAAGCCTTGGGCCGCGGTGCGCCCGAGATGTGGCTTTTCAATGCGCCCATGGCCCCGTGGCGGCCTGCGGATTCACTCGCGATCACCAAGCTCATGGGCCTGCAAATGTCGGGCCATCTGGAGGCCGAGGTGCTGCGCGCGCGCGTGTCTTTGGAGTTGAGCGATCCGGACCGTCTGCGCGACATCCTGCCCGAAGCGCCGGGCAGCGGGGTCGCCGCCCTGCCTGAATATGCCGCCCTTTTCCCCGAGGTCACCCGCCGCCACGCCGCCGCAGCGCCGATTGAAAGCCACCCGCTGTCACCCTTCAAACGGCAGGCCTTCGCCGGGGCTTCCAACGCTTGGGCCGCCGCGCCCTCGCGCTCTGCCGCAGGGGGCACGCTTTTGGCCAATGACCCGCATTTGGGCTTCACCGCCCCCGCGATCTGGTATCTGGCCCGGCTGGAGCTTGAAACCGGCGGCGTGATCGGTGGCACCATTCCGGGGATGCCGGTGGTGCTTACGGGCCGCAGCGCCGATCTGGGCTGGGGGCTAACCACCGCCTATGTCGATGATCAAGACGTCTATATCGAAGAGCTGAACCCCGACAACGCCGAGGAATATCGCACCCCGGACGGGTTCAAGAAGTTCCGCAAACGCGCGTCGATCATCAATATCGCCGATGCCGATCCGATCACTGTCACCCTGCGTTGGACCGACAATGGCCCCGTGCTGCCCGGCAGCCACTACAACCTTGGCAGCATCACCCCGCCGGGGCATGTGGCCTCTGTCGCCTCGACCCTCTTTACCGAAGAGGACACCTCACTTGCCGCCGCGATGAAGGTGATGCGCGCGAAATCGGTGCAGCAGGCGATCAATGCCGCAACGGACTATGTGGCACCCGCGCAGAACCTCACGCTTGTCGACCGCGACACCATCGCGATGAAGACCATCGGCGCCATGCCGCGCCGCGATGCCAATCACCAAAGCGAAGGGCGCATGCCCAGCCCCGGTTGGATCGCCGCCAACCGCTGGGACGGGATGCTGCCCTATACCGCGAACCCCGAATTCATCGCCCCCGCAGGCGGCATCCTTGGCAATACCAACAACAAAACGGTCGACCGCCCCTTCCCCAACCATGTCTCCTTTGTCTGGGGCGACACGCAGCGGGTCCAGCGCTGGCAACGGCTGATGCAGAACCGCGAGGTGCACACCCGCGATAGTTTCATCGAAGCGCAGCTTGATACCGTCAGCCCCACCGCCCGGTCGCTGCTGCCGCTCATCGGCGCCGAGCTGTGGTTCACCGGAGAGGCCGCCCCCGATGGCACGCCGGAGCGCCAGCGCCAGCGCGCGCTTGATCTGCTCGCCGGTTGGTCGGGTGAGATGAACGAACACCTGCCCGAGCCGCTGATCTATGCCGCGTGGATCCGCGCGCTACAGGACCGGCTGATCCGCGATGAATTGGGACCGCTGGCCGAGGAGTTCACCCATATCCAGCCGCTCTTCATCGAACGCGCCTTTCGCGATGTGCAGGGCGCTGCGAAATGGTGCGATGTGCGCCAATCCGCGCCGGTGGAGACCTGCCACGACATGGCGCGGCTGGCGCTCGACGATGCGCTTTTGTGGATCAACGAGACATGGGGCACGCAGCTTGAATCGCTCCGCTGGGGCGACGCGCATCAGGCGACCCATGATCACCCCGTGCTGGGCGAGGTGCCGCTTTTGCGCTACTTCGTGAACATCCGCCAGTCGACCTCGGGCGGGGACAACACCCTGCAACGCGGGCTGACACGCGGCACCGGCAAAGACCCGTTTTATAACGTGCACGGCGCGGGCTATCGCGGCGTTTACGATTTTGCCGATCCCGACAGTTCGGTCTTTGTCACCTCCACCGGGCAATCGGGGCATTTCCTGTCGCGCCATTACGATGATATGGCGCAACTCTGGCGGCGGGGCGAATATATCCCGATGTCGCTGGACGCCGAACTGGCCCGCGCCGCTGCCGTGGGCGTGACCCGATTGGAGCCTGCCCAATGACCGCCCGCGTGATCTTGCTGTACAAACCCTATGGCGTGCTGTCGCAATTCACCGACAAAGGCACCGAAGGCAGCACACGGCCCACCCTCTCGGCCTATGTCGATGAAAAGGGATTTTATCCCGCAGGGCGGCTCGACCGCGACAGCGAAGGGCTTTTGGTGCTGACAGACCACGGCCCGCTTCAGGCCCGCATCGCGCATCCCAAATACAAACGGCCCAAGAGCTATCTGGTGCAGGTCGAAGGCACGCCGGATGCCGCGGCGCTCGACGCGCTGCGCAAAGGTGTCGAACTGAAGGACGGTCTGACGAAACCCGCCCAGGTGGATCAGATCGACGCGCCTGATCCGCTTTGGCCGCGCGACCCGCCGGTGCGTTTTCGCAAGACGGTCCCCGATGCTTGGCTGCGCATCACCATCCGCGAGGGGCGCAACCGGCAAGTGCGGCGCATGACAGCCCATGTCGGCCTGCCCACGCTGCGGCTGATCCGCGAAAGCGTGGGCGACTGGACGCTGGCCGGGCTGCAACCCGGCGCATGGCGCTGGTCGACCGAAACGGGCCGTTAGGTAAAGGCGCGGGTGATCGCCACACCCGCCGTCGTCGCCGTCCCGGTCAGGACCGAGCCCCAAGTGAAGTCGCGCGCGACCATGGCCCATGTCCAATCCTTGAGCGTCGCCAAATTGGTGAACTCATAGGTGCCATAGCCCATCGCCCCGATCAGCAACGCATTGCCAAAGACCCAGAGCAGCGAATGATCCTGCACCATCGCGGGCCAAGACACGAACCACAGCACCACGGCCACGAAGAAGGCATAGAAGATCAGCGCCGGGGCCATGCGGAATTCATCCAACAGCCAGTTGCCGATATCACGCTCGAACGCAGGTTTGATGAGGTAGGTCAGCCCGAGATAATCCAGCCCGAGGAAGATGACGACGGTAGAGAGGTAAAGGATAACGAGGGTCATGTGGCGCGCTCCGTTTTTGGTCATAGGACCATATGCGGCGCGACGCGCGGAATTCGATGCCGGGGGCGGCAAAATTTCACCGCCCATGGCAAACCCGTCAAATTTGCTGGAATTCAGCCTCTTGCCGCGCGGACCAGCGCACGGTGATCTCGAACCCGTCGTCGGTCTGGCGCTCGCCCTCGACCACGTCCTGCGCGAACAGCCAGGCGCGTTTCTTGCCGTCGGCGAAACCAAGGGTCAGCACAGCCTCGCGCACGGCACCTTGCAGCGCCTCGGCGATGGTTTCTTGCAGCGTCTCCAGCCCTTCGCCCGTGATGGCCGAGATCGCCAGCACATCATCGTTGCGCGCGGCACGGGCGCGCATCGCCTCGGCCCGGTCTTCGGGCAGCAGGTCCAGCTTGTTCCAAACCTCGAAACTGCGGGTCTCTTTCGGCACACCGAGAGAGGCGAGAATATCGCGCACGTTCTGCGCCTGCTCTTCGGTCTCGGCATGAGAGACATCGCGCACATGGCAGATGATATCGGCGGCCAAAACCTCTTCCAGCGTGGCGCGGAAGGCGGCGACGAGTTCCGTGGGCAGATCGCTGATGAAACCCACCGTGTCGCTGAGGATGATCTCAGGCCCATCGGGCAGCACGAGGCTGCGCATGGTCGGGTCGAGCGTGGCAAAGAGCATGTCTTTGGCCATAACCTCGGCCCCGGTCAAACGGTTGAAAAGCGTGGATTTCCCGGCGTTGGTATAGCCCACCAGCGCGACGATGGGGAACGGCACCTTGGCCCGTGCGGCACGGTGCAGGGCGCGGGTTTTCACGACTTTTTCCAATTGGCGGCGCAGGCGCACCAATTGGTCGTCAATGGCACGGCGGTCAGCCTCGATCTGGGTCTCACCCGGACCGCCGACAAAACCCAAACCGCCGCGCTGCCGCTCAAGGTGGGTCCATGCCCGGACAAGCCGCGTGCGCTGATAGTTCAGCGCGGCCATCTCAACCTGAAGCACCCCTTCGCGGGTCGCCGCACGATCGCTGAAAATTTCGAGAATCAGCCCGGTCCGGTCGAGCAGTTTGACGCCCCAAGCCTTCTCAAGATTGCGCTGCTGCACCGGGGTCACGGGGCCATCGACCAGCACGAGGTCGACCTCTGCCCCCTTCATGCGCTGCTCAAGCTCTTCGATCTTGCCCTTGCCGAACAGCATACCCGCATGCACCGTGCGCAGGGGCACGACTTCGGAGCCGACGACCTGCAACTCGGGCAGCGCCTCGGCCAGTGCCACGGCTTCGGCCAGCGCGGGCTCGGGCGCGCGCCGGTCGTTGTCGGACTTGATATCAGGATGCAGCACCCAAGCGCGCGTTACGCGGGGCCCGTCGCTGTTGTCGATCTGAAATGCTGGACGGCTCAAGAAGCGTCTTCGCCCTCATATAGGCTGATCGGCTGGCTTGGCATGATGGTCGAAATCGCGTGTTTGTACACAAGTTGCGATTGACCGTCGCGGCGCAGCAGAACGCAGAAGTTGTCAAACCATGTAATGACGCCCTGCAATTTGACGCCATTGATCAGGAAAATTGTCACCGGTACTTTGGTCTTGCGAACGTGGTTAAGGAACGCATCCTGAAGGTTCTGTCTGTCTGACGCCATGGTAGTATCGCCTTTTGTTCTTGCTGGCGTCCGCGTACCGGACCCCCCCATTGCCTCAAGTATGGAGTGCGAAAGCGTGAGTTTCCAGCCCCAATATCAGAGGACTAGGGCGGTTCTAGCGCTAAACGTGTCAAGCGCGCCACAAATTCGGGGTCATCAGCGCAATAATCGCCAAGGTTTCCAGCCGCCCCAGCACCATGGCACCGCTAAGGATGACTTTGGCCGCCAATCCCAGTTCGATCAGGTGAATGGGCTTGTCGGCGGCATGTTCGATCAGCGGCCCGGTGGTGGACAGCGTGGCCACTGACATGACCACCGCCGCATCGAAGGAGGCGCCGGTCAGGGTCAGCAGCAGGGTCACCCCAGCCAGTGACATGGCGAAGAGCATGAAGAAGATCCAAGCGATGAAAGCCCCGTTGCTTTGCAAACGCCGCCCGGCCGCCCCCGCCCCGCTGACGGAATTGGGATAGACCAGCCGGTCCATCTCGCGCACCCCGTTTTGGTAAAGGGCGAAGACCCGCAGCAGCTTCACCCCGCCCGCCGTGGTGGCCACCCCGCCGCCGATCAGCGCAAGCCCCATGAGCACCAGCCCCGGCGTGCGCAGCCCCGACCAATTCTGCGCATCGGCCCAATGCTCAGAGACGAAACCGGTGGTCGACAGGAAGGAGAGCACCGTGAAGAGCCCGCCCCAAAGCGCGTGCAAGGCGCGGGTGCCGTCGACCTCAACCTCGACCTCAAAAGCGCCGATCCAATGGCGCGCGAACAGCAGCAGCGGCACGCCGATCACCACCAAAAGCCCGATGCGAAACTCAGGGTCGGTCATCAGCCCGCCTTGGGTGGCGGTGACGGTATCCTTGGAAAAGGTCAGCCGCGACAGGGCGAAGAGCATGAAGAGCATCATCACCGCCTCGCCCGTCACGCCGACCTGCGCCTCGGCCACGCCGCCGATGGGCGAAATGCCCGAGGTCGCCATGACCGACATGGCATGGCAAAGCGCCACCAAGGCCGTCTCCCCACCGATGACGAGCAAAAGCCACAGCAGCAGTGTCAGCCCGAAGTAGATCGGCAGCAACGCTTGGGTGGTGCGCAGCAGCCGTTGGCGCGGGGTGATGCGGCCCATCCGCGTGTTGATCCGGTCATCAGGCCGCCCCGGCTCAGCCTGCGCCGTGACCTCAAAGCCCCCAAATGCAGCGGGGCCAGAATGGCTGAGGCCGTGACCCACATCAGCAGCCCGCCCATCCAGCCGACCTGCGCGCGCCACAGATGCAGCGTGTCACTCAGCCGTTCGGGGTTGAACATGGTGGCCCCGGTGGTGGTCAGGGCGCTGACCATCTCGAAATAGACATTCACGAAACGCGTCGTCGGCAGCGCCTCAAGAAAAGGCACCGCAAAGAAGACCGGCAGCAACACAAAGGCCGAAAGCAGCGACAAAAGTGGCCCAAGCGCCCCGTCCAAAGGTTTGCGCCCGGCATGGGCGATGGCGATCAGCGTGAAGGCCACAAGCCCCAGAAGCCCCGCATAGAGAAAGGCCCGGCTGGCCAAATGATCGTTCATCACCAGCCCGTGGATCGACGGCAGGATCATCGACAGGGCGGAGACGCCGAACAATTGCAAGAACAGCGGCAGCTGCACGATCTCCCGGCGGATGCCGGTCGGGCCTATGCGGGTCGGTTGCGTCACAAAGGCGCTCCTGCGCTTAGAAAAAGTCGATCGAGACCTGCAAAAGCTGTTCGACCCGCGGCACATCCTCGGCCAGAGCAAAGAGGGCGACCACATCGCCTTCGTCGATCCGCGTGCTGCCTAAGGGGCGAATGACCTTGCCTTCTTTGCGCAGCATGCCGATCAAAACGCCTTCGGGGAAGTCGATTTCCGAGACTTTCTTACCTGCAAGGGGCGAGGTCGACAGCACTTCGGCCTCAATCACCTCGGCCTCGGCATCGCCGATGGAATAGACCGCCCGCACCCTGCCATGGCGGATGTGACGCAGGATCGAACTTACGGTCGTGGCGCGCGGGTTGATATAGGCGTCGATTCCAAGGTGGGTCATCAGCGGCACCAGCGTGGGATCGTTGATCAGCGCGATCACATAGGGGCAGCCCTCGGCTTTGGCGCGGACGCATGACAGCATGTTGGTCTTATCGTCGTCGGTCACCGCCAGCATCGCATCGGCGCGGCTGATGCCCGCCTCGGCCAGCAGCGCCGCATCCAGCCCGTCGCCATTGAGCACGATTGTCCGTTCCAACCCTTCGGCGGCACGCTCGGCGCATTTGCGGTTCTTCTCGATCATCTTGGTGCGCACGCGCAGAGGCCCGCTTTCCAGATGCTGCGCCACGGTCAGGCCGACATTGCCGCCGCCCACGAGCACGACACGCTCTTGCTTGGTGGTTTGCTTGCCGAAAATCTCCATCGTGCGGGCGATGTCGTCGTGATGCGAAAAGACATAGCAATCATCTCCGACGAAAAGCTGGTCCTTCGCCTCGGGCGCGAAAAGCGTGCCGTCGCGGCGCACGCCCACGACCACGGCGCGCAGGGTCGAGAAGAGATCGGTCAGCTGCCGCAACGGTGTGTTCACCACAGGACAATCACTGTCGATCGAAATCCCCAGAAGCTGCGCCTGCCCCTCCATGAAAATCTCGGTGTCGAAAGCGGCGGGTGCACTGAGCCGCTGGAGCGCTGCGGTGGCGACCTCCTTCTCGGGCGAGATCACCACGTCGATCGGCATGTGATCGCGGCGGTAGAGGTCGGAGTAGATCGCATCGAGATAGGATTGGCTGCGCAGCCGCGCGATCTTGCGGTTGATGCCAAAGACCGAATGCGCCACCTGACAGGTCACCATATTGACCTCATCGGAATGGGTCGCGGCGATGATCATCTCGGCGTCGCGCGCGCCTGCACGGTCCAGCACGTCAGGGTAGCTCGCGAAACCGGCGATGCCCTGCACATCCAGCGTATCGGTGGCGCGGCGGATCAATTCGGCATTGCTGTCGACCACGGTCACATCGTTGCGCTCTCCGCTGAGGTGACGGGCAATCTGCCAACCCACCTGCCCTGCGCCGCAAATGATGATTTTCATGAAGGCTTCCTTACCCTGAGCAAAGATCGTGTGAGGGTTGTCTTGGGTCGGTTAGAGGGCATGACAGATGGGTTGGCAAGGGTCAAATCAATTGTCTTTGCCCCGCAACGGCGGCATGATGGGGCCATGAAACCGATATCCCCTCGCCCCTCCCGCGCCGCTTTCGCCTTGACCTTTGTCGGCTTGGCGGCGGCGGCCTGTGCGCCGCTCAACACCTATTACAAACCGGGCGCGAGTGTCGCGCAGGTCAACCGCGCCACCACCGCTTGCGAGGTTCAGGCCCTGCGCGATGTGCCAATCTCGACGCAGATCCGCCGCGAACCGCCACGCTATATACCCGCGCGGCGCCACTGCGATGCCGACAACAATTGCACCACGCGGGGCGGTTTTTACGTGCCCGGGGAATTGGTGACCTTTGACCCGAACGAAGACCTGCGCAACCGGGTCGAGGCGCAATGTATGGCCGACAAAGGTTTCGCGCCCGTGTCGATCCCCGCCTGCCCCCGCAATGTGGCCCGCGCCGCACCGACACGCGCGACGACCACGCTGCCCGCGCTCAACCCCAAATCCTGCGTGATCCGCAACAGCGATGGGTCGTTCCAGATCGTCACGCAAGGGTGACGCACGCGCGCGCGGGGCAGCCCGCGCGCGCGACCGGCGGCGCTTACCCCGCCGCTTCGACTTCCTCGTCCACATGGGCCACACGCACGCCCGCTTTGGCCGAGGTTACCACGCCAAGCGATTTCAGCTTGCGGTGCAGGGCGCTGCGCTCCATCCCCACGAAATTCGCGGTGCGGCTGATGTTGCCGCCGAAACGGTTGATCTGGGTCAGCAGATATTCCCGCTCGAACGCCTCGCGCGCTTCGCGCAGCGGCAACGTCGCCAAGGCGCCTGAGAGCACCACGCGCCCCTCATCGCCGCCATTCTCTTCTTCGCCCGGCAGTTCCCGCGCTTCGATCGGGCCGGTGCCGTCGCCAAGGATCAGCACCCGTTCGACAAGGTTTTTGAGCTGGCGCACGTTGCCGGGCCAAACCATCGTCTGCATGAGCGCCACGGCGTCTTCGGTCAACGCACGCTGCGGCAGCCCTTGAGAGGCGTTGAATTCGGCGATGAAATGTTCGGCCAGCAGCGGGATATCCTCGCGGCGCTCTTCAAGCGAGGGCACGGCGATCGGCACGACGTTGAGACGGTGATAGAGTTCCTGCCGGAAGGTATCTGCCTTGATCGCCTGATCCAGATCGCGGTTCGTTGAGGAAATCACCCGCAGATCGACGCGGACCTTGTCGGTCCCGCCAACGCGGGTGAACTGTTGATCGACCAGCACCCGCAGGATTTTGGACTGGGTGCCAAGCGGCATGTCGGCGACCTCATCGAAATAGATCACCCCGCCGTGGGCTTGCTCTAGCAACCCCGGCTCGACCCCGCGATCAGGCGTCTCGCGACCAAAGAGCACCTCTTCCATCCGGTCGGGCGCCACCCCGGCGCAGTTGACGGTGACAAAGGGTGCGGCGGCGCGGGCGGAATGGGCGTGGATATAGCGGGCAGCCACTTCCTTGCCCGATCCGGCGGGGCCAGTCAGCATCACGCGGCCATTGGATTTGGTCACCTTGTCAAGCTGGCCCAGCAAAGCCCGATAGGGGGCGGAGGTGCCGATCATCTCGGAGGTTGCCACATCGCGGCGCTTGAGGTTCTGGTTCTCCCGGCGCAGGCGCGAGGTTTCCATCGCGCGGCGGATCACCACCAGCAACTGATCGATGTTGAACGGCTTTTCGATAAAATCGTAAGCGCCCTGTTTGATCGCTGCCACGGCAATCTCGATATTGCCATGGCCCGAAATGATCACCACCGGCACATCCGGGTTGTCGCGTTTGACCGTCTTGAGGATGTCGATCCCGTCCATGCGGCTGTCTTTCAACCAGATGTCGAGGATGATCAGGGCCGGTGCCTCGGTGTTGATTTCGGCCATCGTCTCATCCGAATTGCTGGCCAAGCGCGTGGCGAAACCTTCATCCTCAAGGATATCCGAGATCAACTCACGGATGTCGCGTTCGTCGTCTACAATCAGAATGTCACTCATCTGCCTTATCCCCTTGGTCTGTCGTTGCGTCGATGGCCAAGGGCAGCGAAATGACTGCCATGGCACCGTGATGGTCTTGCCCGTCAAATGCGGGCGCGGTTTCGAGCGTCAGGCTGCCGCCGTGTTCCTCGATAATCTTTTTGACGATCGGCAGGCCCAGCCCCGTGCCTTCGCTGCGCGTGGTCACATAGGGCTCGAACAGCCGGGCGCGGTCTTCGGGCAGGCCAATGCCATTGTCGGCGATGGTCAGCCGCAAGAGCCGGTTCTCGGGCGTGAGCGTCACGCGGATCTGCGGTGCATGCCCTTCAGGCGCGCCTTCTTTCTTCAGGCTTTCAATGGCTTCGCCTGCGTTCTTGATCAGATTGGTCAGCGCCTGCGAAATCATCGTGCCGTCGATATTGGCCATCACCGGCTCTGCGGGCAGGTCGAGTTTGATCGCCACCTCTTCCTGCCGGCTTTGCTGAAGCAGCACCGCGTCGCGCAGCAACTGCCGGATGTCCTGACGGCTGGTTTCCGGCTCGGGCATCCGCGCGAATTTCGAGAACTCGTCGACGATTCGCCGCAGGTCACCTGTCTGGCGAATGATCACGCCGGTCATCTGCTCCAGCGCGTCGTCATCGCCTTCGGCCATCTTGGGGCCGAACTTGCGGCGAATGCGCTCGGCACTCAGCTGGATGGGCGTCAGCGGGTTCTTGATCTCATGCGCGATGCGGCGGGCCACATCACCCCATGCGGCCATACGCTGCGCCGACACCAGATCGGTCACATCGTCAAAGGCCACCACATAGCCCTCAAGATCGCCATCCTTGGACCGGCGGGTCGCCATGCGGACCAAGAGGTTCTCCATCGCCCCTTGGCGCGAGACCTTGACCTCGGCCTGCGCCACCTCATCCGAGGCGGCCTTGACCGTTTCGAACAGCGGCCCGAACTCCGGCACCGCAAGGGTCAGGGGCAGGCTTTGCTGATCTTCGGACCAATCCAGCAGCCGCATGGCCGAGCGGTTCACGAAGGTCACGCGCCCCTCGGGATCGAGCCCCACCACGCCCGAGGTCACCGAGCTTAGCACGGAATCGAAGAGGCGGCGGCGGCGTTCGATCTGGTCGGTATTCTCCAACAGCGTCTCGCGCTGGCCCTTCAACTGCCGGGTCATCTGGTTGAAGTAACGGCCCAGCATGGCGATCTCGTCATCGCCTTCTTCTTCGCGGACCTGCACGTTCAAATCGCCCGCGCCCACCTGCTGCGCGGCCCCCGTGAGCCGCCCAACCGGGCCGGAAAGCCGCTCGGCAAACCACAGGCCCAGCCAAACGGCGGCCAAAATGAGGATTACCGCAAAGCCCAGATAAACAAGGGCGAATTCAAACAGCAGCCGCCCGCGTTCGGATTCAAGCTGTTGGTAGAGGCGCACCGTTTCCTTGGTTTCATCCAGCAGCGCCAGAATCTCACCATCTACCGCGCGGGAGACATAGAGGAAACGATCGACATAGGCGTCCATCGGCACCAGCGCGCGGAATTCATTGTTGGGCCAGTCCTCGATGACCAAAAGCCCCTCTTCGCTGGCGGTTTCCAGCTGCGCCTCGGTGGGGCCTCAAAATCAAAGAGATAGGACCGATCCCCCGCGCCCGGATCTGCGCGGTGCTGTCGATCAGAAAGGCTTCGCGCAGGCCCCGTTGGATTTGCCGCTGGCCCTCGCCCAAAAGCTCACTGTCGCTCAGGTTGATGCCCTGTGCGCGGGCGCTGTCGATGCTGCGGGCAAGGGTCTGCGCGTCCAAGATCAGCGCCTCGCGCTGCTCGGCCTCGTAAGCCTCCGCCGCTGCCAGAGACGAGCCGACCACGCCGCTGACCCGGTCGGAAAACCAGCCTTCGAGCCCGACATTCACCGTGAGCCCCGCGAAAATCGCCACCGTGACCGTCGGGATCAGCGCCATCAGCGCAAAGACCCCCGTCAGCCGCAGGTGCAACCGCGACCCCGCCGATTTGGCGCGCCGTGCCGAGATCAGCCGCCCGACTTGGATCAGCACCAGCGCCGCCACCAGCAGCACATAGACGAGGTCGGACAAGAGAATGAGCCGCAGGTTGAGCGTATCCGCCCCCTGCCCTAGCGGCCCGAGCGCCAGATAGGTCGCCAGCGCCAAGACCGGCCCCAGCACCACCAGCCCGAAGGTGGACCAATTGCGCAGCCGCTTGACCCGCCTGAGACGCCCCAACCGCTCGAGCTTGAACCTGCGTGACCGGGTTGCCACCCGCATACCTCACCGATGTTGTGATGCATCGCTGCATCAACCGCCATATTATGTGGTCCTGAACGGGGGAGTTCCCCGATGGCCACTGTTATGTGGCTCTTTTACATCATCTTGCGGCCCCGTGTCACCTCAATATCGAGGTCGGTGATCTTCTTGCGCAAAGTATTTCGGTTAATTCCCAGCAAAGCGGCACATTTCGCCTGATTCCCCGCCGTGGCGGCAAGGGCGATTTCGATCATCGGCAGCTCAACCTCACGCAGAATCCGCGCGTAGAGACCCGGCGGCGGCAGCATGGAGCCGTGCAGATCAAAGTAGCGTTGCAAATGCCGCTCGACCGAGGCGCCCAGCCGTTCGGTATCGGCCTCGGTCTGCATCGGTGCCGGACCGCTTTGCGCCCCCAGCAGTTGCTCAGCCTCGCTGGCCGTAATCTCAGCCGCTTGGCTGGCGAGCGCGAGTTGCCGCATCGCATGCTCCAACTGGCGCACATTACCGGGCCATGGGAATTTCAGCAAAATCTGCGCAGCTTTGTCCGACAGCTTGCGCGGCGAAGCAGGGCCGGGATTGGCGCGGG
Source organism: Sulfitobacter faviae (assembly GCF_029870955.1). Lineage (NCBI taxonomy): Bacteria > Pseudomonadati > Pseudomonadota > Alphaproteobacteria > Rhodobacterales > Roseobacteraceae > Sulfitobacter > Sulfitobacter faviae. Next base: position 2,820,775 of record NZ_PGFQ01000001.1, on the reverse strand, counting down.
CCAGAAAATGGTCCGCCAAAAGCGGGATGTCTTCGACCCGATCTCGCAGGGCGGGCACTTCGAGGGTCGCCCCAGACAGACGGTAATAGAGATCGCGGCGCAGCTTGCCCTCTTGCATCGCGGCATCCAGATCGCTTTGGCTGGTGGCCATGAAGCGCGGCGCGTCATCGCCCGGCGCGTCCATCATCCGCACCAGACGGGCTTGAATATCCTGCGGGAAATCCGCGATCTCATCGATCATCAGAGTGCCCCCGCCGACCCGCGCCAGCACCCGCGAGGGGCCTTCGATATCGGCAAGATCGGCGTCCGTCACGGTCACGAACGGCAGGCTGCGCCGATCAGAGAAGTCGTGAATAGCTCGCGCGATCAGTGACTTGCCCGAACCGCTCTCGCCCCAAATCAGCACCGGCAGGTCCGTGTTCATCACACGCGCCACGGTGCGGTAGAGCGCTTGCATCACCGGGGTGCGGCCAATCATCGGCAGATCATCACGCTCCGCGTCGATCTCGGCACTGTCATCGGCGGCAGCTTTGCGGCTGAGCGTCGTGCGCTGCTCCAAGGCGCGCGCCGTGCGTTTCATCAGGTCCGGCAGGTCGAAGGGTTTGGGCAGATAGTCAAAGGCTTCGGCCTCTGCCGCCTTGATCGCCGTCATGATCGTGTTCTGCGCCGAGATCACGATCACCGGCAGGCCGGGCCGGTCCTGCGCGATTTTCGGCAACATTTCCAATCCGTTGCCATCGGGCATGACCACGTCAGAGATCACCGCGTCGCCCTTGCCCTCGCTGACCCATCGCATCAGGGTGGTCAGGCTTGACGTGGCATGCACCTTGCAGCCCGCGCGGGTCAGCGCTTGGGTCAGAACGGTGCGGATTGTGCGGTCGTCATCGGCGACGAGGATGGTGCCATCCATGTCAATTCTCCTTGAGGGCAGCGGCGCCTGCGCGCGGCAGCGAAATGCGGAATGCGGTTCGACCGGGGGCGGAACTGACGGAAATCCAGCCTCCATGGTCTGAGATGATCTTGCTCACCAAGGCGAGGCCCAGCCCGGTGCCATTCTCCCGGCCCGAGACGAAGGGATCGAAAACATCGGCGCGGATATGATCCGGCAGGCCGGGGCCATCGTCGATCACTTCGATCTGGAGGGGCAACGGCTGGCCATCCCCATCAGCACGGCGCAGCTGGAAGCCATGTTCATAGAAACTGCGGAGCCGGATGGTGCCCCCCGCCTCGCCCGCCGCCTCAGCCGCGTTGCGAATGAGGTTGAGCAAGACCTGCAAAAGCTGGTCCTTGTCGCCAAGCGCGGGCGGCAGCGAGGGGTCGTAATCCTCGGTGATTTTCATGTGCGAGCCAAAGCCCAGCAGAGCCGATCGGCGGGCGCGGTCCAACACGTCATGCAGGTTCACGGGCTTGCGCTCGGGCGCGGTCAGATTGCCGAATTGTTCGACCTGCTCCAGCAGTTTCACGATGCGGCGGCTTTCGGCGACGATCAGATCGGTCAGTTCCAGATCATTCTTGGACAGGTTCATCGACAAGAGCTGCGCCGCGCCGGTGATCCCGGCGAGCGGGTTCTTGATCTCATGGGCCAGCATCTCGGCCATGCCGATGGCGGATTTGGCGGCGGATTTCACGCTGTGATCTTGGGTGATGCGCCCGGCCAATTCACGCGGGGTGATCATCAAGACCATCTCGCCTGCGCCGCCCACCAGCGGGGCGATCTGCAAGCCGCACTGCAAGGGCGCGCGCTGCATCGCGCCCACATCCACGTCATTGACGAAAAGCGGCGTGCCTTGCAGCCGCGCACGGGCGAATGCGGCCTCAAGCGGGTGATCCACCGCGATCAGCTGCCAGATCGACTGGCCGATGGTGGCGCGGGCGGAGGCATTGAGGAAGCCTTCGGCAGAGGGGTTCAGATCGACGACCCGGTCATCGGCACCGACGATGAAAGCAGGCACCGGCAGAGAGGTCCAAACCTGCCGCTCCGGGGTCTCGCTTCTCATGCTGCGGCCCGGGGTTGGGCGGTGGCGGCGTCATATTGCATGGCCTCCGCGATGAGATCGAAAGTGGTTTTCACCTCGCGCGCCGTGAGCAGCGCGCGGCGCAGATCGGCAGGGGTGGCGCAGTGATCCATATACCAGCCCAGATGTTTCCGCGCGACCTTGGCCCCCAAATCGGTGCCGTAGAAACGCAGCATCTCGTCGTAATGTTCGGCCACCATTTCGGCCATCGCCTGCCCTTGCGGGATCATCGGCTTGGGCCGTCCATGCAGATCATGGGCGATCTGCGCCAGCAGCCACGGCCTTCCTTGCGCACCGCGGCCCACCATCACACCGTCCGCCCCGACAGCCGCAGCGCCGTGCGCGCCGTGTCACTGCCAATAATGTCGCCATTGGCGATGACCGGAACATTCACGGCCTCTTTCACCGCCCGGATCGCGGCCCAATCGGCGCGGCCCTTGTAGAACTGACAGCGCGTGCGCCCGTGGATGGTGATCATCTGCACGCCCACCTCTTCGGCCCGTTTGGCGATCGGGGCGGCGTTGAGCATATTGTCGTCCCAGCCCAGCCGGGTTTTCAGCGTCACCGGTACCTTGACCGCGCCGACCACCGCCTCGATCAGCCGCAGTGCGTGATCGGGGGTCTTCATCAGTGCCGAGCCGGAGGCGCCCTGCGTAACCTTCTTGGCCGGGCAGCCCATGTTAATGTCGATGATCCGCGCGCCCATCGCCTCGACCATGCGGGCGGCTTCGGCCATCGGTTCGGCCTCGCGCCCGGCAAGCTGAACGGAGGTGCCGATGACATCGAGCCCCAGTTCCGCTTTCTCCCGCGTGCCGGGGCGGCGGCTGAGCAACTCCTGACTGGCGACCATCTCGGACACGACCAATCCGGCCCCGAATCGCGCCACGAGGCTGCGATAGGGCAGATCGGTGATCCCGGCCATCGGGGCGAGGAATACCGGCGGGTCGAATGTCAGGGGTCGGCGGTCACATGCTTAATCCTTGTGCGGTCCCTTGCTGTGTAGCTCTGCCACGGGGTGACCTCAATAAAACTACCCGGAAAAGCAGCTATGCGCCAAGGCACTGCCCATTTTTTAGGCAGCCACCCCAGATTGCACCCCGCCGCCGCATTGCCTAGACAGGGCCATGTTCGCCAGCTTTTCCGGATTGCCCAAATGAGTATCGCAGCTCTGATCGTTGCCGCAGGACGCGGCAGCCGCGCCGGCGGTCCGCAGCCGAAGCAATGGCAGGCGCTGGCGGGGGCGCGGGTGATCGACCACACGATCGCCGCCTTTCGCGCCCTGCCCCAGATCACCGAGATCGTGCTGGTGCTGAACGCGGACGACATGGATCATGCAGGGGCATTCACGGCGGGTGGCATCACCGTCACCACCGGCGGGGCGGACCGCGCGGCCTCGGTCCAACGCGGGCTTGCGGCGATCCGGGGGGCGAGGAAGGTGCTGATCCATGATGCGGCACGGCCCTGCGTTTCGGCCCAAATCATCTCAGGCGTGATCGACGCGCTCGACCACCATCAAGCCGCCGCGCCGGGGCTGCCGGTGAGTGACGCGCTTTGGCAGGGGCACGAAGGCCGCGTCACCGGCACCCAAGACCGCAGCGCCCTTTTCGCCGCGCAAACACCGCAGGGCTTTGACCTCACCGCGATCCGTGCGGCGCATGCGGCTTATGACGGCCAAGCGGCGGATGACGTCGAAGTCGCCCGCGCGGCGGGCCTGACCGTTGCCATCACCCAAGGCAGCGCCGATAACCTGAAAATCACCCGGCCCGAGGATTTCGCCCGCGCCGCCCGCATATTGGAGACCCGCATGGACATTCGCACCGGCAACGGATTTGACGTGCACGCTTTCGGCCCCGGAGATCACGTGACCCTCTGCGGCATCGACATCCCACATACCAACGGGCTGGTCGGCCATTCCGACGCCGATGTGGCGCTGCACACGGTGACCGATGCCATCTACGGCGCGCTTGCACGCGGCGACATCGGCCAGCATTTCCCGCCGAGCGACCCACAATGGAAAGGCGCGCGCAGCGATATCTTCCTGCGTCATGCCGCGGAACTGGCGCGCGACATGGGCTTCACCCTCACCCATGTCGATTGCACGCTGATTTGCGAGACCCCCAAGATCGGCCCTCATGTGCAGCCGATGCGCGCCGCGATGGCCGAGATGCTGGGGATTGAGATCGACCGCGTATCAGTCAAGGCCACCACGAGCGAGCGCCTCGGCTTTACCGGGCGGGGCGAAGGCATCGCCTGTATGGCAACGGCAACATTGGTGAAATCATGACCGCAGCACATCTGATCGCGACGCTACTGGGCGTTGGCCACATCCGCCCCGCGCCGGGCACTTGGGGGTCGCTCATCGCCCTGCCCTATGCTTGGCTTTTGCATGTGTTGGGGGCTTTCCGCTGCTGGTGATCGGGCTTTTGGTGGCCATTCCCTTGGGCTGGTGGGCCACCGGACGCTACACCGCGGGCGGGCCGGATCATGACCCCGGAGAGGTGGTGGTCGATGAATTGGTCGGCCAGTGGATCGCGCTTTTGCCGCTCTCCTATGCCGCATGGTCGATGCAAATCCCGATCCTTGCCATGTGGCCCGGTTGGATCGCCGCCTTCGCGCTGTTCCGGCTGTTCGACATCACCAAACCGCTGATCATCGGCTGGGCCGACCGTCTGGGCGGGCCTTGGGGGGTGATGCTCGACGATATCTTTGCCGGGGTTTTCGCGGCGCTCGGCGTCATGGCGCTGGCCGCACTTTATCACGGGGTGCTGTAAATGAGCCTTGCCGCGCAACTGTTGGAAAAGGCCCGCGAAACCGGCGCGATGGTCGCCTGTGCGGAAAGCTGCACCGGCGGCATGCTCACCGCCGCGCTGACCGATCTGCCGGGCTCCTCGGCGCTGCTGGACCGGGGATTCGTCACCTATACCAATGCGGCGAAGATGGCGATGCTGGGCGTGTCGGAGGAGACGTTGGCGGATTGGGGTGCGGTCTCGGAACAGGTCGCCGAAGGAATGGCGGCGGGCGCTCTGGCGCGGTCCGAAGCGCGGATCGCCGTCTCCATCACCGGCATCGCAGGCCCCGGCGGATCAGAGCACAAGCCCGAGGGCCGCGTCTGTTTCGGCCTTGCCACGGCAGCCGGGGTTCAGACAGAAACGGTGGAGTTCGGCGCGCAGGGCCGTGATGCCGTGCGTTTGGCCGCCCGCGACCACGCGCTCGGCCTTTTGCTGCAAGGATACGCGGCGCTTTAACCCTTGGGGCCGTAAAGCTCTTTCGCGCGGTTCTCAAAGGCGCGCACGATACGCTGCATCGCCTCGTTGAAAACCACGCCGATGACCTTTTGCAAGATGGCGTTGCGGAATTCGAAATCGACGAAGAAATGCACCTGACAGCCTTCGAGATTATCCTCGAAATGCCAGTTTGATTTCATATACTTGAATGGTCCGTCGAGGTATTCCGTGTCGATCTTCTTGGCCCCGGGCCACAGCACGACGCGGCTGGTAAACCGCTCCCGAAAGACTTTGAACGAGATCACCAGATCGGCATCCATCACCCGATGATCGCCGCGGTCCTCGTCGCTGCGAATGCGCGCGGCGGCGGTCCAGGGCAGGAATTCAGGATAGCGGCCCACATCGGCGACAAGATCATACATCTGTTGCGCGCTATAGGGCAGTTGGCGGGTCTCTGAGTGCGTAGGCATTGCGTTCCGTAGCGTTGCGGGTTAACCCCCTATTTCACGTCTCAACCCCGCAGATTCAAGGGCAAAACCATGGCACACGGGCCTTATGTCATCGACGAAATGATCTCGGCCAAGGCCATCGCGGCGCGGATCGAAGATCTTTGCCGTGAGATTCACGGTGAATTCAACGGCACCGATAAATTGGTCGTGGTCGGCCTGCTGCGCGGCTCTTTCGTCTTTATCGCCGATCTGGTGCGTGAGTTGGACCTGCCGATCGAAGTCGATTTCCTCGAAGCCTCCAGCTATGGCGACGGCATGGAGAGCAGCCGAGAGGTGCGCATTCTCAAAGACTTGCGCGGGGCCATCGAAGGGCGCGACGTGCTGGTTGTCGAAGATATCGTCGACACTGGCCACACGCTGCACCATGTCACCAACCTGCTGCGCTCCCGTGAGCCTGCGCGGTTGAAGTCCATCGCCCTGCTTGACAAACCCACCCGGCGTGAGGTCGACCTCAAGGCGGATTGGACCGGCTTTGAAATTCCCGATGAATTCGTTGTGGGCTATGGCATCGACTTTGCCCAACGCGACCGCAACCTGCCCTTCATCGGGAAAGTCCGCTTTACGTGATGGACCCGCGGTGGCTGCTGCGCATGTCCCAATGGGCGCGCAATCCACCTTCGGGCAAACGGGTGATCTTGGTCTTTGCGATCATCGCGGCGGCTTTGGCCGTGGGGCTTGTCGAATGGCTGGGCTATTGGCCTGACTGGGCCACGGCCGAACGTATCCCCCGCCGGTTCTGACCCTGCCCGCAGTCTTATCCCGCTGATCACATTTTTGTTTTTTGCGACCTGCCCCTGCCATGTTACGCTGCGGCAAGAAAAGGGAGATGACCATGCATTTGACCAAAAGCATTACCGCCATTGGTATCAGCGCCGCCTTGATTGCCACCGCAGGCTTCGCCGCCAGCCATAGTGAGAAAGCCGCCAGTGCGGCGGTGAACGCGCGCCATGCGCAGATGCAACTGATTGCCTATCATACCGGCATTCTGGGCGGCATGGCCAAGGGCGAGACGGAGTATAACGCCGAGATGGCCACCGCCGCCGCGACCAATCTGAACGCCGCCGCCGGTTTCGCGCCGGGCACCCTCTGGCTTGAAGGGACCGAGCAAGGCGCCGTCGAAGGTTCCCGCGCCAAGGCCGAAATCTGGAGCGATGCCGAAGGGTTCAACGAAGCGCTGATGGCGCTGGAAACCGCCAGCGCGGATATGATCGAGGCCGCGGGCACCGATCTGGACGCGCTGAGGGCGGGCATGGGCGCAATCGGCAAGGCTTGCGGCGCTTGCCATGACGATTACCGCGGCCCCAAGAACTGATCCTTGCGACGGGTCATTCCAGTACTGCTGGGCTGTGCCGCTCTCGGCGCGGCCCTTGGCTGGGCGCTCACCCGGCCCAATCCGCTTGAGCCTTCCTATGGTGCCGGGCTGACACCGGACCCGGAGGCGGGCGCGCTGGTCTTTGCCGCTGGCGGCTGCGTTTCCTGCCACGCTGCGCCCGAAAGTGAAGAGGATGAGAGGCTGGTGCTGGCCGGGGGGCTGCCCTTCGCCAGTGATTTCGGCACCTTCCACGCGCCCAATATCTCCCCCGATCCAGAGCATGGCATCGGTGACTGGACCCTGCCGGAGTTCGCCCGTGCCGTGACGCGGGGTGTCTCGCCCGAGGGGCAGCATTATTACCCCGCCTTTCCATACACGGCCTACCAACACCTCGCCCCGCAGGATGTGGTGGACCTCTTTGCCTATATGCAGACCCTGCCCGCCTCGGATACGCCGAGCCTGCCGCATGAGGTGGCATTCCCCTTTAACATCCGTCGCGGGCTTGGCGCATGGAAGGCGCTGTTTTCACATGATGATTTCGTGATGAGCGACGCGCCCGATGCTGAGGTCGAACGCGGGCGTTATCTGGTCGAAGCTCTTGCCCATTGCGGCGAATGCCACACCCCGCGCAATGCCTTGGGCGCGCTTGACCGGGGCGCTTGGCTGACCGGCGCGCCGAACCCTTCGGGCAAGGGGCGTATTCCCGGCATCACACCGGATCAGCTTGATTGGTCAAAGCCCGATCTCGTAGCCTATTTCACCTCCGGCTTCACGCCGGAATACGACAGCGCGGGCGGTGAGATGGCCGAGGTGGTCAGCAACCTCGCGCAGCTCCCCGAAAGCGACCGCGAAGCGATTGCGGCCTACCTCAAGGCCCTGCCCGGCGGTTAGCGCCGGGCGCGTCTTTTCGATCAGGCAATACCCAGTTTGCGGTTACGCGCCTCGCGCAGCCGCGCGAAATCGTCACCCGCGTGGTAGCTCGACCGGGTCAGCGGCGTGGCCGAGACCATGAGGAAGCCCTTACCGTAGGCCGCCTTTTCGTAAGAGGTGAACTCTTCGGGGGTGACGAAACGGTCCAGCGCATGGTGTTTGGGCGTCGGCTGTAGGTACTGGCCGATGGTCAGGAAATCGATGTCAGCGGCGCGCATGTCTTCCATGACCTGAATGACCGCTTGGCGATCTTCGCCCAAACCCACCATGATGCCCGATTTGGTGAACATCGACGGGTCCAACTCCTTGACCCGCTGAAGCAGGCGGAGGGAGTGGAAGTAGCGCGCGCCGGGGCGCACCTCGGGATAGAGGCCCGGCACGGTTTCAAGGTTGTGGTTGAACACATCAGGTCGCGCTTCGACAACCTTTTCAAGGGCTTCGGGACCGCAGCGGATGAAATCCGGTGTCAGGATTTCGATTGTCGTGTCGGGGCTGCGGTGGCGCACGGCGCGGATCGTCTGGGCGAAATGTTCCGCCCCGCCGTCTTCGATATCGTCGCGGTCAACGCTCGTGATGACCACATGGTTCAGCCCCAGTTTGGCGACCGCTTCGGCCACGCGGCCCGGCTCGAACACGTCCAGCGCCTCGGGCGGCTTACCGGTGGCGATGTTGCAGAAGGTACAGGCCCGGGTACAGACCTCGCCCATGATCATCATCGTTGCGTGGCCCTGAGACCAGCATTCCCCGACATTGGGGCAGCCCGCCTCTTCGCAGACCGTGGTCAGCTTGTTGTCGCGCATGATCCGCGCGGTTTCGGCATAGCCTTTGCCGCCGGGCGCTTTGACCCTGATCCAGCTCGGCTTTTTCGGCTGGGCGTTGTCGGGCTTGCGCGCCTTTTCGGGGTGGCGCTGTTCGGGTATCTTCAGATCGCGCATCGGGGGCCTCTGATCATTGTGTCGCGCCTTGTTTATCACAGTCCTTAACCCGATGGCCACCTACTGCATACGCCCCCGCGACAAGGCGGCCATGCAAAGGCGGCATCGCCCTAGACCGTTGATTTAGAACGTTGATATGTAACTGAAAAATTACAATGCAGTTGCAGCATTGCGAGAGTTGCCGAGGCTTCTTATATGGGCTACCAAGCCGCAAAGATTCCAATCCGAGAAAGAGAGACGCGATGAAACCCGGTATCAATGTCCCCAACGTCACCTTCAAGACGCGCGTGCGCGACGAAAGCATCGAAGGGTCCAACCCCTTCCGCTGGGAAGACAAGACCAGCGATGATTTCTTCAAAGGCAAGCGCGTTGTGCTCTTCTCCCTCCCCGGTGCCTTCACCCCGACCTGCAGCACCTACCAGCTGCCCGGGTTCGAAAACAATTTCGCCGCCTTCCAAGAGCATGGCATCGACGCGATCTATTGCCTGTCGGTCAACGACAGCTTTGTGATGAACAAGTGGAAAGAGATGCAGGGCGTCCAGAACATCGACGTGATCCCTGACGGTTCGGGCGAATTCACCCGCCGCATGGGCATGCTGGTCGCCAAAGACAACCTTGGCTTCGGCCCGCGCAGCTGGCGCTATGCGGCGATCATCAACGATGGTCAGATCGAAGCATGGTTCGAAGAGCCCGGCATCCGTGACAACCACGACGAAGACCCCTACGGCGTTTCCAGCCCTGAGACCCTGCTGGAATACCTCGAGAACCAGAAACAAACCGAAGCGGCCTAAGCGCTCTTTCATGTGACCGGATCGGGCCCTTTGGCCCGGTCCTTTTGACACGCTCCCTTTGACCCGGCAGGCCCCACAGCGCCTAGTATTTCGCGCGCAGTTCTCCGGTCAGCCCCTCCCCCACTTCCTTCAGCGTCTCGGCCAGTTGCGCCGCCCAACCGCTGCCCGGCGTGCCCGCCCGGCGGACGAGCCCGATTTGCCGCGCAGGTTCCGGCGCGCCGAAACGGTGCAGGCGCAGCCCCGGTGCGGCATCAAGCTCGGTCTTGGCGGCGATTTCGGGCATCAGGGTCATGCCAAAGCCCGCCTCCACCAGCCGCGACAGCGTGGCGAGGGAGGAGGCCCCGGTGTGAATGCCCGCCTGCGTGCGGTCGCGCTGGCAAACCTCCAGCGCCTGATCGGTGAGGCAGTGGCCATCCTCCAGCAACATCAGCGGTGTGCGGGCCAAATCGGTCGGGCGGGCGACATCCGCCCCCGCTATCCGGTCGGCGGACCCGGCCAGCAGGAAGCGATCCTCGAAAAGCGGCACCTCTGCGAGGCCCGTTTCACCCGAGGGCACCGCCATCACCGCCGCGTCCAGCGCCCCGGCGCGCAGATCGGCCAGCAATTGATCCGTCTGCGCCTCGCGTACCTCAACCCGAAGCGAGATATCCTGCGCCCGCAACGCGGCCAGCACGCCGGGCAAAAGATAGGGTGCCACGGTCGGGATCAGCCCGAGATTCAACGTGCCCGCCAGCCCCACCTGCTCCCGCGCCGTGGCCTCGAGCAGCTTGGCGCGGCGCAGGATATCTTCGGCGCGGGTCAGCACCTCGCGGCCCAAGGGCGTGAGCACCGAAGCGCGACTTTGCCGCTCGATCAGCCGCCCGCCGAGCGTTTCCTCCAAACTGCGGATCTGCACCGAAAGCGCTGGCTGGGAGATATTGCTCGCCTCCGCCGCCCGCCCGAAGTTGCCCAAGGTCGCCAGCGCGCGAAAGTATTCGAGTTGTTTCAGGGTAAAATTCATAACTTTTACCTATCGCAATTTTATAAAACTGCAATTGGAAATTATGGGGGGAATCGATCATCTTGCTGTCAGACAGTAACCGAGGGGAACCCAAGATGAGCAAGCGTCTCACCACCACCGCCGGCGCACCGATGCCGACAAACGACACCAGCAAGACCGCGGGCGCCCGTGGCCCGGTCCTGCTGGACGACTACCAATTGATCGAGAAGCTCGCCCATCAGAACCGCGAGCGCATTCCTGAGCGTGCCGTTCACGCCAAGGGCTGGGGCGCCGAGGGCACCTTCACCGTCACCCATGACATCAGCCAATATAGCTGTGCTGCGATCTTCTCCGAAGTGGGCAAGACCTGCGAAATCATCTCGCGCTGGTCCACCGTGGCGGGCGAGCTTGGCGCCGCCGACAGTGAGCGTGACGTGCGCGGCTTCTCGGTGAAATTTTACACCGAAGAGGGCAACTGGGACGTTGTGGGCAACAACACCCCGATCTTCTTTGTCCGCGATGCCTATAAATTCCCGGACTTCATCCGCACCCAGAAACGCCATCCGCGCACCAACCTGCGGTCGCCCGAGGCGATGTTCGACTTCTGGGCGGCGCAGCCCGAATGTGTGCACCAGGTCACCATCCTGATGTCCGACCGTGGCATCCCGGTGAACCCAATGCATATGCACGGCTACGGCAGCCACACCTATTCGATGTGGAACGCCAAGGGCGAGCGTCACTGGGTGAAGTTCCACTTCCGCTGCCAGCAGGAAATCCGCAACCGCACCAATGAAGACGCGGAAAAGCTGATCGGCTCCACCCGTGAGAACTTCCAAGAGGATCTCTTCAACGCGATCGAAGGCGGTGACTACCCGAAATGGGAGCTGAACATCCAAGTCATGCCCGAGGAAGAGGCCGAGACCTGCGGCTTCAACCCCTTCGACCTGACCAAGGTTTGGCCGCATGCGGATTACCCGCTGATCCCCGTCGGCATGTTGGAGTTCAACCGCAACCCTGACAACTACTTCCAGAGCATCGAGAACGCTGCCTATTCGCCGTCGAACAAAATCCCCGGCATCGGCTTCTCGCCCGATAAGATGTTGCAGGCGCGGGTATTCTCCTATGCGGATGCGCACCGCTACCGTCTCGGCACGCATTACGAGGCCCTGCCCGTGAACGCGCCCAAGGCCGCGCCGATGCATCACTACCACAAGGACGGCGCGATGCGGTTCTTCCCGCAGCAGACCGGCCACCCGGACGCCTATTACGAGCCGAACCAATACGAAGGCTCGGCCCGTCCCGATCCATCGGTGCAAGAACCACCGCTGCGCATCTCGGGCGATGCGGACCGGTATGTGCAGGAAGAGGCGGATGCCGATTACATCCAGCCGCGCAAGCTCTATACCGAGGTGTTCGATCAGGCGCAGCGTGACCGTCTGCACGAGAACATGGCCGGTGCCATGGCGCCCTGTTCGCAGTCGGTGAAAGAACGCTGGTATGCGGTGCTTGAGAAAGTGCACCCCGACTATGCCGCCGGTGTGCGTGCCGCTTGCGAGAAAGACGAAGTGGCGATCTCGGTCACAGATGAGACGCCGGTGAAGGTCGCAGACTAAAACAACGGGGCGGCAGGATTATCATCCTGCCGCCCCTTCTTTACCCGACCGGCATTTACCCGATCATTGGGCCGCCTGGCCCCACGGTTTCATCGTAGTGCCGCTTCAGCCGCATGAGCGCGATCCGAAGCACGATCTTGCCCGAACGCGCGGACCAACCGAGCCGTTTTTCGGTGGTCTCCAACCCTTCCAAATAACAGCAACAGCGCAGCACCACGTCCGACAGGCCGGGGCCGAGGTCGGCCATGGCATCGGCCACCCTCTTGCGCGCCTCCGCCGCGGCCATGGCGCCTGCCCCATCTCGCCCGCCGCTGGGTTTGGCGCCGGGGGTCAGGAAATGGTCCCAATTCTGCGTAACCTCACCGCCCATCTGCGCCAGTTCGAAATCTTCGCGCAGCCTTTCGCCCGCATGGACCAGCCCCTCGTTCAAGAAGGGTGCGCCGGATTTGTCGCGCCGCCGTGCGAGGGTCGAAAGCGGGCTTTCGGACAGGCAATAGCGGCCACGGCGCGGGGCCGTATCCGCATCTGCGCCTAGGTCTGCGGCGGGCGCGTCGGGCCCGCCCAGAAAGGCGGTCTGATCTTCGGCAAAGCCGTCTGCGGCTGCGCCCTGCTCTTCAAGCATGCGCCGCAGCGCCGCGCGCCCCGCGCTGGTGATATGATAGCGTGTCACCCGGCCTGTGCTGCCCGGCGCGATCCAATCTTTTAGCGCCATCGCCTGCGCCACGGCGCTGTCCACCACGGCAGTGCGTGCGCCGGGGCCGGTGTCCGTCTCGCGCAGGACGACGGCCTTTTCCATCCCTTCAGCCACGGCAAGGATCGCGCCCGCCTCATGCAGGCGCCGCAGGACGCGCAGCGCCTCGGCGGCGAAGGTGTCTTCGTCAAGAAGGGGGGCGGCGGGTTTGGTCATTGTCGCTGTCTTTCCTGCTGGGGGCCAGCAGTACAATCCAAGGCGCGCCGCACGGCCCCGAGCCTGCGCAGGGCGGCATCCACCAGCGGATCGTCGCGCCGTGTCTCGATACGGCGGATTTGGCGCATGATGGTCGAGGCATGACAGCCAGCTTGGCGTGCCAAGGCCCGGATCGGGGCGCCGGTCTCCGTATGTGCGAGGTAATGCAGGGCTCCGTGCGGCACCCATCCCGGCAGGACGGACTGTTGAATTTGGTGATGCGCCTTCAATTGACTGCCACTTCCATTTTGGCGGGTCCCCAAGCTGGGTGAGTTATCCCCAGAGTTATTCACAACCTATGGATGTTTTGGTTACCCGTTCGTTAAAATCGTCGCATTTGGCAATGATTGTTTCCAAAAGGTAAACGCCATCGAAAGGCGCCGTTCGCCGGGAACCCGCAACACGCAACACCCGGAAAGGTTGTGCAACACTTCGCCGACCCGGGGTGATTCACCCCTCAGAAATCGGAGACTTTGATGCAAGATCTACTGACCATGTTGCAAAGACTTCACCGCCCGCGCCTCTTGATGCGGGCCGCCCGCATCGGGGCCGAAGACTACCGCCGCGGCACCCATTTGCCACGGATACTGGGCTTTGGTATATTGCCACGCCACGGCACCGCGCTGATCAAACTGATCGAGATCGAGGCCGCGTTGGACACCCAGCGCAAGACGGCGGATGCAAGCTATAGCCTGATCCGCCATGTAGATGTTCTTATTGCCATGGTCGGCGAGGCGCGGTTCTTGAAGGCCGCGATGATGCCCGGCGCCTGATCTGCGATGCGGGGGATCGCCCCCGCCGCAAAGCTTTAGCTAAAGCTATCGGGTTCCGCCGCCTTACGGGTTGCGACAAAGGCATCGAGCGCTTCGCGAATGGCTGGATCCAGCGCGGGCTGCTGATAGTCGGCCAGCATCTTTTCGACCCGCGCGGTGGCAAGGCTCTGCGTGTCGCGCGCGCCCTCGTCCGACCAAGTCTCGAAAGGTTTGTAGTCCAACAGATCCGACTTCCAAAAGGCATCGCGGAAATTGCTCTGCGTATGGGCGCAGCCGAGGTAATGCCCCCCCGGCCCCACTTCGCGGATCGCGTCCATGGCCTGTGCGTTCACGTCGATCTCCACCCCACGGGCAAGGTGATGCAACGTGCCCAGTTGATCCGCATCCATGACGAATTTCTCGAAAGAGGAAACAAGCCCCCTTCCAGCCAGCCACAGGCGTGCAGCATGAAGTTCACCCCCGAAAGCAGCCCCATGTTTAGGCTGTTCGAGGTCTCATAAGCCGCCTGCGCATCGGGCAGTTTCGAGCCGGTGAAAGACCCGGCGCTGCGGTACGGCAGGTTGAGCCGGCGGGCCAGTTGCCCAGCGCCATAGGTGATATGCGCAGCCTCGGGCGTGCCGAATGTGGGCGCGCCGCTGTTCATATCGATGGAGGTGACGAAAGCCCCCATGATCACCGGCGCCCCGGGGCGGACAAGCTGGCTATAGGCGATGCCCGCCAGCGTCTCGGCCAAGACCTGTGTCAGCGTGCCCGCCACGCTCACCGGGGCCATGGCACCGCCTACGATGAAGGGCGAGATGATGCAGGCCTGATTGTTCTCGGCATAGACCTTGAGCGCGCCCATCATCACATCGTCGAAGGTCATCGGCGAGTTGATGTTGATGAGCGAGGTCATCACCGTGTTTTCCTGCACGAAATCCTTACCGAAGAGGATACCGCACATATCGACGGAATCCTGCGCACGGCTGGGTTCGGTCACCGATCCCATGAAGGGTTTGTCGCTCAGCGTCATATGGGCATGCAGCATATCGAGGTGACGTTTGTTCACCGGGATATCTGTCGGCTCGCATACCGTCCCCCCGAGTGATGCAGCCATTTGGACATATAGCCCAGTTTAACGAACTTCTCGAAATCCGCCATCGTGGCATAGCGCCGCCCCCCTGCGGCATCGCGCACGAAGGGCGGGCCATAGACGGGGGCGAGGACAAGGTTCCTCCCCCCGATCACCACATCCCGATCTCGGTTGCGGGCCACTTGGGTGATCGTCGAAGGCGCGGTGGAGCAGAGCTTGCGTGCCAGCCCCCGTGGGATACGCACCCGCTCCCCCTGAACATCGGCCCCGGCCTCACGCCAGAGCGCCAATGCCTCGGGGTTGTCGGGGAAGTTCACGCCAATCTCTTCCAGCACCGCATCGGCGTTCTGTTCGATGATCTCCAGCGCCTCTTCGGTCAGCACTTCGAAGTTCGGGATATTCCGCTCGATATAGCGCGCTGTCTCGAAAGAGACGGCTGTGCGCGCCGCGCGTCTTGCCGCACCACCACCGCCGCGTGCCCGTCGTGCTGATTCCGCCATTGCTCTTTCCTTCCCACAAGTCTTGGCCCGTCACTACCCCATTCCCGGCAGGCGCTTCGCGCGGATAACGCCCCCTAGCGGCAAAAAGCGACATCGCGTGCCGTCCCCGCGCCACTTGCGCGAATTAAACGCAGGCGGCACTGGTCTTCGGCCTGCTAGAGACTTGCCAGAGCGCGCGCACGGGCCTAATCACAGCCCCATGACAGATATCACCCATGACCGCCTTCTCATCATCGACTTCGGCAGCCAGGTCACGCAGCTTATCGCGCGTCGCCTGCGGGAGCTGAATGTCTTTTGCGAAATCCACCCGTTCAACACGGTGGACGAAGCCTTCCTCAAGGAATTCGCGCCTAAGGCGGTGATCCTGTCGGGTGGCCCGTCCTCGGTGTTTGCCGAAGGCGCGCCGCGTCCGCCGCAGGCTGTTTTTGAACTGGGCGTGCCGATCCTTGGCATCTGCTATGGCCAGCAAGTCATGATGCATTGCCTTGGCGGCCATGTGGAGCGCGGCCATGGCACCGCTGAATTCGGCCGGGCCTTTGTCACCCCCACGGGCCAACAGCTTGATCTGCTCGAAGGCTGGTTCGCCACCGACCGCGAACAGGTCTGGATGAGTCATGGTGACCACGTCAGCAAAATCGCCCCGGGGTTCGAGGTCTATGGCACCTCCCCCAACGCGCCTTTCGCCATCACCGCGGATGTGGAGCGTCACTTCTACGCAGTGCAGTTCCACCCCGAGGTGCATCACACCCCCAACGGTCCGCGCCTTTATGAGAACTTCGTGCGTCTGGCGGGCTTCAAGGGCGACTGGACCATGAGCGCCTATCGTGAGGAGGCCATCGCCGCGATCCGCGAGCAGGTCGGCGACCAAAAGGTAATCTGCGGCCTTTCGGGTGGGGTCGACAGTTCCGTCGCCGCGGTGTTGATCCATGAGGCCATCGGCGACCAGCTGACTTGCGTTTTCGTTGACCACGGTCTGCTGCGCAAAGGTGAGGCCGAAGAGGTCGTCACCATGTTCCGCGACCATTACAACATGCCGCTGATCCACGCGGATGAGCAGGAACTCTTCCTGGGCGAGCTGGACGGCGTCTCGGACCCCGAGACCAAGCGCAAGATCATCGGCAAGCTCTTCATCGACGTCTTCCAGAAACACGCCAAGGAAGTGGGCGATGCGACCTTCCTTGCCCAAGGCACGCTCTACCCGGACGTGATCGAGAGCGTCTCCTTCTCCGGCGGGCCCTCTGTCACCATCAAGAGCCACCACAACGTTGGCGGGCTGCCCGAAAAGATGGGCCTGAAACTGGTCGAGCCGCTGCGCGAGCTGTTTAAGGACGAGGTGCGCGAGTTGGGCCGCGAGCTGGGCCTGCCGCCCTCCTTCATCGGTCGCCACCCCTTCCCCGGGCCGGGTCTTGCGATCCGCTGTCCTGGTGAGATCACCCGCGAGAAGCTCGACATCCTGCGCGAAGCCGATGCGGTCTATATCGACCAAATCCGCCGCCATGGGCTTTATGACGATATCTGGCAGGCCTTCGTGGCGATCCTGCCGGTGCGCACCGTGGGCGTGATGGGCGATGGCCGCACCTATGACTTCGCCTGCGCCCTGCGCGCGGTGACCTCAGTCGATGGGATGACGGCGGATTACTACCCCTTCTCGCATGATTTCCTTGGCGAAACCGCCACACGGATCATCAATGAGGTGCCGGGCATCAACCGCGTGACCTATGACATCACCTCGAAACCTCCGGGCACCATCGAGTGGGAATAAATTGCGGGTGGCCCTGACCGGCCACCTACGCTGCGCCACCCGGGCCGAGGCGGACCGGGTGCGCGCAGGGCTTGACGCGCATCTGCGTCTTACCCGGGCCGAGCCGGGATGCCTCAGCTTCGACGTGACCCCGACCGACGATCCCCTTGTCTGGCAGGTCGCGGAGCTCTTTACCGACCGGGCGGCCTTTGAGGCGCATCAGGCCCGTGCCGCAGCATCGAACTGGGCGCGGCTCACCGCCGGGATCGCCCGCGACTATCAGATCACAGAAACCACATGAGCCCCACCTTTCGCGCTGCACTCTGGATGATCGGCTCCATCGGGTCATTCTCCACCATGGCCGTGGCGGGGCGCGAACTCTCGGCGCGGTTCGACACTTTCGAGGTCATGCTCTACCGCAGCGTGATTGGCGTGATCATCGTCCTGTCGCTCGCCGGAGCCACGGGCGCGTGGCGGCAGATCAACACCCGCAACTTCGGCCTGCAACTGCTGCGCAACCTTGCGCATTTCACCGGGCAGAACCTGTGGTTCTTCGCCGTGTCGCTGATCCCGCTGGCACAGGTCTTCGCGTTGGAATTCACGTCGCCGCTATGGGTCATCGTCCTGTCGATCTTCCTGCTGGGCGAACGGCTGACCGCGACACGGGCGCTGGCCGCCATCATGGGGTTCATCGGCATCCTGATCGTGGCGCGCCCCGATATCGGCAACCTCAACACCGGCATTCTGGCGGCGGCGGGATGCGCCGTCTTCTTTGCCCTGACCAATGTGCTGACTAAATGGCTGACGCGAACCCAAGGGATCACCACGATCCTCTTCTATCTCACCACGTTGCAACTGCTGTTCGGCCTGATCGCGGCAGGCTACGATGGCGATATCGCCAGCCCCACGGCTGAGACGACGCCCTTCCTGCTGCTGGTCGGCGCCTGCGGGCTGCTTGCGCACTACTGCCTGACCAACGCACTAAGCCTTGCCCCCGCGACCGTGGTGGTGCCCATTGATTTCGTCCGCCTACCGGCCATCGCGATTGTGGGCATGCTTCTCTATGCCGAAGCGCTGGATATCTGGGTCTTTGTCGGGGCCGGGATCATCTTTGCGGGCAACTATCTCAATATCTGGTTTGAGACCCGCAAAGCACACCCCAAGTAATGTTGGCCCAGATTCCAGCCTGACCCAAGGTCAGCGATTGACGCAAACGGCAGCAATCCGCTTAGATCGTTTCCAACCTGTGCCGGGGAGGATCCGCACAGAAGTCTTGGGAGGAGAGCAAATGAAAACCTATTTCTTGGCAATTCCGGCACTGTTGGCATCTACGGCAATCGTTCACGCTGGCGGCATCGATCGGTCGGGCCAATCCATCAACGCCCTGTTTGAAAGCGGCCGCTATGCGGAGTTCAGCTTTGGGCATATCGATCCATCCACCAGCGGGACGTCGACAATGGCGGTGCCGCCGCCATCGCTGTCGAATGTCAGCTCCGGCGATATGACCTCCAGCTATCTCCAGTTTGGCGCAGCCTATAAGGCCGACATCAACGACAAGCTGTCCTATGCGATCATCTATGATCAGCCGTTCGGCGCGGATGTCGATTACCCCACGCCCACCGGCTACTATGCACAAGGTGCCCAAGCGGATCTGGAAAGCCACGCGATAACCGGCCTGTTGCGCTACCGCATGAACGAGAACTTCAGCGTTCACGGCGGTCTGCGCGTCCAAACCATCGAAGCGGTCGCAGCTGTGCCCTTCGTCGCCGGCTATACGGTGAACGGCGAGCGTGACACCGGCGTCGGCTATGTTGCGGGTGTCGCCTATGAGCGCCCCGACATCGCCATGCGTGTCGCGCTGACCTATAGCTCCAGCATCGACCACGAGGTCGACACGACCGAGTTCGGCGCCATCATGAGCACGACCGAAATCGAAACCCCGCAGTCGGTGAACCTTGATTTCCAGACCGGCATCGCCGCCGACACGTTGCTTTTTGGTGGCATCCGCTGGGTCGATTGGTCCTCCTTCGACATCACCCCCGCCCAATACCAAGGCGCGACGGGCGGCTCGCTCGTCAGCTACGATGACGACGTTTTCACCTACTCGCTCGGCGTGGGCCGCCGTCTGAACGACAACTGGTCGGTCTCGGCCTCCGTCGGCTATGAGAAGTCCAACGGCGGGTTCGCCTCCAACCTCGGGCCGACCGATGGCAACAAGAGCCTTGCACTGGCCGCCGTCTATACCCGCGACAACATGAAGATCACCACCGGCGTGCGCTACGTCAACATCGGTGATGCAGAGACAACTTTGAACGGTACGAATGCCTCGGGCGAGTTCGAAGACAACGATGCTCTGGCCTTTGGTGTAAAAGTGGGTTTCACCTTCTGATCCACACCAGACCCGTCGAGATTACGCCGCCCGAGACCCTCGGGCGGCGTTTTTTATGCATGCGCATCTTTCGGGTCGTGCCGATCCGTGGAACAGCCTAAACCCAAGCCATGATCACACAGAAAACCATCCCCCGCGCGCTTGGATCGAAATGGGCTGTCTCGCCCTGCTCTGGGGCGCGTCCTTTGTCGCCGTGCGGGTGGCCTTGGATGAGATCGGGCCGCTGACCTCGGTCGCGCATCGGGTGTTCTGGGCGATGTTGGTGCTTTGGGCCGCCGTCGCCACCATGCGCCTGCCACTGCCGCGCGACCCGCGCATCTGGGCGGCCTTCCTGCTGATGGGGCTTTTGAACAATGTGATCCCCTTCTCGCTGATGGCATGGGGGCAGTTGCACATCCCCTCGGGGCTGACCTCGATCCTCAATGCCGCCACCGCGATCTTTGGCGTGCTGGCCGCGGCGATCTTTCTGGCGGATGAGCGGATCACCCCGCGCAAGGCGATTGGCGTCTGCCTCGGCTTCGCGGGCGTCAGCACCGCCATCGGTCTGGAAAATCTCACGAATTTCGACCTCGGCAGCCTTGCACAACTGGCCGTGCTGGGCGGGGCGATGTCCTATGCCATGGCCGGTGTCTGCGCGCGCAAACTGCTGCCGGGCCAGCCGCCGCAACTGGCCGCCGCCGGGATGCTCACCGGCGCCACGCTGGTCATGCTGCCGCTGGCATGGGTGGCGGAGGGGCCACTGACCCTAAACCTCGCCCCGGCCACGCTCGTCGCCATCGCCTATTACGCGCTGGCCGCGACGGCGCTGGCTTATCTGCTCTATTACCGCGTGCTCGGCATGGCGGGCAGCAGCAACCTGATGTTGGTGACACTGCTGGTCGCCCCCGTGGCGATCCTGCTGGGCGCATGGCTGCGTGATGAGACCCTGCGCCCCGCTGCCTATGGCGGTTTCGCCCTTCTCGCACTTGGGCTTCTGGTGCTCGATGGCCGCATCTGGCGTCTGGTGAAACACTGGGGTAGTCAGGGGAAACGAAGCACTTAACCTTGGTGATACATGCTCTACCCCACGGCTGACGATTGGCGCGCGGCGCCGCGGCGCAAAGTTCTGATCTTCGGCATGTCGGGCTTGGGCAAGACCCATCTCTCTAGCCTGCTGCGCGCCAGCGGGGATTGGTTTCACTACTCCATCGACTACCGCATCGGCACCCGTTACCTGGGCGAACTCATCGCCGACAACGCCAAAGCCGAGGCGATGAAAGTGCCCTTCCTGCGCGATCTGCTGCTGAGCGACAGCATCTACATCGGCTCAAACATCACCTTCGACAACCTGTCGCCCGTGGCCACATGGCTGGGCAAACCGGGCGACCCTTCGCGCGGCGGGCTGCCGATGGCAGAATACGCCAAACGGCAAGAGGCTTTCCGCCGGGCCGAGATCAGCGCGCTGCAAGACACCGCCTATTTCGCCACCCGCGCCGAAGCGCTCTATGGCTATCCGCATTTCATCTGCGACACCGGTGGCTCGATCTGCGAATGGGTCGACCCCGAAGACCCGAACGACCCGCTCCTGCGGCAATTGGCCGAGGAATGTCTGCTGGTCTGGATCAAGGGCGACGAAGCCCATACCGAGGAACTTATCCGCCGCTTTGACAAAGCGCCCAAGCCGATGGCCTATCAGCCCGAATTCCTCGCCCGGGCATGGGCCGATTATCTGGCCGAAAAGAACATCACCGAGGACGCGGTGAACCCCGACGATTTCATCCGCTGGACCTATGCCGCCGCCCTGTCGCACCGCCAACCCCGCTACGCCGCCATGTCGAAATGGGGTGTGACCATCACCCCCACCGATATCGACGCGCTGACAGCTCCCGAAGACTTTACCGACCTCATTGCCCGCCACCTGCCCGCAGGCGGTTGAACCCGCCCCGCCCAAGATTATCTGACTGCACTGGCCACCCCTGAAAGACCTGTCTCATGCCCATCAAGATCCCCTCCCGCCTGCCTGCCTTCGACGTTCTGCGCAACGAAGGGGTCATGGTGCTGGACGAGGAACTGGCATCGCGGCAAGACATCCGCCCCCTGCGCATCGCCCTGCTGAACCTGATGCCCAAGAAAATCCAGACGGAGAACCAGTTCGCCCGGCTGATCGGTGCCACGCCCTTGCAGATCGAACTGAGCCTCATCCGCATGTCAGACCACCGGACCCGCAACACCGCCGCCGAACATATGGAAAGCTTCTACCGCCCCTTTGAGGAGATGAAGGCCGAGAAATTCGACGGGCTGATCATCACCGGCGCACCGATCGAACATCTCGACTTTGACGAGGTGACCTATTGGGACGAGCTGCGCGAGGTGATGGAATGGACCCAGACGAACATCCACTCCACCTTTGGCGTCTGCTGGGGCGGCATGGCGATGATCAACCACTTCCACGGCGTCAAGAAACACATGCTGAGCGAAAAGGCTTTCGGCTGTTTCCGGCACCGCAACCTCGCGCCCGCCTCGCCCTATCTGCGCGGCTTTTCGGATGATTGCACCGTGCCCGTCTCGCGCTGGACCGAGATGCGACAAGACGAGGTTGACGCGCGTCCCGGCCTGACCACCCTTTTGGGCAGTGATGAGGTTGGCCCCTGTCTGATCGAAGACCCCGAACACCGCGCGCTCTATGTCTTTAACCATTTTGAATACGACCGCGACACGCTCAAGCAAGAGTATGACCGCGATGTCGAGAATGGCGTGCCGATCAACGTGCCCTGCAACTACTACCCCGAGGATGACCCCGCGCGCACGCCGGTGAACCGCTGGCGCAGCCATGCGCATCTGCTTTATGGCAATTGGATCAACGAGATATACCAAACCACCCCCTTTGATATGAATGAGATCGGCCATTAAACTGCTGCTTGCCCTCCTCCTCGGGCTGGCGCTGCTCACCGCGCTTGTCCAATGGCGTGCCGCGCGGCATGAGGCGCGGGCCGAGGCAAGCCATCCGCCCGAGGGTGAGATCATCACGGTGGATGGCCTGCCGGTCCATGCCAAGATCATCGGCAGCGGGCCCGATCTGGTACTGATCCACGGGGCCAGCGGCAACCTGCGCGATTTTACTCTGGGCTTCGCTGAGCGGCTGAGCGACCGCTACCGCGTCATCATGTTCGACCGTCCCGGCATGGGCTATACCGCCCGCCTGCCCGGCGCGCGCGGGCCTTGGAACCCGCGCGGCGAGTCGCCGCAGGAACAGGCCGCACTCTTGCAGAAAGCGGCGGATCAACTGGGTGTCGAAAACCCCATCGTGCTGGGCCATTCCTTTGGCGGGGCCGTGGCGCTGGCTTGGGGCTGCAACGCCCTGATGAGACCGCAGCGCTGGTGCTGGTCTCTGCCGTGTCGGAGCCTTGGCCCGGCGGTCTCGGCTGGCTCTATAACGTCAGCGCCTCACGGCTTGGCGGGGCGCTCTTTATCCCCGCCGTCACCGCCTTTGTCCCCGACAGCGTGGTGCAAAGCAGCATCGCGGCGATCTTTGCCCCACAGCAAGCGCCCGAAGGCTATGCCGATCACATCGGCACGGGCCTCACTCTGCGCCGCAGCGCCAGCCGCGCCAATGCGCAACAGGTTTATCAACTCCGCCCGCATGTGGTTGAAATGGCCGCGCAATATGACCGCCTGACCATGCCGGTCGAAATCATTCACGGTGATGCCGATACCATTGTGCCGATGCATATCCACGCCGAGGAACTGATCAAAGACATCCCCAACGGCGCCCTGACCCGCCTGCCCGGCATGGGCCATATGCCCCATCACGCCGACCCGCAGGCGGTGGTGGATGCCATCGACCGCGCCGCCGCCCGTGCCGGTTTGCGTTAATCGCCTTAACATCCCATATTGAAACAAGAACAACCCGCAAGGAGCGCCCATGGACCTGCCCTTTGACGGCGCAATCAGCGCCTTTTACGAAAACGACGCCCCCGAGGACATCCGCCAAGCGATCCAGCGGGCCGACAAGGACGATATCCTTTCGCCCAGCTACCCGCATGATGAACGTCTGTCGCGCAAGACCTATGAGCGCGACTATGACCGTTTGCAGATCGAGATGGTCAAACTGCAATCTTGGGTGCGCGAAACCGGGCAGCGCGTGGTCATGGTTTTCGAGGGCCGCGACGCCGCTGGCAAAGGCGGCACGATCCGCCGTATGCGCGAAAACCTCAGCCCACGGTCCGCGCGGGTGGTGGCCCTGTCGAAACCTACCGAAACCGAGCAAGGCGAGTGGTATTTTCAGCGCTATATCAAACATCTGCCCACAGCGGGCGAGATGGTTTTTTATGACCGTTCTTGGTACAATCGCGGGTGGTGGAAAAGGTCTTTGACTTTTGCACCCCCGAACAACGCGCGCATTTCTTTGAACAGGTCACCCCGTTCGAGCAGATGCTCGTCGAAGACGGCATTCACCTGATCAAGTTCTGGCTCAACGTGGGCCGGGCCGAGCAGTTGCGCCGCATGTTGTCGCGCGAATCCGATCCGTTGAAACAGTGGAAACTGAGCCCCATCGACGTCAAAGGTCTCGCGAAATGGGAGGAGTATTCCGCCGCCATCGCCGAGACATTGCTGCGCAGCCATACGGATGAAACCCCGTGGACGGTGATCCGCTCTGACGACAAACGCCGCGCCCGTCTCGCGGCCATGCGCCATCTGCTGCACCGTTTCGACTATCCTCAGAAAGACGCCAAGGCGATCGGCAAGATCGACGATGAAATCTGCGGCGGGCCGGACATCTGGGATGCCTAAGCGCGGCTACCATCACGGCAACCTGCGCCAAGCGCTGATCGACGCGGCGCTTGAGTTGATCGAGCAGCGCGGCCCCACGGGTTTCACCCTTTCCGAGGCCGCCAAACGCGCGGGCGTCACCCCGGCGGCGGTCTATCGCCATTTTGAGGGCCGCGAAGACCTCATCGCCGAGGCCGCGCATCAAGGCTATGATATCTTTGCCGACTTGATGGAATTTGCCTATCAATCCGGCCAGCCCTCGGCACTTAAAGCCTTTGAGGCGACGGGCCGCGCCTATCTTGCCTTTGCCCGCAAACATCCCGGCCATTACATCGCGATGTTCGAATCCGGCATCTCGGTCAACCGCACGCCGGAACTGGCCCATGCCGCCAACCGCGCCAATGCGGTGCTGGAACGCGCGGCGACCGACCTCAGCCAACATATCCCGGCGGACAAACGCCCGCCCGCCTCGATGTTCTCGGCCCATATCTGGGCGATGAGCCACGGGGTGGTCGAGCTTTTCGCCCGCAACTCGCCCGGTCGCGCCTCGCCCTTCCCGCCCGATGACCTGCTGGAAACCGGGATCGGGATTTATCTGCGCGGCTTGGGGCTGGTCAGCCCCGACGAGTGACGGCGGCGGCCCTTAGGCCGCCACTTTCATCTCCTGCAAGACATCCGCCGCAATCTCGAACGAGCGCAGCCGCGCGTTATGGTCGTGAATCTGCCCGGTCAAGATCAACTCATCGGGTCGGTGCTGCGCGATCAGCGTTTCCAACTGACGTTTCACCGTCTCAGGACTGCCGACCGCAGAGATGCGCAATGCGTGGTCGACCCCTTGGCGCAGGCCCGCGCCGATCTCGGCATCGATGTCGCGCACCGGGGCTGGCAGCTTGCCGGGGCGGCCAGTACGCAGACGGGCGAAAGCCTGCTGCATGGTGGTCCGCAGATAGGCGCCCTCCTCATCCGTGTCGGCGGCAAAGACGTTCACCGCCAGCATGAAACGCGGTTCGGGGCAGGCTTTGGACGGTTTGAAATCCCGACGATAGATCGCCGCGGCCTCTTCCAACGCATCCGGCGCGAAATGCGAGGCAAAGGCATAGGGCAGCCCAAAATGCGCCGCCAATTGTGCGCCATAGAGCGAGGAGCCGAGGATCCAGATCGGCACATGCGTCCCCTCACCCGGATGGGCGCGCACCGGCGCGCGGGGATCGGGCGCGCCGAGATAGGCCATCAACTCGGCCACGTCATCGGGGAATTGATCGCCCGCGATCATGCCGCGGCGCATGGCGCGCATCACCGCCTGATCCCCGCCCGGCGCGCGGCCCAGCCCCAAATCGATCCGGTCACCATGAATCGCCGCAAGCGTGCCGAACTGTTCGGCAATGGCCAAGGGCGCATGGTTGGGCAGCATCACCCCGCCCGCGCCGACGCGAATCTCTTTCGTGTGATCCGCCACATGACCCAGCAGAACCGAGGTCGCCGCCGAAGCGATGCCGGGCATATTATGATGCTCCGCCATCCAAAACCGGTGATAGCCCTTGGCCTCGGCCAGTTGCGCCAGAGCGACCGAATTGGCGATGGCGGTGGTGGTATCCGACCCTTCGGGCACGGGCGCAAGATCAAGAACTGAATACTGCATGACTGTCTCCTGTGTTGGGGCTGATATAGGCAGGCACAGCCCCGCCCGGAACCACGTCGCCTGATAAAAACCAACGACTTGGGCGAAATTTCCGTCGATCACAATGTTATGTTCTAACGCATGCCAGATATGCGCAATCGGGCCTTGCCGCCCCCCGGAGAGCGCCCTATCCGAGGGGCCTTCACAACCTGACCTCGCCAGTCGCAGACAAGCTATGGTCCAAAACTAGGCAAATGCCATGAATATCAAACATCTTATCGGGTTCGGCCTCACCGCCGGGCTGCTCTCCTCTGCTGCCTATGCGCAGGAAAACGTCACTACCGGTTTCGACCCGGTCATCGAAGACCGCAGCATGACTTCCATGGTTGGCTGGACCGCCGGCGTCTCTGCCGCGACACGGTTCAACACGTCGGATGATTTCGATCACGTTGAGAACGAAGTCGAAGGTTTTGTCGAGCTGACCTACGGCGGCTTCCACACCGGGCTGAGCGCGACATCGCTTTACCAAGACCCCACCGATGACGTCGAATTCGAAGCGAACCTCGGCTACGGCGCGGACTTCGGTCAAGGCCTGAGCTGGGATCTGACCTATGGCTACATCTGGCTGAACGATTCCAAAGATCACAGCGAAGAGATCACCGCGACGCTGGGCTTCCCCATCGGGCGTGACGCTTCGGGCGCATTCGCCGTGATCATCGATCCCGACAATGGCGAAAGCGATCAGGAAGTCGCGTTCGAAGCGCCCCTGTCCGAGCGTTGGACCGCCGTTGGCCTCATCGGCAACAGCGACCGCGACGACAACATCTATGCCGAAGCCGGTGCCGTTTATGACTTCGGTGACGGCGTCACTTTCGAAGCGCTTTACGAAGACACCAACGATGGCGACGGCGTGCTGGGCTTCACCGTGAGCTACGAAATCGGCGGCTAAGCCGATTTAGGATCAAAGGCGATCCGACCCTAAGGCCGCTGCGGGAAACCGCGGCGGCCTTTTTCATGTCCCGCGGCCAACCCTGCCCACCGCAACGAAAAAGGGCCACCCCGGAGGGCAGCCCTTTCGCAAAATATGACCGGTAAGCTTAACGCTTGGAGAACTGGAAGCTCCGGCGCGCTTTGGCCTTACCGTATTTCTTCCGCTCGACGACGCGGCTGTCGCGGGTCAGGAAGCCTGCCGCTTTCAGCGCACCGCGCAGGGAGGGATCGTAGAGTTGCAGGGCTTTGGAGATGCCGTGCTTGACCGCACCCGCTTGACCGGACAGACCGCCGCCTTTGACAGTCGCGATCACGTCGAACTGGCCTTCGGTGTTGGTGATGCCGAAAGGCTGCGCGAGGATCAGCTGCTGCACAGGGCGCGCGAAGTATTCGTTCTGCGGCTTGCCGTTCACGATGACCTTGCCGGAACCGGGCTTGATCCAAACGCGGGCGACCGCGTCTTTACGCTTGCCGGTGGCATAGGCGCGGCCCAGTTCGTCACGAACCGGCTCACGGGGGTCACTTCGGTCTCGGTGCCCTGCACGCCGCCGATGTTGTCGGTCACGGCTGCTTCCAGACCGTCGAGGGATTTGATTTCGTCAGCCATGCTCATGCACTCCGCGTGTTTTTCTTGTTCAAGGATTTGACATCCAGAACTTCGGGGCTCTGCGCCTCATGGGGGTGTTCGCTACCTGCATATACGCGCAGGTTGGTCATGATCTGGCGGCTCAGGCGGTTGCCGGGCAGCATGCGCTTGACCGCTTGGGTCACAACACGCTCAGGATGCGCGCCTTCGAGGATCTGTGCCTTGGTGCGCGATTTGATGCCACCGGGGTGGCCGGTGTGCCAGTAGAAGTGCTCTTCGCGCTTCTTGCCGGTCATCTGCACCTTGTCGGCGTTGATGACGATCACGTTGTCGCCGCAATCCATATGCGGCGTGAAGGACGGCTTGTGCTTGCCGCGCAGGCGCATGGCAACGATCGAGGCGAGACGGCCCAGCACGACGCCTTCGGCGTCGATGATGATCCATTTCTTGTCGATATCTGCCGGTGTCGCAGAAAAGGTTTTCATGGATGAATTCCCGTTTGAGGTTGGTCGGAACGAGGAATCCCCGCCCGGTGTCTGATGGAGGCGTTATAAACACCTGCATCGCCGGGTCAAGCGCAGCAATCCCTGATTTTATCAGCTAAAACAATACGTTGCGATTTAGGTATAATAATACCCCATATTTCTACACGCTGATCTGCTCCGGTGGATTGTCCAGAAGGCAGCGCAGCCGCTGCATCGCCGCCTCGAAAGAGCGCAGGGAGACATGGGCGTTCACCGCGATGCGCACCGCATGGGGCGCGCGGCCATCGCGCAGGGCGAATTCATCGGCCGAGCGGATCTGCACGCCCTGCGCCTCTGCCGCGCGGCAGAACCCGGCAGCCCGCCACCCCGGCGGGAGTTGCAGCCAGAGAAAGGGCACATCGCGCGACCATTCCAAAGCGTGGCCGCCCAGATGGTTGACCGCCACTTCGACATATTCCGCCAGTCTTTCGCGAATATCGGCGCAGATCGCCTTGAGCCGTGGGTCCGTCAGGAGAATCCGCGTGGCTTCGGCCAAGGGACGGGCGAGGCCGAAATAGCCATATTCCGCCACCCGCCGCAGGTCCGCCGCACGGCCTGCGGGCGCCAGCGCAAACCCCACCCGCAAGGCAGGCGTCAATTCCTTTGAGATCGAAGAGACATGCCAGACATGCTCAGGCCAGAGCGAGCGGTAGCTCGGCGCGCGGGCGAGGCCCATGCGGTAGCAGTCATCCTCCAAAATCTCCAACCCGTGCCGTTTGGCGACTTCCAACAGCGCACGCCGCCGTTCAAGGCTGGTGTGGCTGCCCGTAGGGTTATGCACCTCCGGCGTCGTGCAAAAGACCTGCGCCGCGCTGTCGCGCGCGGCCTTGTCCAGCGCCTCTGGCAGCACGCCCTCTGCGTCCATCGCCACCCCGACCACCTCGGCGCGCAGCACCTCTGCCGCGCGGCGAAACCCGGCGTAGGAGAGATCTTCGACCAGCATCACCGGCTTCGGCCCTGAAAGGATCGCTTGCAGTACCAATACAATCCCGCTCTGCCCGCCATGCGAGAGCACAACGTCACGCTCGCTCAGCGGCCCGAGCGCGAGATGCGACAGCCAGTTGACCACCGCTTGCCGCACCGGGGCATAGGCGTCGCGGGTGGGATAGTTCATCAGGTCTTCGCCTGGCACATCCGCCACCTGCCGTAGGGCGCTGCGGATCAGCGCCACCTGTCCCATGTCCGGCAGGCGCGGGCTGAAGAGGCTGACCGCATCCGTATCGGCAACCTCCAACTCCTTGATCCAACTATCTTGTTCGCGATTCCAGACATCCTCGCGGATGGCCGCCTGCGGCGGGGCGACAAAGGTGCCACGGCCCACCTCGGCCTCCAACAGACCCTCATCGGTGAGGATGGTATAGGCCCGCGCCACGGTGCCGGGGGTAATCCCCAATTGCCACGCCAGTTCCCGCACCGGCGGCAGCTTATCCCCCACCGCCAAAGCGCCAGAGTTAATCCCCTGCCGGATGGTCAGCGCGACGAGTTTGTACTTCGGCCCCTGCCCCTCGGCCAATGTCGGCTGCCAAATTGTACCCATCACAATATTCCTGTGGTCAAATTGTATCGCGCTTTGTACCTTTGCACCTGTAGGCATTCTACACTTTGTGTCAATACAATTTTGCCAATACAATTTCAAGGAGTTCCCCCCATGACACAGGCACGCCCCCTTACCGCTGATGCAATGACATTGATGACATACCGCGCCCTGCCGGTCCCTGCGGTGATTGCGCTGCGCTTTGCGGCTGTCGTGACCACATGGGCGGCCCGCCGACGCACCCGGATCGCGCTTGCCGCGCTTGAACCCTGGGAGCTTGAAGATGCGGGACTGACACCGGAACAAGCCTCGGCCGAGGCTTCCCGCGTGTTCTGGCAGGCGTAGCTTCCCTGTGGCGACTGCCAGACCTCTTCCTCGGGCCGGGTTTTCCCGGCCCTTTTTTGTGGCCTCTGAGAATTCCCCGGCCCGGAATCAAGCCGCAGGCGCCGGGCCATCGCCTGCCCGTCCCGGCGGGCTGGCGATTTGGTGAGGCGGGGCGCTTCTGCGATAAGGCGCATCACGGCTGCGCCATAAAGTGGCATGGACCGGCGTCGCAATCGCCACCCCACGGTCAGGCGCTGACCCTAAACTCTGCCCCTCACCCCATCGACGCTGGCGGAATCGCATAGGTCAGCCCGGCCCGCGCGACCGGCTTGTCCGACCCTTCGGAATAGATCAACACATCCGTCACCGACAGCTGCCGCCCCAGCTTCAGCAGCTTGGCATGGGCCACCAGCGGCACATCCGCCAGCGGTTTACGCATAAAATCAATCGAGCAATTCGTCGTCACCGCCAGCGCCTTGGGCCCGATCATCGCCAGCGTCACCAGATAGGCCGAGACATCCGCCAGCGCGAACATCGACGGGCCTGAAACAGTCCCTCCGGGCCGCAGATGGCGGCGGCTGGTCAACAGGCGCATGGTGATCTCGTTCTCGGCCACATGATCCACGGCGAAATCATCCGCTACCTGATCGAACACCTCCCGCATGAAGGCTTCCAACGCCTTCGCATCCATCACCACGGCCATACTTGTCCTCCCTGCTGTCCTCGGCGTAACGTTGGCGCGATCAACCGGGGAGGGCAAGGTGGCAATTCTTGACGTTACGGCACGCGGGTCGGTGACCCACCTGCGCATGAACGCCCCCGAGCGGCTGAACGCCCTGTCGGACGAAATGCTGGCCGCCCTGCACGCGCGCTTCGACCAATTGGCCCCGGACCGCGCCACGCGGGTCATCGTCCTGTCCGGCGCTGGCAAAGCCTTCTGCGCGGGGCACGACCTGCGCCAAATGACCGCCATGCGCCAAGCCGAAGACGGGGGAGCGGCAGGTTTCAAAGAGCTTTTCGACCGCTGCGCCGCCCTGATGGCCCGCATCCAAAGCCTGCCGCAGCCCGTCATCGCCCAAGTGCATGGCATCGCCACCGCCGCGGGCTGTCAGCTTGTCGCCACCTGCGATCTGGCCATCGCCGCGGATGACTGCCGCTTCGGCGTCAACGGCGTGAGCATCGGCCTCTTCTGCTCAACCCCCATGGTCGCCCTGACCCGAAACATCCCGCGCAAACAAGCCTTTGAGATGCTCACCACCGGCGAGTTCATCTCCGCCCCCCGGGCTGCTGAACTGGGCCTGATCAACCGCGCCGTGCCGGGCGACCAACTGGCCCAAGAGACCGAGGCGCTGGCCGAGAAGATCGCCGCCAAACTCGGCACCGCCGTCGCCCATGGCAAAGGCGCCTTCTACCAACAGATGCAGATGCCCAGCGAACAAGCCTACGCCTTTACTGGCGAGGTCATGGTCCGCAACATGCTTGAGGCGGAAACACGCGATGGCATCGACGCCTTCTTGGAAAAACGCCGCCCCGATTGGCCCCAATGATTGTTTCCAAATCCGCCAGCCTTTGTTGCCACGCTGGGGCTGGCAAATCTGGCGAAATCACGGCATAGTTATGTTAGGGCATAGAAACCCTGATGATTTTGGGTCGCCGCAGGCGGAAGGTCCCTCCGGGTCAGCCTCTCACTGACCGACCATTCCCGCCGCGGCGACCCCAAAACCATTCCCCCTCAGAAGCCAGACCGCCCGTTCTTGCCTGTTGCGTGCGGCGCTGGCCTGCCCTACATCGCCCCCATGACAGATACATTGCACATCATCGGCGGCGGCATGGCCGGATCAGAGGCAGCTTGGCAAACGGCGAACGCGGGCGTGAAGGTCGTGATCCACGAAATGCGCCCCAAGGTTGAAACCTTCGCCCACCAAACCGGGCTTCTGGGCGAGATGGTCTGCTCCAACTCCTTCCGCTCGGATGATGACGAGCAAAACGCCGTCGGCCTGCTGCATTGGGAAATGCGTGCCGCCAACGGGCTGATCATGGCCTGCGCCGACAAGAACCGCCTGCCCGCAGGCGGCGCATTGGCAGTGGACCGCGACCCCTTCGCGCAGAGCGTCACCGACACGCTGCTCGCCCACCCCAACATCACCGTGGAATATGGCGAGATCACCGAACTGCCGCGCGACGGCAAATGGATCATCGCCACCGGTCCGCTCACCTCGGGCAAGCTCGCCGAAGCCATCGCGGCTGAAACCGGCGCTGAGGCGCTGGCCTTTTTCGACGCCATCGCGCCGATCGTCTATTTCGACAGCATCGACATGTCCAAAGCATGGATGCAGTCGCGCTATGACAAGGGCGAGACCGAGGAAGAGCGCACCGCCTACCTCAACTGCCCGATGGACAAGGAGCAATACGAGGATTTCATCGACGCGCTGCTGGCCGCCGAAAAGACCGAGTTCCGCGAGGGCGAAACCGCAGGCTATTTTGACGGCTGCCTGCCCATCGAAGTGATGGCCGAACGGGGCCGCGAAACCCTGCGCCACGGCCCGATGAAACCCGTGGGGCTGACCAATCCGCACCAACCCGAGGTCAAGGCCCATGCCGTGGTGCAATTGCGCCGCGACAATAAACTGGGCACGCTTTACAATATCGTCGGCTTCCAGACCAAGATGAAGTACGGCGCGCAAACAGATGTTTTCAAACGGATTCCGGGGCTAGAAGACGCGCGCTTCGCCCGTTTGGGCGGCATTCACCGGAACTCCTTCATCAACTCGCCGACACTGCTCGACGACCAGATGCGCCTGCGCAGCCGCGACAATATCCGCTTTGCGGGTCAGATCACCGGTGTCGAAGGCTATGTCGAAAGCGCCGCCATGGGCCTGCTGGCGGGCCGTATGGCCGCCGCCGAAATCAAGGGCGGCAGCCTGCCCACCCCGCCCGACAGCACCGCCATGGGCGCGCTGATCACCCATATCACCGGCGGGGCCGAGGCAAAAACCTTCCAACCGATGAACGTGAACTTCGGCCTTTTCCCCCCGGTCGAAGGGCTGAAATCGGGGCGCCGTGGCCGCAAGGACCGCTACAAAGCCTATACCGACCGCGCCAAGGCAGATTGGCAAACATGGCTTAATCAAGGTTAACGCGGCGGGGGTTAACACTGGATCCTCCCGCCCATCCCCCATATCCTAGGGGCATGACACAGCATTTTTTCGACAAGGCCTATGCGGCGCGGGACACGAATGTGATCCGCAGCCTCTATGACGAATGGGCAAGCAGCTATGACGAGGACATCAAGGCCCAAGGCTATGCCACGCCCGACCGCGCCGCTGCCACGCTCGCAGAATTTCTCGACGACAAAGAGCAGCCGATCTTCGACATCGGCTGCGGCACCGGGCTGTCCGGCGCGGCGCTGAAACAGGCGGGTTTCACCACCATCGACGGCGGTGATGTATCCGCCGCCATGCTAGAGCAAGCGCGCAAAAAAGGCATATACCGCAACCTATTAGAACTCGAAGTTGACGCGCCACTTCCCTTTGCGCCCGGGGCTTATGCGGCGATCAGCGCCATCGGTGTGATCGGCCCCGGTGCAGCCCCGATCACCCTCTTCGATACGCTGATGCATGGGTTAGAAAAGGGCGGTAAGCTCCTATTTTCACTAAATGAAAAAGCGCTGGAAGATCGCGGTGCCTTGGGCATGATCCACGAATGGACCGATTGCGGCGCGGCAATCCTCCTCTTTGCCGAGGAAGGGCCGCACCTGCCCGGGATCGACATGAAGTCTACCGTATATCTGATTGAAAAGAATTGACTCTTATCACCAGATTCGCACCATCTCCGACCGGACCACTGCACCTCGGCCACGCCTATTCCGCACTCTTGGCCCATGATCTTGCAAAGGCCGCAGGGGGCAATTTTCTGCTGCGGATCGAAGACATCGACCAATCCCGCGCGCGCGCTCATTGGGAGGCGCAGATCTACGAAGACCTCGCATGGCTGGGCATCGACTGGCCGCATCCCGTCATGCGGCAATCGGATCGAATGGCGGCCTATGAAGCCGCCCTAGATGCCCTCTGGTCGCGCGGCCTGCTCTATGCCTGCACCTGCAACCGCCGCGACATTGCCGCTGCCACCAGCGCGCCGCAGGAGGGGGCAGAACCCGTCTACGGCCCCGATGGCCTCATTTACCCCGGCACCTGCCGCACGGCAGGCCACTCCAAAGGCTCCGGCGCGCTGCGCCTCGATATGCGTAAGGCACTGGAAAACCTTGGCAATACCAAGCTAAGCTTCACCGAAAACGGCCAGGGGCCGAATGCCGAAACTGGGAAGATCACCCTCTCTTCCGATCAGTTGATGGACACGGTCGGGGATGTGGTCTTGGCCCGCCGCGACATGGGCACGTCCTATCACCTTTCCGTCGTGCTCGACGACGACGCGCAGGGGGTGACGCTGGTCCCGCGCGGGGCCGATCTGTTTGATGCGACCTACATTCATGTGGTGCTACAGGCGCTGTTGGGCCTGCCGACGCCGCTCTATCACCACCACCGTCTGATCCGCGATGACAGCGGCAAGCGATTGGCCAAACGTGATGACGCCCGCGCCATCGCACTCTATCGCGAGAACGGCGCCACGCCCGATGAAATTCGTGAAATCATCGGGCTTTAGCGCGCGGTCTTAACCCATCGGCTTCATCAGTTCGACCTCTTCGCCGTCCTGAATGCCGGTGTAAAAGCAGCTCCGCCGCCCGGTGTGACAGGCCGGCCCGGTCTGATCCACCATCACCAACAGGCAATCCCGGTCACAATCGACGCGCATCTCGACCAGCTTTTGCACATTGCCGCTGGTTTCGCCCTTCACCCAGAACGCCTGCCGCGAACGGCTCCAATAGGTGACCTTGCCGGTCTCTAGGCTACGCGCGATGCTCTCCGCATTCATCCACGCCAGCATGAGCACCTCATGGGTCTCAGCGTCCTGCGCGATGGCCGGGATCAAGCCCGCTTCGTTGAACTGAAGGCTAGCAGGATCAAATGTCATCGGGCACCTCGTGGAAATATTTGCATCTGTCTCTGCGGCGCTTATGTAGGGTTTCAACACGAAAAGGAACAGCCCATGTCGGATGAGACGGACCTCATCAAGCTCTACTCCGCGCGCATTCTCGCGCTCGCGGCCGAGATCCCCCACTTGGGCCGCATGGAGACCCCGCAGGCCAGTGTGAAACGCCGCTCGCCGCTCTGCGGCTCCACCGTGACGGTCGATGTGCGGGTTGAGGATGGGCATCTGGCCGAGATGAAGCAGGACGTGAAAGCCTGCGCTCTGGGGCAAGCCGCCGCCGCCGTGGTGGGCGATGCCGCCCCCGGCAGGTCGCTTGCGCAGATCGCAACCGCACGCGATCAACTGCACGCCATGCTTAAAGGCGAAGGCCCGGTGCCGGATGCCCCTTTCGACGGTTTCGAAGTGCTAACCCCCGCCACGGCCTATAAAAACCGCCATGCCTCCATCATGCTCAGCATCGAAGCATTGACGGAAGCGATGCAAGAGGCCGAGGCACCTGCCGAAGCGGGCGAGCGCTGATCGCGACAGGCCTCAGTCAGCCCCTCCCTGAACAGCTAAAAAAAAACGCCGCACATCCGGCGAAGGATGGCGGCGTCAGTCGGCGTGCCTCATGTGGGACCCACTTTGCCGAAAACCGACGCGGACAGGCAAGTCGGAGCATCAAATTGGGACGGATGCAGCGGCAAAACGGCATGAGAGCCTTGGCAGAACTCAGATAAAGGCGGGCAGATGCAGACCCACCACCAGCATCACGATCAAAGCGGCGGCCCCTGCTGCATCTTGCAACAATGTGGCCTGTGATCTGACGGCGATAGATTTCAGGGCAGTGTAAGTCATCATCAATACCTCCTTATCTGTGTTGCTTCTTTGTTCTCATTTCTTCGCCCGCAAGTAAAGAACTTTTTGAGAACATTCGCGAACATAATGAGGTTTTGACTACTAACCCACTGTTATCAAACGGATCGCCTCATCCTGGCGCATGAGCCACAAAAGCAGTCTCACAGCCTTGCCGCGCGGCCCTTCGAGGCTGGGGTCATCGAGCAGAAGCTTGCGGGCATCCGATTGCGCCACCGCCATCAGGCCCGCCTGACGCTCCAAATCCGCCACGCGGAAACGCGGCACGCCGGACTGCGCCGTGCCAATCAGATCCCCCGTGCCGCGCATCTTCAGGTCGGTTTCGGCGATGACAAACCCGTCCTCGGATTCGCGCAGCACCTCAAGCCGCTGGCGGCCCGTCTCACTCAGCGGCGCTTGATACATCAAAAGGCAGGTCGAGGCGCCTGAGCCCCGCCCGACGCGACCCCGCAACTGGTGCAGCTGCGCGAGGCCGAAAATTTCGGCCCGTTCGACCACCATGATCGTCGCATTGGGCACGTCGACGCCCACTTCGATCACCGTGGTAGCCACCAGCACCTTGGTCTTCCCCGCTTGGAAGGCGCGCATGGCGGCGTCCTTCTCGGCGGGCGGCATTTGGCCGTGGACCAGCCCGACAACGCCCTCGCCCAGAGCGGCGCGCAGACGTTTGAACCGGTCCTCCGCCGCCGTGAGATCGCTGACCTCGCTTTCCTCAACCAGCGGACACACCCAGTAGCACTGCCGCCCCTCGCTGATCGCATGGCGCATCCGGTCGATGACCTCATCGATCCGTGCGGTCGAGACGAGCGCCGTGCGAATGGGCTGCCGCCCGGGGGGCTTTTCATCCAGAATCGAGACATCCATATCGCCGTATTGCGCCAGCGCCAGACTGCGCGGGATCGGCGTGGCGGTCATCACGAGCACATCGGCGAGCTTCCCCTTGCGGCCCAGTTCCAGCCGCTGCCGCACCCCGAAACGGTGCTGTTCGTCAACCACAGCGAGGCGCAGATCGGCAAAGCTAACATCGGCCTGAAAGACCGCGTGGGTGCCGACGAGGATCTGGATATCGCCGCGTTCCAGCGCCGCGAGCTTGGCCCGACGCTCGCCCCCTTGTCGCGCCCGGTGAGCAGTTCCAGCACCACGCCCGCCTGTTCCGCCAGCGGTTGAAGCCCCATAAGGTGCTGACGGGCAAGGATTTCCGTCGGCGCCATCAGCACCGCTTGGCCGCCCGCTTCGACCGCGCGCAAGAGCGCCATGAAAGCCACCAGCGTCTTGCCCGCCCCTACATCGCCCTGCAACAGCCGGTTCATCCGGGTCTCGCGGCCCATGTCGGCGGTGATCTCTTCGATCGCGCGCTGCTGCGCGCCGGTGGGGCGATAGGGCAAGGACGACAGCACCCTTTGTTGCAGGCGCCCGTCGCCCCGGTTTGCCCGCCCCATCTTGCGCCGCTCATTCTGTCGCGCCAACGCCAAGGTCACCTGATGGGCGAAAAGCTCGTCATAGGCCAACCGCTCGCGCGCAGGCGCGGTGGCGGTGAGGTCTTCGGCCTTCTGCGGATCATGGGCGGCCTCTGCGGCGGCGGCAAAATCGGGCCAGCCGGCCTGCGCCACCTGCCCCGGATCGGCCCATTCGGCCACCACGGGCAGCCGTTTCAACGCGCCGCGGGTGGCCTTGTACATCAGCTTTTGTGTCAGTCCGGAGGTCAGCGGATAAACCGGCTCAAAATCGGGAATGCTGCTGGCCTGATCCTCCGGCACCGCGAAATCGGGGTGGACCATCTGCGCCATCCCGTCGAAAAACTCCACCCGGCCCGAGACGATGCGGCGGCTGCCTTCGGGCAATTGGCGCTGCCAATAATCGCCCCGCGCGTGGAAATAGACCAGTTGAAAACTGGTCTGCGCGTCCTCGACCATGATGCGATAGGCGCCGCCCTTGTTGCGGGCGGGGCGATGCGCGCCAATGGTGACCGCGACGGTCAATGTCGCGGGCAGATGCGCGTCCTTCACACTGTCGCGCAGACGGCGGTCGATGCCGGAATGCGGCAGGGTAAAGATCAGGTCGCGCGGCGCTTGTATGCCCAATTGCCCCAGCAATTGCGCGGTCTTAGGCCCCACCCCTTCGAGTGTTTCCAGCCCGGCGAAAAGCGGGAAGAGCTGTTCCGGTCTGCCGCTCATTGGCCGTCGATCAGGGCCAGCCAGCCGTCTTCATCCAAGGTCTCGATCCCCAGTTCCGCGGCCTTCTTGGCCTTGGACCCCGCCCCCGGCCCGGCGACCAGAATGTCGGTCTTGCCGCTGACCGAGCCTGAGACCTTGGCCCCCAAACGCTCCGCGCGGGCCTTGGCCTCGGCACGGCTCATCTTCTCCAAGGTGCCAGTGAAGACGACCGTCTTGCCCGCCACCGGGCTGCCTTCGGTGTCGGGCCGCTCGGCAGGAATCACGGTCAGATGCGCCACCAACCGGTCGATGGAGGCGCGCTCCGCCTCTTGCGCGAAGGCCGAGACGAGCGAGCCTGCCATGACGCTGCCCACCCCATCGACGCCGATCAGATCGTCCCACGCCGGGCCGTCCAGCCCGCGGGCCTCGGCCATGGCGGCCTCGAAACTCTGCCAATCGCCGTAGTGCAACGCAATCAGGTTCGACGCCGCCTCGCCCACATGGCGAATGCCGAGGGCAAAGATCAGCCGCGCCATGGGAATTTCGCGCCGATCTTCAATGGCTTGGAATAGGTTTTCGGCCGATTTCGGCCCCCAGCCTTCGCGGTTCTTCAACTGCTGCACGCCGCTGCCATAACGCTCTTTCAGGGTGAAAATATCCGCAGGCTCTGCAATCCAGCCGTCGTGGTAGAACTGTTCGACCTGTTTTGCCCCCAGACCGTCGATGTCAAAGGCTTTGCGGCTGACAAAATGGATCAGCTTTTCAACGGCTTGGGCCGGGCAGATCAGCCCGCCGGTGCAGCGGCGCACCGCATCGCCCGGCTCGCGAATCGCATCCGACCCGCATTCCGGGCAGGTGGTCGGAAAGACGAAAGGCGCCGCATCCTCGGGGCGTTTCGACAGATCCACATCGGCCACTTTGGGGATCACATCGCCCGCGCGGTAAATCTGCACCCAGTCACCGACGCGCACATCCTTGCCACCGCGGATTTCGGCACCCTTGCTGTCGAGCCCTTTGATGTAGTCCTCATTGTGCAGCGTGGCGTTGGAGACGACGACACCGCCCACCGTCACCGGCTGCAACCGCGCCACGGGGGATAATGCGCCGGTGCGGCCGACCTGAATGTCGATGCTCTCAAGCCGGGTCCATGCCAGTTCGGCGGCGAATTTATGGGCCACGGCCCAACGCGGGGTGGTCGAGCGAAAGCCGAGCCGGTCCTGCAGGGCGAGGTCATCGACCTTGTAGACCACGCCGTCGATGTCATAGCCAAGGGTCGCGCGCTGCGCCTCGATCGTCTCATAATGGGCGACCATATCGCCCGGCCCCGCGCAAAGCGCGGTCAAAGGGTTGGTCGAGAACCCCAGTTCCGCCAAACGGTCGATGGCGCCCTTTTGGGTGTCACCCAAGGGCGCCGAAAGCGCGCCCCAAGCATAGGCGAAGAACCGCAGGGGCCGCGCGCGGGTGATTTCGGGGTCCAATTGGCGCAACGACCCGGCGGCGGCATTGCGCGGGTTGGCGAAAGTCTTGCCGCCCCTTTCCGCCTGCCGCGCGTTCAGGGCCGCGAAATCGGCGTGGCTCATATAGACCTCGCCGCGCACCTCCAGCAGATCGGGCGCGTTCTTGAGCTCTTGCGGGATGTCTTGGATCGTGCGGGCGTTCGCGCTGACATTCTCACCCACAGCGCCATCGCCGCGGGTGGCGGCCTGGACCAGCACGCCGTTTTCGTAGCGCAGAGAAAGTGACAGCCCGTCGATCTTGGGCTCGGCCGTATAGGCCAGCGGCGCATCGGCGCCGAGGCCGAGGTATTTGCGGATCCGCGCGTCGAATTCGGTGACTTCCTCGGCGTCGAAAGCATTGGCGAGCGAGAGCATCGGCACCGCATGGCGTATCTTCCCAAAACCTTCGGCGACCGGCGCGCCGACCTGTTCCGAGGGGCTATCGGCGCGCTTAAGGTTCGGGAAACGCGCTTCGATCTCGGCATTGCGGCGCTTGAGCGCGTCATATTCCGCATCGGAGATTTCCGGTGCATCTTCCGTATGATAGGCTGTGTTGGCTGCGCGCAACACCTCGGCCAGCCGGGCCAATTCCGTCTCTGCCTGCGCTTTGGTCAGCGCTTCAACCTCGATCTGGGATGTCACGATCTGCCCCCGATATTTTCATCTGTCGCTTAGATAGGTGGCGATCAGGGGCAGGTCTAGCGATTTCAGGGCGAATGATTTCAAGCCCGAGCCGAGCGGGATCAGGCGCTGGCGGCCAAATCCATCTCGACCGGGTCAGGATCGCGCAGCACATAGCCGCGACCCCAGACCGTCTCGATATAGCTCTCCCCGCCGGTGGCTTGGCTCAGCTTCTTGCGAAGTTTGCAGATGAAGACATCGATGATCTTCAACTCAGGCTCATCCATGCCGCCATAGAGGTGGTTAAGAAACATTTCCTTGGTCAGGGTGGTGCCCTTCCGCAGACTCAGCAGTTCGAGCATCTGGTATTCCTTGCCGGTCAGATGCACGGGGGTATCGTTCACGCTGACGGTCTTGGCATCAAGGTTCACCGCCACTTGGCCCGTCTTGATGATGGATTGCGAATGCCCCTTGGACCGCCGAATGATGGCATGAATCCGGGCCACCAATTCCTCCCGATGAAAGGGTTTGGTCAAATAATCGTCGGCGCCGAAGCCGAAGCCCCTCAGCTTATTTTCCGTATCGTCGGAGCCTGAGAGGATCAGGATCGGCGTCTCGATCCGGGCGAGCCGTAACTGGCGCAGCACGTCATGGCCGTTCATATCCGGCAGATCGAGGTCGAGCAGGATCAAATCATAATCGTAAAGCTTGGCCAGATCGATTCCCTCTTCGCCCAGGTCGGTGGCGTAGACGTTGAGATTCGCATGGGTCAGCATCAGTTCGATACTGCGAGAGGTCGTTGGGTCGTCTTCAACTAACAATACACGCATTTCGGTTACTCCGGCTCATCT
The DNA here is from genome assembly GCF_029870955.1 of Sulfitobacter faviae. Lineage (NCBI taxonomy): Bacteria > Pseudomonadati > Pseudomonadota > Alphaproteobacteria > Rhodobacterales > Roseobacteraceae > Sulfitobacter > Sulfitobacter faviae. The sequence goes on along the minus strand of NZ_PGFQ01000001.1, from coordinate 2,779,699 downwards.
TGGACGATGGGCTCACCCTGAGCAAAAAAGGTTAACTACCCGTTACCGATACTCGATAGGATAGATTAACAACTTAAAGTTGTCTATACTTTTTCAAGGCCGTGGCTTTCAGCGCCGCTTCCCCATGTTCGGTAACCGCATGTAACCACTCCATAAATTCCTCATCACTGATACCGTAACGCTCCAGCGCTTCGGATTGGGTGATCAGCCCATAGACCACCCCCGCACCACCGCCGCCTTGCGCGAGGCGACCCATCTGCGGGTATCGGCGCTTGGCAAATCGGCGCGGGACATAACGCTCCCGTCAGCGAGGGTAACAGACCGTGGCCCATCGACTTTTTTCAGGTACATCGCATCATCCGCCATTGTTTTGGCGTCCAATAACCCCCACCTGCCTTAACGCGGCGTGAAGCCCGCCCTTGTGACTAGGTAGGATTTTCCTATATTCGCGCACAAACTCCGGAGAGACCCATGGCCCTTGATCAGACCCCGCCGCTCAATTCGCTTGGCTTTGCCAAAGCGCCTGCCGATACGCGCGTCGTCGTGGCGATGTCGGGCGGCGTGGACAGTTCTGTCGTCGCGGCCATGCTCAAGGACGAGGGCTATGACGTTGTGGGCGTCACCCTACAGCTTTACGATCACGGCGCGGCGCTGGCCAAGAAAGGCGCCTGCTGCGCGGGGGTCGACATTCAAGATGCTCGCCGCGTGGCCGAAGAGATGGGCTTCCCGCATTACGTCTTGGACTATGAGAACGTCTTCAAGGACGCCGTGATTGACGAGTTTGCCGACAGCTACCTCGGCGGCGCCACGCCGGTGCCCTGCATCCGCTGCAACGAACGGGTAAAGTTCAAGGATCTGCTGGAAACCGCCAAGGATCTGGAAGCCGACTGCATGGCCACCGGTCACTATATCCAGCGCAAGATGGGCGAGAACGGGCCGGAGCTGCATGCCGCCGCCGATGGCAACCGCGACCAGAGCTACTTCCTCTTCTCCACCACCGAAGAGCAGCTTTCCTACCTGCGCTTCCCGCTGGGCCATCTGCCGAGCAAGGACGACACCCGCAAGCTCGCCGCGAAATACGGGCTGGAGGTTGCCGACAAGCCCGACAGCCAAGACATCTGCTTTGTCCCGAACGGCGACTACGCTGCGGTGATCCGCAAACTACGCCCCGAGGCCGCTGATCCGGGCAATATCGTCGACACCGAGGGCAATGTGCTGGGCAGCCACGAGGGCGTGATCCATTACACGATCGGCCAGCGCCGGGGCCTCGGCATCGGCGGTCTTGCCGATCCGCTTTATGTCGTGAAGCTCGACCCTGAGCGGAAAGAGGTGGTCGTCGGTCCGAAATCCATGCTCGCCACCCGCAAAATCCCGGTGCGCGAGATCAACTGGCTGGGCGATGCGCCCCTGACCTCACAGGCGGAATGGAACATCGCCGTGCGCGTGCGCTCCACCCGTCCGCCGCGCGATGCGATCCTGCGCCCGATCAGCGAAACGGAGGCCGAGGTCGAGCTACTCACCGCCGAGGAAGGCGTCTCTCCCGGGCAGGCCTGTGTTTTCTATGATCCTGAAAGCACCCGGATTTTCGGCGGCGGCTGGATCCACCGGGGCTGACAGCCCTTAAAGCCGCGCCAGCACCGCCCGCGCGGCCCGCAGGCCGGGAGCCTCCCCCCCTGCCCCAAACGCGCCATCGTCAGCGCCATGGCGTCCTTCTGGGCGCCGGGCGCGCGCAGCACTTGCAAGACACCTTCGGCAATCGGGCCGGGGCGGCAGTTCGCGCCGATGAATTCCGGCACCACGCGGGTTTCCGAGACGAGGTTGACCAGCGTCACCGTATCCACCCGCAGCATCCGGCCGATGATCTGGCGGCTGATCCAATTCATGTCATAGGCGATGACCATCGGCGTGTTCACCGCGGCGAGCTCCAGCGATACGGTGCCCGAGGCCGCAAGCGCCACATCCGCTGCGCGGAAGGCGGCGCGTTTGCTGGCGGTGAAAGCCTCGACGCTTTGGTCGCGCGGGTCCAGCACCAGCGGATTGCCCGCCCAGTTGCGCGTGACCTGTTTGACCAAGGCGGCGACAGGGGCCGCCGCAGGGACGACGACGCGCAAGGACGGCTCGGCCTCGACCAATCGCGCGACGACCTGCTGGAACACCGGGGCCAGCCGCGAGACCTCCCCCCGGCGCGAACCGGGCAAGGCAAGCAGCAAGGGCGCATCGGCGAGGAGGTGTTCGGCACGGAACGACGCGGCGGCGGCGTCATCGGCCACGGGCTCGGCCACCACCGGGTGGCCGACGAAATCACAAGCCATGCCCGCCGCTTCCATATAGGGCGGCTCGAAGGGGAACAGGGCGAGGACGTGATCGACGGAACGGGCCATTTTCTCGGCCCGACCGGGGCGCCAAGCCCAGACGGTTGGGGCCACGTAATGCACTGTTCTGATGTCGGATTTCTCTTTCACCTTGCGCGCCACGCGCAGTGAGAAATCGGGGCTGTCGATGGTAATGAGCACATCTGGCTTGGTTTCAATCACCGCCTGTGCCGTCTCATTGATCCGGGCCATCAGCGCGCGGTATTTGGGCAGGATCTCCGCCAGCCCCATGACGCTGAGCTCGTCCATGTCAAAGCGGCTTTCCAGCCCCTCAGCCATCATCTGCGGGCCGCCGATGCCGTCGAATGTCACCTCGGGGCAGAGTTCTTTCAACCCGGCCATGAGCGCGCCGCCCAACCGGTCGCCCGAAGGCTCGCCTGCCAGAATGAACACCTTCATCCCGCGTCCCCCTCTCGGACCCAAAGCACCAATCCCAATTCATCGGCCAGCGCCACGCAAATGTCCCGCTCCAGCAGCATCACACCACCGGCGTTGACCACCACGCCCGCCAGCCCCGCCGCATGGGCGGCGCGCAGCGTGTCGGGGCCGATGGTCGGCAGGTCGATCTCACGGATTTGGCCAGTTTTCGGGCCTTTGCAGAGCACTGCGCGCGCGCCCTGTACCGCTTCTGGCAGGGTCGCCAACAGGTGATCCGTGCCCCCAATGGCCTCAACCCCGTAAACCTGTTCGCGCCCGATCACGCAGGCCTGCCCGATGTCCAAGCTTGCCAACCCATCAAGCACCGCCGCGCCGCGCGCCGCATCCCGGCGCATCTGATCGTCGGGCCGCTCGCGGGACAGTACACCGCTGTCGGCCAGCAGGTCCGGGACCAGTTCATCGGCCCCAACCACCCGCAGGCCGTGATCTTCGAAAATCGTCTTGATCACCTCAAGCGCGCCATTGTCGCCCGCCGCAAGGGCGGCCTTGAACTGCGGCACCAAGGGCGCCGTGCGCATGTCGAGCTTGGCAGGATCGAGCGTCGGCCGGTCGATCGCTCCGCAGAGGCACACCTCACGGATGCCAAGGCCCAGAAGATGCGCAAGCAAGCTGCCCAAAGTTTCCAACCGGAAGGTCAGATCGGCCTTCAGCCCATCGGGCGCGCAGCCCTCATAGGCGCAGACCAAAGGCGGCACGTCCTGCGCCGCCGCCACCCGCGCGGGCAGGTCGCCGCGCCCGGCGATCAGCGCAAGGCTCATTTCGGCGTCAGGAAATGGCGGCCCGTGTCGGCCATGACGAAATCGACGATCTGGCGGACGTAATCGCTTTGGGTCTCGTCCCCCAAACGCCGCGCCCGGTCGGAGAATGTCCCCTCGCCCTGCGCCAGCATCTGGAACGCGGCCCTAAGCGCCGTGATATCGCTGCGCGCCACGCCCGCGCGTTTCAGCCCAACGAGGTTCAGCCCGTCGAGATCACCGCGCGGCGCTTGCACAAGGCCGTAGGGGATCACGTCATTCGTCACCATGGTCACCGCGCCGATGATCGCACCCTGCCCGATCCGCACCCATTGATGAATGCCAGACAGCCCGCCGATGATCACATCATCTTCAAGCACGCAATGCCCGGCGACGGCGGCGTTGTTCACCACGATGACCCGATTGCCGACCACGGCGTCATGAGCGATGTGGCAGCCGGCCATGAAGAGCCCGTCATCGCCCACGCGGGTCACCCCGCCGCCACCTTCGGTGCCGCAGTTCATGGTGACATGTTCGCGGATACGGTTCCGCTCCCCGATGACCAAACGGCTGGCTTCGCCCTTGAACTTCAGATCCTGCGGAATCTCACCGATCACCGCGAAAGAGAAGATCACCGTGCCCGCGCCGACCTCGGTCCGGCCGGTGACGACGACATGGGATTTCAGCTCCACATCCGCCTTCAGCACGACCTCGGGCCCGACCACGCAGAAGGGGCCGACGCGCGCCGAAGGGTCGATCTGCGCGCCCTCTTCGATCACGGCACTGGGGTGGATATTGCTCATGCCGCGTCCTGCGGGAGATCCAACATCGCCATGAACTCGGCCTCGGCGGCCATTTCACCCTCAACAGTGGCCACGCCGCCGAATTTCCAGATCTTCGCACCCGGCTTGCCGCGCAGGGTCTTGAGGTCCATCCGCAGCACATCGCCGGGGCCAACCTTGCGGCGGAACTTACATTTATCGATGGACATGAAATAGATCAGCATGTCGCGGTCCTGCATGCCAAGGGCCGTGCCCACCATCACACCCGCAGTCTGGGCCATTGCCTCCACAATCGTCACGCCCGGCATGATCGGCGTGCCGGGGAAATGGCCCTGAAAATGCGGCTCGTTCATGGTGACGTTCTTATAGCCGACAGCACTCTCGGTGCCCGCGATCTCTTCGACCTTGTCGACCAGCAAAAAGGGATAGCGGTGCGGCAGGATGCGCTGGATCATTTGGATATCGGCGCGCAGCAGCTCTTCGGTCATGGACTGTCCTTTGTCTCAGAAGGTTGCTGAAGGGCTACCAATTCGGGCGGCTGGGGGCAAGCATCCCGGCAGCTGCGCCGCTTACTCGGCGTCCGTCAGCCCGCTGCCGATCGTCTCGTCCAAAAGCGCAATCGCCTCATCCGTAACCTCAATCGCGGAGGACGAGACAAAGACCCGCCGCCGCTCCAGAATGACCGCTGCGTCGGAATTGCGCATCAACTGCTCAAGCACCGGGGCCGCAGCGGCCAGAAACCGCTCGCGCTCAAGGTCCAGCGCCTCGCTCAGCGCCCGGTTCTTCGCCGCCTGCTCTGCCCTTGTGCGCTGCACCTTTTCGTCAAAAGCATCGGCCAAAAGCCGGAACTGCGCCGGTTTCAGCTGAGAGCGCTTTTCGGTGAGTTCGCGTTCCTCCGCCTCAAGCGCCGCTTCAATCTCGCGGTTCTCGGCGGCAAGTTCCTCGCTCTGGGCTTCGATCTCGCGGCTGACGCGCTGGCCAAAGGCACTGTCGCGGAACAGGCGTTCGGAATCGATGGTCAGCACCGGGCTGATCACGCCGCCCCGCGCCGGGGCGGGCGTGTTTGTCTGAGGGTCTGCCAAGGGCCCCTGCTGCGCAAGGCCGGGGGCGGCCCCGGCCAGCATCATCACCAAGGGGATGAAGGCGCGGCGCATGGGCTTAGAACGTGGTCCGCAGGGTGACCTCAAAGCTCTGCTCTTTGTCAAAGCTCTCTTTCTTCAGCGCGTCGGAGACGTTGAACTGAAGCGGGCCAAGCGGCGTGTCCCAGAAGACCGAGAGGCCGATCACATGGCGGAACGAACCGCTTTCGCCGACGATGGTGCCGCCGCTGGTGTCGACATCGCTCAGGTCCCACAGGTTGCCCACGTCATAGAAGACGCCGCCGGTGATGCCATATTCCTCAGGCAGACCCAGTGGGAACTCCGCCTCGAAACGGGCCACGGCAAATAGGTTGCCGCCAAGCGCGTCGTCCACCCCGTTGCTCTGGTCGCGCGGCCCGATGCCGCCGGGCTCAAAGCCGCGCATGATGGATGGGCCAAGGATGAACCGGTCCACCGCGCGGTTGGTGCCGCTGTTCCAAGACAGCGCACCACCTTCGAGCGTGGCACGCAGGGTGACTTCCTCGTTAAAGATGCGCTTTTCGCCCGCGATCTTGGCCGTGGTCTTGATATATTCGTTGTCCCCGCCCAGCCCGGCGAAATCCTGCCCGAACTCGAACAGAACGCCCTGCGTCGGGTCCAGCCCGCTGCGACGGGTGTCATAGGTATAGGTGTACCCGATGGAGGAGGAGAAAAGCGCGCCCTCTGCGATTTCACTCGCGATGGTGGCGCTGTTGTCTTCGTCATCCCGCTCCAGCATCTCGATCCCTTCGAGAGTATAGCGCGTCGACAGACGGCCATTCTCGCTGACCGGGAAGGTCAGGCTGGGCTGGAACACCAGACGTTCGGTGTCATAGCTGGTGTAGGAGGAATTGGTCTCGGCATAGTCCAGCTTGAGGCCAAGCGCCACGTCGCGGCCAAGGAAGCGCGGCTCGACAAAGGTCACGCCATAGCGGGTGGCATCCTCGGCGGTGGAGATCGACAGGTTTAGCCGCTGCCCGCGCCCGAGGAAGTTTTCCTCTTGGAAGCTGACCGCCACACCGAAACCGTCGTTGTTCGAGAAGGAACCGCCGAAGTTCAGCGAGCCTGTGGGCTTCTCTTCCACATCCACGTCGATCACGACCTGTTCGGGGCTGGAACCTTGGCGGGCGTTGACCTCTGCGGTCTCGAAATACTGCAACGCGCGGATGCGTTCTGCTGCTTGGCGGATTTCGCGTGGGTTGAAGGGGTCACCCTCCACGCTGTCGAACTCGCGCCGGATCACACGGTCGAGCGTGGTGGTGTTGCCTTCGATGTCGATCCGCTCAACAAAGATGCGCTCCCCACGGGAGAGTTTGTAGGTCACGTTGAGCGACAGGTCGCGGTCATTGCGGTCGATCACCGGCTCGACGCGCAGAAAATCGACGCCATCGCGGATCGCTTGGCGCTCGATCCGGGCAATGTCATTCTCAATCAAGGTCGGGGAATAGATCACGCCGCGGCGGATCTTGAGCAGGTCGCGATAGGCCGCCGCATTCAGGCCGGGCACTTCGGATTCCAGCTTCACCTCGCCGAAACGGAACTGCTGCCCCTCGGTGATGTTATAGGCCACAAAGACGCCATCACGCTCTTCGGTCAACTCGGCATTCACCGCCTCGGTGCGCATGTCGACATAGCCGCGCGACAGGTAGAAATCCCGCAGCAACTGTTTGTCAGCCTCGACGCGGCCTTCGACATAGGTGTCGCGCTTGACCAAACGGCGGAACAGACCGGCCTGTTTGGTGCCCAGAACGCGGCGCAGGCGACGGTCGGAATAGACGCGGTTGCCGACAAAGCTCAGACGCTCGATCTCGACATTGTCGCCTTCGAAAATCTCGAACACCAGATCGACGCGGTTCTGGTCGCGGCGGATGATGCGCGGCTGCACGCGGGCCGACAGGCGCCCCTCGTTGCTATAAGCCTCGGCAATGGCGGCGGCGTCTTGCTCGGCTTGGCTGGGGTTGAACACCCGCCGTTCGGTCGAGCCGATGAGTTCGGCCAGCATCTCATCCTTGATGCGGCGGTTGCCCTCAAAGCTGACGCGGTTCAGCGTCGGCAGTTCGACCACCGTGATCACCAGCGTGCCGCCCTGCGGCTCAAGTGAGACGGATTCGAACAGACCCGAGTTTTGCAGGTTCTGATAGGCGTCGTTCAACTGACCGCCCGTCACCGCCTGCCCACGTCCGATGCCCGCGCGGCGCAGGATGGCGCTATCGCCAATCCGCTCATTGCCGTCGATGACAACCGTGTTGAACTGATATTGCTGTGCCTGCGCTTGGCTGCCGGGCACGAGCCACGCGACGGACAACATGACACAAAGCGATGCCCCCGAAGGGTCTTGCCGACATTGCTGCGCTGCGCCCATTCGACGGGCATTCTGCCCTCGTTCCTCAGTCCCATTACACCGACCCGTTTTTTTACGACATTGTTGTCAACCTGACTACGCAGGTTAACGGGGTTTGTCAAAAGCAACGGCGTGAAAAATAGTCCATATCATGCGGCAGCTTGGGCCGGAATGACATCATGAGCCGATAACGTGCAAATGCGCCCGTTCGGGGTGCGGGGCGGCTGTCAGAGAGAGGCGACAAAAGCCCCGGCGGAAAGCGCCGCGGCAATGGCCGCACCAAAGAACGCACGGTCCCAGTTCAGGTCCAAAAGCAGGCTCAGGCCGCGGTATGTTCCTTGCAAGACGTGCATCTTCGGTTCCTTCTTGATGACGGGGAACCATAGCCAAGGATTGCGGCACGATTTTGTTCAATTGTGGCCATTTGAAGGCATTGCGCCCTGCCCCGAGGGGCAAGGCAGGACTGTCTTTCGCTATCGTTGCGCCGCTTAGGGGCAGAACAGATCGTTGCCGAGCGCAAAGAGCATCAGGGTCAGCACCAAGGCGATGCCAATGCTCATCAAAAAGCGCAGCGCGCCGTCGCTGGGCGGTTTGCCGGTCACCGCCTCATAGGCGTAGAACACCAGATGCCCACCGTCCAAAGCCGGGATCGGGAAGAGGTTCAGCAGGCCGACCGCCGTGCTCAGCACCGCGATGAAATAGATGAAGGACTGCGCCCCTTGGCTCGCCATCGCGCCCGAGGTCTGGGCGATGCCCACCGGGCCGCTGAGGTTGCAGGTGCTGATATTGCCGACGATCATCTCACGCAGGCCCGAGATCGAGCCGGTGATGATGCGCCAAGTGTTGTCTAGGCCTGTACCAAGCGCCTCACCCACGCCGGGGGTATCGGTCGCAGGCACGAAGGCCATGCCGCCGACGATGCCGATGCGCAGGTTCTGTTTGAAACTGCCATCGGGCTGCGGCTCATCCGTGGCTTTGGGGACAAGAGTGAAAGGCAAGCTCTCGCCATCGCGCCAGACGGTCAACTCCTGCGGGGCCCCTTTGGAGGCTTCGACCACCTCTTTCAATTCCCCAAAGGCCACGATCTCTTGCCCATTCACCGCGGTGATCACATCGCCGCTGCGCAGACCGGCCTCTTGCGCCGCCGATTGCGGGGCGACATTGCTGACCAGCGGAGGCATCAGATAGGGGCCGGGCACGGTCAGCTCTTCGCCATCGCGGGTGATGTCATAGCTCAGAACCGCTTCCTGCGGCAGGTTGGTCAGGAAATCGCCATAGCCTTCCCCGGCAGAGAGCGAGGGCACCGGGGTGCCTTCGACCGCGCGCAGAATATCGCCCGGAGCCAACTCATAGGCATCACTCGGCAGCGCGCGCAGCTCGCCCACGGTCAGCGGATCACGGGCGGTGCCCGCCGTCATCGCCACGGCGAAGAAGATGATAATCGACAGGGCAAAGTTGAACACCGGCCCCGCCGCCACGGTCAGCGCGCGGGCATAGAGCGGCGCGCCGTGCATCGTGTGGCGCAGCGCCTCGGGGTCGTCGGCGAGCGCTTCCATCGCGGTCTCATCCTTGCCTGAGGCCGCGTTGGAGTCGCCTGCGAATTTCACATAGCCGCCAAAGGGCAGCAGCGCGAACTGCCAGCGCGTGCCGCGTTTGTCGACGCGGGAGAAAAGCACCGGGCCAAAGCCGAGACTGAAGACATCCGCCTTGATCCCGGTCCAACGGCCAACGATGTAATGGCCGTATTCGTGGATCGCCACGATCACCGACAGCGCCACGACAAAGGCCAGTATCGTCCAGATCAGCCCGCCGAACTCCGGCAAAAATCCCATGATGTCCAACGTGCTACCCTGCCTTTTTCTGAATTGCGGCCTCTGCCGCCTTGCGTGCGAGATGGTCTGCCTGCGCCACCAGTTCAAGTGTCATGTCGTCGCGGCCCTGCGCGGCCTCTTCGGCGCGGCGCTCCAGCACCTCTTCGACGATCTCGGCCATCTGCGTGAAGCGCAGCCGCCCGTCGATGAAACCATCAAGCGCCACTTCCTTGGCCGCGTTAAAAACCGCGCCCATCAGACCGCCCGCCGCCATGACGTCCCGCGCCAGCCGTAGCGCAGGCCAGCGGGCGTCATCGGGGGCGGTGAAATCGAAACGCCCGATCTTGGTCAGGTCCAACCGCTCGACCGGGAGATGCCCGCGCGCGGGTGGTGCAGCGCATAGCCGATGGCATGGCGCATATCCGCGGGGCCGACATGGGCCATCAAGCCACCGTCGCAGAAACCTACCAGCGCATGGATCATCGACTGCGGATGCACCAGCACCTCGATCGCCTCGGGCGAGACGCCGAAAAACTCACGCGTTTCAATGACTTCCATCGCCTTGTTAAACATCGAAGCCGAGTCGATGGTGATGCGCTGCCCCATGTCCCAATTAGGATGGCTTGAGGCTTGGTCGAGCGTCGCATGGGGCAGGTCTTCGAGCGGCCAATCGCGAAACGCGCCGCCGCTGGCGGTGATGATGACACGCTCAACCGCGGCCATGTCTTCGCCGACCAGCGCCTGAAATACGGCGGAATGTTCACTGTCGACGGGCAGGATCGTGGCACCGTGGCGCGCGGCCTCTCCCATGATCAGCGCCCCGGCGCAGACCAGCGATTCCTTGTTGGCCAGGGCCAGCGTGCCACCTTGGCACAGCGCCGCCAGCCCCGGTGCCAGCCCCGCCGCCCCGATGATCGCCGACATGGTCCAATCCGCCGGGCGCGATGCGGCCTCGGTGATCGCCTCGGCCCCCGCAGCGGCTTCGACACCGCTGCCGCTGAGCGCGTCGCGCAGATCATCTAGCAGGTCTTCGCGGGCGGTGACGGCCACATCGGCCTTGAGCGCAATGGCATCCTTGGCCAATTGCGCGATATTGCCCGCGCCGGTCAGGGCCACGACCTCATAGGCGTCGGGCGCGCGGCGGATCAGGTCAATCGTGTTCTGACCGATGGACCCGGTCGCCCCCAGTATCGAAATCTTGCGCGGCATAGCGGGTCAGTTCACACCCGGCGGGAAACCGATCAGCGGCCCGACGATCAGCAAGAAAACGGCAGCGCCGAGCATCCCGTCAAAACGGTCCAACAGACCGCCATGGCCGGGGATCAGCGCCGAGCTGTCTTTGACGCCCATCTTCCGCTTCATGCCCGACTCTGCCATATCGCCCATCTGAGAGGCCATCGACAGCGCCACCGAGATGCCAACGAGTTGCAGGCCAAAGCCCGTGTTGAACGAGAAAATCAGCCCGACAACAGCCGCCCCGACCCAGCCCGAGGCGGTGCCAGACCATGTTTTCTTGGGGCTGACCTTGGGCCAGAATTTGGGCCCGCCGATGGCGCGGCCTGCGAAATAGCCCACCACATCGGTCACCACGACCACCAGCACCAGCCACATTAGCCAGCCAAAGCCCATGTCATCGCGCAGCTGGATCAGGCCAAAGCCCGCCAGCAGGATCAGCGCGGTAAAACTCATGTAAAGCGTGCGATTGGCGCTCAATAGTGCGAAGCCCGCCAGCGCCGGAGCCAGCAAAAGCGGCAGGCCAAAGCCCACCGGCAGATAGACCGAGGCCAGCACCGCCGCTGCGGTCACCAGCCCCAATTGCCAAGCCGCCGCTTGCCCCTGCCCGCGCAGCATGCCGACCAATTCCCAGACCATCATGCCGCAGATCAGCGCCACCAGCAGATGAAATACGGTGCCGCCCAGCCAGATGCCCAAAAGACCGATCAGGATCATCGCGCTGGCCGACAGCATGCGGGCGCGTAGGTCGGACCATTGTTCAGGTGATTTCATCGCAGCTCTCCTCAGGTCTTGACCGCACCGAACCGCCTGTCGCGCCCGCCATAGGCGGCGCAGAGCCGGGCGAATTCCTCGCGGGTGAAATCCGGCCACAGCGTGTCGATGAACTCATATTCCGCATAGGCCGATTGCCACAGCAGAAAGTTCGAAATCCGCGCCTCGCCGCTGGTGCGGATCACCAAATCGGGGTCGGGCAGCACATGGGTATCGAGGTAGCGCGGCAGGGTCTCTTCGTCCACGCTGTCGGGGTCGAGCTTGCCGCTGGCGACATCTTGGGCCAAGCGATGCGTGGCGCGAGCCACCTCATCGCGGCCGCCATAATTGAGCGCGATCGTCAGATTGATGCGGGTGTTATGGGCGGTATGGGCCTCAAGCTCTCCCATGAGCTTGATCAGCTTGTCATCCAGCCGGTCGCGATCCCCAATGAACCGCACCCGCGCGCCATAGTCGCTGAGGCTGCGCATTTCTTTGGAAATATAGCGCCGGAACAAGGACATAAGCCCCGCCACTTCGACCTGCGTACGCTTCCAATTCTCGGTCGAGAAGGCAAAGATCGTCAGATACTCCACCCCCACGTCGGGGCAGCATTCGACGATCTCGCGCACGCGTTTGGCCCCGGCGTGATGCCCAAAAAGCCGGGGCCGCCCGCGTTGGGTGGCCCAACGGCCATTGCCGTCCATGATGATCGCCACATGGCGTGGCCCGCCGGGTATCGTTTGGGGCTGAATTTCGGCGGTGCTCATGTCTCGACCTTTTTCTTTCAAGTTCTGTTTCCCTGCGTCTTGGCGGGGTCAGACTTGCATGATTTCGGCCTGTTTCGTCTCAAGCTGTTCATCGATGAGCGTGATGAAACGGTTGGTCAGATCCTGCACTTCGCCTTCCCAGATTTTCTGGTCGTCCTCGGACATGGCGCCGTCGTTCTTGGCTTTCTTGATCTGGTCCATCCCGTCGCGGCGGATGTTGCGGATCGAGACGCGCGCGTGTTCGGCATATTGGCCCGCGACCTTGGTCAACTGAGTCCGGCGCTCTTCGTTCAGTTCGGGGATCGGCAGCATGATGATGGTGCCATTGAGCTGCGGATTGATGCCCAGACCGCTTTCGCGAATGGCCTTCTCAACCTTGCCGACGAGCCCCTTGTCCCAGACGTTGATCGTGACCATACGCGGCTCTGGCACGTTGACGGTGCCGACTTGGTTCACCGGGGTCATCTGGCCATAAGCCTCGACCATCACCGGCTCCAGCATAGAGGCCGAGCCACGCCCCGTGCGCAGCGATGCGAACTCGGTCCGAAGCGACGCAATCGCGCCGTTCATCCGCCGTTCAAGATCATCGGTATCGAGCATAAATTCGTCTGACATGGCGAGCCTGCTTGTTGTTTCCTTGCGTTACGGCTTTCTAACGGTGGCGCGGCGCTTTCACAACTGCCCATTGTTGCGCCACCATACGCGCCCCGCGCCCCTGTTGTGAGAGACGCGGGCAGCATCAGGTCAATCGCCCCGCCGTGGGGCGATGCCTTGGAATGCGGGCCGGATTTATCCGACGCGGGTATAGGTGCCCTGCCCCGCCAAGATACCTTGGAAGCCGCCCGGCTCATCCAGCGAGAAGACGATGATCGGCAGGTTGTTGTCTCGCGCCAACGCGATGGCAGAGGCGTCCATCACGCCGAGCCGCTTTTGCAGCACGTCGTCATAGCTCACCAGATCATAGCGTTTCGCATCGTCGAACTTGGCCGGGTCTTTGTCATAAACACCGTCGACCTTGGTGCCCTTGAAGATCGCCTCGCAGGACATCTCATTGGCGCGCAGGGTCGCGGCGGTGTCGGTGGTGAAATAGGGGTTGCCGGTGCCCGCGGCAAAGATGCAGACCCGCTTCTTCTCAAGGTGGCGCACGGCGCGGCGGCGAATATAGGGCTCGGCCACTTCGTTCATGGTGATCGCGCTGATCACGCGGGTGTGGATGCCCAAACCTTCGAGCGCCGATTGCATCGCCAGCGCGTTCATCACGGTGGCGAGCATCCCCATGTAGTCCGCCGTGGTCCGCTCCATCCCCTGCGCCGAGCCTTGCAGCCCGCGGAAGATGTTGCCGCCGCCGATCACCATGCAGATCTCAACGCCGAGGCTGTGCACCGATTGCACCTCACGGGCGATGCGTTCGACGGTTGGCGGATGCAGACCATAGCCGAGGTCACCCATCAGCGCCTCCCCGGAAATCTTTAGCATCACGCGGTTAAAGGAGACTTGGGGGGTGTCTTGGGACATCGGGCACACCTTACTATTTCACCAACCGGGGGGGAGATTTAAACCTTGCGGCGGTGAAGGGTTTTCATTTCGCGCCAAAATGTCGCAAATACGCCCAAGGTTCAATGCGGGACGTAAGGAAGACGCAAAGAAATGCCGGATATTCCCAAGGCCCAGATGGACGCCCTGTTGCAAGGCTTGCCGCCCGAACGGCCGGTGTTGATCGCCGGGCCGACCGCCAGTGGCAAATCCGCCCTTGCCCTCGCCATTGCCGAGGCGCAGGGCGGTGTGATCGTCAACGCCGATGCCAGTCAAGTCTACGCCCCCTGCGCATCATCAGCGCCCGCCCCTCGCCCGAGGAAGAGGCCCGCGCGCCGCATCTGCTCTATGGTCATCTGGCCGAAGACGCGCCCTATTCCACCGGCCATTGGCTGCGCGAAGTGGCTCCGCTGCTGGGCGGCGATCAGCGGGTGATCATCACCGGGGGCACCGGGCTTTACTTCTCTGCCCTGACGCAGGGGCTGGCCGAGATTCCGGCCACCCCGGTAGAGGTGCGCGCCCAAGGCGACGAGATGGCACTCGAAGACCTGTTGGCCGGGCTGGATGCCGAGACCGCCGCAGGCCTCGACCAACGCAACCGCGCGCGGGTGCAGCGCGCTTGGGAAGTGTGGCAGGCCACCGGGCGCGGCCTGTCGGACTGGCAGCGCGACACCGGCGCGCCGCTTTTGCCGCTGGCGGATTGTCTGCCAATCGTCTTCGATGTCGAACGGGATTGGCTGAACGCCCGCATCGCACGACGCTTTGACCTGATGCTCGAGCAAGGCGCCTTGGAAGAGGTCGCCGCCCTTCGCCCGCGCTATGACCCATCCCTGCCCGCCCATCGCGCCATCGGCGTGCCGGAACTGATCCGCCACCTCGACGGCGACTGGCCGCTGCACCGCGCCCGCGAGGCTGCTGTGGTCGCCACCCGCCGTTTCGCCAAGCGGCAGCGCACTTGGATGCGCAGTAAGATGGCAGATTGGCAGCGGGTGACGCCAGAATAGCCGCCGAGCGGGCGGAATCTCTTGCGTTATCCCAACCCTCCGCTAGCCTGACGTTGGAGATTGCCCATGTAAGGTTTCCATTTCTCAACGAAAGCGCCGTGTGCCCGAGACAGAAGTTCAGACCCAGTCCTTGGCCCAGCTTTCAGCGGGGCAAGACTGGCGGCTGACCCTCGCCCATGACCGCGACCACCATCTTTTGATCTGGATCACCCGGGGCCAAGGGCGGCTGCTGCTCGACGGCCAACGCCGCGGCATCAGCCCGCATAATGCGCTTTGGATACCGGCGCGGTCGCTCTTCGCGCTGGAGCTGGGCTATCAATGTCTGGGCCATGCGGTGCTGATCCCCAAAGACAGTGACGAAAGCCTGCCCGAGACCCCGCGCCAATTGCGCATCCGCGATGGGGCCGCGCAATCGGAGATCGCAACCCTCATCGAACAGACCCAGCGGGAGGTCCAACAGGCCCGCCCCCTGCACCAAGATGCGCTCAAAGCGCAGGTGGCGCTGATGTCGGTCTGGCTGCGCCGCCAGATCATGGCAGAGGCCCATACCGCCCCCGGCCCAAGGCAGGCGACAGGCTGAGCGCGCGCTTCTGCGCCTTGGTCACTCAAGGCGCCCCCAAGGGCACCAGCATGGCCGAACACGCCGCAGCTCTCGGCGTGACCCCAACCCATCTGACCCGCGCCGTGAAGGCGGCCACCGGCAAATCCGCCGCTGACCTTCTGACCGAACGCAGTTGCCATGCCGCCCGTCGCCTGCTGGCCGAGACCGATCACACCGCTGCCGAGATCGCCGCCACCTTGGGCTTCGGCTCTGCCGCCTATTTCACCCGTTTCATGCAACAGCACAGCGGCCTACCCCCAGCAAACTGCGCTGAGAGCCGGGCCGAAATGTCGCTTTCAGACCCTCAGCATGTCGCAAAAACTCAACCAAACTCCTCAGCCGAATGTTGACGCGCGACCAATTTCCGTGCCTCATGGCTGAACCGCTCCGCAAAGGGGCGGGGCAATGAAAAAGCGCAGGCTGCCAGAAAGACCGCCAAAAGGTCTTCGGCACCCGGCGCCACAAGGCAGAGAAAACCTGCCACGCACAGAACCGGCGCCCCCAAGGCGCCGCACGAATTAAAAAGGCCAAAAGGCCGCATCGTCGGGCCAAGTCACCGCCCGACCCTGCTACAGGGGACCACATGGGACTATTCATTTTGCGCCGGCTGGGTGTGATGTTGCTGACGGCGCTTTGCCTGACGTTCATCGTGTTCTGGCTGACCAATCTCTATCCGAACCTTGAAAAACTCGCCAAGACCCAAGGCAACTTCCGCATGTCGGACGAAGCCGTGGCCAGCTACCTCGAAGACCGCGGCTACCTGCAGCCCACGGTCGACAAATTCGGCGAATGGCTGGGCGTGCTGCCCGGCTGGGTCACCGAAGGCGAGACGCCCGAGGAAACCTTTGGCCGCTGTTTCGCCCCCGGCACCCCGGTGGAGGACCGCCCCACCCGCTGCGGCATCCTGCAAGGCGATTGGGGATTCTCGACCGTCTTCAAAGAACCTGTGGGCGAGACCGTGCTCACCCGTCTGGCACTTACCGGCAAGCTGATGTTCTGGGTGCTGGTGCTGATGGTCCCCTCGGCGCTGATCGTGGGCGTGCTGGCGGGGATGCGCGAAGGCTCCAAGCTCGACCGCTCGCTCTCCACCTTCTCCATCGCCACCACGGCGACGCCGGAATATGTCTCGGGGGTGATCTTCATTGCGGTGCTCGCCTCCTCGCGCTTTGGCCTATCGCCGCTGCTGGCCGAATGGGGCTGGATCGACAGCAAGACACTGTTTCTGGGCTCGGCCACCTCTGCCATGAAGGATGCGAACTTCTGGAACTTCTTCCTCCCGGTGCTGACCATCTCGCTCTACGGCATGGGCTATATCGCGCGAATGACGCGGGCCTCGATGACCGAGGTGATGACCGCGCAATATATCCGCACCGCGCGGCTCAAGGGCGTGAAATTCTCAGAGATCGTGCTGAAACACGCGCTGCGCAACGCGCTCATTGCGCCCTTCACCGTGATCATGCTGCAAATCCCGTGGCTCTTGAATGGCGTGGTGATCGTCGAGACCCTGTTCAACTACAAGGGCTTCGGCTGGCTGCTGGTGCAGGCCGCGGCCAATAACGACATCGAACTGCTGCTGGCGGTGTCGGTCGTGTCTGTGATCGTCGTCCTCGTGACGCAGCTGATCTCGGACATCGGCTATGTCTTCCTCAACCCGCGCATTCGCATTTCTTAAGGGAGCTTGGACATGGAACCTTTGACATGGACCGGCTCACTTGCGGGGCTCAACATCATCTTCCTCGGGCTCGCGGTGCTTCTGGCCTTGGCCGTGGCGGTGCAGATCGTCGTTTCCTTCTTTCCCGCCAGTGAGGCACGCCAGATCAACCCGGACGGCACCGTCGCCCGGCAAGGCGGGCTGGCGGGCGGGGTGAACCGTGCGGTGATCCTGCTTTTTGCGCTGCTGATCCTCGTGCTGCTGATCTATATCATCGCAGGCGCCTTCATGGGGCCGCAGGCGGGCATCATCGGCGGCATGTCGCAGCAGATGCTGCCCGTGTGGATCGCGCTGATCCTGACCTTTGCGCTTTCTATCCACTTCAAGCGGCGGCTCGGCCTTTACGGTAAGCTTTTCGACAGCACCGTCGGCATGATCGGTTTCGCCATCGTCATGTTCTGGGTCTACACCGGCATCTTCGGCGGGCTGTTCGACCTGTTGGTGACGCACGATAGCCTCAGCCAGACTTCGGGGATGAAGAACAAACTGCCCGGCACGCCCCTGCGCAGCCCGGATGAAGGCGAATACCCTTGGTTCCTTTTGGGCGGTGACAACCTAGCCCGCGATGTCTTTTCCCGGCTGATTAAAGGGTCTTGGGTCGTGGTGCAGATCGCGCCGATGGCAACGCTTTTCGCCTTTATGGTGGGGATCACGCTGGGCCTGCCTGCGGGATACTATGGCGGGCGGTTGGATACGGTGCTGAGCTTTCTGGCAAACCTGATCCTCGCCTTCCCGGTGATCCTGCTCTTCTACCTGCTGGTCACGCCCGAGATCGTGCTGACCGGCATCCCGAACTACATGGCGGTGTTCCTATTCATCTTCCCGCTGATCTTCCTCGCCGTGCTGTTGAACGCGCGCTACTACACGCAACCTTCGTTCCGCACGCCGCTTCTGATCGTGGTGCTGGGGGTAGTCGGCTGGCTCTACCTGTCGCTGGTCTCCACCGACGGGGCAATCGTGGCGACGGACAGCTACCGTATCCCCGGCCTGCCCGGCATGATCGATCTCTTCGACATCGACCCCGGCGTGCTGGTGGTCTTTGTCTCGGTGGTCTTCGTGAACTCGCCCACGGTGTTCCGCATCGTGCGCGGCTTGGCGCTCGACATCAAAACCCGCGACTATGTGGCCGCCGCCCAGACCCGTGGCGAAGGCCCGTGGTATATCATGCTATGGGAAATCCTGCCCAATGCGCGCGGGCCGCTAATCGTCGATTTCTGCCTGCGCATCGGCTATACCACGATCCTTCTGGGCACGCTGGGCTTCTTTGGCCTCGGGCTGGAGAGCGAGAGCCCCGATTGGGGCAGCACGATCAACGCGGGCCGCCGCCTGCTGTCGCTCTACCCGCATGCCGCTATTGCGCCTGCGCTGGCGCTGCTGAGCCTCGTGCTGGGTCTGAACCTCTTGGCCGATGGCCTGCGCGAAGAATCTCTGCGCGACTAAGAAACATCCTCCGGGGGGCCAGCCCTCCCGGCCCCTTTTGATCCCCCGACTGGGAGAGCCAAATGCCAAAGACTGATTACGACGGTCCCATTCTTGAGATCAACAACCTGTCGATCTCCTTCTTCACCCGCCTGCGAGAGATTCCCGCCGTGATGGATTTCTCCGTCAACGTCCAACCGGGGGAGGCCGTGGGGCTGGTGGGCGAAAGTGGCTGCGGCAAATCTACCGTGGCGCTGGGCGTGATGCAGGATCTGGGTCGCAATGGCCGGATCGTAGGCGGCTCCATCAAATTCAAAGGCCGCAACCTGAGCGAGATGAGCACAGAGGAACTGCGCGACATTCGCGGCAGCGAGATCGCGATGATCTACCAAGAACCGATGGCCAGCCTGAACCCCGCCATGCGGATCGGCAAACAGCTGATGGAAGTGCCGATGATCCATGCCGGCATGTCCGAGAAGGAAGCCTATGCCCGGGCGCTTCAAGTGGTCACGGACGTGAAGCTGCCGGACCCCGAACGCATCCTGAAGGCCTATCCGCACCAGCTTTCGGGCGGGCAGCAGCAGCGTATCGTCATCGCCATGGCGCTGATGTCAGAACCCTCGCTCTTGATCCTCGACGAGCCAACAACCGCGCTCGACGTGACCGTCGAGGCGGCGGTGGTGGAACTGGTGAAGGATTTGGGCAAGAAATACGGCACTTCGATGCTGTTCATCTCGCACAACCTCGGGCTGGTGCTGGAAACCTGCGACCGTATTTGCGTGATGTACTCGGGCGAGGCGGTCGAGAAGGGCTCGATCGAGGATGTCTTTGACGAGATGCAGCATCCCTATACGCAGGCGCTGTTCCGCTCAATCCCGCTGCCGGGGCGGACAAGAACGCGCGGCCCCTGAAGGCCATCCCGGGCAATTTCCCCCTGCCCCACGAACGCCCGCCGGGCTGTAACTTCGGCCCGCGCTGCGACTATTTCGTCCCCGGCCGCTGCGACGCCGCGCCGATCCCGATGGAGAGCGTGCCCGGCAACGACCGGCATGAGACCCGCTGCATTCGGTTTCAAGAGATCGACTGGCAAGCGCCCTTGGAGCTGGCCGAGGTCAAGGAAAAGAGCGATGTCGGCGAGGTCGTCCTCAAGATGGACAAGCTCAAGAAATACTACCAAGTCGCGGCCAATGCCATGTTCGGCGGCGGCAATACCAAAGTGGTCAAAGCCAATGAAACCCTCAGCTTCGAGGCCCATGAAAGCGAAACCCTCGCCATCGTGGGCGAGTCGGGCTGCGGCAAGTCCACATTCGCCAAGGTGCTGATGGGGCTAGAGACAGCGACCGAGGGGCATATCTACCTCGACGGGCAGGACATCGGCGGCGTGCCGATTGATGACCGCACGACCAAGAACGTGGCCGATGTGCAGATGGTGTTTCAAAACCCCTTCGACACGCTCAACCCTTCGATGACCGTGGGGCGGCAGATCATCCGCGCCTTGGAGATTTTCCGCATCGGCAAGAATGAGAAAGAGCGCCGCCAGCGTATGCTGGAACTGCTCGATCTGGTGAAACTCCCCCGCGAATTCGCAGGCCGGATGCCGCGCCAACTCTCGGGCGGGCAAAAACAACGCGTCGGCATCGCCCGCGCCTTTGCCGGGGATGCGCGGATCGTGGTGGCGGATGAGCCGGTCTCGGCCCTTGATGTGAGCGTGCAGGCCGCCGTCACCGACCTGCTGATGGAAATCCAGCGCGAGCAGAAGACGACGCTTTTGTTCATCTCCCACGACCTTTCGATCGTGCGCTATCTCTCGGACCGGGTGATGGTGATGTATCTGGGCCATGTGGTCGAACTGGGCGACACCGATCAGGTCTTCGCCCCGCCCTATCACCCCTATACCGAAGCGCTGCTGAGCGCGGTGCCGATTGCCGATACCAAGGTGAAAAAGAAACACATCGTACTCGAAGGCGACGTGCCCTCGGCAATGAACCCGCCTCCGGGCTGCCCCTTCCAGACGCGCTGCCGGTGGAAGTCGCAGGTGCCGGGTGATCTTTGCGAACGCGAGGTGCCGCCGATGGTGACCATGGCCGATGGCCATCAGATCAAATGCCACCTCACCGCCCAGCAATTCGCCGAGATGGAGCCGGTGATTGAGACAGGCACGGCGGCGGAATGAAAAAAGGCGCGGTTCCGAAGAACCACGCCTCATGCCTCAGGCTATCTAAGGGGGAACGGCCTGAGGTTATGGCGATCCGGCCAACACGGCCAAATCAAACCCGGATTTAGGGATCAACAGGCGAACCGGCAGTGTTCACATTGGCCAAACCTTCGGCGACAACGTCAGCGAAGG
This sequence comes from Sulfitobacter faviae, assembly GCF_029870955.1. Taxonomy (NCBI): domain Bacteria; kingdom Pseudomonadati; phylum Pseudomonadota; class Alphaproteobacteria; order Rhodobacterales; family Roseobacteraceae; genus Sulfitobacter; species Sulfitobacter faviae. Next base: position 2,758,732 of record NZ_PGFQ01000001.1, on the reverse strand, counting down.
TCGAGACGAGCGCCACGTAGAACTCAGTCTCGGACGGCTGCACGTTGACATAGCCTTCGGGCGCGATCTCATCGCCGCTATAGGCCGAAATCATGACCGGGAAGCTCAGGCCCGCGTTGTCGCCGGTGGGGCTTGTGATATCAACAACGCCTTCCAACTCGTTGAATTCCTTGCTTTCGGGCAGCATTGTCGCGCCGTTCAGAGAGATTTTGCGGATGTCGATCTTGATCTGCGGATCGGAGCCATCGCTGCTCATCGGCACGCGCTCTGCCACTTCGGCGCGCAGGTCTTCTTCCAGATCAGGATAGAAATCCATGGCATTGCTGTCAGCCGCGGCGGCGACAGAGGATTCGACGTCGATTTTCGAGACCATGATCTTGTCATCAGCGAAGGCAGAGCCGCTCAGCGCGATAACGCTTACACCAGCGGCAAGGGCGATGTTTTTCATATTCGTCAGCATGTCGTTCTCCTTTGATCTTTCCTCTCTGCGGCGGGAATGCCCCGCTGCAAAGTTTCTGATCAGAGAACACCACTATCGCCCCGACGGTTCCCAAGGGGGCCGATGCCAAAGGGGGTTGCGGGGGTGCAAATAGGCGGACAAACGCCCAAGCGCAGCGCCCAGCTCATAAATATCAACAACTTAGCTGCCCGTGATCACTTTAACGTAATTGCGGGTTTCCTTGTAGGGCGGGATGCCCCGTATTTCTTCACTGCCCCCGGCCCCGCGTTATAGGCGGCCAGCGCCAGCTCCCAACTGCCGAAAGCGCGGTATTGCATCTTGAGGTAACGCGCCCCGCCTTCGAGGTTTTGCACCGGATCGGCGGGATCGACACGCAGCGCCCGCGCGGTCTGCGGCATCAACTGCGCCAGCCCCATCGCCCCCTTGTGCGAGAGCGCCTTGGGGTTCCACCCGCTTTCCTGCTGCACCAGCCGCAAAAACAGATCGACCGGGATACCGTGGCGCGTGGCCGCGGCGCGGGCAGGGGTGAGAAAGGCTCCTTTATACGAACCGTTGTATTTCGGAACGTCCCATTTCGTCGGGGTGACGACCTTGGGCGGCTGCAGCCGCACGGAGGCGGAATATTGTTTGGATGCCCGATTATCCAGGATGCTTTTCTGCGAGGCAAAGAGCCCCGCGCGGTTCTTGCTGGCGAACATATCGGCAGCCGCTGGTGCCGCCCCCATCGCGATGATCCCGGCTGCCGTCAAACTCACCGCGGCCAGACCGGCCAAAAGTCCCGTCTTTCGCATATCTGCCCCCTGCCGTTGCATTGCGCACAGTATACTTAAATGCGCCCCTTCTACCAGCCCCGAAATCCCGGCCATTTCGCGGGCCGTGGCGATGGGCGGCGGGATGGAAAGCCGGTGTCATCCGGCGAACAAGCACGATATAAACAGCCGAATTGGGCGCGCTCGGATTCGCGCCCGACGCAATGACACAGCAATGATAAACGAGGGGCAAGATGGCCGGCTCAGTGAACAAAGTGATCCTTATCGGCAACCTCGGGCGCGACCCCGAGGTGCGGTCGTTCCAGAACGGCGGCAAAGTGTGCAACCTGCGCATTGCCACCTCGGAGACATGGAAAGACCGCAACACCGGTGAGCGCCGCGAGAAGACCGAATGGCATTCGGTGGCGATCTTTCAAGAAGGGCTCGTCCGCGTGGCCGAGCAATACCTCAAGAAGGGCTCCAAAGTGTATATCGAAGGCCAGTTGCAGACCCGCAAATGGCAGGACCAATCGGGCGCAGACCGCTATAGCACCGAAGTCGTGCTGCAAGGCTTCGGCGGCACGCTGACCATGCTCGACGGTCCCGGCGGCGGCTCCGGCGGCGGCGGTGGTGGCGGCGGCTACGGTGGTGGCGGCGGTGGCGGCTACGGCGGTGGCGGCAATGACTACGGCGGCGGCTATGACAGCGGCCCGTCCTCTTCGGGCGGCGGTGGCGGCGGCGGCAGCCGTGATCTGGACGACGAGATCCCGTTCTGATTTAGACTATTGGGTGGGGCGCTGGAGCGCCCTGCCCGCCTTGAGCGACGGCTCAAGATTACCACCCAGCCCGGAATCAAGCCGAAGGCGCCGGGCCATCGCCTGCCCGCCCCACCGGGTAGGCGATTTGGTGAGGTTAGCCGCGACTTTGCGAGCGCACATCACGGTTGAGGCATAAAGTGGCACGAAGCGAGGTTGGATCGCCGACCCACGGGCAGGCGATGGCCCTCGGCTAGACAGCAGCCTCGCGCAGAGACACGTCTCAGGCCAACTGATCCGAAAATTACCTAGCCCGAATTTTAACTGCAGGCGATGGCCCTTTACGCGAAGCCGTAGCCGTGGGGCTTCAGCCGAGCGCATCCCGCAACAGCGCCAGCACCCGCTCGTTCTCCACCTCGGCCCCCGCAAAGGCCTGCCCGATGCCGCGTGCCAAAACGAAGCGCAAACGGCCATCGACGACCTTTTTGTCCTGTCCCATCAGCCGAAGCAGTTCTTCGGCCTCGGGCAGATCGCCGGGAATGTCGCGCAGGTCGGTCTTCATGCCCATCTGAACCAAATGGGCGCGCAGACGGCTCGGGTCTTCTTGCGGGCAAAGCCCCAGCCGGGCGGAAAGCTCAAAGGCCAGCGCACAGCCAATCGCCACGCCCTCGCCGTGCAGCAGCCGGTCGGAATAGCCCGTCGCCGCCTCGAGCGCATGGCCGAAAGTATGGCCAAGGTTCAACAGCGCACGGTCGCCCTGCTCAGTCTCGTCCCGCTCCACAATATCGGCTTTCATCTGAACCGACCGGCGCACCGCTTCGATGCGGGCGGCCATATCGCCTGCCGCAAGGGCCGGGCCTTGCGCCTCCAGCCAATCAAAGAACGCCGCATCACCAAGCAGCCCGTATTTCACCACCTCGCCATAACCGGCAAGGAAATCCCGCTTGGGCATGGTGCCCAACACCTCGGTATCCGCCAGCACGAGGCTGGGCTGGTGGAAGGCCCCGATCAGGTTCTTGCCTTGGCGCGCGTTGATCCCGGTCTTGCCGCCCACCGAACTGTCGACCTGCGCCAAAAGAGAGGTGGGGATCTGCACGAAACGCACCCCGCGCCGCAGCACGGCGGCGGCGAACCCCACCAGATCACCGATCACCCCACCGCCAAAGGCCACGACGATATCGCCGCGCTCCACCTGCTCATCAAGCAGCCAGTCCACGCAGCGCTGAAGATTGGCCCAGTCCTTGGTCCCCTCTCCGGGGGCGAGTTTCAGTGCAGACATCGCGATGCCCTCGGCCGCCAACCCCTCCCGCAGGGATTGCAGATGCAATGCAGCGACGCGGCTTTCGGTGATGACGGCCACCCGCTTGCGGCGCAGCAGCGGCGCGATCAGCGCGCCCGCATCCCCCAGCAAGCTCGCCCCGATAACCACGTCATACTCCCGCCCCGGCAGGGCGACGGAAACCGTCTCACGCATCCAATCTCTCCAAAACATCCGGTCTTGTCAGCAGCTTGTCGATCACCCGGTTGGCCATGGCGTCAATCGACAGGCGCGGATCGCAGCGCACTGAAAGGTCCGCCAGCCGGTACAGCGGCACCCGGTCGCGATAAAGCGCGGCCAGCGTGGCCTTGGGATCAGCTGTGCGCAGCAGCGGACGGCTGTCCTTGTAGCGCACCCGGTTCCACAGCAGATCCAAATCCGCATCCAGCCAAAGCGCCACACCGTAAGCCGCGATATTGTCGCGGTTCACCTCGGCCAGAAAAGCACCACCGCCAGTCGACAGGATGCAGCGCTCCTCGGCCAAAAGCCGCGCGATCACCTCGGTCTCCCGCTTGCGAAAGAACGGCTCCCCGTCGCGGGTGAAAATCTCAGGCACGCTGAGATTGGCCGCCGCTTCGATCTCCGCATCGCTGTCCAGAAAAGGCGCGCCCAGTTTGGCCGAGACCGCACGCCCCACCGCCGTCTTGCCCGCGCCCATCATGCCAACCAGCGCCACCGTCTTGTTCAGACGGTAGCGGGGCGGCGTTTCTTCGCCATCGGTGATGCTGTGCTTAATTCCGCTCATTTTTCTCTGAATGACGTGATCTTGCCGAAAAGGCCATATATAGTTTGGCAAAATAGCAGAATTCCGGGCAGGCATAAATCATGGGTAAACTTTTTAAGCTTTTGATATTTCTATTGATTGTCGGCTTCATCGGTCTTGTGGGCTATGCCTATGTCGGGCCATTCTTTGGCGTGGATTTTTCGCCCGAACAGATTGAGACGCGCCAGCCTGTCACGCTGACAGCGGATTGAGCGGCGTGGCAAACGCCCTGTCCAAAGGCAAACGGGCCCTTTGTGCTGCATTGATCTGCTCGGTCAGCGCCACAGCCCTGCTGGCCGAATCCGAAGAAGACCGCAATCTGGGCCGCGAATCGCGACAGGCGGCTCAGCAGCAAGAACAGCCCCCCGCGGCCAATGATCAGCCGCTTTCGGTGATCGACTGGCTGGGCGCGCAATCGCCGCCCGAAAACCGGCCCAAACGCCCGCCCAACCCGGGCCGGGTGCCGGAACCGCCCGTGGCCGACAGCGCGCTGCCGCCGCCCGTGCAGGTCACGCCCTTGGGCGATGGCGCGCCGCGCCGCATCGGGCTGGTGCCCGGCTCTGTCACCGGGCTGCGCGGGGACATCTGGCTTGGCAGTGACACGACCGCTCTGATCGACCGCATCCGCGATTTGCCGGACCTGCATCTGCCCGCCGCGCAGGCGCTGCTCTACACCGTGCTTCTGGCCGAGGCACAGGCCCCGCAGGGCGAGGCGCGCAACGGCGATCTTTTGGCGCTGGCGCGGGGCGAAAAGCTGATGGAGCTTGGCGCCCTCGACCCGGCGCTATCGCTGATCGAACAGGCTGGGGTGACCACCTCGACCGCGCATTTCGACCTGTGGATGCAACTTTCCCTGCTCACCGGGACCGAGCATCGCGTCTGTGAGCGATTGGTGAAATCGCCGCATCTGACCCGCGACTATGGCACCCGGATTTTCTGCAACGCCCGCGCCGGCAATTGGGAAAACGCGGCCCTGACCTTTGGCTCGGCCCAAGCGCTTGGTCTGCTGCCCGAGGCGCAGCTCGAACTCTTTGACCGTTTCCTGAACCCGGATTTCTACGAAGGGGCCGAACCGCTGCGCGTGCCGCGCCAGATGGACCCAATGACCTTCCGCCTGTTTGAAACCATTGGCGAGCCCTTGCCCTCTAACATCCTGCCTCGCCCCTATGCGGTGGCGGATCTGCGCGACATCGCCGGATGGAAGGCCCAGCTTGAGGCCGCCGAGCGGCTGACCCGCGCGGGCGCCCTGCCCGATAACCTGCTGCTGGGGCTTTATACTGATCGTCAGCCCGCCGCCTCTGGCGGGGTCTGGGACCGGGTCGCGGCGCTGCAAAGGTTTGAAACGGCCCTGCGCACCGGCAGCGCCGAGGCGGTGGCCAAGACCCTGCCGCCCGCTTGGGAGGCGATGCGCGAAGCCTCTCTCGAAGTGGCCTTTGCCGCGCTCTTTGCCGAACCGCTTTCGACCATTCCGCTGGCGGGCCATGCTGCGCGTCTGGCGCGGGATGTGGCGCTGCTGTCGCCTGAGTATGAGGCCGCCGCGGCGCGGGTGATCGGCAAGTCCCCGAGGACGAATTGCTGCGCGCCGTGGCCCTGGGCGACGCGCCCAAAGGCCCCGCGCCCGATGCGCCATTGGCCGCTGCGGTGCATGACGCTTTCGCCAACCCCAGCCCCCGCGCCGATCTGATGGCGCTGGCGCGGGACAAGGAATTGGGCATGGCAATTTTGCGCCTATTGTCGCTCTTGCATGACGGGGCGAGTGGTGACACATCGGCGCTTCGCGACGCCCTAGCCACCCTGCGCGCCCTCGGATTGGAAGACACCGCCCGACGTGCCGCCTTGCAGATTGTATTGCTCCAGCAATGATGATGTCCCAGACCCCGACCTTCCATTGGATCTCCAGCTTTCTGGAGGCCGCCGCCGCCGAACAGGGTGCTGCCACCAACACGCAGTTGGCCTATGGCCGCGACCTGAAGGATTTCGATTCCTTTCTCGCGCAGCGTAACCATGATTTCCTGACCGCCAGCCGCGGCGAGGTCGAAGATTACCTTGTTTATTGCGACGCGCAGGGGCTGGCGAAATCCACCCGCGCACGGCGGCTCTCGGCGATCAAACAGCTTTACCGTTTCGCCTTTGAGGAAGGGCTGCGCGAAGACAACCCAGCGGTGCAAATCGCCGGGCCGGGGCAGGACAAACGCCTGCCCAAGATCCTGTCCGAGGAAGAGGTCGACCGGCTGCTCGATGCCGCGCGCAACTCTGGCCGGTCGCTGGCCGATCAACTGCGCAACACCTGCCTGATGGAGCTGCTCTATGCCACCGGCATGCGGGTCAGTGAATTGGTCAGCCTGCCGGTCAGCGCCGCGCGGGGCGATCCGCGTCTGCTGCTGATCGCAGGTAAAGGGGGCCGCGAGCGGCTGGTGCCCCTGTCAGAGCCCGCGCGCGACGCGCTGGCGGCATGGCTGGTGGTGCGCGACAAGGCGGATGAGGCGGCGCAAGCCAAGGGCAAACCGCCCGCGCGGCACCTCTTCCCCTCCCGCGGGGCGACAGGGCATTTGACGCGGCATCGGTTCTATCTGCTGATCAAGGAATTCGCCGTCACCGGCGGCGTGCCGCCCGAGAAAGTCACGCCCCACACCCTGCGCCATGCCTTTGCCACGCATCTGCTGGCCAATGGCGCCGACCTGCGGGCGATCCAGACCATGCTGGGCCACGCCGATGTCGCCACGACCGAGATCTACACCCATGTCTTGGAAGAGCGCCTCTCGGACCTCGTGCTGGAGCGTCACCCCCTCGCCAAGGACGGCACCCGCAATCCCGGCGGCAACACGTCTTCCGAAGGCCAGTAACCGCTTTGTAGCGCCTCTGCATAGGCGCGCGGCAAGCCTGCCTTGGCCATATCGGCTACGGCCCCGGCCACATCGTAACTCAGCCGGTGAAAGCCCACCTCGCCCCCGTCAAGCAGCGCCACCCGCGTCTGCTGGCCGCCGTCGTGGGGCGGCATGCCGATCACGCCTGCGTTGATCCAACGCCCGCGCGCTGTCTCGCGGATGAAGGGCAGACCGGAGTGGCCCGCGATGATGTAATCGACGGGACCTGCGATGTCTTCCAGCGCCTGCCACTCTTCGTCAAACACCGCCGCCGCAGTCTCGGACCAGATGAACCGCGCCACATCGCGCACCCCGCCGTGGATCACGCCATAGCGCTGGCCCTGATGGCGGAACACCGCCACATCCGGCAGGCGACCCATCCAGTCTTTCGCATCCGCGTCCAACTGGCCTGCCGCATGGGCGTACCACGCGCCCGAGAGCATGTCGCAACTGCTGCCCGGCGCGAAGCCGCAGCCGCAATCTTCGGCCCCGCTGGCCAGTTGCACTTCGCAATTGCCCGCCACCACGGCACAGCCAAGCGCCCGGATTGCTGCCACGCATTCGCGCGGCGCGCCGCAATAAGCAACAATGTCGCCGGTGCAGATCATCTGCCCCCCGTCGATGCCGCGCGCCGCGGCGAAAGCCGCCAGCGCCTCGACCGCCTGAAGGTTGGAATAGGGCCCGCCAAAAAGCAGCAACGGCCCGTCCAAAACCCCAAGCTCCGCGCAGCTGATTTTCGCCTGCATCGCACCACCCTGCCCCGTTGCAACCCTTGAATGACGCAGCCCCTGCGCCCATAACATTCGCAACACATAATGGATGGATTTAGACCTCATGGAAACGGGCCCCGCCCTTTTTGACACCGCTTTCTGGATCAGCACCGGAATTATCCTGTTCCTCCTTGTCCTCTCGGGCTTCTTCTCAGGCTCCGAGACCGCCCTGACCGCCGCCTCGCGCGGCAAGCTGCGCGCGCAGGCCGACAAGGGCGCAAGCGGCGCGATCCGCGCCCTCAAGATCACCGAGGATAACGAGCGGCTGATCGGCTCGGTCCTTTTGGGCAACAACTTGGTCAACATCCTTGCCGCCTCCATGGCGACGGCACTCTTCACCCGGCTCTTCGGTGAAAGCGGCGTGGCGCTGGCAACGCTGGTCATGACGCTTCTGGTGCTCGTCTTTGCCGAGGTGCTGCCCAAGACCTATGCCATCACCAATGCCGAAACGGCGGCGGCGCTGGTCTCGCGCCCGATTAGCATCGTGGTGCTTATCTTCTCGCCCGTGGTGACGGCGGTGCGGTATTTCGTGCGCGGGGTGCTGCGGCTGTTCGGCGTGCAGATCGACCCCGACAGCAACATTCTGGCGGTGCGCGAAGAAATCGCCGGGGCGCTGCAATTGGGCCATTCCGAAGGCGTGGTCGAAAAGGAAGACCGCGACCGTATTCTGGGCGCGCTCGACCTGCGCGAACGCGCGGTCGAAGAGGTCATGCTGCACCGTTCGGGGATCGAGATGATCGACGCGGATTCAGACCCGACCGACATCATGGAGAAATGCCTGCAATCGAACCACACCCGCCTGCCGGTCTTTCGCGATGACCCGGAAAACATCATCGGCGTGATCCATGCCAAGGACCTGTTGCGCGCCATGTACAAGCTGATCGGCGGCCCCAACGGCGATGCCGCAGCGCTCAACGGGTTCAACGTGGCCGATGTGGTGATGAAACCCTATTTCGTGCCCGAAACCTCGACCCTCGACGAGCAGATGCGCCAGTTCCTGCGCCGTCGCACGCATTTTGCGCTGGTGGTGGACGAGTATGGCTCGCTCCAAGGGCTCATCACGCTCGAAGACATCCTCGAAGAGATCGTGGGCGAGATCACGGATGAGTTTGACCCCGATGCGGATCACCCGCTGAAACAGTCGGACGACGGGCATCTGATGGTCGAAGGCGCGATGACGATCCGTGACCTCAACCGCGCGACCGATTGGTCCCTGCCCGATGACGAGGCCAATACCGTGGCCGGGCTGGTGATCCATGAGGCGCAGATGATCCCCACCGTGGGGCAGGTCTTCTCCTTCCACAACTTCCGCTTTGAGGTGATCGAGCGGGACGGCAACCGGATCACCCTGCTCAAGATCCGCCCCCTCTGATCCGGCTCAGGCCGGGGTGTCCACCGCTGCCTGCACATCCTTGCAGGCGGCGGACCAGATGCGCGCCCGGTCGGGGCCGAAGGGCACCTCTTCAAAAGCCCGGCGCAGGTGATCTTCTGCCGCGTCACGGGCAGCGGCCGATAGGCCGGGATCGGGGTGCTGCATCAGCCCTGTCAGCACCTCCTGCAAGACCATCTGCACATCGACGACCGAGGCGCCATCCCGCGCCAGCGCACCAAACCCGTCTTCGATCAGCGCATCCGCCGGGATCGGCGGGATATGCAGGTTTGGCAGCGCGACCTTGCCGCCCGGCTTGGCCTCATCCGAATAATAGGACAGCACGCGCCCGATACGAGTGATCACGTCAATCGCCGTGCCGCCATCGTTGATCCCCGGCGACAGCGCCTTGGAGGCAACCTCGCCCAGCACCCGCAAGCCAAAACGCGGGTCTTGGTCAAAGGTGCGCAGATCGCCCAGTTGCACGGTCTCCAAAACCTTTTGCTCTAGACTGTCCCAATCATGTTCCGCGTCCTGCGGGCTGCCCCGCCGGGTGACCATCACCAGAGGCTCCCCAACAAAGACGAAATCACCGATGCGCCGCGGCAGATAGATCGCCACCCCATGGTCCCGCGCCTGCTGGTCCAGCGCTTCGGGGTAGATATGTTGGATATAGCCGCTTTCGGGGGCAAAAATCGGGCGGGCGTCATCGGGCACCGGACCGGTCAGGGGATGGCCGCCCATGCAGGGCGTCTTCAGCCGTTCCTTGAACAATGAGGTGGTCACCGTCTCGATCTGGCGGGTGGTGTCGATCAGGCTGCCGAAGCTTTGCAGATGCAGCACCCAGCGGATCAGGAAGATCACGATGATCGCCAGCACCAAGACCGTGGTTAGGAACAGCACGAAAGAGCGTTCGTCGATATAGATGCCCAACTCGCGCATGATGATCGCCACCAGCGCATAGACATAGGCGCCGATAAAGACAGCCAGCGTGTTCTGGGTGGTGCGGTCCTGAATGATCAGCCGATGCGCCCGTGGCGTGAATTGCGCCGAGGAGGCCCGGTAGACCGTGACCATGATCGTGATCGAAAAAATGGTGACCGCCAGCATCGCATCCGCGATGATCTGCAACAGACGATCCGCCGCTTCGCCGGTCAACCTCGTGGCGACTTCCTTGGGCACCAAGGGCTCAAAAAGCTGGGTCAGCCCGAGGGCGACAAAGGCCAGCAGCCCCATGAAGACCACCCGCACCCAAAGTTTGCGAGAATATTCGCGGGCTTTGCGAAACAGCGTGTGCGGGATCAGGTCCTTGATATTCATGGGGAAAGGGTAGCACGAAAAAGCGCCCTGCCAACGTCGGTTTAGCGGAATTTGCAGTCTTGCCCGACGTGGAACGCCGCGCCGCGGCGCGGGGGCAAGAAAGCCCTTATCCTCGCCCCCCGCGCCCGGTAGGTTGGGCGGCATGACGATAGCCCCTTTGCCCGTGATCCTCCTCGCCGCCGGTGCCTCAACTCGGATGCGGGGGCGTGACAAATTGATGGAAGATATCGGCGGTGAGCCCTTGCTGCGCCGTCAGGCACGGCTGGCGCGGGCATTGGCCCCGTCACCGTCGCCCTGCCGCCCGCGCCGCACCCGCGCTACACGGCGCTTAGCGGGTTGGACATCACGCCGCTCCCCATCCCCGACGCCGCAGAGGGCATGGGCGCCAGCCTACGCCGCGCCTTTGCCGCCCTGCCGTTGGACACGCCCGCCGCCATGGTGCTGCTGGCCGATATGCCCGCGCTTGAGGCCCGCGATCTTGCCCGCCTCGCGGCTGCGGTGGACCTGACGGGCGAAACCCTGATCTGGCGCGCGACCACGGAGGACGGCAAGCCCGGGCACCCCATCGTCTTTGCCGCCGCGCTTTTCGATCAGTTGAAACAGCTGCGCGGCGATGACGGGGGCCGCGCGGTTGTGCGCGCTGCCGCAGACCGGATGCAGCTTGTGCCCCTGCCCGGCCAGCGCGCGCGCCGCGACCTCGACACGCCCGAGGACTGGGCGGCGTGGCGCGCAGAGCAGGAATAGCCCGCAGATGAAAAAACGGGGCGGTCGCCCGCCCCGTTTTCAAACTGTGTCACGCTCGGCTCTTGCCGGATCACTTCACCAGCAGGCTGGCCTCGTGCTTTTTCAGCGAACGACGCGCGGCGGTGTAGCCTTCGATCCCGTCCTTTGTCGCCAGTTCGGGGAACAGTTCAAAGATTTCCTGACGCTGCTCTTCACCTATACCGGCCAGCGACATGTCACCGGGCTGGAAGCTCTCGGTCCATGTCCCGTCGGAGAGGATCACCTCGTGACGGTCGAACATCACATGGATGTAGCTGGTGCCCGAAACCTCGACCACGTCGATGCCTTCCATCCCGGTCAGATGTTTCGCCGCGACGAGCACCTCACGCTCTTCGAAATAAAGCGCGGTCTTCTCGTTGGCGACCAAGACGCGGTGGTTGGGGCTGACCATCATGTCACGCTCAGGCAGATCGTTGCCAAGCGCACCTTTGCGGATCAGCACCGGCTTGAGATGGGCGGCCATTTCGAACTCGGCCCCGGTCATCTCACGCGCGCCGACCCAGCGGATCGTCTGGATGCCGTTGTCGCGGGTGATGACCCGGTCACCGACCTGAAGCGCCTCGACCGGCACCTCACCGCGCGGTGTGGCGATCTTGGTCCCCGGTGTGAAACAGGGGATCACATTCTCGATCTCGACGAAGTTCAAACGCCCGGCATCGCTGCCATCTTGGTTGAAGTAGTCAACGAAACCGTCTTCGCGGTCATCGGAGGTATAGGTGATCTCCAGACGGCCACCCTCGGGGCAGAGCCGCGCAGGTCGAGCGTGTCGTAATCCACGCCCGCGCTGCCACCGTCGACATCATCGCCTGCGTTGACGTTGACGAAGCTGTCTTGATCGGCACCACCGGTCATCACGTCGACGCCTGCGCCACCGTCGAGCAGATCGTCGCCCCGACCGCCTTGCAGTTCGTCGTCGCCGTCGCCGCCCATCAGCGTGTCATTCTCACCGCCGCCGTCGAGAAGGTCATTGCCTTCACCGCCGACCAGCAGGTCGTCGTCCCGGTTGCCGCGCAGGGTGTCGTCGCCGGTGCCGCCGTCAAGCTCGTCATTGCCCTGACCGCCCGAGAGGCTGTCGTCGCCCTGACCGCCCAGCAGCGTGTCGTCGCCGGTGTTGCCCGAGATGACGTCATCGTCGATCTGGCCGTCGATATAGTCATCGCCCGAGCCGCCGCGCAGCATATCCGCATCGTCGGCGCCATAGATCACGTCATTGCCCGCGCCACCGTCGACCGTGTCCATCCCGTTGGTCGGGTTGCGGTCGGGGGTGAAGGGGTTGGAGGCATCCTCTTCGTCGGGGATGTCGAGCACGTCGAGACCCAGATCGGGGTCGTTGCCCGCATAGATCGTGTCGTTGCCAGCGCCGCCGAGCAGGCTGTCGTTGCCCTCGCCGCCGACGATCCGGTCGTCGCCGTCACCGCCGTCGACGATATCGTCGTCGATGCCTGCGTTGATCACGTCATCGCCGGTGCCGCCGGTGATGGTGTCGCGGTCATCGCCTGTGCTGATCGTGTCATTGCCCGCCCCGCCATCGACGGAGTCGCGGTCATTCTCGGGTCGGCGTCGGGGTCAAAGCCCAGATCGTCGCTGTCGCTTTCCGGGTAGCCCAGATCGGGGGCGAGGTCATCGTTGCCGGTGGTGATCATGTCATCACCCTCACCGCCCTCGACCACGTCGGAGCCTGCGCCAGCCTCGACGATATCATCGCCGTCGCCCGCCAGAATGGTGTCGTCACCGTCGCCCGCGCGAACATAGTCGTCGTCGCCTTCCGCATCGGGCAGGATCGCGTCGTCATTGTCGATCATGTCGCCATCGGGGTCGCCGGTATAGGCGGTGTCGATCAGGTCGTCGCCATCCGTGCCATCGACATAGCCATCGCGGTCTGTTGGCGGCGGCGGGGGCGGTGTGCCGCCGTCCTCCACGGTGACGGTCACCGAGCCTTCGTCGGTCAGCCCGTCGGGGTCTGCCACGGTATAGGTGATCGTCGCGTCACCGGTGAAATCGTCATTGGCGACAAAGGTGATGGTGCCATCGTCGTTGATGGTCACGGTGCCATCATCGCTCGACGCATCTGTCACGCTCAGGGTGTCGCCGTCCACATCGGTGTCATTGTCCAGAACCGGGATTACGACCGGATCGGTGCCGGTGGTGTCGGCGGTGTCGTCATTGGCGACGGGGGCGTCATTCACCGGGTTCACAGTGACATTCACGGTGCCGGTGTCGGTGCCGCCATTGCCGTCATCCACGGTATAGGTGATCGTGGTGTCGCCGTTGAAATCCGCGTCGGGCGTGAAGGTCAGCGTGCCATCGTCATTGATGACGACCGGGCCCGCCGGGCAGGTTGCCATAGTGACGGTTAGCGTGTCGCCATCGCTGTCGCTGTCATTGCCCAGTACGTCGACGGTGCCAGAGGTGTCTTCGTCGATCTCAAGCACATCGTCTTCGGCCACGGGCGCGTCATTGCCGCCGCCCTGCGGTTGGCCATCGTCGAAAACCAGATTGTCGATCGCGCCTGAGCCTTCGAAACGCACTTCGAAACGCGACACGCCATCGATGTTGAACTGCACAAAACGCTCACCGCCATCGCCGGTGGGCTGCACATAGTGGTTTTGGATCACATCGCCATTGTCATCGTAAAAGATGACACGGGTGCCTTCCCCGCCGGTCTCTTCGATGTCTTTGAAGGTCACGCCCTTCATTAGCACCATGTCATCAAAGTCAAAGAACAGGCTGCCGCCGCCGGCGTTGTCGTCCGGGTCGCTCTGGTCGCCGTCTTCGGAGACGATCAACAGCCCCTCAAGCGTGTCGGAGGCCAGATCGCTGTCGCCGCCCGTGGGGTTGCTGCTGTCAAAGATCATCGCATCGCCGGAGCCGCCGCTGGCCGAAACCGTAACGCCCAGATCCGCATATTCGTCGTCAATGATGGTGCCTGCGCTGAACGCATTGAAATCAAGTGTTCTAATCATTGTGAAATCTCCTGAGCGGTGTTGCACGCGGCGCGCAACGCGGCCGTCTTGGAAGTGGATGCTGTTTCAATCTGAGGAATGGAGCGCCGAACGGCAGAGCGGTCGAACCGGGCATTTCTTGCCCCGCAGAAGGCCAGTGGCAGGGCCTGTCGCTTGTGTATCATCTCGTCTCTCCCTCCGTTCACACGCGCCCCGCTGGCAGAAATCCAGATCGAGCGGCACGCATCCTGCGCAACGAAGGGGAAGAGCCGGAACATGGCCCACAGCCGAGGCGCAGCGCGCTTCGGTATGTTGTGCTTACGGTCGCAAACTTGCGGCGTATCCACATTTCCCGCATCCCTGATGCGCTTAATGCGGCCGCCCCCGTGACCTACAGACTTCTATGCCCCCCAGTTGGGCACCTATAGGAATAGCCCTCCTATACGAATGGACAAAGCAAAAAATGTTTGAAAATTGCCGGAACCAAATGAAGTTTTGCCGCAATTTAGGTGGTTTAGCGCGACTTTTGGGCGCGATTGTTTCCGGGGCACTCCGCGTCGGAAACGCGAATCGCCATAGGATTAAGGTAAATTAACGCCTGCGCGGAGAGGTTGCATCAATCCCTCGGTCAAGACTGTTTCGCATTGCGCGACAATGCCGCCGCAAATCAGCCGCATCTGCGCCGCCTTGTTTTCGACATTCTTTTCGATTGCTTGTTCACCGGCTGGAACCAATCGCCCGCAAACCTGCGGAACTGGTGACGAAACCACGGGCGACCCGCCTTATTCCCGCCGAATCGATTCCTCACGGCATTGAGCGCCCGCGGCGGCGAAAGCCGCGCGCGTTACGGGCGAGTCATGGTGAGCGCTCCGCCCCTCACCCCGCGCCGAGATTGACCGCGGGGAAAATGCGAAAGCCACCCGCGAAGGCCACCCAAACAACCGCCCCTTTCCGTTCGATCGACCGCGCCAAAATGCGCCAAATCCGACCCTCAAAACGACATTTCAGATGCTGCAAACGACACCGCGCCGGGCGGGCGGAAACCTCAGCCATAGTGGGCTCTGCGCCCCGCACATGCGGCAGGGTGTCGCACCCCTATTTCGCCCTATTGCAAAGCCCGCTCGGGTGGACCAAATGCGCGGCATGTTGATGTATGCTGTTCATAAGAGGCGCCCGCGCAAACCGGGCACGCTGCTGAACCGCCGGTAACCCCGGTCGGACAGGCCGATCCGCCTGTTTAGACCATCGGGGTTCCAACTGACTTTCCGGATCACACTCGGGATGAGACCCACACAACCGACCCGGCCCGGCCTTCTGGCACTGACCGTCGTCTCTTGCGGATCCTTCCCACTTCGACCTTTTTGATATGGAGCATGCCATGCATTTCCGCCTGCTGAAAAACACCAACCAGATCGCCGGGATGCCCGGAACCGCCTTTAACGGCAGCATCGGTCAAGTCGCCAATGCCGAGGGCCTGGCCCTTGTCGCCATGCTGCGCCGTGCGCTGCGCGACACCGCGCGCCGTTGGGAGCGTAACCGCACGCTGTCGACCTTGAACGCGATGGACGACCGTCTGCTTCAGGATATCGGCCTGAACCGCAAAGACATTCCCCAGCACATCCGCGACATGGAAAGTTTTTCCCGCCGCTGAATGCTCTGGCCCGTGCCCCGCGTGAGGGGCCGTGCCGACCCTTAAAAATATGGCGTTCTGCATGGGAACGCCGCATATAGCGGCATCGCGTCAGGCCCGGCGCGGTGCCCGTTCTTGCGTCTTGCGCCCGGCAATCGTGTTGCACAGGGGTGCATGATTTGTTTTCATATCTCCAGCAAACCCGCCCATCGAAAGCTGCCGCGCCTATCGCGCGACCGGCTCCTTCTTGATGGAAAGGGGCAAAAATCAGCGGTGCGCGGCTGCGCGACACTGCGGATACAATAGAGGAGATATCACTATGAAACGCTATTTGCTTGGCACGGCCTTTGCCGTTGCAACCCCGATGGCCGCCGCCGCACAGGACTGCGGCGAAGTCTCGATCGCGGAAATGAACTGGGCTTCGGCGCAGATCGTCACCGCCGTCACCGAATTCCTGCTGACGCAGGGCTATTCCTGCGACGTGACCGTGGTGCCTTCGGACACCACCCCCGCCGTGACTTCCCTGTCCGAGAACAACGAGCCGGACATCGTGCCCGAACTGTGGCCGAACTCCGCCGGTGACGCTTACAAAAAGCTGAAAGCGGACGGCAAGATTGTTGAGCTGACTTCCGTGCTCGATCCCGGTGGCGTCGAAGGCTGGTGGATCCCGACCTATCTGGCAGAAGAGCACCCCGAGCTGAAAACCATCGAAGGCATCTTGGAAAACCCCGAACTGGTCGGCGGCATGTTCAACAACTGCCCCGATGGCTGGGGCTGCCGCGTGGTGAGCGACAACCTCGCGCGGGCCTATGACCTCGAAGGCAACGGCATCGAAGTCTTCAACCACGGCTCGGGTGAGACGATGGTGACCTCGATGGCGTCGGCCTACGAGAGCCAAGAGCCTTGGTTCGGCTACTACTGGGCGCCGACCACCCCGCTGGGCAAATACGACATGACCAGCGTCGATCTGGGCGAATATGACGAAGCCGCGCATAACGCCAACCAGAACGCCGACACGCCGGACCCCAAGCCTTCGGCCTTCCCGACCGCGCCGGTGCTGACCGTCATGACCAAGGATTTCCACGACGAGAACCCCGAGATCGCGGAGTTCATCGGCAATGTGACCTTCAAGACCGACGAGATGAGCAAGCTGCTGGCATGGCAGGGTGAAAACAACGCCTCCAACGAGGAAGCGGCGGTGTATTTCCTGCAAAACAACAAGGACGTCTGGGCCGAATGGCTGAGCGATGACGCCCGTGGCAACCTGTCCAAGCTGCTTGAGCAGTAAGACAGACTGACCAAAACGACGGGCGGGGAACTCATCAGGGTTTCCCGCCCGTTCGTTTCGATGACCGGCGGCTAGACTTACGTCTTTTCATACCGACTGCGCCTTGGCCCCTTTGGCCCGATGCGCAGTTCCTTTGTAAGGACATAGGTTTGGATTGCCGCCACTGCATGGGGCAGCCGACGCCGCGCGGCCTGCGCGGCGCACCGGCCCCCTTCCCCAAAGCAAACGGTCTGATGCAGGCCGGGAAAGCGACAGATGGCAACCTACGACAATCTCTTTGACTCGCTCGGTCTGCGGGACTGGTGCGGCGACGATCAAGGCGGCGGGCTCAGCTCCATGGCCGACCTCATGGGCCAAGCGGGCGGTGATACCGATACCACGCTTTGGGACATGCCCTTCCCCTCTCTGGATGCGCTGCACGACAGCTGCGAAGCCATCCCACAATCGCGCGACCTGACCCAAGGGCTGGAGCAAGGCTTCCTTGCCATTAAGGACAGTCTCAAAGTTGTTGTCGACCCCCTCACCCAACCGCTGAGCTGGGCGTTGGAGAATGCGCTGTGGCTCATGCAGTCGGTGCCGTGGTTCGTGATGATCCCGCTCTTGATGGCAATCACCTATGCCGTGGGCCGTTCGCTCAAGCTGGTGGGTCTGGTGGCGTTGGTCTTTGGTTTCCTCGCCTTCATCGACTTTTATGAGCACACCATGCAGACGCTGGCGATCATCTTTGTCTGCGCCTTCATCTGCGTGCTTTTGGGCGTGCCCATCGGCATCGCCATGTCGCGCAGTGACAGGGTGCAACGCACGATGATCCCGGTGCTGGACATGCTCCAGACCCTGCCGCCCTTCGTCTACCTCATTCCGCTGATCTTCCTCTTTTCGGTCACCGAGCCCAAGCTCTACGGCATCGCCATCATCCTTTATGCCATCGTCCCGGTGGTGCGCCTGACGGATCTTGGCATCCGTCTTGTCGACAAGGACGTGATCGAGGCCGCCGATGCTTTTGGCATGACCAACCGCCAGAAGCTCTACAAGGTGCAGATCCCGCTGGCGCTGCCCAACATCATGGCCGGTGTGAACCAGACCATCATGATGAGCCTTGCCATGGTCGTGATCGCCTCGCTGGTCTCGGCGCCGGGTCTTGGCGTGCTGGTGCTGCGCGGCATTCGCAGCCTTGAGTTGGGCGTGGGCCTCCTGTCGGGTCTGGGGATCGTGCTTCTTGCGATCATCCTCGACCGGGTCACCAAAGCCGCGCTTGCGCGGATCAACGCGGCGCAGAAGTGAGGCCAGACATGACAGACGACATCAAGATTTCCGTCCGCAACCTCTATAAGATCTTCGGCGACGACCCCAAAATGGCGCTGGAGAAAGTCCGCGGTGGCATGTCCAAGGCCGAGCTTCAGGCCGAGACCGGCCATGTGCTGGGCCTCAATGACATCAACGTGGACATGCCCGCAGGCAAGACCACGGTGATCATGGGCCTGTCGGGCTCGGGCAAATCGACGCTGATCCGCCACCTCAACCGGCTGATCGACCCCACGGCGGGCGAGGTCATCGTGAACGGCGAGAACATCCTCAACTATAACGAGCGTCGCCTGCGCCAGTTGCGCAAGCACGACATGTCGATGGTGTTCCAGAAGTTCGCCCTGCTGCCCCACCGCACGGTGCTGGAAAACACCGGGCTAAGCTGGGAGATCGAAGGCAAAAGCCGCAGCAAATACGCGGATGAGGCCACCAAATGGCTGAACCGCGTCGGGCTGGAAGGCCAAGGAGAGCAGTATCCCGCGCAGCTTTCGGGCGGGATGCAGCAACGTGTGGGCATCGCCCGGGCGCTGACCTCGAACTCCGATGTGATGCTGATGGACGAAGCCTTCTCCGCGCTCGACCCGTTGATCCGCACCGACATGCAGGACCTGCTGATCGAATTGCAGGAAGAACTGCATAAAACGGTGATCTTCATCACCCACGATCTGGACGAGGCGCTGAAACTGGCGGACCATCTGGTGATCCTCAAAGACGGGTTCATCGTCCAACAGGGCGAGCCGCAGCATATCCTGCTGAACCCCAACGATCCCTATATCGAAGCCTTCGTCAGCGACATTAACCGTGCCCGCGTGCTGCGCGTGCGTTCGGTCATGGAAAAGACCGATGTGCCGCCCACGGATGTGGCCGGTGAGGTTGATTTCGACGACACGCTGGAAAGCATCATCGCGGTCTCCGGCGGGGACACCACCAACAACTACCGCGTCATGCGGGCGGGCAAACAGGTCGGCGTGCTGCACATGCGCGATCTGGTGCGGGCACTGGTGCCGCGCCATCCCGGCAAAGCGGCAGAATAACGTCGCGGCACCCACGCCGTGGGCAACAAGAAGGGCAGCATCCGGTCACAGCGCCGATGCTGCCCTATTTGCAAGCGATCCGCGCATTTTCGCCGCAAAACCCATCACAAAACAGCGACTTACACGGCGTTTCATTATGTAAAACGGCGCTTTGCCGCCGATCAAAATCCTTGCGTCCTATTGACACTCACCCCACGATTGGCCTATGAGGGGGTGAAATTAATACTGGGGTTTAAGATGCCGCAATCTGCTACGGCCAATATTCTGACTGTTCTCGACACCGATTTCAAAGGCATCATCGAAGAGTGGCTGGGCACGCAGGTCAAAGAGGGCGTGAAACGTTCTGACCTGTTCTCTGATGCGGAAAGCCGGAAGCAGAATAGCGAATTGCTCAAAGCCTTCTCCAAAGGTGTGCGCGATGGCGTCACCGGTGAGGATTTCGACTTTGACGACACCCAATGGGACGATCTGCGCGCTGTCCTGACCGATGTCAGCCGCGAGCGGGTCAACCGGGGCGTGACCCCGACAGAGATGGCGACCTTCGTGCTGGCGTTGAAGACGCCGCTGTTCAAACGGCTTGAAACCATGCTGGACAGCGACCATGGGATGCTGATCCGCGACGTGATGCTGGTCACCCGTCTGGTCGATGCCTTTGCCATCTACACGAATGAGATTTTCATTCTCGAGCGCGAGCAGATCATAGACCGCCAGCGCCAAGAGATGTTGGAGCTTTCAACGCCGGTCGTCGAACTTTGGGACCGCGTTTTGACCCTGCCGCTGATCGGCACACTGGATTCCGCCCGCGCCCAAGAGGTGATGGAGAACCTGCTGCAAACCATTCTGGAGCGTCAGGCCGAAGTGGTCATCATGGACATCACCGGGGTTGGCACCGTCGATACGCAGGTCGCGCAACACCTGCTGCGCGCCGCCGCCGCCGTGCGCCTGATGGGGGCCGAATGTATCATCAGCGGCATCAGCCCGATGATCGCCCAGACCATGGTACAGCTTGGCATCGACGTGGGCACCGTCTCTACCCGGTCCAGCATCCGCACCGCCCTGTCGGATGCGCTGATGACCGTCGGCTATGTGATCAAGAAGACCGAGGGCCAATAAGGTGGCCGGTGTCACGTCGATTAATCTGGTCGAACATGCGCTCCTCGTTTCGATACAGGATGACATCACGGACACGGAGATTTTGGAGCTTCAGGATCGGCTGTCGAACAAGATATCCGAAAACCGCATCGACGGGGTGATCCTCGATATCTCGGCGCTTGAGATCGTGGACACTTTCGTCGGCCGTGTGATCGCGCAATTGGCCGGGATCTCGCGACTGCTGGCCGCGGATACCTATGTCGTCGGCATGCGCCCTACGGTCGCCGTCACGCTGGTCGAGCTTGGCATGTATCTGCCGGAAACTCGCACCGCCTTGAGCCTGACCCATGCCCTCACCCAGCTACGTCGCCTTTGATGAAAAGGACCTTGGGGCGCAGGTTCTTCTCTCTCAGTTCAAGTTGAAGACCAGCGGCGACGCGGTAACGGTCCGCCAAGCCGTGGCGCGCTACATGAAAGAACACGGCGCTTCGGCGCTGAATGTCACACGCTTCGCCACCGCCGTCAGTGAAATCGCCCGCAATGCGATCGTTCACGCTGGCGGCGGCGAATTTTCCATCTATGTCGATCCAAGGGCCAAGCGGCTGAGCGTGGTCTGTTGGGACAAGGGACCGGGGATCGAGGACGTGGCACTGGCCCTCACGGACGGCTATACCTCGGGCGGCGGGCTTGGCCGGGGCTTGGGCGGCGCGCAGCGGCTGGCCCAGAAGTTTGAAATTCGCACCGCCGTTGGCGGGGCACCAGCGTGTTGATGAGTGTGAACCTATGATACAATGGGTCGAAGTGCAGGACCAAAGCGCCATCGCCGTGGTGCGCCGCGCCGCCCGCCGTCTGGCGGCGGAACACGGCTGGCCCAAACACCGGACCGATGAATTGGCCATCGTCGCCACCGAGGCCACGACCAACATCCTGCGCTACGCCGAAAAAGGCCGCGCCCTGATCACCGCCCCGCCGGAGGGCAAGGGCGATAGGATCGTGCTGATCTTCACCGACCGCGGCCCCGGCATCAGCGATATGGATCACATGTTTCAAGACGGTATGAGCAGCGGCGGCTCTGCCGGGCTGGGACTTGGTGCGATCCGCCGCCTGTCGAATGATTTCGACATTTTTAGCGGGCCAGAGGTGGGCACCACCATCGTTTGCACCTTTGTCAAAAACAGCACCCCCTGCCCGACCCATGGGGTCGAGGCTGTGGGCCTGCGGATCTGTCACCCGAACGAAACGGAATGCGGCGACGATTACCTGCTGCGCAAGACGCCCAAAGCCACCGATATCCTGCTCTGCGATGGTCTGGGCCACGGCCCCGAGGCCGCAGCCGCATCGCTTGAGGTGACTGACGCCGTCAAAGCCACGCGCAGTTTCAACAGCGAGCCGGGCGCGGTGATGCATGAGGTGACCGAGCAATTGATCGGCAAACGCGGCGCGGTGGCAGCGCTTGTGCATATCGCGCAGCCGCAGATGGTGCTGCGCTATGCCGCTTTGGGCAATATCGCCACACTGCGGGTCCGCGACGGTGAGGTCAAACGCCTGCCGGTGCGCGACGGGCGGATCGGCGCCCGCGCCACGCGGGGCTATGAAGAAAGCTTTGACCTTCAGCCGGGGGATCTGATGATCCTGCACAGCGACGGCTTGAAAACCTTGCGCGACAGCTATCTTCCACAGGGTCTATTGTGGAAGTCTCCGCTTTTGATCGCTGGCTACCTGCTCGACCGGGCATTTCGCGGGCGTGACGACGCCTCCATCGTGGTCATACGCATTGCACGGGACGCGGACTGATGAAAGCAACCAACCTCACCTCGGTGAACCTTGAAAAAGGCGGCGATATCGCGGCCCTGCGCCAGATCGCCCTGACCCTGACCGAAGCCATGCGCTTTACCTCATTCGAGCGGACGCGCACCGTCACCGCCGCCGTGGAGCTGGGCCGCAATGCCATTGAGCACGGGCAGAAGGGCCGCGCGCGCTTTTCGCTGACCGACGTCAACGGCAAGCCCGCCCTTGGGCTGACGGTGATTGATCAGGGCCGTGGGATCGAAGAAGATAAGCTCGACCCCAACCGCGCCATCGTGTCGGAGACGGGCATGGGGCTGGGCCTGCGGGGCGTGCAGCGGATCGCGGCGCGTTTCGATGTGGACACCGGGCAAGAAGGCACGCGGATTCATGCGGAATTCCTGCTGCCCGAACCCCAATCCGCCGTCGAACAGATCAAGGCCGACGCCATGGCGGCTTTGGAGGCCTATAACGCCAAAGACCCGACCGCGGCATTGACCGAACAGAACCGCGAACTCAGCGAAGGCATAGCCGACCGCGATCTCTTGATGCAGGAACTCCACCACCGGACGGGCAACAACCTTGCCCTGATCGTGGCGCTGATCCGGATGAGCAAGACCCAAGCCAAAGAGGATGAGACCCGCCAAGTGTTGCGCGAGTTGGAGACCCGCGTGGGTTCGCTCTCCAAGGCGCATGAGCTGATGCAACGCTCGACCGACAGCACCGACCTTGATCTGGCGGATATGCTGGATGAAGTCGCGAAAAACGCCGAACGCGCCTTTACCGGGGATCGCCAGAGCATCGCGATCAAGCTAATTTGCCCCAGCCTCAAGATGGACAACAAACTGGCGGTCGACATCGGGCTGATCGTGGGGAGTTGATCACCAACGCCTATAAACACGCCTTCAAGGGGCGCGACAAAGGGGTGATCACCATCGAAGTCACGCAAGAGGATGACGAAGGGCTTACGCTTAAGGTCTATGACGATGGCGTCGGCCTGCCCGAGGACGCCAAACGGCCCGAGAGGTCGGATTCGCTGGGCTGGCGCATGATCCGCACGCTGACCTTCCAGCACGAAGCGACGTTGAAGGTCGAAGGCCAAGACGGGCTTTGTGTCGAAATCAGCTTCCCGGCGCAGGGCTGAGCGCGCGCCCTGCCCGCCCACGGGTTTCGGGCCGCCGCGCCCGTCTTTTTGATCAAAAGCCACCTCTGAACTTTTCCGCCCCGTAAAATTGTCCTAGGCATATCGGGAGCCGGCGATTCCCGGACACTTCTAGGCGGCAAAAACATCGCCCGCCTGGCCAATAACGGAGACAGAGCATGATCGAAAAACGTGATTTCTATATCGACGGCAAATGGGTCGCCCCGCTTGAGGGCAGTGAACATAAGGTCATCAACCCGTCGACCGAAGAACCCTGCACCGTGATCTCGCTCGGCGGGCCAAAGGACGTGGACGCCGCCGTGGCCGCGGCCAAGGCCGCCCTGCCCGCGTGGATGGCCACCGCCCCCGAAGAGCGCATCGCGCTGATGGAGAAACTGGCCGAGGTCTATAAATCCCGGACCGAGGATATGGCCCAAGCGATCAGCACCGAGATGGGCGCGCCCATCGAGATGGCGCGCAGCTCCCAATGGGGGCAGGTTACAGCCACCTGAAGAACTTCATCAAAGCGGCGAAAGATTTCAAATTCGTAAAGCCCTTGGGGGATCACGCGCCGAACGACCGGATCATTCACGAGGCGGTTGGCGTTGTGGCGATGATCACGCCGTGGAACTGGCCGATGAACCAAGTGATGCTGAAAGTCGGCGCGGCTGTTGCCGCGGGCTGCACCATGGTGCTGAAACCGTCTGAGGAAAGCCCGCTGAGCGCGGTGATCTTTGCCGAGATGATGGATGAGGCAGGCTTCCCCGCCGGTGTCTTCAACCTTGTGAACGGCGACGGCGCGACCGTGGGCACCGCCCTGACCGGCCATGAGGATGTGGATATGGTGAGTTTCACCGGCTCTACCCGCGCCGGCATCGCGATTTCCAAGAACGCGGCGGATACGCTGAAGAAGGTCCATCTGGAGCTTGGCGGCAAGGGCGCGAACCTTGTCTTCGCCGATGCCGATGACAAGGCCGTCAAACGCGGCGTGCTGCATATGATGAACAACACCGGCCAAAGCTGTAACGCCCCCAGCCGGATGATGGTCGAGGCCAGCGTCTATGACCAAGCGGTCGAGACGGCAGCCGAAGTGGCCAATAAGGTCGAAGTCGGCCCCGCCAGCGAAGAGGGCCGCCACATCGGCCCGGTCGTGAACGAAGCGCAATGGGGCAAGATCCAAGACCTGATCCAGAAAGGCATTGACGAAGGCGCGCGGCTGGTGGCCGGTGGCACCGGTCGGCCCGAGCATCTGAACCGGGGTTTTTATGTCAAACCCACCGTTTTCGCCGATGTGACGCCCGATATGACCATCGCCCGCGAAGAGATCTTTGGCCCCGTGCTGTCGATCATGAAGTTCGAGAGCGAAGAACAGGCCGTCGAGATGGCCAATGACACGGTCTATGGCCTGACCAACTATGTTCAATCCAGCGATGGCACCCGCCGCAACCGTCTGGCGACAAAGCTGCGTTCCGGCATGGTTGAGATGAACGGCGAAAGCCGTGGCGCAGGTGCGCCCTTCGGCGGCATGAAACGTTCGGGCAACGGGCGCGAAGGCGGCGTTTGGGGGATCGAGGATTTCTGCGAAGTCAAAGCGGTGTCCGGCTGGTCCAACGACTGATCGCTCTTCAGTCTCGCAATGCGGCAGGGCCAAGATTGGCCCTGCTGTTTGCGTTTTGGCGGTCAGATCGCCTTTTGATTGACCCGCTTCGACAGTTCCTCGGCGCTTTCCTTCCGCTCGCTATAACGGTCGAGCAGATAATCCTTATTGTCGCGGGTCAGCAGGGTGAATTTCACCAACTCCTCCATCACATCGACCACGCGGTCATAGAAGGGTGAGGGTTTCATCCGGTCATCCTCGTCAAACTCCAAGAAAGCCTTGGGGGTCGAGGATTGGTTGGGGATGGTCAGCAGCCGCATCCAGCGGCCCAAAATGCGGAGTTGGTTCACCGCGTTGAAACTTTGCGACCCGCCGCTGACCTGCATCACGGCCAAGGTCTTGCCTTGGGTCGGACGCACTCCGCCGAGCGACAGGGGGATCCAGTCGATCTGGGTTTTCATGATCCCCGTCATCGCGCCGTGGCGTTCGGGCGAACACCAGACCATGCCTTCGGACCATGACACCAGATCGCGCAGTTCCTGCACCTTGGGATGCTCAGGCGCGGCATCGTCGGGCAGCGGCAGGCCCGTGGGGTTGAAAGTCCGCGTCTCGGCCCCGAGGCGGGTGAGGATGCGGGCGGCCTCTTCGGTCATCAGGCGGCTGAAGGACCGCGGGCGAAGCGAGCCGTAGAGCAGCAGGATGCGTGGGCGGTGGGTGGCACGCTGAGGCGACAGGAGGCGGCTCTCGTCGATGGGGTTAAAGTGATCTTCTTCGATGTTCGGCGTATCGGTCACGGGAATTTCCTTAAGCGTCAAAGGGTTATCGGGCGTGGTTCATTTGGCGGCGGGAACCAATGCTGCGTGCGGTTGGCAAAGCCCACGAGAGAGAGCATGACCGGCACTTCGACCAAGACACCCACGACGGTGGCCAAGGCCGCGCCCGACCCCAGCCCGAAGAGGCTGATCGCCACGGCGACGGCCAGTTCAAAGAAGTTCGACGTGCCGATCAAGGCGCAGGGGGCGGCCACGTTGAAGGGAATGCCCCAGGCCCGCGCGGCGCCATAGGCGATGAAGAAGATGCCGTAGGATTGCAGCAACAGCGGCACGGCAATCAGCGCGATCACAAGCGGACGGTCGAGGATCACCTCGCCCTGAAAGCCAAAGAGCAGCACGACCGTCAGCAGAAGCCCCATGATGGCAAAGGGCTGCACCCGAGCCTTGAAAGCGTCGACCGCCGCCTCACCGCCCTTGGCCACCAACCGCCCGCGGGTGAGGTAGCCCGCCAGTAGCGGCAGCATGACGTAGAGGCCGACCGAGATCAGCAGCGTGTCCCAAGGCACGGTGATGTCGGTCACGCCCAAGAGGAATGCCACGATCGGCGCGAAGGCGAAGACCATGATCACATCGTTCACGCTTACCTGCACCAGCGTATAGGTGGCATCGCCGCGGGTGAGGTTGGACCAAACAAAGACCATAGCGGTACAGGGCGCGGCCCCCAAGAGGATCACCCCCGCCAGATAGGCCTGCGCATCATCGGGTGGGATCAGCCCGGCAAAGACATGATTGAAGAACAGCACCCCAAGCGCAGCCATGGTGAAGGGTTTGATCAGCCAGTTGACCACCAGCGTCACCACCAGCCCTTTGGGCTTGTCCCCACCTGCCGCAACGCGCCGAAATCGACGCCGACCATCATTGGAAAGACCATGGCCCAGATCAGCACCGCCACCGGCAGGTTGACCGAGGCGACTTCGAGCGCCGCCAGCGCGCCAAAGAGGTCGGGAAAGAGATTGCCCAGCAAAAGCCCCGCCCCGATGGCCAGCGCCACCCAGAGCGAGAGCCAGCGTTCAAAAGCCCCAAGGCCAGCGGTTGCGGGATCAGCGGTATCGGTCATGACGGTCTTTCGTTTGTTCCTATGGGGTTAGCAGCAGGTCAACTCATCCAGCAGCGGTTGGCACAGTTCAGGCTGGCCGCCGCAGCAGTCTTCCAAGAGAAAGCCCAGCAGCGCGCGCAGCCCGTTCATATCGGCGAAATATCGGATGCTGCGCCCTTCGCGCTTGCTGCGGATCAGCCCCGCGCGGGCCAGCACCGAGAGGTTGGCCGACATCGTATTTTGCCGCACATCAAGCGCGGTGCCGATCTCGCCCGCTGACATGCCTTTACCGCCCGCTTTGATTAGCAGGCGAAAGACATCCAGCCGGGTCGGCTGACCTAAGGCGGCGAAGGCTTGGAGAGCGTTGTCATTATCCATATATCGAGAACTATTGATATAAACTCGCCCGGTCAACCCCGCCCCGCCAATCTCTGTGCAACGAAGCGCCGCCCTGCGCGTTAATTTCGCGACCCCCGCAGGCTTGGTAAGGAAGAGATAGGATGCTCGATTGGATCGCAGAGAACTCCGGCACGTTGCAAGTGGCGGTGAGCCTTTTTACGGCAGTGGTCTGGCTGGCCTATCTGCATATCCTATGGCTCAACTTCAGGCGGCAGCGACAGCCGGTGATCTTGATCAACCGCTCCATCGCGCGGGATGAGAATGCCCATTGTTTCGTGACCAATATGGGGGCCGAGCCGATTTACCTGCTGGAGGTCATGGCACGGGTGGTGACGGATGACAAAACCTACCACGTCAAGGTCACCGAACGCGAAGAGGTAGCACTGAACGATGTGGAAAACCCCCTGACCCGCACCAATCAAGGGCCGATCAAAAGCGGCGATTTCATCGACATCGGCAGTTTCCTCGACCTGTTGCGCCGGGCCGAGACGCGGATCGGGACCGAGGGGCTTTTTGACAAGGTCCGGCAGATGGACCTCACGGTCGCTGCCGCGGATGGGCATACCACAAGGCTGATCGCCGCGCGCCATGAGTTCCGGGCGGAATGGAAAGACGGCAAACCCTATTTCGTGCCGGAACGGATCATGGCGCATCAGATCCGCAATGTCTTTCAACGGCGCAAGATCACCACGATGCTGGAAGAGCAGATCGAATAGCGCCCGCTGGCGCTACAGCCGCTCCAGCCCTTCGGCGATTTCGCGGGCGATGGCATGGGCGTCGATCCCCTCCCGCTCGGCCGAGACGCGCAGGCCCAAAAGATCGCTCTGATAACGCCGGGCTAGCGCCTTTGGATCATGCGTGGCGCCGATTTCCCCGTCTCGCTGCATCTGCGCGAAAAGCGCCGCGAATTGCTCTTCCATTCCCATAAGATGCGCGCTGGCCCGTTTGGCCAGCGGGTGGCCATGGGCCTGTAGCTCCAGCAAGGTTTTGGACAGCATGCAGGCTTTGGCCGGAGCCTCCTCGCGGCAGATCGCCAATTCGGGATAGCGTTTCAGCGCCGCCATCGGACCATGTTCCGCGACCAATTCGGCCAAGCGCCCGGCCCCATCCTCGGCATATTTGTCCAAAGCGATTTCAAACAGCGCCTCTTTTGACCCGAAGGCCGCGTAGAAACTGCCGGGCTTCATCTTCAGCACCGCTTCGAGGTCTTTCAGCGACGTGCCCGCCCAGCCCTGACGCCAGAACAGATCGCGGGCGCGGTCGATCAACTCGGCTCGGTCGTGGTTCGGTTTGCGGGGCATTTGATCACCATATGTTGAACGATCACTCAAATATATACTTGAGTGATCGCTCAAGAAAGCCTAAATGACGGATATCGACGATTTACAAAGGTAGAAACCATGACATTCCCGTCCCACGACCAAAACACCGCGCCCGAAGCCTCCAAGCCGCTGCTGGAAGAATCGCAAAAGGCCTTTGGCCGCCTGCCGGGTCTGCACAAGGTGCTGGCCGAAAGCCCGCAGGCCTATGAAGGCTATCAGGTGCTGCACAAGCTCTTCACCGAGACCGAGTTCGACGCCGAAGAGCTGACCGTTGTTTGGCAGTCGATCAACGTCGAGAACGAGTGCCATTACTGCGTGCCCGCCCACACCGGCATCGCCAAGATGATGAAGGTCTCGGACGAGATCAGTGACGCGCTGCGCAATGAAACGGCCCTGCCGACGCCCAAACTCGAAGCGCTGCGGACCTTCACCGTGCAGATGGTGCGCAACCGCGGCTTCGTTTCCGACACGCAGATGCAGGCGTTTTTCGACGCAGGCTATGGTCACCGCGCGGTGCTGGACGTGATCCTCGGCATGGCGCAGAAAACCATCTCCAACTACGTCAACCACGTTGCCGAAACCCCGGTGGATGAGGTTTTCCAGCCGCTGGCATGGAAGCGCGGCGACAAGAAGCTCGACGTTTAAAGTAAAAGGCGCGCCCAGAGTGGCGCGCCTTTTTTCGACAGCCTTTAAGCCCGCCGTCCTTTACTGGGCAGTCTTCCAACGGTCGAGCGTGAGCGTCACCATCGCCTCATCAAGGTTCACCGTCACCCCGCCGTCTTGGATCAACACCTGAAGCTTCATCGCGCGGTTTGCCAGATCGGCCAGCGCTTTCGTGTCAGCCTCGGGCAGGTTGACCACTTCGAGATTGTCAAAACGGGTTGTGCTGTTCTTGATCTTGTCCCACCAAACCTCAGCCGTTCGGCCGCCATAGGGATAGACCACCACCTTGGCCGCTTTGTTGCAGGACTGGCGCAAGACCTTCTCGCTTGGCAGACCGAGCGTGATCCAAACATCCAACTCCCCGCTTAGACTTTTCTGCCAGATGTCTGGCTCATCGTCGGTCGACAGGCCTTTTGTCATTTCCAAATGCTCATGGGCGTTAAGGGCAAAGGCCATCAGCCGCACCATCAGCCGCTCATCGGTTTCCGAAGGGTGTTTGGCGATGGTCAGCTTATGGGTCTCGTAATAATGACGATCCATGTCCGAGACCGAAAGCTCGACTTTGTAAATGGTGGCATTCTGCGCCATGATATGTCTCGTTTTCCAAGGTAGGCGCTGCCTACGCGCTTGGGCCGACCGGGGAAAGGGAATTGTCACGGGGCTTTGCGCGGGTCCAGCAGATGAAAGCCCGCCAATTTTGCGCGAAATTGGCGTTATTCAGCCGGCGGCAGCCCCCAAAAGGCCAAGCATCTTCGCCAGCATGCCGTTGTGCGGCAGGGGAACTCATCCTACCCTAGCCCCATGATCGACCGTCGCACGCTTCTCTGGGCCCTCGGCTCTACCGCTTTGACTGCGACAGCGGCGTTTCCGCGAGAGGCGGGTGGCGCCCTACGCGGGTTCAACCTGATCGAGACGCCGAACGCCCCCTTCGGCAGCACCGCCGCCGCCCAAAGCATCGCGCGGCTGCGTGACACAGGCGCGACGGCGGCGACGGTGATCCCCTTCCTATGGCAGCCTTCGCCCAGCTCCAGCGCCATCGTCATGGGGGATGCGCTGCCCCATGACAGGATCGCCGCCGGGATCGCGCAGCTGCACGCCGCGGGGCTCGCCGCCATCGTCAAACCCCATGTCTGGGTGCCCGAAAGCTGGGCCGGCGCGATTGCCCCCGAGCCGGACAGCGCAGA
The DNA here is from genome assembly GCF_029870955.1 of Sulfitobacter faviae. Taxonomy (NCBI): domain Bacteria; kingdom Pseudomonadati; phylum Pseudomonadota; class Alphaproteobacteria; order Rhodobacterales; family Roseobacteraceae; genus Sulfitobacter; species Sulfitobacter faviae. Next base: position 2,728,333 of record NZ_PGFQ01000001.1, on the reverse strand, counting down.
CGCATGGCACGCCGCCTACGCAGAGGTTCTGCGCGCCATCGCGCTCACGGCAGAGCGCAACGGCGCCGACGTGCTCGTCCTCGGCACCGAATTGCGCGGCGTATCGGGGGCGCCGCGTTGGGGCGACACCATCGCCGAGATACGCGCGCTTTTCAGCGGAAAGCTCACCTATGTCGCCCATGGCGCCGATGAGGCCGAGAAGATCGCATTCTGGCCCGATCTGGATGCCGTGGCGGTATCCCTCTACCCCGTTCTAGGCGCCCCGGACGCGCCGACCGATTGGGACCGCGCCATCGCCGCAGAATTGGACCGGGTCGCCGCCGTGGCGCGCAAACACTCAAAACCCATCTGGATCGCGGAAATCGGCCTCCGCTCCGCCGAAGGCGCGACCGCCCGCCCATGGGAAAGCGCCGAAGAACGCGCCGCCCCCGCCGATATGGCGCTTCAGGCCGAGGTGCTGGCACGCTGGCTCCGCGCCCTTGAGGCCCGTGGGATTCAAGACGTCTGGATCTGGCGTTGGTTCACCGACCCCGACGGCGGCGGCGCGGGAGACACTGATTTTACGGTGCAGAATAAGGTGGCGCAGGAGGTGATCGCAGGTTTTTGGCGCGAAGGATGAACGGGCTTAGGAGGCGCGAAGCATCGGGATCGTTCATACGAAAATGCGGAAGACCTTTTGGAAAAGGTGGTACCCAAGGCCGGACTCGAACCGGCACGCCTCGCGGCGGGGGATTTTGAATTACATCAAATCATTTTTATTTCAGCCACATAACCCCACTATGGTCACACGGACACAGCAAGAACAAGAGGTGAAAGTGTGACCAGCTATTACAACGACGATGCGGCACCTTACTATTGAACGCGCCGCTTATCTCCCCAATCTAGTTCAGTCTGCCTGACGCGGAACCGTAGATAGAAGTAGTTCTTGTTCAGAGTGCCCTTGATGTTTTCCATTGCGACTGGTTGTTTGTAGAAAGATTTTTCAACCTCAATGCGAAAGAAACTATGTCTGATTTTGCTTCAGAAGATGAAATTCGAGAGATTTTTGGCTCCGCTTTGGATGGGGATGCTGGGTTCGAATTGCAGGTTCTAGAACTTGATAGCGAAGGTGATGGTCCCCTTCCCCTGTACGTTCTGAAACACCCTTGGAACGACCCTACGCTTGTTCTTGCCGTTCCTTCAAAGGTCGATGACGCCCAAGCATTTTCAGAGGTTCTAGAACGCATTGAACTCCCAGAAAAATATTCAGGTATCTACCATAAGAAAACGAGCGCCTTGGAAATCTTTTGGACTGCTTACAAAGTGCGTAAAAAGCATGAAGAGGTGGCGGTGAGGAGCTTCGACATTTGGTGGAAAGGCGCTAAGAGAAAGTGCCGCTTTGGCCCCGCGAGTGATGAAGCGAAAACTCTCGCCAAGTATACCCTTCCCCAAGCAGCTGCGAGCCATACCGAGCACAGGAACATAATGTCGTTTCACTATTTTGTTCATGATGCAGATCATAGCAACATGGGAGAACCAATATGCTTTTGGGTAGACTGTGAGGGGATCGAGCCATGTGACTTTGATGAATATTTACGGACAATCAATTTCTACATGACATATTATGATCGCGAAACGCCTCGGGTTCTGATCCACGAGGCCGGACCAAAAGATACTGGCAACTTCCGACCGCGTTACGTCGACGAAAATTTTCCTAGAGAGCTTGTTGCCGGTGACATTGATCCATCCGTCTCTTCATTCTGGCTCGGAGCTTTCGAGACCCGCGACCCTGCTATGAAATTTCTTCTACACTACAGGTTGCTTGAATTTTTGTCTCTCGCTCACATGAAAAGTGAGCAGCGTAGAGAATTGATTAATGTTCTCAGGAGACCTCACCTCATATCGTCGACAGAGACGGCGGCTGCCGAAATTGCGGGTCTTTTTTCAGGTCAAGCGAGAGAAACTGACAGGATTAAAAACTTCATTGACGAAACGGTGCGGACAGAAAAGGTCTGGTCTGTCTTAGAAATGAATAAGGCAGTGTTCTGCAAGGAAACGGTGTTTGACGGTGGTTTTAGGGTCAAAGCAGTTTTAAACGACAGCACCAATCTTGAAGGCTGGACAAGAAGTGGACCTATCTCTCTAGTCGACCGGCTTAGGGCCATCAGAAACTGCTTAGCGCACGGTCAAGATGAAGGCACCCGCGGAGTTATCCACACAACCCAAAAAAACAAGGTTGTGCTCATGCCCTGGGTTAATCTTATTGAAACTTTTGCAGCTGAAGCTATGTTATATGCAAGAAGAACGTATGTTCCGGGAGAAACAAAATGAGCACAACTGAGTAAAACCTGCAACTAGATGTTGTTATCAATCCAGAACCCTGCCGAATCGATTTCGGTGGGGTTTTTGCTGGTTGGTGCACATACTGATCGCTGATCGACTGTAGCCGGGTACTCGATTGCGCTGCCAGCAGGCATCTTTGGAGTGCAGTTACATCATCATCGGCTTCTTCCTCGGAAACTTGACGACATAAGGCCAGCCCGTCCCGCAGCGGCAGGTGGCCCGCTTCTCAAAATCGTAGTCGGTGATACCCTCGGGCACGTCCCCGGCTTGAGGGTGACGCTGTGGCCGCAGGACCAGCACGTCACCTCGATATGAGTGGTGCCTGTTTTGAATAGCCGATCATCCACCGCGTAGGATTAGCACCTACTCGATGCGCAAGGACACCCTTTCGCAGCAGCTACTCAGCCGCCTCACACTCACGCTCGAAGGTCAGGTTGGTCTTGTAATCCCGCCTCAGATTCCAAGGCGCATTCTTCGCGCGCCAATCGATCTCCTCGCGCGTAAATCGGCGCTTCTCCTCGACATCGCAGAATGCCGCCTCAGTAGACGGTGGAGGAGCCGGGGGTGTCTGGAACCACGAACAGCCACTCATCAGGAACGGCGCGAAGATCAGGCATGTTATCGACTTTGGCATCGCTTTCATTGTCCTCTATGAGGTTGCTTGCGCGGGCCGTGCATCCGGCCAGCACCCTTGTGAGTCGGTCAACATCGGACCGCAGGGCTGCGTTCTCCTCTCTGAGCGCCATCACCCACCAAACGCCGCCACCAGCCAGAGCGGCGGCGACTAGGTAGGGCGCGAGGCGAAAAATCAGGGCCGCCCCGATCATCTCATGCCTCGCAACACTCGATAGTTATTCAGGGCAACGAGCCCCGTGATCGCGGTGATGATCCAGACGGCCGAGATATCTCCATTAGCCCAGAGGAATGCGGCTACGATCAGCGCGGCCGCGACCTTCACCACTGACCACTGATCACCGGTCTTATCCATGATCCATTTCATGATCGGGTTCAGCTCACGGCCGCCGCGGGCGAGAATCTGATTGGTTGTCCAAACGTCTGCAATTTGAACCACGAACAAGGCGAGAATGGTTATGAGCTCGTACATCATGCGATCACCCCGGCCATGCAGAATACTTTCTCAGCAGACCGCCGCCGAACAAGACCACGCCACACGCGCCCCCCCGCTTTTTTGTACCAGGTCAGCGCTTCACATCCGCCGGGCACATCCCCTGCATTCAGTCGTTTGGTCGCTGTTGCAGTTCCGGCTCGCGACACGCCGACATTGTAAGCAAGGCTGACGTAAGCCACATCGCGCTTGACGGGCAGCCGATCGGACAGAGTCGAGGGGTAAAGTAGCGGTGCAAACCTTGCCGATAGCTGAGTATTTCGCGGGCGAGCATGGCTTCGCATTCCGCCACGGTATAGCGGTCGCCAGGCCGGACGCCCTTCGTCTCTCCAAAGCAGACGGTCCAGACACCGACAACATCCTTGTAGGCCACCAGCCGCAAGCCCTCCCACTCGCCGATGAACGGCACGGCGATCGCCAAGAACTCGCCTTCGGGCGCGACACCCCCGGCCTTGACCAGCTCCACGGGCACCTCCGCCATCGCCGGGATGATTAAGGCGCGCTGTTCAATGCGGACTTCATGGCGATACTCCGGCGCCTGTCGGTCCTCGATGACCGCACCGCCCAGCGATTGAAACAGCATCACCAAGCCGTAGGCGAAAGCCGTGAGGAACAGGCCTCGGCGGAAAACAACGCTCCCTGCGTCCTGCCGGATCAAACGCCCGAAGATGCCGATAATGAAGAACGCGAGAGCCGCCCTACCGAGTGGGTAGGGGTCCGCCTCAATGCCGAAAAACCCGTAGAGGATTTCACTACCCAAGAGGGCGAGGAGGCCTAGGTACAGGCTCCACATCGAATAGCTTCGAAAGGCGATCCGTCGCCAATTATCTATGAGATTCATATTTCATCCATCCATGCTTAGAAGCCCCGCAGACGGGGCATGAGATTGGTAATGTGAAGAGGTGGTTAGCCCGCGATCCTGAAGAACGCTGGCGGTTGCGTGTATTTGAACAGCAGTCCGCCCGGGCAGGTGTACGTCAGATCAACGCGCAGCTGGTACTCGCCCGCGGGCATGAAAGGCAGCGTGGGGTAGCGATAATCGAGATATGGATCATCAGCAGAGCCACCCGCCCATTCAGCGTCTGGCAAATCGTAGACCACGCCGTCTTGACTGATGGCGGTACGCTCAGACACTACCGGGCAATCGTCACGCGCCTTCTCCCGCCAGATACGCACCGGCAGCGCATCACCGGCAACAATCGGGCTGGCCAACGTCTCTACCTTTCCAAAGCCGATGATCGGCTGCGTTCGGTCTGTGCGCTCATACCGGAAAGCCGTGAACGCTAAGACGATAGAAAGCGTCACGCAAACTACCGCAAGGAAGCCAAAAAGCCGCATCATTTGAAGATCACCGATCGATAGGTCCAGAGCACGCCGAAGAGTGTCACGACGATGCCGCCCAGTGTTGTGATGCCCACCATGAGAAGTTGTCTTTCCTTAGCGGCCTCAGCCTCTTTCATCTGTGCAATTTCTTCATGCAAAGCGCGGTTATCCGACCGCCATTCAGCCGCCATAATTGCGTTCGCCTCCCGAAGCTCAGCAACCGATTTTTCCAGCTGCTCGATTTTGTAGCCGGAAAGGACCGACTGTTGCGGTTCACCTGCCATTCATCACCTATCTTTCTGAAGGCGCCGCTCATCACGGCGAAACATGCGGTCACAGCCCCCATTCTACTAGGAAGAGAATTAACCGTCCGGTACATTGCTTTAGGGGAAGTGATATGCCTAAGACAGAATCACACATATTCAGTAACTTACGACGCAATAAAGCGCAGCGACCGTGGTTTTTCATCGTTGCGGTTGCGCTTTTGTGGCTGCTCGCCTTTGCGACTATCTTCAAGCTGGTTGGGTATGATTGCCTGTACTACTGCGACTGAGGCTAGTTAGCTTGGCCAGTGGGCATCGTCGGCAAAATCAGCCGGAATATCGCCGCTATCCTTTAGCGCCCAACTTGTTGCATAGACCGCGGATGCCGCCTCTTTACCCTTACGGGACATTTCCACAAATTGCGCGGGCGTCAGCTTGTGGTGGACGTTCTCGCCATCACGGAAGTCCAGGATTGGCCCCGTAATGCCCGCTGCAATGAGGTCTTTGGCCGTTGCCTCAAGCGCCATGAGGTTGATCTGGTCTTTCTGCCGCCCCTGCACCGGAATGTCGCCGTATCCTGTCACTGTTACCACTGTGCCAGCGGCGAGACGGCGGTCGCATTCCGCAGTTACCTGTGCGGCCAGAAGCGCTTGCGCCTCTGCTGCAAGGTCTTCGGCTGTCTTGATATTCAGCGAGAACGTCATTCTGGCTCTCCTTCTTCAGCTTGGGGGTCTTCCGGCTCTGGCTCTGGTAAGCGTGCGATTGGGTCAGGCACATCGCCGCTGGTGATCTGCACAACGGGTAATTCCGTCCCTTGATCCGGTTCGGCGGTAGTCGTGTCAAAACGCCAAAGGATGTTGGCGTGGATTACACCATCCTTACGGGTGATTTTGCCTCTGAACGGACTTTCGCCATCTGGCTTGGCCTCCCCTCCCTCTGGCACGGGTGAAAGGTCATATTCCACCCCGTCAACCGTTATAACATCTCCCGAAACGCTGGCAGTTGTTTCCTCTTGGTCGATTGCGCAACCTTGCGTCAATAATGTGAGTTTCATTTCATTCTCCTTAGTACCAGCGACCGTGAGCCACTAGGGATACGCCAAGGTTATCCAGCCTAGCCCCCGCATGGCTCCAGTGGTTATATTCGACGGATGCCGTAGACGCTGCGTTTCTGAAAGACACGAAACTTGCGTCTGTACCCGTGCGCCCTGCCCCGGTGAAGCATAGATGGCTTGTCGTACTGAAAGCTGCCGGGAATACCCAAACGGCATCCGCCCCAGACGGGGCCGCTGTTGCCCAGCAAATTTGCGTCCCATCAGCGAAGCGCATAAATTCACCATTTCCGTTGCTGCCGCGCTGGATCACAGCGCCCGTGGGAACGCCGCCGGATTGCGATACCGTGCCAACCAGAGTGGCGGTTTGCACATCCCATGCGCCCCAATTCGCACCGTGGTCTGTTGACCTCCTGCTCCATTTTCGGGGTGAGCCCCCAACGTTCACAACCTCCTGCACAATTACGTTGTAACTCCGCTCCACTCTCAGAACCGAGGTGTTGCCTGCCGGGTTGTTGGCGCTTGTATTCGTCAGGCAGTAGAAACCCGGTCGAACAGCGTTGTTCGCATTGTTACCGTCTGGAGGGAGACCAGTAGTTCCGCCAAGGCCAAAAGCTCCTACCATCAACAGCCTGTCCGCAGTGGTGTCTCCGTAGTCGGTCTGCAACTCGTTGGAAGTCAAAAACCGTTCCCAAGAAGTCCAGCCAACATTCCCTCGGGCTCGATATTTAGTCCCGTTGCCACCTGAAACATCAATGGCAATCTGCCAAACGTAATCATCGGCCTCAGAAACCGTAGAGTTCCCCACCAAAAGACCGAAAGCGCCGTTCATCGTAGGGAATGGGTTATCACCGGATGCTGGCGTACTATGCGCGCCGCCATAGCCGGAATAGAAACCGGCGGTGTAATGATTATCAACATTTGGCACAACTGGGCCAGCATCGCCCCCCAAACCGAAAGCGCCCACCTTCATCAGCCTGTTGGTTGTTGTGTCGGTCGGGCTGGATTGCACCGCAGTACCCGTGATCGGTACATTGACCTCAAGCGCCGTGGCCGAAAGGTAGGCCCGCGCCACCCCCTCGACCGAAAAGCCCAGCTTGTTTACACCCGCACGATAAATGCCGGTATCGGGGTCTGAGGCAAATGCCATCGCCGGTGCAGCGGCGGTGCCGTCAATCAACTCTTCAGCAAAGCCTGTCTCGTACCAATCCGCCATATTCTCGACATATGTACCGAACGTGGGAAACCAGCCGAGATACCCGCTTGCATTGGCGGAAAAATCCGGGTCGCCAAGCGAAGGCGCGGGGTTTGGGGGCGGGGTGTATGTTGGGCGGGGCATTTTATGAAACTCCTGTCAGGGATAGAACGTCGATGGTGTTGCCGCCTGCGTCCAGTGAGGGGAAAAACTCGTTAGCGACACCAAACACCGAAAGGTAAAAATCCGTCATGTCGTCGCCGGGATGGAAGAAGCACTTTGTCCCTCGCGCCTTTTCCAACTCGCGCTGAATGCGACGGTTAGAACGGGTATCAAAGACAAAGCGCCATTCGGCCTTTCGGGCTGTTGGACGGGTGATAAGTTCGATGTTTCCGAAGTCGTCAACATTACGGGAGGTGTAGTCTGTAAAACCGCTGCGCGATCCGCCGATCACTTTCCCGAGCATGACCTGACGGCCTAAGACGATCTCACCGATGGAGGCTGTGCCACCGCCACCATCTAACGTGATTTCCACCGTATCTGTCGGGAACACAGGCAGACCGGTAAATACTAGTTCCGGCTCGTAAACCGTTTCGTATGTGAAAAAATCCAACCACGAACTGATACTGCTGCCATCCACAAGATCATGTGTCTCATCAATGTGGACAGCCCCGCCGGAAGTAACGACCCGAACCCGCAGAGACACCGCCTTGAGACCGATAAACGCCAGCCCATCGCAGACCGTTGAAGCCACCAGATCATAGGTGTGTCCCTGACCTGCTCGCATCCTGCCCGATTGAACCATCAAACGGTCGCCAGCGGTTCGTCGCGCCGATCCGAACCCACATCACCGGGTCTTGATTGGGCGGGACTGTCGATGCCCCCGCAGTCACCGCCTCATAGACGTTGTGCAAGTAGACTACCTGATCGCCTGTATTGTAAGAACCACTCGCCCATGTGGGCGCGTCATTCTCAGGTATGTTTGACGCGACCAAAACGGCATCAGTCATGTTGATAGGTACGAACATGCTCGCCACATCATCGGGCATCATACGTCCTCCGCTCTAAGTTCTTGACGCTCTTGCAACTCGTAGGTTTTGCGGGCGTAGCGTGTTTTTTCCGCGTCAAACGCTCCAGACTGCCGCTTAAGATCAGCCAGTTCGGCCCGTAGCTGCTGCAACTCGCGCACGACCTCCGAATTGTCGTTGCCCAGAATCTTGCGCGTGTCGTTAGCGTTATGGATGCGGCTTGGCCCGGTCATTTCCAGTTCGGGGCCGCGCTCACCTACAACGCGAAGCCCGCCGCTGTGGAACCCGCCGTTAGCAAAGGCCGGAATTCCGCCCAGTTCCACAACCTGCCGACGCAAACCCGTAAGCCAAGCCTGATTGTTGCTAAGGTTTTGGTTCGCAGCAAAGATCTGATCTTCCAAGCCTCCGTCTGCCCAGAATGCGGCCCGGAATGCGTCAATGTCGTCACCGCGTCCATAAACGACATGCGAGGCGTTATATCTAATTCGCCCGTCTTCCCCGATGCTTAGGATAGCGTCACCGTCACCTTGCCGCAGGGATACCCCTGTATCTCGCTCAAGCTGCTCGATCCGGCTAACGACACTGGCCGAACGCGAGGCCGCGTCAGAAGACCATGTGCTGTTGACAGCCCGCGCCGTGAGTGCGGCAATACGGGTTTCCCGCTCCCTTTCGGCCTCACGCTCCCTAATCTCCTCACGAATGGTTTCAGCAAGTTCGCCCAAGCTGCCGCGCAGAGAGGCCATGCCAGTTCGCAGCGCGTCCATGGGTGATGTGATGTTTGAGCGCGTCGTGGTGGAGAACCACGTTGAAAATCCGGTAGTCGGGTCGAAAGAGAACGTCCCGCCCAAGGTGATGCGTCCTGTGGTCGCCCCGGTAATGGCTGTCAGGAATGTGCTTTGTGTCTCATTGAGGCGCGAAAGGTCGATTGCTCCGCGCACGGTCTTGTTCACAACTTCTGTGGATTGCTCTAGAAGCCGCTCTTTATTGATGCCGAAACCAACAAGATTTATCGCGCCGCGAACCGTCTTAGAAACCGCAGAATCCTGAAGGTTGAACAAGGTCCAATCGCGGCCTTGGAACTGGCTGAAATTGGTAGCCGCGTCGATGGTCCGCGTGATCCGGTCGCTTTCCCTAATCAGCAACGCGCGTTCACTGTGGGTTAGGTGCTGCGCATACCCCATGAGGATCGTGACCGCCCGCGTTGCCGCTGTGTTGGCGTTGAGCAAAAGCAGGCGGTGCGAGGTTGGCATATCTGTAGCAAGCACCGCGCCGATACGGGCGATATAGTCACCTTGGCGCGTAAGCAGGATGCGGCGGGCTGCTTCGGTCATATCCGCAGACATTGCAGCACCGATGATTGCCGCATAATCGCCCTGCTGGGCAATGACGAGGCGTTGCACTTCGTCCGACAGGTTGGATTCCAACGCCGCGCCCACGATCACCTGATAGCGATTGACGTTGCCAAGCGCCAAGCGAATCGCCTCTTGAGATGCACCAGAGTTGAGCGTTACGTTTACCACCCGCGACATTTCCGACGACCCCGCAAGCGCCACCCGCATCTGATCGCTGGTTAGCTTTTCCCCGATGGTCAGGTTAAGCGTCTTGGTTAGCGATGATACGGCTGTCGTCGCAATCCAACGATTGCTTGGTGAAATGTCGTCTCCGACCACATAATCAATCGTTTTGATATGCTCAGATGCCGCAGTAAGAGCCAGCCAGCGCAAGTCAGGCGTCAACGCATCAGCCCGCACGATATAGTCAATGTTGGCGGTGATGCCGTCCGATGCGTTGTTCAGCATGGTGCGCAGGCTGTCGGGGATATCCGCATCGGCAATTAGATCAACCGACACCTCAAGACGCTCTTTGAGGAACTGGAAGTTAATCATTTCAGCCGCAGCGATTGCGCTTTGGAGTGAGCCGAGCTGCGCGTTCAGCCCGTCAATGTCCTCGGGTTCAAGCGTATTGCCGCTGTTGATCGCGTCTCGGACGGAGTTGAGCAACTCAACCTGCTGGCCCAGCAAGCCCGAAACCACATCATGCCGTGCGCCTTCAACGTCAGACACGCCCGCCACCAGTTGCAGGTCCGCAAGAACCCGCGCCTCTGCCCGCGCTTGCTCTGCCGCTGTCCGCGCCGTGGCCTTCGTATTGGTTAGCAGGGTTCGCGCCGCCGCTGTCAGGTCGGTCGCGGCCTCATTGTCACCCGCCACCGCAGAAGCAAGCAGCGTCTGGAACCGCGCCTCAGAAAACGCCAGCGCATCCCGGCTTGACACCAGCGCCCCCGCCGTGCCGCGCATATCCGCAATGAACTCACGCAAGGTTGTCGCTGTGCGATACCACATAGATGCAGCCTGCTCGTTGGCTTGCATAGCCTCGGACGCAGTGCCAATCAGGCCGTCAATCTCGGTTGTGATGCTGCCCACCATCGCGCCGACAGCGATTGAGAAATTCTCAATGGCAGGCAAAACCGCGCTAAGCGCACCAGACATAGACATGAGGGAGGCGTACATTTGCCGCCCGTATTCTGTGGTCAGGTCCAAGCCTTCAATCATCTCGCGGAACTGCGCCCGCGTTTGTGGCATGGAGACGTTGAGTTCGCTGAACCGCTCCTCAATCTGGCGTACCGCCGTGTTAAACCGCTCTTGCTCAGTGTAGAAGCCTTGGAAATAGGCTGTAGTCGCTGAGTTGAACGCATCCAAGCCGCCAAAGTATTCGATAAGCCCCGAAGCCATGTCGGCACCAGCAAGAGACGCCTCGAACATGGTTTGCGACAGCGTATCCATGACCATGTTTACGGCGCTAAGGTGAGCGGAGAGGCGCGTTAGGGCATCGGACGCCCCTTCGCCTTCGCGCTGCAACTCCTCAAGACCGGGGACCATGCCCGCAAACTCGTCCGACAAGTCCTGTAGGGCATCAGCTACGGCCTGCTGAACTTCCTCGTCGGAAAGCCCTTTCGTGCTGATCTTGATTTGATGCGAGAAGTCGTCAAAGATCCCTGCCCCGATGTTGAGGGAGTCCGCCGCATCCAACACGCCCTGCTGAATGTTGCCAACAAGCCGCTCAAAAGGCGCAGCCGTTTCAGCGTCAAGCGCCTCAAAGGTGGTGCGGACTTTCTTGCTCAGCCCCCAGAAACGCGAAGTCTCCGTTTTCTTGAAGGATTCAATCAGCGCGTCCATGCCGTCAACGGTGATCCGCATACCGCTATCCAGCACTTTCACCTTCTTCTTGAAGAATGAGAACACCGCAGCGACAGCCAAGACAGGCACCGCGATTGCGCCGATGGCCGCGCCAAGCCCCGCAAGGCCGGAAGTCGCGCCTGCAAGCGAATGCCCGATGCTTGCGAATGCGCTGCCAAACCCGCCCATGCCGAAGCTAGAAATGACGTTCGCCGCGCCGCCGATAAGGCCCGTACCGCCCCCGGCAAGCCCGCCGATAAACGTGCCAGCCATGCCGCCTAAGCCACCGCCGCCGCCCAAGCCGCCAAGGATGCCGCCCCCGCCCGGAGCTGCGCCTGCTGCTTGTGCTGCGGTGCCTGCCATGCCGCCGCCCGATACGCCGCCGATAAGAGCCAACCGGATTGGGTTAGAAATCGCGGTGCTGATCATTTCGGCCAGCATCGACTTGAAGCTGTCCAACAGGTCGCCGAAGTCTTTCATCCCTGAGGCTACGAAGTCCCCGATCGCATCGCCGATCTTGGTGATGTTCGGGTAGCTATCCATGAACTCTTCGTTGAGTTCGGAGACCGCGTGTTGAAACGCGCCATCGGAGAGGCCGTTAGCCGCAAGTTCGTTGAGGTTGGCCAGTTCGTGGTTGAATTTCGCTACCGGATCAGCGCCAAATTCTAGGCGCTCGATTTCGTTGGCTAGTTTCTCGGCCTCTTTCGCTGCGGCCTTCATGGCCTTGCCCGCGCCACCCGTTGATTTGCCCAGCTTTGTAGAGCCTGCCGACGCCGCCGCAGCCGCCGCTGCCTGATCCGATAGCGTCTTGGTCATTGTCTTGTTTGCGGTCGCCAGCTTTTCGGCCTTAGCTGCCTGCTCATCGAACGACTGTCCCATAGCGGCAAGCTGGTCGATGGTCGCGCCGTTCTCGGCTGCCAGCTTCAACGCCTCGTCCCGCTGCGCCTTGATAGCCGCCGCCGATGCCGTGATGCCCTGCTCTAGCTGATAGGTCAGGCTTCTGTTCTGTGTTTGCAGGCTGTTGATTGCGCTATCCACCTGCCCAGCAATTGCCGCGACAGCACCCGGCACTTGGCCGAGATTAGCAACAAGCTGCGCCGCGAAAGCGGATGCCTGGGACAGCTTGCCGGAGAGATCGGAGGATGCCCCTGCCGCACCATTTGCCGCATCCCATGCCGCGATAAGTTCGCGCTTGAGGCTTTCGGAAATATCCCGCGACTGCACCTGAGCAACGAACGAACGGCGCTCTGCGTCCAGACGCGCCTCAGCAACCTGCACACTGTCAGCGCCATAGCGCAGCGTGAGGGATCGAACCTTTGCCTCTTGCTGCAACTGGCTAAGCAGTTCACTCGCCGCAGATGCGGACCTCTCAGCCTCAAGTCGTGACTTGGCGTATTGCTGCGCCGCTTTCGCTGCCGCCTGCTCAACCTCAGACATGCCGGACGCCTGCGCCTTAATCGCCGCGCCCATGATTTCCATTTTCTGGATAGACTGGGAAAGCGTTTTCCAGAAGGCCAGTTGCTCTTCGGTCAGTTCGCCGTTTACATCGACGGTCTGCTTGAAGGCGTCCCGCAATTGCAGCGCCGCCGCGTATTGCTCTTCAAGTGAGGAGGCGTCTCTAAGTGCTTCAAGTTCGGAGATAAATGCCCGTACTTGCTCGCGGTTTTCCTTCCAAACTGTGATATTCGAAGCATTCGTGGTGTTGATTTCGAGCAAGCGCCCAACGTCAGACATTTCTGTCTTGAGCCACCTTGCGTTCAGGGTAGATTCCACAAGGGAGACGTTGAGGTCTTCAATGCTGTTGAACGCCTCAATTTTGGCAATGGCGATAAGGTCGGCATAAGCCTGCGAGGTCAGTTCGATCTGCCCGCGCGTCCGCTCAAACCGCTCAGCCCCAAGCGCGTCTGACTGCGACATGAGGTCGATGTATTCGGCAAGTTCGCTGCTGGCGTTGTCGAGCGCGTCGCTCAACTCCATGGCACCCTCGCCACCTGTGACAAAGTTCGCGGCAAGAGGGAGCAAAGCCCCGGCAACAACACCGATACCGATGCCCAAAGCCCCAAAACCCAAAGCCAAATCAGGTAGTTGGATACTAAGAGCCTGAATGAAGCTGCCTGTTGCGGCAGTCTGTTGCGCGACTTGGCTAAGCTGCATCGCGGCCATACGGCTTTGATAGGCCAGCCCGCCAGCGCCGCCGCCCATACGGGTTGCCGCAACCTCAGCCGCCCCTCCCATGCCAAGGTAGCGGTCCTCTGCCAGCGCCATGATACGGTTGGCTTCGGCCTGAGTGGTAGCGCCCTTCTTAACCGCCGCCGCAACCTGCTTTTGAACCGCTTCAAACTTCTTGCTCGACGCATAGAGCGGGTCCAGCGACATGCGCAGGTCTTTCATACCCGCTGCCGCGTCACGCGCCGCCTGCGGTACAGGCTTCACCGCGTTCTCAACGCCTTTCATGGATTTCTTGATCCCGGCCTCAGTCTTCGCGCCCGCAGTCGTGACAGCGGCAAGGTCGGTCTTGGCCTTGAGGAGACCAGACGTATCGGAACCAAGGACTAGACTGGCATAGTTGACTCTGCTCATACGGACCTCATTGAATGCCAAAACCCGCCAGCCTAACGTGGCTGCGGTTCATTGGGAGAATTACGATGTTGAGAATTGTTTCTGCGTTGGCAGTGGTTTGCGCTTACTCACCTGCAAGCGCGTCGGATTGGGGGGACTGCAATCAGCGTATGGCAGAGTACCAAAACGCCGAAGTGGCCGGGCCTAGCCCGCTAATGATGATGTTGGACTTTGCCGCAATTATAGACGGGCCAAACGCCGAAACACCGGAAGGCCAGCGCGTCGAGAGGGCGTATCTCGCCACCATGGATCAGATTGTCGAACTGTCCGACAGTATCGAAGCCTTCTGTGCGTCTTTGAAGGAATAGACACCCCCGAAGGGATGCCCAAGGCGGCTAGGCCGCGAAAGCGTGTCACTCAACTTGACGCGTTGGCCAAAAACTCTTTTCCAGCAGCACGGCATCCCGCTTTTCGGCCTCCAATGACGCGGCCAGCTTTGCGTCGGCCAACGTGTAGAAGTGCGATGCGATCTCCCATGTGCCGTCTGGGAATAAGACCTCAACCGGGTAGAGAGCCCTCTCTCCCGGGTCAACGCCGCCATTTTTCTCACTATACATCGAGACTTGGACAGAAACCTGACTAACACGGCCTGATGCGGTGCCGGGAAAACGAACCACGTTAGTCATGCCGCACCCCCGATCAGGCTCTTGGCGCGTTCAAACGCCACCGGGTTGCGAAACGCGGTCATTCCGTAAGCATCCACGATCATCTTGAGCAGAGCCACCTCACGCTGCCGTACTACCATACCTAGCTGCGCCTCGACCGATTGACCCTTGCTGTCGATGTATTCGAAGCCGTTCCTTTCCAGTACGTTCTTCAGGATTCCGGATTTCAATCCAACCTGTGTCGCCAGCACTTTCTTCTGGTGCATCAATCCCCGGTCCCGCAGGACGTAACCGGGGTGGTTCTTCTTCACCCCATGCTTGTTGCAGAAATCCATGATGCGGCAGACGCCTTCTTCGGAGAGGTACGCGTCGTAGGCGTCCACCGCTGGCTTCATGGCGTTGATCGTCGCGTCTTTCTGCTGGTTCTCGATCTGCAAGGCTTGATTGCGTTCCTCTTGCGCGATCGCGATCCGTGCCCAGTCCGCGATTGTCTGCGGGCCGCGCCTCTTCTCCTCTTCCAGTTGCTGCCAGCGATCCACCAGTCGCGCCGTGAACTCTGGTGAAAGCTGCGCGACCACTACGAAGCTGTCGCGCTTTTCCAGGTGGTAGACTGAAACCCGATATTTGCGACGTCCCCCAGTGGGGGTTGTCGCAAAATCTTGTTCATCCTCAATTTGAGGACGGACAATTACGCCACGCTCGACCAGCCGTTCAATTGACTGCTTCACCTTATCGTGGCGCTTCTCCACCAGATCCGCAATCTCACGGCTGCTCATGGTGAGCGCCTCGCCAAACATGGCAGGAACTACGGCGGCGTTTCCGAACTCTACTTGCTGTCCCATCACGCCAGCCCTCCCTGCAACGCCGCAACAGCATTCCGCAGCGCGAAAATGTTCAGATCACCAATGCCGCCCAGCCCGAAGGAGTCGATATCCAGCCATTCCAGTTGAGCCGCCACGCCCGCCGCGGTGGTCGGCTTGGCGTGAGCGATCTGCTCAGAAAGAGCTTCGCAGCGATCGGATGCCGCGATCTGTTCCGGCATGTCGAAGTCTCCGCCTTCCGGCAGAGCGGACAGTTCGACCTCGACCTGGCGCCATTTCTTCCATTCGGCAAGCCAGCCGGGGATCGGGTCGTGGGTTGCGGCCTTCACCGGCACCGCGCCGGCCATGAAGGCTGCCAGCCCGCCACCGGCAACGCCAAGCATTGAGCGGCGGGAAACTGAGTTTCCCTGTGGGGGATTGATTTGTGGTGGGTTTACGTACATATTCACGGGTGAACTCCAATTTTCGTAGGTTGGGTTTGAAGGCCGCTCACATGGGATTGCCGTCCCGAGCGGTCTTTTTCGTTTCGGCGTCTCAAGCCGCCTCCGCTAGAGGCTTTTGTTCGCGATCGACCAAGCCAGCAACTATCAGGAGTTCAACAACTGCTTTCCCAGCGGTGCTGAGCTCCCAATTTGCAAACCCAGTCCAGTCCTCTCTGTTGGGTACGATTAGGCCTCGGCGATACAGGGCGTTTACTGTGTGTCCGCCGTTACCGCGTGGCCCTTGGCTTCCTATTAACCCCAATTCTGAGACCATCCCTTTTGTAAGGGAAAGGCTAAACGCTGTTTCCGTAACATAGTTTTGGAACCGCCGATCTTCCGCCTTGCTCTGATTAGGCCCCATTCTTCAATTCCTCCGCTTTCTCACATGCCCAACCTGAACCTACCTTCAAGCAATGAAGCACCTGCTTGCTGAGGGGGCGGTCGTTCTCGGCTGCCAGCACCTTTAGGTGGCGTTTTAGGCCCGCAGGAAGTTGCACCGTCATTCTCGAATTATTGGCCGTATTATCCATATTTTTCTCCGTGTCGCTGTTTTCGTGACAAAATGTTCTTAACTTGTCACCACTTTCGTGACAACCCTTTATCTTGACTTTTTTCACGATTACCGCGACACGGCGTTTATGGCCGGACATGATGGATACACTCGATACACTACACGCATCCCGAATGCGCTCTATGAGCGCATAAAGGCGGCGGCTGGCGAGAAATCGGTGAATGCCGAAATCATCGCAACGCTGGAGAAGGCTTATCCGGCACCACCCCTCGGGAGTATGACCCGGAGTTGGTTCAGGCGCTGTTAGATGAAATGGGAGCTCTCTTAAGGCAGCATGATAGCGGAGCGACCTCTGAAGATCGTGAAGCGATCGATCATCGGTTCGAAGTTTTGAGAGCACAGGTCCGTGAACACTTAGACGCCCCCTCTCCTGACTTCATCATCCTTAACCGCAATACCGGCGAAGAAATCCCTGTCGAATTGAAGCAAACTGTTGGCCGAGGCCTCCGCCTTCAAAAGCCCAACAAAGGCCATACCACCGCCGTTGAGCCGCGCACCGAGAAGCCATCCCCCACTCCCCGCCAGCTGAAGCGCCCTCCCAAAAAGTAAGTCACGCCTGCCTTACTGCATTCACCTTCTCCAAAGCCTCACGAGCGCTGATCTCCATTATCAACGCCACTGCAAACTGGTCCCTCTCCGCAGCGCTCAGGCGGTTATAGTGAGCAGTCAGCAATCGTGTTAGGTTTACGGAATCGTCGCAGGTCCTGATGGTAGCGTTCAGGGCCTCCATTTGAGGATTGCGAAACATGGGAACCGTTCCTTTTGATTGCCCTCATGTGGGCTGTTTGACAAAAAATGTGGGTGTCGTGTTGACTGCCGCATACTCTCAAGATGGCACCTACGGCAGCACATTTGGCTATTGCCCAGTATGCTCAAAGGGCATCGTACTTTATTTCCGACGAGACGGTGGCCAGGGTGCGAATGTAGCACACCAACAATCGACTAAGGACTTCTTTGACTGCTACACGATTATTGATTCCGCGCCAAAACCACCCAACAGAGATGTCGTCGGCAACCTTCCGGGCAAGATTGCTGGCGTCTTTGACGAAGCCGAGGCAAATTTCGCAGATGGTCGCCATATGAGCGCTGCGACCATGTACCGGAAGTCGATCGAGCTTACGCTGAAGGACCTGAACCCCGAGGGCAAAGGGATGCTGAACGCCCGGATACGCGCCTTGCAGAAAGAAGAAGCGGTTCCCGACACCCTGATCAAGCTCCTTGATACCGTGAAGTTCCTCGGAAACGAAGGCGCCCACGACGACGAACCACCATCGCCCGAAGATGTCGAACGCGGCCGGGATTTTACACGGCTGTTTTTGGTCTACTCGTATGAGCTTCCGGCTCGGGTTAAGGCTGCGTTGGCCAAGGACGGTCCGGAATAGAACCAAACGCACCCCCTCTTCCAACCTTGACGCGCTCCCCGATTCCCGCTGAGGGTGAGGCTTTTGGGAGATATCCATGGATCGTGAGTATTACCTCGGACTAGAGGCCCGATTAGCCGTTCTTGATTTCTATGTCGAAGTGACCCTCGCGCAAGTACACGGATACGGTCCGCAAGACGCACAGGACGAAGCATTGAGTTCTATTCTTCGGTTGATCCGGACAAAGGCAACGGTATCGCCGGATGCGAGTAAGGATCAGATTGATTTCCTCTCCGAAATGCACCCGATGATGGTAGCAGCCGCTGAACGACTTTCCGCCAGAGTGGCTCGACGCGCTGATGATATAAGGCGGGCGCTTGAAGAATAGGCCCATCCTGTCCGACTAGCGAATAATAATTCACCCCAATAAACCCAGAAGCAGTCTCTGCAAATGCCTCAGCCGGGCTTGTTTTTCCTGACATCTCATTCTCCCATCATCGACTTCATCGCCCGCTCTTGCTGCTTGTCAAAGATAGCAAGGTCGCGCTCTGTCTTCGGCCAATCCCACGGCGCGTCTGTGCTTTTGCCGTTGGAACGCCTGTATTCTCCCACGTAGGCGGCTGAGGCCATCAGCGCTACGTCCAGTTCGTAAGGCGATGATATGCCGCCTGTGCCTGTGAGGTAGTCCATGATCGGCCCTGCCTGTATCGGGCCAATGTCCATACCCTGCGGTGCATACAGCCCCACGCGGGATAGGATGTGTTGCGCGTCTATCAAGTCGCCCCAATCGGGCAGGATATGCGGCCCGCGCTCTAGCTGGTCCCAACGATCCGGCCCCTTTTCAGTGTCGGAGCATTGGAGCCATGCCAGTTGACGCGCCCAAAGGATCAGGCGGTCTTTTTCGCCTTCGTTGACTTTCCCCGCGCAGTCATTGCCCCGTCCACTTCGGAGCGCAGCGGTTCAACCTGCTTGAACATCTCGGAAGCGTTCTCGATGGTGAAGGGAATAGCCGCCTTACCGTCCGTCATGTTCCAGCCATCGCAGCACCGGGCCAGCAACTCGCTTGTGCGGCTGTCTTGGGTGCGGATCTCGGCTTCCAGTTCGTCTTCTGTCAGGTCCGCCTCGTTGGCCTCTGCTTCCTCCTTCTGGGAGCGCGTCACCTTAATGTGCATCTTGCGCACGGCCTTCTTGAAGCGGGTGCCGCCTGCCGGGTGCAGTGTCAGCACCAGCGGCTCGCCCGCGCCGTTCTCATAGCCTTCGGGTTTGAACTCAAACGCCTCAAGGCTTTCATCAATAACGGCCGGTTGGCCTGTCAGTTTTGCGAAATCCATCATTCATATCCTTGTGGTTCGGTCCATTGGTGGGGCGGCAAGCTGAACCAAACTCACCGCCCCGGTTCTGCGCAGAATTCAGTTAGGCCGCAGCGACCTTGACGTGCTTGCGGTAGAACTCGGTGCCGACAGTCGCCATCAGCACGTTCCCGACAGAGCCTTCCGGCGTGTAGGACGTGATGATTGCGAGGCGGTAGTATTTGTCGCCGTTGTTCAGCGTGAACTCCAAGGCCACTTTCGACCCGGCGTCTGTGGTCGCCTCTGCGGCTGTTTCCAGCAGCGCTTGGCCCGCGTCGTCGGCGTCATAGCCAAACGACATGTCGCCGTTGCCAGCCCGCAGGATATCGACCAGCTTCTCCTCCTCGCCCGTGGTGAGGTTGTCGAAGGTGGCAACGTCCTTTGTCCCGGTCATTGGCGCGGCTGCGTTCAGCTTGCCCGCTGCGGTGAACGTGAGCGACGGAAAGCCGGTTGCGACCTCGGCGTCGTGAGTTGTGGGCAGGGTCGCGGAAATACCAACCGCGATGCCAACAGAAGATTGCAAACCCATGATAGGCTCCTTTGATGTTTGGGATTAACCCCGGCAAAACCCCAATCAGGGAGCGGCCCGCCGGGAAGGCCGCTATTTCTGAGCGGTAATGCCGCCCTTGAAGCTGATTGCGGTTTCGCCATCGGCCTCGAATGTCTCTGCAACGATTGCGCTGTAGGTTTTGCCGCGAACCTTGAACTTGATGCGACTGCCTTTCTTGGGCGCGTTGTCTTTGGTGAACAGGTTTGGCGAGGTAATGTCGCCGCGTTTGACGGGCCGCAGGGTGCCGCTCAGCGTGTTGTCTTTTGGCATGGGGGATTGTTCCGCCTTGGCGGTTTTACGCTTTGTCATGTCGGGTATCCTTTAGGTGGCGAAATAATCAGCCTGGACGATCTTGCGCCAATCGCTGCCGTCTCTGAAACCGGGGCCAGGTTGCGTGTCGTTGGTGATTGTCAGCTTGCCAGCGCCGCAGGGTAGCGTCAGCTCATATGGAAATAGCGCCGCGATGTTGGCCGCTGTCTCATTGGCGTAGGTGGCGAATTGCCCCACGTCCGAAACCACCGTTACCTGCATGAATCCGGTGTGAACCCGCCCGCCTGAGATACGCGCCGGGGATTGGCCGGGAACCATCTGCACCACCAAATAGGGCCGCGCCTGCGTCTCTGGCACGTCTTGGTTATCCCAGTAGATCGCCGGGGCGTTTGTCAGGGTTTGCAGCCGCTGGCCCAAGGTGCGGGCGATGTCGTTTTCGTTCATCGGCGCACCTCTTTAGCGCGGGCTTCGACAAAGGCGGGGAAGCGCCGTGCGTTGACCCCAACGAAGTGGCGCCCGGGCATTTTGCTTGTACCTGCTTCGACAGCATGAGCATGAGGCGCAGTCCATGCGAATGACATAACGTCGCCCACCTCATAGCCTGCAATCGCTACCGTGTAGCTATCCGCGCCCTTCACGCCCTCGCTCGTGAGGCTGTTAATCAGTTCCGCGGTATCAACGGGTATTTTGCCCTCAACAAAGCCTGTAGCGCCCTGCCCAATGCCTTTCTGTGGCGTCTGAGCGGCTTCCATAACGTCTTGAATGGATTCCGCCGCGACATAGCGCATATTCTTGACCGTCATTTGCTCGAAGTCGGCCAATTGAGTAGTGAAAGATTCGCCAGCCATGCTCAGTCCCTCGGTAGCTTAACGCGGTAAACACAAGTGCAGCGGCATCCAATAGAATGCTCCGCCCCGCCCGCTGGATCGTGGGGGAAGCGCATACTGGTGCCATCGTCCATGACAAACACCTCGTCAAAGGCGATTGTCTCCCCATCCATACGCAGATGATCTTGGCGCGGCTCTTTGCTGAACCCGTGCTGCCATTTCTTCGTTACGGCCTCGACCTTGCCGCTTTCCAGCAATTGGGCGTAACTCTCGGCCCGCCCTGCGGCTTGCGCAGTGAAAGCCTCATTCCGCGCCACGATCTTCGCCCGGTTGCCGCTGGCCTTGGCCTTGTATGCGTCCCCGATGCGGTCGACGTCAGCAGCGGGCAGCGCTTTGCCGCTCTTGATCGCCCGCCGAACCATTACATCAAAGCGGCGGTCGCTTTCCTTGTAGCGCGGTATCCTCATAACCGCGTCTTTGAAGTATTCCCCGATACGATCGGGATCGCTCAGCAAAAAGCGAAGGTTAATCATGCGATCGGTCTGCGGCTCTGTCAGGCCGAATATGCCCCCTACCCGCTGCCGTCCTACCTTGCGCCCCACTAGATCGCGGGCAACGCTGTTCAGGCTGCGGTTCGTATTCAGCCCATCAACGATGATCTTGCGCGCGCCCAGCACAGCATCGTCGCTAATATAGGTCACGAGAGCTGCAGCTTGCCGTTCGGCCAGTGCGATCGCGCGGGGATGGCGCCCGTCAAAGCCGAAGACTCCAGAAATCCCTTTTGGCAGATCATCCGCCACAGCCATCCCGCCGCCTATGAAAGCGTTGCGGATCGCTTCCTCAAGCGGGAACACTACACCGCGCTCCATGCGGAACAATGCTGCTGCACGCTCAACATCGTTGGCCTCCAGTAGACGGATAAGGGCATCACGGTCGACTGCGTTTGTGGCCTTCTGCAACGCCTCTAGAAAGGCTTTCCGAACAGCCACAGATTGTCGCTGGAGCAATGCCTCAATGCGCTTCTGTTGTGCAGTCTTGCGAGCCATGGAGCACCCCATGCAAAAAACCGCTCGAAAGCGGGAAAAGATCGAACTGTGAGAAAATACGGGTTAGCCCTGAGCGGATACGGAACCGAGGTAGAATGCCCACAGGATTGCGCCCGCAAACTGGTCATACTCTTGCCGAGTGTATGTATAGGCCAGCATCGCGTCAGTAGCGTTGCTCTGGCAGTCAGCCCACCAACGGGGCAGGATTGCGCTTAGCGCTGCTATTTCGAGCGCTGTGGGCGGGTTAATCGGCAAGCGTGACCTTGTGCATAAGCGCAACGCCCGCAGGCGCAACGGTTTCGACGTCCGCAATCTCGTGAAAGCGCGTGTCGCTCATCACGTCTGCTATCCGCAGGTTAACCGCGACGTAATCGCTTTTCAACGGCGAGACGCCCGTAGCATCCACAAGCAGCACCGTCTTCGTCTGACCGACCAGCGTGCCACTTGCATCGCGGATGTGCTTTTGTGTCTGAACCGCTGTCACCTCGTGATAGGTCGGCCCGCTTCCGCCACCGCCCCAAGGATCGGTCGGCCCGTCTGCCGCCGGTCGCCGCAGGGTGCAGATCATCGGCCCGTTGCCGGTCGCCTCGCCCGCCTCTGCCAGCCCCGCCAGCACTTCGGCGGCAATGTCGGTTCCAGCGCTCATATCACAAACATCCCGGTCATCTTGGTCATATAGGGCCGCAGCATGCTGTCGATCTTCGTGCTGACCGGCGTTGCGGCGTCCGGCCCGCTGGCGTCACCGCGCACGGTCCACTTGATTTCGCCAACGGCGGTCAGAACCTTCTGCTGATCGGGGGTGTAGGTCTTCGACCAGAAGCCCGGTGTTGCGAGTTCCAGCTTGGCTGCTTCGTAGACCGCCTTATCGACGGTTTCTTCATCAACCCTCACTGCGGACCCGAACCGGTTGCCATAGTGGAAGTCAATATAGTCTTGGCCGCGAACCAGCGCCGCAGCGCTGGCCTCATTGTCCGCCACGGTATCACCGCGCAGTGCCGCATATGCGATCCATCCCTCGACCGTGGCAGCCATGGTCAGTCGTCCTTGACCACTTCATCACGCTCAGCAGCGGTGACGGTTTCGGAACCCTCGGGCATCAGAGCGTTGATCGCGTCAACGTCCGGCTTGCCGCCCTTGGTGTAGTCCTTTTCCCGGTCAAGTCCGCCGATAGCCTCAAGGATAGCCGTCTTGCGATCTTCACTCATGCCGGCATCGGCTGTGACCGGCTCTTTGTCGTCGGTTTGCGAGACCATTTCATAGCGGCCAGCCCAGCCCGCAGGTGGCTTGCCCTTGAGCGTGAATTCTTGGCCGATGGGAAGCTCCCCGGTGTTACCGAAGAGCCCCCCTTTCGTGATGCGAATGCGATAAGCCATCAGTTCACGACCTCGCTGTAGAACACACCGCTGCGACCATTGCCGTCGCCGCGCACCTGGATACCCATCGCGCCCATGCAGAGGAACTGATGGTCATCGGTAGGATTCAGACGGACACGCGGCGTGGTGTTGACCGCCATGCCGATCAGCGGGCGGATGAAGCGCGAGCTCGGCACAAAGCCGAAGAACTCGTTGCCCGAGAGCTTGTGCGTCACGACG
Source organism: Sulfitobacter faviae (assembly GCF_029870955.1). Taxonomy (NCBI): domain Bacteria; kingdom Pseudomonadati; phylum Pseudomonadota; class Alphaproteobacteria; order Rhodobacterales; family Roseobacteraceae; genus Sulfitobacter; species Sulfitobacter faviae. The sequence continues at coordinate 2,704,759 of NZ_PGFQ01000001.1, read as the reverse complement.
ATCTTGTTGATCCGGCGGTTCTTGGCGACGTGATCCATGATGGACCCTGGCTTGAGACCGGCGGCACCGGAATAGGCGCGGTCCCAGTTGCGGGCGATCTCGGGCGAGATGTAGAGGTTCACCGGCGCAGAGATGAAGTTGGCATCAAGCATCGCGCCGAATGGGCCGATGAAGAAGGCGTCGATCTCATCCGGTGTCGTGGTTGGCGCGGTCAGATCGATGTTTGCACCACCAGCACCGGAGCCGAGATTGATCGCCTTGGAGTTGGGCGCGGTACGGATGCCGTAAGCGCCGAAGCCCTCAATGTTGATCGTCGCGTCACCGTCAAGCGCGTAATCGACCATATCGCGGTCGATCTTGTCCAGCGCGGCCTCATTGTCGTCGGCCAGAACATCATAGCCCTCGCTTTGGAACTTCATCACCTCGCGCCACGAACGACCATAGCCTTTCGCAAAGATGGTGATTGGCGCGCCGTCGAAGCCGTACTCGACCTTATCGACCGGTACCGGCACCTGACCGGAGACCGAACGCACCACCTTGTCGCTCATGTCGCTGGACGTGCGAGCAATAGAGACCATCTTGCCAATGTTGACCGGCCGAGCCAGCCCCATCAGGTCGGACATGAATTCCTCGCCGCCGTCGTCACGCATGATGCGGACGGTTTGTTCGTCCAAGTCGAACCAGAAGTCAGGCGGCAGGACCGTCTGTGCATTGGCAACGGGGTCAGCCTCGTACCAGTGGTTGCGGATGCCGGACACCTCACCCCACCACGCTTGGTGCGGGCGGGAGTTGGTGATCAGCTCGTGATCGAAATAGCGCATCTGGTGATCCCCTTATGCCGCTGCGGTCAGGTAGCCGGTTGCAGCGCGAACGCAGACCAACTGGGCCGAACCAGTGTTGTTGTTGAATGTCTCGTTGGCGACCGCGACCACCTTGTCGGACAGCGCGGCCTTGACCAGAACGCCGCCGGCGCCCGGTGTGAGCGCGTCGCCTTCGGTCAGATCGTTGCCCGTCGCGACCAGCGCGTTGAACAATTGGCCGTCGACCATATCGAGCGCAACGGCCCGGCTGTCAGCCGCCCACTGCGTTTCGATGCCGCGACCGGTCAGGTAGTTGTCCTGCACCAGCCAGACCTTGGCCGTGGTGGCAGCAGTGGCCAGCGCGAAGCCGTTGGTCGCATCGAAGGTCACCAGCGAGCCGGGCGTGAGCGCCACGCTTGCAATCGCCTCCATAGCGTGAGGGGTCGGGTTGCTCACCGGACCCGCATAGATCGTGTTGTAGCGTGCCATTGATCAGGCCTCCTTTGCTGCGCCGGGGACGCGGAACTTGACGGCGTTGCCAGGATCGGGATCAGCCGCCCCATTGCCCACCGGTGCTGCTTTGCCGGGCTTGGCATTTGCAGCGAGCTTGCGCAGGTTGGCGACCGGCAGCGCCCTGCAGTCCTCCTCATCGAGGATCGCTGCTTTGACGATGGTGTTCGTCAGGCTTTCGCGCTCAGCCTCTTCGGCTTCCTTTGCGGCGTTGGCCTGCGCCTCCTGGGCGTCGGTGAGGGTTTTCAGACCGTTGGTGACAGCGTCAGCCAGCGTGTCAATCTTGGTGTTCACCGCGTCCAGCGCGGCCTTGGTTTCTTTGTCCATGGGATCCTCCTTTTGGACATCTTCGTTCGCCTCGGCGGAGCCGCCGGACATGATGCCCCGAAGGGCTTCGACCAGACGCGGGAGTAGCGCTTCCCGCGCCTTCGCCTTGTCCAGTCGCTCGGCGCTGTCGAGCAGATGCTCAGCAGCCCATGCAAGGTCATCCTCGGCCCAATCGACGCGCGAGTTGATGACGGTAAGACCTGATTTGTTGACCATCAGGCCAACGCCTTCGTCTGGCGTGATCGCGCCCGGCTCATCCAGCAGCAGGGCATTATGGTCCCACACGAAGTTGCGACCGATCTTCTCAGCAGCATGCCCTTCCGGGGCGTCTTCGATGTTCATGTAGAGGCCGGTTGATGTGTGGATCGGCTCGCCTTTGTTGATCGCTTCGAGCAGGCGCTGGCCATTTGCGTTCTCGGCGGCGCGATCCTTGTAGATCACTACGTCAATCGCGATCCGGTCATCTACCCGGCGGGCATTCTCGTTGAACGCAAAGACGCCGTTTTCGGCTACGGCCACCGGGTCGGCAGCATTGAGGAACATGCCGTCTTTTTGAGGATGCCCCAGCGGCGCGTGGGTGCCGTTCAGCCCTTCAAACGACTTGTCGATCTCGTCCTTGCCGTAAAAAATGCCGTTTAGAATGGTATCGTCTTTGATCACGTAGGATGGGACGATCATCACGTTATGGCCGTTGCGAACCTCATGCCGGATTGGCCCGACAGCATTGCTACGGGCATGAACCAGTGCCTTATTCATCGTCATCATCCTCTTCATCATTAAGCGGCAGCCCGGCTGGGTGTCCCGCAGCACGTCTGATCTCGGTCACGTCGAAGACCTCCCCGGCCTCGGACGTGTTGATCTCGGACATGGTCTTCGCCCGCGCCATCATGGCGTCAGGGCCGTCATCCAGTAGCGATGTCCACTCGACCCGCCATGCGCCCTCAGGCAGCGTGCCGGCCTTCTGAAACCGCTCGATCAGCGTCATGATTGCTGGGACAATCTCGCCAGACCTGCGGGCCTCATTCGTCCGCGCCCAATCCTTGGCGTCCTCAGTGCTTGCCCGCTCGCCGGTGATCATGCCGATCAGCACCTTGAACGGGATGCGCATCGACGCGGCGAATGTCATCACGCAGATGTTCCAGAACTCCTCCGGCTGCGGCAGCGTGATGTTCGGAAATTCGGTTTTCATCTTCGACAACAACAGGGAGGCGTCAAAGCCGGATGCCCAGGCCTTCACGACCTCGTTGAGCTTGTCCGTAAGCTCGGAAGGGTCGATTCCCATTCCACGCGCCATTTCCTCGAACCCGTTGCCATCCTCCATCGAGATAACCGGCGCGTTCTTGGCCGTCTTAAAAAACCCCTCCGCCCCGGCACCGCTGATCTTCTCGGCGTCCAGCATGGCGTTATAGCCGGCCTCAAGTTGCGAGCGGTCGTTGATCGTGCCATCCCGCGACAGGATCAGCACGCGGTCAGGGTGAACCTTGAACCGGCGGCGCGGGCCTGCCGATGTCGTATCGCTACCCACAGCGTTCTCAGCATACTCCCACATTGTGGGCTCGCCGTAGGTCTCGGACTCGGTATTGGTATCGAACTCGCTCGGACGCAGCTGATGCTGCCAGCATGGGATGGCCGCGAACAGCTTATTGATCCCCAGCGCCTTATCGAGCGGCTCGTTCATTTTCTTGTCGTCAGCAAATCTGAGCACCAGACCGCCGTAGTCACCCACAATAGACCGCGCGTCAGCCTCAGCGAATTGCTGCCAAAACCGAATGCGGGCCAGATGGTCTGCGACCGCCTCCTCGGTACTGCTTAGGTCGTCGTCTTTGTCGGTGACCCGCAGAACCGGAACGTCCTGCCACGTCTTAGACTTGAACGCATTGACCGCGGCTGCCGCCAGACCATTCCGGCGATACATACGCAGAAGATCCGGAAACGTCAGGCGTTCAGGCCAGCCGTATTCGTCAGCGTGCACCCGCTTGACGTTCGACAACGCCCCAAAGTGCTCGGGGAACATCCCGGCCAGCGTTCGTTGTGCCATCAGCGGCGTCCTTTCGGGATACCGAAGCCGACGAAGGAACCGTAGCCGCCCAGCATGTCAGCAATCGCGTCCATCATCGGGTCGATCTGGTCATCAAACCCTGTACCGAGGCCGTCGAATGTCTGCATTTCATACCTCAGGCTTTCCATGAACGGTGCATCTTTAGGCAGCCACACTTGACCGGTTGCGACCCATGGAGCTGCGTCGAGCCCACGTGTGTATTTGTCCCGGTCGCGCTGGATGCCATCGACGGGGATCCCCTTGCGCTTGAGTGATTGGATCAGGCCGGTCCCTGAAACCTTGTCCTCGACCCGTAGGCCGCGAACGATCTTGCCCTTGTGCTTTGACCAGAAGGCCAGTGCGTTTTTCTCAAGGTCGGGCGCTTCCCACTTGCCCCGCACCAGATCGATCAGCACTGCGGGGCCGTTCTTGGCTTTGCCCCATAGCTCGATGACCGAATAGTCGTTCCGCTCGCCCGTCTTCTGGGCTGTGTCCGCGTACATCCGGTAATAGTCGATATCCGGCTCCTCACCGGGTTTGTACCAATGAATCCCGCTCATATCGAAGAGCGCACCCTCCGCCGATACCGGGCGTTGCATGTATTGGCTTGCGAAGGTGTAGGCGTCGGCCTTGATGACCTCAATCTCTTCGGCGCTGTGCTTCTCTGCCCATAGCGGCCCATCCGGCAGGTCGTGAGGCACCGGGCGCCCATGCGTCCATTCTTTCGGGTACTCAGCCGAATGATCGATTATCACCGGCAGATCGAGGTGATCCCACATTTCGCCGGTCCCGCCGGTCAGCAGGTGGCCCACAAAGTCGTCGCTGTGCAGGCGCTGCATAATGACCACGATAGGCACGCGATCATGCGCCAAACGGCTGCGAAAGGTGTTAGTTGCCCGTTTGTTAACCGAGGCCCGCTTCGTCGGGCTGAATGCATCGTCCGGCTTTAGCGGATCATCGACCACCAGTGCGCCGGTGAACTTATCCTTGTCCATATAGCCCGCCCGGAAGCCCGTAATTGGGCCACCAGCGGCCTTGGCCAGCATTCCGCCGCCCTGTACTGTTTTCCAGCGATCCTTCGCGCTGGTGTCTGATTTGATTCCCACTGCGGCAAGCTCGCCGAACTCAGGAAGCTCAATCAGGCTTTTGATTTTGTCGCTATTCTCGCGCGCCAGATCATCCGAGAAGGTGGCATGGATGAACCGCGCTGCCGGGTTGATCATGAACCCACGCGCGATGAAGTTGACCACTGCCATTTCGGTCTTGGTGTAGCCCGGCGGCAGCGTAATGATCAGCCGGCTAATCTCGCCAGAGTGAATCCGGTCGAGCGTCTGACCAATGACCCGGTGATGCGGCCCCTCAATGAGCGGCATCCCCTCACGCGCCGGGAAGTGGTAGCGCGCAAAGCCGAGGTTACACCGCCTCGCCCACTCCTTCTGAATCTCGTGCTTTGTCGGTAAGGCGTTCAAGCTGGGCAAGCTCCTCATCCGACAAGTTGGAGAGAACCACGGCAGGTGCGGGCGTCATGCTGCCGTCCGGGCTGGTGACCTCCAAGCGGCTCGGCTTATCCAGTCCCAGCAGCTTAATCTTCGCCGATGTGGCGCCAACCATGGCCGCTGCCTGCCCTTGCGTTCTTGCCACGCCCCTAGCCTCTTCAAGCTCCTCCATCGCCTTGTGGCGGGTGTAGATCGAAAGCTGCGACGCCTGCTCAGAAAGTGCTTCAAGCCTTTGGGCTATCTTAGGGTGATCAAGAAGCTGGCTGGCTTCGACATAGATCCATTCATCACGGGCGTTTTCTTCGACGTCATACGCTCGCCGGTAAGCCTCAGCCGCGTTGCCAGTCTCGAAATAAACCAGCGCAAACGCCTCTTGCTTTCGCGTCAGTTCGCGCTCGGCCATATCCGCCTCGTAAGAATGTCATTTGAATTGCAGTAGCACGGAGCCTGCCTGACGTTTCCGCCGACCCCGTGACCAGTGCGCCTGGGTAATCCCTGTACGCGAATGCCTCACCCATACCAAATGTTGTACCGCCTAGCAACACCTATGCGCTCCGCACATCCAGCGGATCAAACTGCGCCTTGATCCCGCTCGGCAGCTCCACCGCGAGCGACTGCCACCGATCATGCGGCGCCTTCACCAGTCGATCGAACTTCACCAGCATGTCGGCGAAAGGCCCGGAGATGATGCGAAGCTCCTGCCCGCGCTTGTATTCAGTCACCTCGGCCCGAGAGTTGGCGTCGACACGCTCTGCCTTCTCAAACGCGGCATCCACGCCGCCCATGAAGCCCAGCAACCCAACATGCCCGGGCTTTCCCTTCTCCGACGACTTGCCGTGCAGGTCTGACTTCGCGACCGCCATGAACGTTGGCATCAGATGATCGACCTGAGCAGCGAGGTGCATCTGATCCGGTTCCATATCCAAAACGATGTAGTTCGGCAGTGCCGGCACATCGAAGCGGGTCCAGCTGCGATCCTTGCCAAGCCGCTTGAACTCCACCCGCTTGCCGCACCATGCGTCGATGCCGAGACGGCGTAGCTCTTCCTGCACCCAGAACTGCTTGCGGATCATTGGCGGCCGAACCGCCCTACCCTCGCTGTCCTTCGTTGGTGCGTGCGTGTCGCGGCAAACTCCGCCCGCAACGTAGCCTAGGTATTTCATGCTCTGCCCTTTGTGCCCGTGGTAGTGTTCTTTGGCTCCGCCTGCTCTTGCTCATCCAGCCAGCTCGTGACCTCGGCGCCATCGAAGCAAGCGACAACCTGGTATCCGCACTCGCCCTGTTTGACGGTGCATATTCTGCCGAATGGCCCACTGCGACCGGCCAGTCGGACACGCGTTCCTTTCGGCAGTGTCTTGCGTGGCATGGTCAGGTAGCAGCCCTTGTTCTGCGCGATCGTCCGAAGTTCATCCAGCGTCACCCCAACGCCCTCCGCTTCACCGCTTCGATGCCGTGGTGCACCGTGGTGTGGTCGCGGTTGAACACGCGTCCGATGCGCGGCAGGCTGAACCCGCGCTCGGCCAACATCGCCATGCATTCCTGCCGGGGATGCGAGACGCTATGCGCTCTAGTTGGCCCGAAGAAATCGCGCAGATCGATGTGGCGGCTGTGGGCAAATTCCGCTGCTAGCGCTTCCGGACTACGACGAATGAAAGCCCGGGCAAAGGCCGGTGCCGCTGCGAGGTATGCCGCCTGCATTGCTCCACCTGTGATGGGTTCGATCATGCGATGTCTCCCTCGGGGTTGGCGCGCCGTGTCGCGTAGCCTGCCCGCTTGACGTATTCGGCAACCCGAGCCCGCTCTTCGGCGGTAGGCGCCCGGCGCTCTGGCTCCGGCTGCGGCTCCCGCACCAATGCTGGCCGCGGCATTGCCTCTCGCGCCAGCGCGTAGATTGCCCCCGGCGTCGGTTTCCGGCGCGGCTCTTCACGCTGGTACTGGATGCATGCCTTGCGGATCGCCTCCTGCGGCAAGCCTTCGAGGACATCGGCCCAGTCAGCCGCGATCGCGGCCGTCAGGGCATCGTCGTCATCGTCCCGCCAGTAGTGGCTCAGAAGCGTCACGACCCGGCCCCCGATCCACTCGCGGTGGTCAGCCCGTGCCGCGAGCTCCGGCGATGAAGGCATCCATACGGCGCTTGGATTTGCTGGTAGATCGTTCATGCTGGGTTCCTCTCGGTCTGGCTGGGTCTGGGCTAATTGCGGATACTGGCGGCGCATCTCGCGCCCCGGCAAACTTCCGCATCGATGGGATGAAGTATTTCAGGCTGCCGGGCGGTCCGTCGCGCTTCTGGTTGGCCGTCTCCCTGACGACTGCGATCGTGTCTTCCTCGCTGAGATGGAGATCGGACCGAGCGTTCTCGAACTCGACCCACTCGGCCCGGCTGCCGATCACCTTGCCCCCTGCGGTCAGCCCGGATGCATCGTGACCGGCTGCGACCAGCACCCTCTCTCGAAAGCTCAGACTCGCGCCCGCGCTATCATCATCAATCTTATATGGTTCTGGTTTTGGTTCTGGTTGGCATTCCGGCGGCAATGCGGCGGCATCATACCCCCCATTGTTTTCATTGGATTTTCCCTCAGATTTTGACCATCGGGCGTGAGCGTTTTCCGATTGTTTTTTGGAATTTTTTTGCGAAATTTCGGTTTCTTTTTGTGCACGGCGGTTAATCAGAGCATCTCCATCGAGCCAAATCTTCCCCATCTCGATCAAGGACTGGACCACCTTCTTCGCCTTTGCCGGGGTGCAGCCGAAGCGACGTGATAGGCGCTTGTAGTCGGCAACTGGTGCCGCGCCCGTTGCGGATGTCAGCGCAACGATGGTCACCAGAGCGCCGCGCTCCTCCAGTGAGAGCTCCTGCGTTCCCGAGAGCCAATCGTCGCCGTAGAAGCGGATATATGGGACGCCTTCACTCATCAGAAGAACTCCCCCTGCCGCCCGTCCGTGCGATCAAGAAAGCGGAGCGCCGTCTCGCCCTCCCATTCGGCATCCCAGATAAACCAACCGTTGCGCTGTGGCGGTGATCCTTTGCCGGTGAAGTCCACCTTCCAGCGGCAGACGTAGGCGCGGCTGATGGGGTGCTTTGCCAAGATCGAGGCGAGCCCCGCCGCGGCCGGCCAGTCCCAATTGAGGAACAGCGCGACATAGGTGCACCTGAGATCAAGCGCGTGGGTAAGCCAGCGGCCTTTTCCGTCTCGGGCGTTAATCTCGCAGTATGGTGGGTTGGTGATCATGGCATCCGCCCGTCGCTCAGTCAGGGCGAAATAGTCACCGAGGTCGGCGCCGCACCCCCGATCGATCAGATCAGTCTTGATCACCGGCAGCCCGAAAGCCTCTATTTCACGCGCCATGGCACCGTCTCCAGCGGCACTCTCCCAGATCGCCGGGAAATGACGCAGGCGGTCGCCCTCGGCCTTGAGTAAGGCTCTCGTAGGTTCAGGTGGCGTCGGGTAGAAGTCCGCAGCCTCACGGGGCGCCTCTGCGATGCGCTCGAAGCCTTCCAACGTCCTGACGATGTGGGTGGACGTGTTTCCGGTTGCGCGAAACAGGCCGCGCGCTGATGGGGCTGCACTCATGTCTCCACCACCTCCACGCCCTGCGCGGCCAAGATCGCCTTCTTGATCTTGAACACGTCTGTCGCCCAGCCCTTGCTGTCCTCGACGGTTTCCGCGTTGATGCGCTTGTCGAAATAGACAAAATCGGCCTTGTAGATCATCTTGCGCCCGGTCGGCGTCAGGATCGGCCCGTCTTTGCCTTTCAGTTCATACGGCACTTGCAGACGCAGGTTCTCGATGATGCCCGCACGCTCAAGCTGGCGGAGAACGCCGTAGCGCCGCGCCTCTTTCCGGCTGTGAAACTTGATCCCATCCACCACCATCGCCTTCGTACCGCGCACACGGCCTTTGCGCGCTCCACCATTGGCGGAACGCTTCTTTCGGAACTCGGCTGCGGTGATGCGGTCGGTCATAGCCCTACGACAACCCCGCCAGCCGATAGGTCTGCGATGGTGCTTCGTCTGGGAACAGCCCATCGCGCACCGGCTCGATATGATTGCTCAGCCGCGCGAACGTGGTCGCTGTTAGAGCGCCCCCCCCAGAAGGTTATAGCGGGTGCGGTCTGATACTTTGGTCGGATCAGCGAGGGTGACCATGATGCGATCACCGCTTTTCAGGGCGGCCAGCGCCGCTTCAAAACCAACGCGCGCCATCACATGCCCAACGCTTCGCGGTACATCTGCAAAACAGCCTCTTCTTCTGCGATGTCGTCTTTACTGCGCTTGCGCTCGGCCACAATTTTGCGGATAGCCATGACCATGTAGCCACGGCTCTTGGCCTCAGCCATCACCTCTTTCTGCTGATCTGAAAGATCCTTTTTCTCCGCATCCAACCGTTCAATGCGCTCGACAAATTGGCGAAGCTCGTTCGCGGTGACGCGATAGGTTGCGTCACCCTCGCTCTCATTTTCTTGCGCTACAACGCCTTCTAGTTGTGTGGTCTGATCAAGCATTCTTTCCCACCTTCTTCAGCGCAAATTCCTCTGCGATCTTGCCGCCCACACCGGACGGCTTGCAGAACGGCGGAAGCTTCAGGATCACCAGACCAACCGCCGATGCCTCGATAACCTCGCAGGACGCGGCGGGGCGCTTGTCTTTGGGCAGCAAGTCCCATCCGGCCATGGTGATGTACGCCGAGCCTTTGATACCTGCGCGCGCTTCAAGATCGCCGTCATCGGTCATGACAAGGCGCAGCTTACCTTCGTCAGAGCCGCGGCCAGCCTGCGCCGCAAAGCGCTTGCCCTCGACAGGGCCACCGAAGTATTTCGCCTGGATATCCCCCCGCAGCGTGATGCGTACTTTGCGGATCTTCGCCTTGCTAACGCTCAGGCCGAAGCTAATCCCGGTTCCGGCGGGCGGCGGCGCGGGTGGTGGTGCAATGTCGGTAAATGGCATCGTTCTCTCCTGAGTTTCGCGGCCTGCGCCGCCATGAATGCGTTAGCGCCTGCTGGGCGCTATCGAGTAGTCCGCTCTTTCTTCTTCCCTTCGACCGCCATCCCCAAGCCGCGTACGAACCGCTCCCGAATGCGGGTCGTGGCGTGTGATTTGGTCGACCTGCACGGGCACGGCTGCAACGCGACGCGCAGCTCGTGCACCTCTTCGACGGGGATCGTGACGATCACGTTGTCGCCTTCACGCCTCGCGGTGGTCACAGCTTGCCCCCGATCTTCCGAAGCGCGGCATTCACTGACTGACGGGTGCAGCCGATCCGGCGCGCCACTTCATCAGACGTCAGGCCGGAGCCGATGTATTCGCGGATGCGCAAAGCCACGTTCTTGGTCCTGACGCCGCTGTCGATCGTCTCGCCCCATGCACGGCGCACGGCGACATTTTCCGCTGCGGCGACCTGTTGCGGGGTCATTGCGCCGCCTCAAGCGCTTCACGCAACCGGCGCATTGCTGCTTCGGCCTCATTCGCTTCTCGGATCGCCTCGGTAAGATCGCCGCTGGCTGATTGAGCGGCAGACAGCGCGGCGGATATCGCCTCGCCCGCTTCTTTCGATGCAACGCCCGAAGCCGCATAGAGGCAGGCCGAGGCTGTGGGCCCATCAGCGTTCATGCGGCGCGCCAGCATCCGGCTGACCGGGTAGCGGCCTGCTGCGTCTTCTAGGGCTGCGACATCCTCAACCGGCCAGCCCAGCTGCCCAGACAGCCGCTTCGACAGCGTACCTTTGCTGACGTGGCCGTGAGTGCGGGCGTTGATCGTCTCCGCCGCGGCGTCGAGACAGCCGAACGTGCCGTCGATCAGCGCCGCCATTTGGGCATTCACCAGCTTGCGAAGATCATACATTGGCAACCTCGTTTCCTTTGAAGACAGCGCGCACCGTCGCAAGGTCGCGGCATGAGAGATGTTTTTGAGAGAGAGGCAGGCGGACGCACCACATTAGGCGGCGTCCGAAGATGCAGAAGCATCATCTTTCAATATCGCCCGCATTTCCTTGCGGATTTTTTCAATCGTACTAGGGCGGCACTCTCCGCCCTTGCGAAGCCGGTAGACGAACCCCGGATCATTGACGAAATCCCGACCGAACTTCGAAGGCTTCGTGCCTGTCCGCTCAAGGTAATCCTCAATCTCTGTCTTGAAGCTGCTCATCATCATGAGGCTCAATATGTAGGTTATATCCCACACTGTAAAGAGGATTTATCCCATTTGCGCCGATTGCCCGCATGTAGGAAAAGAACTACATGGATTTTGGGCAAGTGGTAGCGGATCGCATCAGCGCATTAATCGAAGAACGCGGCACGAATAATCGTGCGGTGGCCTTGGCTGCTGGAATGAGCGCAACCGGGGTTCGAGACATCGTCACGCGGAAGACCAAGAACCCGACGCTAGCAAACTTAGTGAAGATCGCCGAGGTTCTTGATGTATCGATTCAAGAGATCGTCGGGGATAGCCCTCAAGAACGCCCCACCGTCGCCATAGCTGGCGCTGTCGGCGCTGGCGCAATGGTTCCGGTGTTCGATGCCTACGAGAAGGGTGGCGGCCCACAGGTCGAATGCCCACCGCAGCTATCGCCGCATGGCATCGTCGCAGTCGAGATCGTGGGTGACAGTATGGAACCCGTCTACTCCGCTGGCGACCTTCTGTTCTACACGCGTGAGGCCGCTGACGGAGTTCCTTCAGATGCAATAGGCCACCGCTGCGTTTGCGAAGACATGAACGGCATGGGATGGGTCAAGCAGGTCCGCGCAGGATCAGAGCCGGGACTGTTCAATCTGATCTCGCTGAACCCCGGCGCCGATAACCAGCATGACGTAAGACTGAGGTGGGCCGCGCGGGTGCGGATGCATCTGCCGGCGGATATGGCGAGGCGGGTGTGATGTGAGAATGGTCGAGTCAGAGCAAAATGAAGGGAATGAAATTGACCTATCCCAAAGTTAAAATCCCCACTCCACCTACGCTTGCTGCGCTCGGCGCAAGGCCCGAGGGTTCATACGATGCAAGCAACTTAAGGCAAGTCCCCGAAATTGCCACAGCGGTAAGCTTGACTATCGCATATATGGCAGACGTTGATGCTCAATTCGAGCAAATTGCAATCTTTCTGCTAGGCGCTGAAGGGCCAAACGTTAGAATTGTCCTTAACGCCATTAGAAACCATCATCAACGTGTGAAGATCATACATCGACTTCTTGATACGCAAGCAAACGATGAGTCTCTACCATTACTAAAGGGGGCTAGCAGCGCGATCAAACCCGTTCGGGAACTTAGAAATAAGTTCGCGCACGGACTTTGGGGTATAAGCTCGAAGCATCCAGACTGCCTACTGCTTTCAGAATACGATGCATGGAACCATACTTATGGCGTCGCCATGCAGGGGCTCGCGTCAGCACCAGCCGAAAACCTAAGCAATCTCATGGGGCAATTGCTGGCAGGCGGAAGGTCAGGGAAGTCGGTGATTAACGAAGATGATCAATCCGACGTTTTGCAAGCCCTTGCCGATTTTCAGAATCAGCCAAGCCGTCGAGCGGCGTTTGATCACCTATTTTCCCAAGGCCCCTCTCTGGCAGCTGATGATACTCAGGTCTGGTCGATAGAGGACGCGTGGCTTGCAGTTACGGCTGCTGAGGCCGCATCGCATACGGCAACAGCTCTTTCGGTATGCCTTCAACAAGGTGGGGAGGCAGACAGTCAACTACGCGAAGAAGTGCAGCAAGGCCGTCTAATACCTCGGGCTCCTCATACCTATCGTTCTCATAATTCTCGTTGAGGACATCCGTGTAGGCCGTCACAATAGCGGCGACGGCATCACAAACTTCCTTATCCACCTTAACTTCTCCCATGGATAACCCATCCTCTCGGAGTGCTACAGCCACAACGCGAACGATCTGCGTAGCAATCTCAAATGGCGTCTCGCAATTCGCATGAGGCGTTTCTGTTAAACCTTCGCCATATCGCCTTACAGTATCTTCGATGTGATAGATCATCTCAAGAGTGATCCCCATAGCAGCATCGGCTGGCTCTACCTTATCCCTCCGCCCAAAGTCTGCTGGCGTGCAGAATGGGCGACTTGAGATATGGATATGATCTAAATCATCGTGACGCATCAACACCCCCACCCCGCCCCAGTGGCGGGCTCTCTCTTTCCAGAATGTCACTCTAGCGGAATCCCCATATCCCGCAGCTTCTGCCGAAGCAGTCCATTGCCGACTTCGAATAGAAGCCGAAGGCCGTAGCGAGGTAAAGCGGCCCCGGCCTTGCTCTTCATGCTCGACCACAGTCCATCATCCTTCATCATACCGATGAAATCATGGCCGTCATTCGTTATGCGGAATGCGCCGCCAAACTTGCCGGATTCCTCAAGGAAGCGAGCGTCGGCCAGTAATCGAAGGTGATAATATACCCTGCGGTCTTCGTCATCCATATCCCGCGTGTTATCATAGATGACCACTGGCTCAGGATCCGCCTCGATCTCAAGCATCAACTTTCGCAGTAATTCCTCATCACGCCGCATAACACCTCCCATCGCATGTATATCGACAAGGCTAAGGCGGCGCTCAGGCTGCATGCAACGATTCCTGATCATACCCAGTCCGATAACCCCGACCTACTGGCGGGTTTTCCTCTGCCCGCTGTCGGGCTGGTGGGTGTGTTGTAGCATGGTGTGAATTGTCAGTATAGGTTCTTTCCTACATTTCATGTTGACGTAGGTTAAATCCTACATTACACCTTTCTCCATACCAACCCGGTAATGGAGATGACAATGCAGACCCGCAGCACCTTCGAGACCCTCGCCCGCAACGCCGCGCATGTCGGCAGCGTGGCGGCTGTCAGCTACCGCACCGATGTGTGCGCGGCTGATGGCACATGCACCCCAGCCAGCGACACGCAGTACGACTTCGATGCTGGCTACGACGACTTCATTGAGAGCCACAAGTGGTGGCCGCATCACGACTTGATCTGCTGGGAGATTGCCCCGGACGGGTCCGCGACCGACGTGACCGATCGCATGATCTACGAGCACGCGATGATCTGCGAGCAGCGTGGCATCGATCCGGAGTGGGGCGCATGAAGATCACCTCCCTCCTCGGCGCCGAGTGGTTCGACCACGTCCTCGCCCGCCGCAAACCCGAGCCGGAACCCGTGGATAACTTCCGCGACGTGCTGGACGACCTCTGGGCTGACCGTGAGGCCCGCAAGGACGCAGAAACGCGCCGCCGTATTCAGTTCGATCTGGAGTCCGGATGATGATTACCCAGTCCCACCCATCCGCCGAAGTGCAGCGTCAACAGCGTCGGCGGTCACCTGAACCCCGCGCCCTTCCCGTCCACATGTTCATTGCAGGACTCGCCCTGTCGCTGGCTGGACTGCTGGGCGGTCACTTCGCCGCCAAAGGCATCGCAAATGCCGCCCATTTCAACGCGAACCATTTCATCGAAGGAGCTTTCGAATGAACGATCAAACCCAAATTGAAACCGGTACGGCGCTCGCGCTGCCAGCTGGCACAGACCTCACTGCAATGTTCGCTAAGCCTGACCAGGTTGATGACGTGATCAGCCTCATTGAGGCTGAGGCTCGCAGCCACGCGCCTGACCTGTCGACCGCCAAAGGGCGCAAAGCAATCGCCTCTCTCGCACATACAGTCGCCCGCAGCAAAACGACGCTCGACGCCGCGGGTAAAAGCCTGACCGACGATGCGCGGAAGCAGATTGCTGTGGTCGATGCAGAGCGGCGGAAGATCCGTGAGCGGCTGGATGCTCTGAAAACCGAGGTTCGCAAGCCGCTGGATGACTGGGAGGCTGCTGAAGAAGAACGCGTCGGGCGACTTAAGGCAGCCCTGCAATCGCTCACACCTGCGCCCGTCCAAATGCTCGACACGGAAACCATCACTGCCGAGATCGACCGCATCAAGGCAATCGCCATCGATGATAGCTGGGCCGAATACCAAGAGATCGCCGACACCAAGAAAGAACATGCGCTTACTGATCTGACGCAATGGCATGAGGCAGCGAAGGTTCGTGAGGATCAGGCAGCCGAGTTGGCCCGCCTACGCGCCGAGGCAGAGGAGCGCGCCAGGAAGGATGCTCAGGAAGCCGCGGCGAAAGCGGAGGCGGAACGTCAGGCGCAGGCCAAAGCCGAACAGGAACGCATGGCCGCTGAGAAAGCTGAAGCTGACCGGGTCGCGGCAGAAGAGGCCGAAGCCCACCGGATCGAAGCTGAGAAGGCCGAAGCCGAGCGCCGTGAGCAAGCCGAACGCGACAAGGCCGAAGCCGCTGAACTCGCCCGCAAACAGGCAGAGGAGGATGCCGCTTGCCGTGAGAAAGAGGCCGCAGAACGGCATGCTCGTGAAATGGCAGAAGCAAAGCAGCGCGAAGAAGCTGCCGCCCAGCGTGAACGTGACCGGATTGCCGAAGAGCAGCGCCGAGCTGATGCAGCCCGCGCCAAACGGGAAGCGGATCGGGCGCACCGGGTTCGCATCCGTAATGAGATCGCCGAGGGGCTTAAAACGCTCGATGCTGGCAACTGGTTTGCGCTGGCTGATGCTCTGATCGATGGCAAGGTGCCCCACACGCGGGTGACACTATGACCCAGCATGCCCTCACCCGCCTCGCCGAACGCGCACCTGGCATCGCACCTTCCGAAGCGATGGCCCAGATCCATAGCGCTATCGCTGTAGACGCGGCTCCAATCGCTGCGACAGGCATCAGCGGCTGCCATATCCTTGAGGTGAAGCTGAGCACCGGGCAAGTTGTGTTTCCGGTCACCACCTCCGACCGAAAGGCCGTGAAGACCGTTCTGGTCGCGGGAATGTCGGTGGATTGCCCGGATGGCCGCCATGTATTGGCAAGCCGCCCTCTCGCCCCAGGCGTCTACCGCGACCTGTCAGACGAACAATACCACGCTGATCCGTCAGACCGCCCTAGCCTATCAAGCACCCTCGCCCGCGTCTTGCTGAACCAGTCACCGCTACATGCATGGGTACAGCATCCGAAGCTGAACCCGAACTGGGAACCGATTGACAAGAAGACCTTCGACATTGGTCGCGCCGCTCACCGGGCGGTCCTGGGCCGTGGTGGCGAGTACAAGGCGATCCCGTCTGATCTGCTCGCCTCCAACGGTGCAGCCAGCACAAAGGCCGCGAAGGAATGGATCGCGGAAGCTCGAGCTGCCGGCATCACGCCGCTGAAAGCCGAAGATGTCGAACAGATCGGGGAGATGTCAGCGATCGCCGCGCAGCGTATGGCTGACAATGGGATCACGCTGGACCCCGCGAACTCCGAAGCTGTGGTGCTGGCCGAGATCGGCGGTGTTCCTTGCCGCGCGATGGTGGACAATGCGCCGACCGACCCTTCGCAGCCCCTCTATGACTTCAAAACCTGCGTCGATGCTTCGCCAGATGCCTGCGTCCGGGCGGTGATGAACTACGGCTATGACGTGCAGGCCCGGCATTACCTCGACTGCTGGAAGGCTGCGACGGGCGAGGATCGGCTGTTCAGGTTCATCTTCCAAGAGAAGACCGCGCCCTACGAGGTCTGTGTCGTTCAGGTGGGAAATGAAAGCCTGATGATGGCGTCGAAGAAGACCGCCCGGGCTCGCGAGATTTGGGGTCATTGCACCCGCACCGACCACTGGCCCGGATACCCTGATGGCGTGGTCAGCATCGAACTGCCGGAATTCTATCACGCCAAGTGGCTGGAGCGTGAGAGCGCAGAGGCCGACCACAAACGCCACTACGGACGTGATGTTCTCGACGCTGCGGGCCGCTGGCAGGCGCCGGAAGGCTACGCGGCTGAGTAACCCCGAATTTCCCTGAAAGGACGTATAATGAGCGTTATCCGTTTTACCCCCGTTTCCGAGATTAACGATCCACTAACGCTGGCAATCGGCCTATCTGGCGGCTCCGGCACTGGCAAAACCTACACCGCCCTCTCAATGGCGCGCGGCATCTCTGAGATCGTGACCGGTAAGAACGGCGGACCTATCGGCTATGTCGACACCGAGAACCGCCGGGCTCTGCACTACAAGTCGGCCTTCCCTGAGATGATGCACTACGACATGAAAGCCGTGGATGATGACGGCAATATGATTGGCTTCGGCCCCGAGCGCTGGATTGCAGTCATCGATAGCGCAGAAGCGGCTGGACTGCCGGTCGTTATTCTGGACTCCTTCAGCCATGCTTGGGAAGGCGTTGGTGGTGTCCTCGATTTACAAGCGCAAGTTCTCGACCGGCTGACCGGCGGTGACGATAGCAAGAAGAACCAGCGGTCGCAGCTGGCATGGGCCGAGGTTAAGCCGCGGTATCGCCGTCTGATCGACCGCATTGTGCGCGCAAAGACCAACATCATCATCTGCACCCGCGCAAAGCCTGTGATGCAGACGGGCTTCGGCTCCAACGCAAAGAACGCCCGCTCAACGAAAACCCGGCGGGAGGATGTGCCATGGGATCCAGCGAGCGACGGTGACCTGATGTTTGAGATGACCACGATGGTGATCCTAGACCCGTCCGCACCGGGCCACCCGGTCCACCAGATCAAAGTCGCGGACCAATTCAAAGCCCTGCTCGACCCGCGTCGCCCGATGGGTGTCGAGACAGGCCGCGCAATGGCAACTTGGGCGAAAGGCCAAGGTGACGCGCAGGCGCAGAAGGAACTGCTCGACCAGGCGCGCACTGTTGCGAGGACCGGGAAAGAGAAGTTCACCGCGCACTGGCAGAGCCTCGACAAACCGCAGCGGGCAATTGTTGCCACCATCATGGACGAACTGCAGCAGTTGGCTATTGATGCTGACGCCGTGCAGGACGTTGACGACGAAGACCCGTTCGCCAGTGCCAAGCCTACCCCGAAGAGATGGCGGCGGCTGAAGCCGAGGCCCGCGCGGCTGCTGATGCGCAAGCTCAGGAGGATGCGGCGTGACCAAGAACAAACTCACCGACCTCAACGACCACCTGTTCGCGCAGCTTGAACGTCTGTCGGATGAAGGCATGGATGAAAAAGATATCGCGAAGGAGGTCCAGCGGGCCAGCGCGATGGTCTCCGTCGCTGACAAGATCACCAGCAACGCCGACTTGCAGCTGAAGGCCGCAAAGCTCTTCGCCGAGCACGGCGAGAAGGTCTTGAACCACTTGCCGCAAATTGGAGGGCCGAGATAATGAAGGGACACATCATCCCATACAGCCCAGCCGAACTGGCGTGGATAAAAGCGAACAGCAAGAGACCGCGCCCCGAGGCTCACGCCGAGTTCTGTGCCTGTTTCGCCCGTAAGGACGTGTCGCTGTCCAACTTTAATTCGCTCTGCAAGCGCAAGGGCTGGATGACAGGTCGAACCGGGAATTTCGTGAAGGGTGAGGCGCCATACAACAAGGGTGAGAAGATGCCCTTCAATGCGAACAGCGCAAAGCATCAGTTCAAGAAGGGAAACCTGCCGCACAACACGAAGCACCTCGGACATGAGCGTTTAAGCAAGGAAGGCTACGTTGAGATTAGTGTGGACGAGCCCAACCCGCATACGGGCTTTGAGCGGCGCTATGTCCTGAAACATCGCCACCTTTGGGAAAAGAAGCATGGGCCGGTGCCGGAGGACCACGTCCTCAAATGCATAGATGGGGACAAAACGAACACCGACCCGTCGAACTGGAAGCCGATCCCTCGCGCACTCTTACCCCGCTTGAGCGGTGGCCGCTGGTACAAGCCCTATGACCAGTATGAGCCAGAGGTTCGCCCAACCGTTCTGGCCTTGGCGCAGTTGGACCATGCGGCGCGGAAAGCGTCGAAGCGGGGCAATGAAGGGGTTCGGCATGACCAGCACCCACTTCACACCCAGAACCGTGATCGATCTGGCGCTGAAAGAGGCGCCGGAAAACAACGCACGCGCCCAGATCGACCCATGCGCCGGCACTGCTGCGTTCAGCATCATGGCGACCGCGCAAGCCGTGGCACCACAGAAGGACGCCATCAATGCCTGACCAGAACAATCATTCCACCGACGAAGATCTACTCCGCATGGCCCGCGAACTCGGCTGCAACGACGATCTGATGCAGCGACTGGCCGACCGCTTGGAAGCCCTGCGCGGCGGCATGGCGGCGATCAAGATCAATTCATCGCTGGCGTCATGCCAGTTGATCGCAACGCAGTCGCTGGAGGAAATGCCGTGAAATCGAACCTGCATAACATTGAAGTGACCTTTCAGCACGCGACCGAACGCGCCGCCTGCGTCCGCGCCGATGAGGACAGTGACGACACGTGGATTCCGTTTTCTCAGTGCGAGGTTGATGGGGACCGAGTGCGCGGAGGTGTCATCACGCTCACTGCGCCTCAGACCATCTTGGAAGAAAGGGGCTGGTATGAGCAATCTGAAAGCAGCTGCGGAACAAGCTGTAAGCGCAGCCAATCTCGAACCGCGGGAGACAGGCTACTACTGGGCAAAGCTAGTGAAGCCGAGAAAGGAGCCGCCGGATGAGGACTGGGCGTCTGTCGACTGGGAGATCGTCTGCGTCGATGAAAACTATGGCGAGGGCGAAGATGAGTTCCGCGTCTATGTTCCCGGCATTGGTCCTGGGCAACTGATTGACGCGTTCACTTGGGGTCCACCCGTCCGGGAAACAAAGCCGGAGGCAAGCACATGACCACCATCACCGCCCGCCTGCCGAAGATGGACTACCACCTACCCCCGGCACTGATACGCCTGCGCCACCCGTCCGGCAAATACCTGCACCTGAGCGGCGAAAGGCTGACCGCCGGCACCGACTCCGCTTGGGCAGGCACCCGCGAGCAGGCCCGCAAGTTGCGCGACCGCGCCAAAATCAGGGGCGAAGATTGGCCCTTTGTCGCCGTTCGCTACACCACAAAAATCAACACCATCGAGGACGCAGCAGCATGACACACCCCGTAGACGCCCAAGTTGGCAAGACCCTTAGAAACGCGCGCAAACTGCGCGGCATGAGCCAAACGGACCTTGGCCGCAAGCTGGGTCTGTCGTTTCAGCAGGTTCAGAAGTACGAGCTCGGCACAAACCGGGTAGCTGCATCGCGGCTCTATGAAGTCTCGCAGGCGCTCGACCTGCCGGTAACAGCTTTCTTCCCCGATCAAGAGGTTGCGACCAGCGAAGCAGAGCTTTCCACCGAAGAAGCGAAGCTGATCCGCGCCCTTCGCGCCGTAAAGCCGGAGGTCCGCACCGCCGTTGCGAACCTCTGCGAAGCAGCCATGGAAGGGGAGCGCTATGCGAGTTGAAATCAGAGGCAAGATTTATGAAAGCGTGCCGGAGGCCGCCAAGAAAATCGGCGTAGCTAAGCAGACGATCTATGCCGCCCTGCGGCGCAATCGTATGGACACGGTCGGCCTGCGCCAGCACGGGCCGATCTGCCCCAAGGGAGGCCGCCCAAAGGTGCGGATCACCATTAGCGGATGCTCATGGCCAAGCATGGCAGACTGCGCCCGCGATCTGGGCGTCGATCCGCGCTATGTGCGGACGGTGATGCACCGCGGTAAAGCCGTCGCGAGGGAACGCTTGAAACAGCGTGTCTATCGCTGGGCGATGGAGCAGAAAGGGAAGGGAAGAAAAGTATGATGGTTGAAGTGACCACCGTGCGCGCGCTTGAGGTGATCCTGTCGCGCCTCAAGATGGACGGGGAGACTGCGCGCATCATGCGGGAGCATCTTGTCAGCGAGCGGCTGGCGCAGCGCGAAAAAAAGCCGACCGTGGAGAAAAGCGGCGTCTGTGTATGCTGCGGCGAGCGCCCCATCGCCTCCCCCCAATGGGAAGAGTGCATCGAGTACTATACGGCGAACACCAGCGAGGGGTCTTGACATGAACTCACCAGTCCTACCCCTAGCTGTGCGCGAAGCGACTGCGGCAAAGATGCTGGATATGCCCTTGGCAGAGTTTCGGCGGCTGGTGGCAGCTGATGCCTTGCCCCCGCCATGCCAGTTGGGCGGGCGCGAACGCTGGCGCGTGAAGGACATCGAGGCCATACTGAACAACAGCGCCGCCCTTCCCGACGAGGATTTTGAGCTATGAAAGCCCCGAAGCCCCGCATCACCAAGCCGCGACTTGTGTGGCGTTGGCGTGCGTACAAGAAAGCTTGGGAGCCCTACTACCGAATCACGAAGACCGAGTGCGGGAAGCGGCGCGAAAAGCTCTACCTCATTGATTGGAAGGGCGACGCCAAGCGCCTCGATGCTCTCTATTGGGAGTTACGGTCAGGCCGCAGCGAAGCACAGAAACAGCCCGCCAAACAGACTTGGCGCGAGTGCATCGAGGCATGGCGTTCGGATCATACCGTTCAGCAGAACCTCGCAGCATCCACCAAAGCCAGCTACCGCCGCGACATGGATCGGATCGCTGAGAAGAACGGCGACAAGCCC
Source organism: Sulfitobacter faviae (assembly GCF_029870955.1). Taxonomy (NCBI): domain Bacteria; kingdom Pseudomonadati; phylum Pseudomonadota; class Alphaproteobacteria; order Rhodobacterales; family Roseobacteraceae; genus Sulfitobacter; species Sulfitobacter faviae. The sequence continues at coordinate 2,683,240 of NZ_PGFQ01000001.1, read as the reverse complement.
ATGGCGCGGATCACGCGCCCGGTGCTTAAGGCCGCTTTAGCAAAAATGTCCGATACGCCCCGCAAGGCCAGCAAGTATGCCCAGACCATCTCTATCCTGTGGAACTATGCTTCCACCGAACTTGATTGGCCGCTTGGCCCGAATCCAGCAAAAAACCTCGGATCATACAAACCTGCTCGCGAATATGAGCCGTGGCCTACATGGATGATTGGCAAGCTCGATACCGCACCGGAGAACGTGCAGATTGCCGCCCAACTCATTCTCGGAACTGGCCAACGTCCGAACGCCGCCATCGGCATGAAGCGCGACCAATTCACTGGCAGAACCATGTTCGTCCTCGATGAAAAGAGCCGCGAGCTCTTTGAAACAGGATGCCCTATACGGTTGCGCGACTTCATCGCCAATCTAGCACCCCGTGGGGATCATGTGATTGCCAAGAACCTGCGCCAACCAGTCGGCTACAACGCCGTCGAAAAGGCGTTCCGTGCATGGCGTGATACATTGGGACCGAAGGCCAAGCCCTTTACGCTGCATGGCCTACGAAAGCTCGCGATCATCGAACTCGCAGAGGCGGGTGCCAGCGATGCGCAGATACAGGCTGTTACAAACCAGAGCGCCGAGATGGTAGCCTACTACCGCAAGCGGGCGAACCGATTGAAGCTCTCGATTGACGCCCAAGACCTTCGAAAGTGACCGAAGAACGGAACGTGACCGGAACAAGAAAGTGTGACCAAGGTGTGTGACCAGCGCGAAAATCGGTTTTCTAATGGGGATTCGATTTTCGCGGAAAACCTTGCGAAAACAAGGTGGTACCCAAGGCCGGACTCGAACCGGCACGCCTTGCGGCGGGGGATTTTGAATCCCCTGCGTCTACCATTCCGCCACTTGGGCACGTAGGGCGATGTAGCCTGCAAAAGCGGCAGGAGCAAGTGGATTTTCACCCATGCCGCGCGCACAGTTGCTTGACCTTGGACGCGCGACATGGTGAGGCATTCAAAACAGCCGGAGCCCCCGATAATGATCCGCCGCCTTTATGACTGGACCCTGGGCCTGGCCCAACATCGCCATGCCCTCTGGGCGCTTGCCGTTGTCGCATTTGTCGAAAGCTCCTTCTTTCCAATCCCTCCTGACATCCTGATGATCCCGATGATCATCGCGCGGCCAAATCGCGCTTGGCTGATCGCCGGGGTGGCGCTGCTCGCGTCGGTCTTGGGCGGGCTTTTGGGCTATGCCATCGGCGCGCTGGCCTTTGAGAACCTTGGCCAGCCGATCCTTGCAAGTCTGGGCAAGTCCGATGCGATGGCGGAATTCTCGACCCGGTTCAATGACATGGGCTTTTGGGCGGTGCTGGTCGCCGGAGTCACCCCCTTCCCTTACAAGGTCATCACGATCATGTCGGGCTGGACGGGTATGCCGCTTGGTACCTTTATCATGACCTCGATCCTCGCCCGCGGGCTGCGGTTCTTTGTCGTGGCGGGGCTGCTGTGGCGCTTTGGCGCACCGATCCGAGACTTCATTGAACGACGCTTGGGTTTGATGTTCACATTGGCCGTCGCCCTGCTGATCGGCGGCTTCATGGTGGTGAAGGTTCTATGACGGGTAAGACATTGACTTCGCTGGCGACGCTCGGTTCGGCCGCGCTGTTGCTGGGAGCTTTCGGGTTTCAACATCTGGGCGGCTACGCGCCCTGTCAGATGTGCCTTTGGCAGCGCTGGCCCCATGCGGCGGCGGTGCTGATCGGGGCAATCGTGCTGCTCGGCGGGCCGCGCGTGATGGCCTGGCTCGGCGCCTTGGCGGCGGCGGTGACCGCGCTGATCGGCGTCTTTCATGCCGGTGTGGAATGGGGCTGGTGGCCGGGGCCAAGCTCCTGCACCGGCGGCGGCATGGATTTGGGCAGCCTCGATGGCGGGTCGCTGCTGTCGACCGAAGGCCCGAGTGGCTTGGTCATGTGCGATGAGATCGTCTGGCAGTTTCTGGGCCTGTCGATGGCCGGGTGGAACGCGATTTTCTCTTTCATCCTGGTCGGCCTTTGGGTCGCCGCCGCGCGGAAGGCGACCTGAAACACGAGAACCCGACAAACCGGACAGGCAACCTTACATTTTGTCAAAAACACCCCCGAAACGGACAGTTTGACGGCTTGTCGTTCGACAGATGCGCGGATTATCTGAGATCAAACATCTCAGGAGTCCCCCATGTCGAACCAACAGAACTGTATTTTGCTGGGCGTTCCGCTGGACAGCGGCAAACGCCGTCGCGGCTGCCTGATGGGGCCGGACGCCTATCGCACCGCGGGGCTGGAGCGCGCGCTACGTGACCTCGGCCATAGCGTGACCGACCGCGGCAATGTGGCCCCTGCCCCCTTTCACGCCAAAGAGCATGAGAAGCTGCACGCGCTAGAAGAGACCATCGCCTGGACCGAGAGCCTCGCCGCCGCCGCCGATGCGGCGATGGACGACGGGCTGCCGATTTTCATGGGCGGCGACCATGCGCTGGCCCTTGGCACCGTGCTGGGCGCGATGCGCCACGCCGAAAAGGCAGGCCGCCCGCTCTTCGTGCTCTGGCTCGATGCGCATACGGATTTCCACACGCCCCAGACCAGCGACAGCGGCAATCTGCACGGCACGCCTTTGGGCTATGTCACTGGGCGCGAGGGGTTTGACGGCTTTCCGAAGATCGACAGCCCCCTGCCCCATGACAATATCGCCATGATCGGGCTGCGCTCCGTCGATGCCGCCGAACGCGCCGCGCTGCAGGAAACCACCGTCACCTACGTCGACATGCGCGAGATCGACGAGAGCGGCATCGCCAAGCCGCTGCAGCGTTTCCTCGACAAGGTCGAGGCCGCGGGCGGCATGCTGCATGTCTCGCTCGACGTCGATTTCCTCGACCCTTCCGTCGCGCCCGCCGTGGGCACCACCGTGCCGGGCGGTGCCACCGTGCGCGAGGGCCATCTGGTGATGGAGATGCTCTCGGACAGCGGGCTGATGACCTCGCTCGATCTGGTGGAGCTGAACCCCTTCCTCGATGAACGCGGCCGCACCGCGCAGCTGATGGTCGACCTCACCGCCTCGGCCTTTGGCCGCCGCGTCTTTGACCGCCCCACACGCGCATATTGATTGGAGACCCCAAGATGACCAACCTCAAACCCTCCGACAAGGCGCTGGTGCCCTTCGTTTCCGTCGACCAGATGATGAAGCTGATCCACCATGTTGGCGTCGAAGAGATGCTGCGCGGGCTGGCCGACTACATCGAAGCCGATTTCAAACGTTGGGAGCTTTTCGACAAGACCCCGCGCGTGGCGAGCCACTCCGAGAAGGGCGTGATCGAGTTGATGCCGACCTCCGACGGCGACGTCTACGGCTTCAAATACGTCAACGGCCATCCCGACAACACCAAGACCGGCTTTCAGACCGTCACTGCATTCGGCCTTTTGGCCAATGTGGCCAACGGCTACCCGGTGCTGCTGACCGAGATGACGATCCTTACCGCGCTGCGCACGGCGGCGACCTCGGCGGTGGTGGCGCGGCTGCTGGCGCCCAAGGGCAGCCGTGTCATGGCGATGATCGGCAACGGCGCGCAGTCCGAGTTCCAGAGCCTTGCCATGAAGGCGATCTGCGGCGTGGACGAGGTGCGGCTTTACGACATCGACCGCGCGGCGACCGCGAAATGCGCGCGCAATCTGGCGGGCTCGGGGCTGAAGGTCGTGGAATGCGACACCGCCGAAGACGCGATCATGGGCGCGCAGATCATCACCACCTGCACCGCGGACAAGCAATATGCCACGATCCTGACCGACAATATGGTCGGCTCCGGCGTGCATATCAACGCGATCGGCGGCGACTGTCCGGGCAAAACGGAACTCGCGCCCGCGATCCTGCACCGCTCGGGGATCTTCGTGGAATACCCCGAGCAGACCCGCATCGAGGGCGAAATCCAGCAGCTTGAGCCTGACCATCCGGTGACCGAGATTTGGCAGGTGCTGACCGGTCAGGCAGAGGGCCGCCGCGATGCGCAACAGATCACGCTGTTTGATTCCGTGGGCTTCGCGATCGAGGATTTCTCGGCCCTGCGCTATGTCCGCGACCAAATTGCTGAGACCGGGCTGTTCCAACCGCTCGACCTGCTGGCCGATCCGGATGATCCGCGCGACCTGTTTGGCATGCTGCAACGCGCGGGCTGAGTGTTCGGGGCCGCCGTCGTTAAACGGCGGCCTCTACCCTTTCGTCACGTCATGGGCGTAGAGCCAATCGAAGGCCCGCAGCATCGCGCCGGGGGCCAGCGTTGAGGCGATGCGCAGGCCGGTATGGGCGGCAAAGCGGATCGGACCTGAGCGCAGGTGATAGCGGGTGGCATTGCCTTCGGAAGTTTTCACGATGCGCCGTGCTCGGTCGATACGCGCGGCCTGATAGGCGGTGAGCGCCGCGTCGCGCGGATGGCGGCTTAGGCAATCTGCCAAAACCCATGCATCCTCCAACGCCATATTGGCGCCCTGCGCCAGAAAGGGCAGTGTCGGATGGGCCGCGTCGCCCAAAAGCGCGACGCCATCGGCCTGCCAATTGGCGGCAACGGGGTGGTGGTGCAGCCCCCAGAGGGTGACCTCCTCCACCGCCTCCAACATCTGCGCGGCCTGTGCCCCGAAACCGGCAAAGGCGCGGCGCAGGTTGGCGGGATCGTCGCGATGGTGCCAGCCTTCGGCGGCCCAATCTTCACGCTCTTCCACGGCCACGAGGTTGACCATGCGCCCCTCGCGCACCGGGTAGCTGACAAGATGTTTCCCCGGCCCCATGGTGACCCGCGCCTCGGGCGGATGATCGACCACGTTGGGAATAAGCGCCCGCCATGCGACCTGCCCCGAAAAACGGGCCTGATCCGCCCCGTTCAACTGCACCCGCCCGACCGAATGGATGCCATCGGCAGCCACTACCAGCTCTGCCCGCCGCCGCCCGCCGCGGGCCATCTGCACCTGCGGCAGCGCGCCGGGATGGATGGAGGCGACCTGCGCATCGGTCTCGAAACTGACATTGGCCCGCTGTGCGGCCTCGCGCAGAAGGTCGATCAGATCGGCACGGTGGAGAAAGTAATAACGCTGGTCCTGCGGCAGGCGGGTCAGATCCAGCCGCGCCACTTGGCCGCCCTTGGCATAGTCGCAAAGCCGTACCGCCTGCCCGCGCACCGCACCGCGCGCCGCCAGCCCGCGCTCAAGCCCCAGCCCGCGTAGGACGGCGAGGCCATTGGGGCTGATCTGAAGCCCGGCACCGATCTCGGAAAAGCGCGCGGCCTGTTCCAACAGGGTCACGGCCACGCCACGCCGCGCCAGCGCTGTGGCCAGCGCCAGCCCGCCGATCCCGCCGCCCACGACAATCGCATTGGAAGGTTTCATTCGCGCCCCAACCACAAACGCCGAAGCATTTGCCCCGGCGTGTGGTGTTTCAGGTGATGTCAGTCGTCGCGGTGGACTTTCTCGCGCCGCTCGTGACGCTCTTGCGCCTCAAGGGTCATGGTGGCGATGGGCCGTGCATCCAGCCGTTTGAGCGAGATCGGATCGCCGGTGACCATGCAGTAACCGAACTCTCCCTCGTCGATCCGCCGCAGCGCCGCGTCGATCTTGCCGACCAGTTTACGCGCCCGATCCCGGGTGCGCAGTTCCAAGGCGCGGTCAGTCTCTTCCGAGGCGCGGTCGGTCACATCCGGGATGTTCCGGGTGCCGTCTTGCAGTGTTTCGATGGTGTCGCGGCTGCCTGCCAACAGTTCCGCTTTCCAGTTGATCAGCTTGCGCCGAAAGTACTCAAGCTGACGGTCATTCATGAATGGCTCGTCCTCGGCCGGACGATAGTCGTCCGGCAGGAAGATTTCCTGCTTCATTTGTTTTTCCCCGGCGTTTTTCAATTCAGACATTAAAAAGGCCTGTCTCCCGACATCGTCCCCTGCCGCAGCGTCTATCTGAGCGGGTAACAATTGTCACTACACAATCCCTTTGATTTTTGGTTAAAGGCCAAGGATCAAGCGCCCGTCACACGAGGTTGAAAACAAGATGAAATTCCAAGGCACCAAAGACTACGTCGCCACCGAGGACCTGAAAATTGCCGTCAATGCGGCGGTGACGCTGGAGCGGCCTTTGCTGGTGAAGGGCGAGCCGGGCACCGGCAAGACCGAGCTTGCGCGGCAGGTGAGCGACGCGTTGGGCCTGCGGATGATCGAATGGAACATCAAATCGACCACCCGGGCGCAACAGGGACTTTACGAATATGACGCCGTGAACCGCCTGCGCGACAGCCAGTTGGGCGATGAGCGTGTGCATGACGTGAAGAACTACATCCGCAAGGGCAAGCTCTGGCAGGCTTTCGAGGCGGATGAGAAGGTCGTGCTCTTGATCGACGAGATCGACAAGGCCGACATCGAGTTTCCCAACGATCTGTTGCAGGAACTCGATAAGATGGAATTCTTCGTCTACGAGACGGGCGAGACGATCCGCGCGGGCCAGCGCCCCATCGTCATCATCACCTCGAACAACGAAAAGGAACTGCCCGACGCCTTCCTGCGCCGCTGTTTCTTTCACTACATCCAATTTCCCGACATGGAGACGCTGAAACAGATCGTCGAAGTGCACCATCCGGGCATCAAGCAACAGCTTCTGACCACCGCGCTGACGCAGTTCTACGAGATCCGCGAACAGCAGGGGCTGAAGAAGAAGCCCTCAACCTCCGAGGTGTTGGACTGGCTGAAACTGCTGCTGGCCGAGGATATGGACGCCGAAGATCTGGCCAAGGACGGTCCCAACGCCCTGCCCAAGCTGCATGGCGCGCTGCTGAAGAACGAGCAGGACGTGCATCTGTTTGAGCGGCTGGCCTTTATGGCGCGTCGCCAGCGGTAGGGCGGCAACACAAATGCGACTTTACGTCAAAAGCGGGTATTTTCCTCGCTTTTGATTTTTCGCCTGCCTAGGCTGAGGTCAATCACGGGCGCAAAGACCCGGGTTCAAACGACCGATGGGGCAGGCAGATGCAAGGACACTCAGCAACCGCGCCACGCGCATATTGGGATAGAGCAGCCCACGCAGGGAAGCAGAGAGGCCCCCGCGTATGATGCCCCGGCGCATGAGACGCAGCGTGAAGGCGCGGCTGATCCTGCCGCTGATGCTGCTGCTGAACGCCTGCGTGCCCGCCTCGCATTCCGAGGTGGCAACCCGCGCGGTCATCGCCGACAGCACCCTGCCCCCGATGAAACAGTTCACCCAAGCCCGCCCCGCTCAGCCGCATGTGTCGAATGCCGCGCTGGCGGAGGATTTCCTCGACCTGTCCTTCCGGATGGAAAGTGGCCGCGCCCTGCCCGTTCTGACCCGTTTCGAGGGGCCGATCACCCTGCACGTGCTGGGCCAGCCGCCCGCCACGTTGGGGCCGGACCTTGCGCGTCTGCTGGCCCGTCTGCGCCGCGAGGCCGGGATCGAACTGCGTGAGGTCACGGGCGGAGAGGCCAGCATCACCATTCAAGCGGTGCAGCGCGCCCAAATCCGGCGGCTCTTGCCGCAGGCGGCCTGTTTCGTGGTGCCAAACGTCAGCACGCTTGAGGAATACCGCCGCACGCGGCGCTCGCCCGCCACCGATTGGACCCGCCTGACCGAACGGCGCAAGCTGGCGATTTTTCTGCCCAATGACGTGAGTCCGCAAGAAAGCCGCGACTGTCTGCATGAGGAACTGGCCCAAGCGCTTGGGCCGCTGAACGATCTCTACCGCCTGCCGGATTCGGTCTTTAACGACGACAATGTACATACGGTGCTGACCGGTTTCGACATGCTGGTGCTGCGCATCTATTATGATCCCGCGCTGCGCTCGGGCATGAACCGCGAAGAGGTCGCCGCCCGTCTGCCGGGCATTCTGGCCCGGGTGAACCCCGCAGGCGGCACCGTCGCCCCCCGCCCCGCCCGCGCCACGCCGCAGGTCTGGAGCCGCGCGATCCAAACGGCCCTTGGCCGCGACGTGGGCCGCAACGCCCGGCTGAAGGCCGCCCGTGACGCGCTGCGCATTGCCGAGACGCAGGGCTGGCAGGACAACCGCCACGCCTTTTCGCATTACGCCATGGGCCGGGTCATCCAGATGACCGAACCCGCCGCCGCACAGGCGCATTACCAAACGGCTGACGCCCTCTATGCCCGCACCCCCGGCACCACGCTGCACCGCGCCTATGTCGCCACCCAGCGGGCAGGCTATGCGGTGACCATCGGCGACGGCGCAGGCGCGCTGGCCTTGATCGCGCCGCATCTGCCCGTGGCCGAAGCCAGCGAAAACGCCGCCCTTCTGGCCACGCTCATGCTGCTCAAAGCCGAAGCGCTGGAGATCGAAGGCCGCGGCATTGAGGCGCGCCGCGTCAGGCTGGACAGCATCGGCTGGGCGCGATACGGCTTTGGCCCTGACTGGGCCGTGCGGGCCAAGCTGCGCGAGATCGCAAGCCTGAACCCGCGCAATGGATAGGCCCGCGAAACAAACGGGCAATAGGTTATGATAGCACTCGGATTGGCATTGATCGGCGCGATTATCGGCGGGCTGACCGCACGCAAACGCGGCGGGAACCGCAAGGACATCGCGCAATATGCCGCGGGCTATGGCATGGCCTTTCTCATCGTCGGCATGATCGCCACGGTTCTGCTGGACCGCGCATTGAGCGTCTGATGTTTCTGCCCTTCTTCGATCAGCTGCGCCGCCACAATGTTCCGGTCTCCCTGCGGGAGTTTCTGGCCTTTCTCGAAGGTATGAAAGCGGGGCTTGCGACCTATGACGTTGAGGCGTTTTACTACCTCGCCCGCGTGTCGATGGTCAAAGATGAGCGCAACATCGACAAGTTCGACCGCGCTTTCGCCGCCGCCTTCAAAGGGTTGGAGAAGATCAGCCTCGACGATGTGCTCGACGCCGTGGACCTGCCCGAAGACTGGTTGCGCAAGATGGCCGAAAAGCACCTGAGCGAAGAAGAAAAGGCCGAGATCGAAGCCATGGGCGGCTTCGACAAGCTGATGGAGACGCTGAAAAAGCGGCTGGAAGAGCAGAAGGGCCGGCATCAGGGCGGCTCCAAATGGGTCGGCACGGCGGGCACCTCGCCCTTCGGCGCCTATGGCTACAATCCCGAGGGCGTGCGGATCGGCCAGAAGGAAAGCCGCCACCAACGCGCGGTCAAGGTCTGGGACAAGCGCGAATTCCGCAACCTAGACGACAATGTCGAGATCGGCACCCGCAATATCAAACTGGCACTGAAACGCCTGCGCCGTTGGGCGCGCGATGGCGCGGCAGAGGAGTTTGACCTCAACGGCACGATCCGCGCCACGGCGGAACATGGCTATCTCGACGTTAAAACCCGGCCCGAGCGGCGCAACGCGGTGAAAGTGCTGCTGTTTCTCGACATCGGCGGTTCGATGGATCCGCATGTGAAAGTGGTCGAGGAACTCTTCAGCGCCGCAAAGGGCGAATTCAAACATCTCGAACATTTCTACTTCCACAACTGCCTCTACGAAGGCGTGTGGCGCGACAACCGCCGCCGTTGGGATGCGCAGATCCCCACCCATGAGGTGCTGCGCAGCTATGGGTCTGACTACAAATGCATTTTCGTGGGCGACGCCAGCATGTCACCCTATGAGATCGCCTATCCGGGCGGCGCGAATGAACATTGGAACGCCGAGGCCGGGGCGACTTGGCTGGCACGCGCACGCGACCAATGGCCAAACCACCTGTGGATCAATCCCGTCCCCGAACGGCAGTGGGGCTACACCCAATCCATCGCGATGATCCAAGAGATTTTCGGCCCCGAGGCCATGGTGCCCATGACGCTCGAAGGGTTGAGCCGGGGCATCAAGACCATGACGCGCTAACCCCTTCCTTGACAGCCTGCCGCGCCGCGCCACCTCAGGGGGCGAAGGCAAGCAATGTGGAAGGAAATAGAATGTCCCCGATCATCAAATCCGGCAGCGCGAAATGGGAAGGCTCGCTCAAAGAGGGCAATGGCCATGTCTCGACCGAAAGCGGCGTGCTGTCCGACCAGCCCTATGGTTTCAACACCCGTTTCGAGGGCAAGCAAGGCACCAACCCCGAAGAGTTGATCGGTGCGGCCCATGCCTCCTGCTTTTCCATGGCCCTGTCGATGATCCTTGGGCAAAGCGACCTGACGCCCGACAGTATCGAGACCAAAGCCGAGGTTCATCTGGAAGAGAAAGACGGCGGCTTTCATGTGCCCAAGGTGCATCTGACGGTTGAGGCCAGCATTCCCGGCGCGAGCCAAGAGGACTTCGACAAGGCCGCGAAAACCGCCAAGGAGAACTGCCCGATCTCTAAGCTGCTGACGGCAGAGATCACGGTGGACGCGAAACTCGTCTGATCGCCAAGAATACCACCGGGGCGCAGGCCATGGCCGCTTGCCCCCGGTCCCCCCGCTCCCCATATTGGGCGCATGATCCGCGTTATCCCCATCCTTCTCGCCGTCCTCTATGCGCTGGCGATGTACCGTTTCTCGGCTTGGCGCACGGCGCGGGAGTTGGATGCAAAATCGACGCCGCTGGTCGATCCGAAGTTGAACGAGATCAGCAACCGCATGGCCCGCGCGCTCGACCTGCCGCGCATCAAAGTGCATCTTTATGAGATCGAACCCGTCAACGGGCTGGCCGCCCCCGATGGGCGGATTTTCATTACCCGCGGTTTCTACAACAAATTCCGCCAAGGTGCCGTAACGGCTGAAGAATTGGCAAGCGTTATCGCGCATGAATTGGGCCATGTCGCCCTTGGCCATTCGCGCCGCCGGATGATTGATTTCTCGGGCCAGAACGCCCTGCGCACGGCCCTTGCGATGGTGCTGGGGCGGCTCATTCCCGGCATCGGCGTCTGGATCGCCAGCGGGCTAACCAGCCTGCTTGCCGCTAGGCTGTCGCGCAATGACGAATATGAGGCCGACGCCTATGCCGCCGCCCTGCTCACCAAGGCCGGGATCGGCATTGGCCCGCAAATCTCCCTGTTTGAAAAGCTCGACGCGCTCAGCCAATCCGGCGGCAACCGTCCGCCCGCGTGGTTGTTGAGCCATCCAAAAACGGAAGAGCGGATCGACAAGCTGCGGCAAATGCAGTTGCGGTGGGACGGCTGACCTAACCCAAAGCCTTTGCCAGCCGAGGCAGCCGCGCCTTTTTCAGCAGCGCCCGCATCTCCCATGGCTCCCCCGAAAGCCGCCGCGCCTCTTGCAGGACGGCTGCTGCCACGGGGGCGACCATCTCCGGCGTCGCCTGCCAGATGCCATGCAGGTAGCTGTCGGGATCGGCCCGGCTCAGCCCCTCTTCGGCGAGGATTTGGCGCGGGAAGTCCTTAGCGTTCAGCGTCAGGATCATATCGGCGCTGCTGGCCACGGCGACGGCCAGCACATGGATGTCATTGGCATCCGGCAGCCAGAGCCGCGCTTGCAGACCGGGGGAAGCCTCGCGCTCGGCCCCCGGCCAATTGCCACGCAACAGCGCGATCTCGGCCCGCGCCTGCGCTTCGCCCGCGGGGCCAAGTTTGACTGCCGCGCGGGCCCATTCCTCTAAGATACGCGCCGACCAAATCGGCTCGAACGCGCCCCCTGCGGCCACGCCGAGCACCATTTCGCGCATCACCGTGGGGTAAAGCACGCAAGTGTCGATCAGCACGCGGGGGCGCGTTTCCATCACAGGCGGAAGAACAGCGATTTGAGGTAGCCGCTTTCCGCAAGCTGCGGCAGTTGCGGGTGGTCCGCCCCGGCGAAACCGGTGTGCAGCAGCATGGCGCGGCGTCCGGCCCGACCGATGCCGCGGACGGAGGCGGTGCGGAATTGGTTCAGATCAGCGGCATGTGAGCAGGAGCAGAGCCCCAGAATGCCATTCTCTGCCACCAGCTGCGCCGAGAGCCGCGCGACACGCTCATAGGCACGCAGCCCTGCGTCGACCGCTTGGCGCGAGGGGGCAAAGGCGGGCGGGTCGCAGATCACCACGTCGAAAGTCTCGCCCTCGTCCCGCAGGGCGGTGAGCACATCGAAAGCATCGCCTTGGCGGGTGGCGAAACGGTCTTGCATGCCCATCGCCGTGGCCCCGGCCTCGGCCAGTTCCAGCGCGGGGGCGGAGCCGTCCACCGCCAGCGCCGAGGATGCGCCGCCCGCAAGTGCTGCGAGGGAGAAGCCGCCGACGTGGGAGAAGACATCGAGCACCCGTGCGCCATTCCGCGCGAGGTTAGCGGCAAAGGCGTGGTTCGGGCGTTGGTCGTAGAACAGGCCGGTTTTCTGCCCGCCGGTGAGGTCGGCCATATAGGTCGCGCCATTCATCGGCACCGGCAGCGGCCCCTCGGGCACTTCGCCCGCCAGCGTGGAAGAGGCATCGTCGAGCCCTTCGAGCTTGCGGGTCCGGCCAGAGGCGTTTTTCAGCACGTTGTGCACGCCCGTCACGGATTGCAGCGCGGCGACGAGCGGCTCAATCAGCGCGTCGGCCCAAGCAGCATTGGGTTGGATCACGCAGGTATCGCCAAAACGGTCGATGATGACACCCGGCAGGCCATCGGCCTCGGCATGGATCAGGCGGTAATAGGGCTGATCGTAAAGCTGGCTGCGCAGTTGAAGGGCGCGATTTAGGCGGGCTTCGAACCACGCCTGATCGATCTGCGCCTCAGCGTCTTGGTCGATCATCCGGGCAATGATCTTGGAATTCGAATTGACCGCGACCAGCCCCATGGGCTTGCGCTCGGCATCCTCCAACAGCGCCAGCGTGCCGGGGGCGAGCCCGCGCGTGCGGCGGTCGGTGACCAGTTCATTGGCGTAGACCCAAGGAAAGCCGTGGCGGATGGCGCGGGCGTTGGCCTTGGGCAATAGGCGCACCACGGGACGTGTGGCAGGCTGCGGGGCGGAGGGGGTTTGGGGCGTTGTCATAGCGCCCCTCGTACTGCGTTCGCGCGGCTGGGGAAAGAGGTTTCGCGAGCCCCGATCGGCGGTCAGTTGCGCGCCCTGCCCCGCCAGCCGCCCCGACGGCGCGGGGTGGTCAGCGTCGTCTGCCCCTCGCGCAGCACTTGGGTCATCGGGTGATCGGCGGCGGCGCGGTGCCGTTCCAGCAATCGGGTGATGGCGGCGGCGCTGTCCTGCCCTTCGGGCAAGCTCAGGGCCCAATCGAGGAAGATGCTGCGGCATTCGGCGGGCCCGATCCCCTCCATGCGGTAGGATTCGCGGATCAGGCCCTTGGGGTCATCGGGATCGCTCATGCGCCCTCCCGCCCCGGCACTGGCAGCGCCGCGTTGATGATCTGCGCGGCGCTGTCGTAGTCGGTCTGCATCTTGCTTTCCAGGGCAGAAAGGTCGTCACATTCCAGCACCCGGCAGAGGAAACTCGCCCCCGCCTGCCCCATCGCCCCCACCTCAATCGGATTGGCCGAGAGCAGCCGCGCGGCGCAGTTCAGGGTCCAAGCGTCGGTATAGGCGGCGGAGAGGGTCGCCTCCCCTTCGGTGTCGATCATCCCTTCGTCGCGGGCGGCGGCAAGGCCTGCGTCGATCTCACGCGCGCCAGTGCCGCCGATGAGCGCCCCCGCCTGCGCGAAAAGTTCAATATCCTGCAATCGTCCCGCGCCGGTCTTGGCGTCGAGCGCGCCTGCGGGGCTGCGGGCGGCGGCGATGCGGCGGCGCATATCAGCCACCTCTCCCAGCACCTTGTCACGCGGGGCGGCACGGCTGAGGATGTCTTTGCACAGCGCGTCAACATCGCGGCCCAGATCCTCTGCCCCCGCGATTACCCGGGCACGGGTAAGGGCCAGATGCTCCCACACCCATGCTTGCTCTTTCTGATAGCTCTCGAAACTGGCAAGGCTGATCGCCACCGGCCCCTGATTGCCCGAAGGGCGCAGGCGCATGTCGATGTCGTAAAGCTTGCCTTGGGCCATCGGCGCGGTCATCGCGGTGATCATCGCTTGGGTCAGCCGCGCATAATAGCTGCGCGTGGCGAGGGGTTTGGGGCCATCGGAACTCTCCACCCCATCGGCGTCATAGATCACCAGCATATCGAGGTCCGAAGTCGGCGTGAGCCGCCCGGCCCCGAGCGAGCCCATGCCAAGGATCACCGCCCCGCGCCCCGGCGGCGGGCCATGGCGGGTGGCGAATTGATCGACGACCACGGGCCAAAGCGCCTGCAAGACGGCTTGGGCAAGCTCGGCATATTGCCGCCCGGCGGTGGCCGCGTCGATCAGCCCGCGCAGCAGATGCACGCCGATCCGAAAATGCCATTCGCGCGCCCAACGGCGGGTGCCGTCAAGGCGCAATTCATAATCCGCCTCCCCCGCCAGATGCTGCGCCAGCATCTCGGTCAGCTTGGTCTGCCCCGGCCAGTCCGAAAAGAAATCCCCGCCGATCACCGCGTCGAAAACGCCGGAGTTGCGCGACAGATGCGTGGCCAGCGCGGGCGATGTGGCAACGATATCCACCAAGAGATCGCCCAGTTGCGGATTGGCCCGCAAAAGCGAGAAGAGCTGCACCCCGGCGGGCAACCCGGCGAGAAATCCGTCAAAGGCCAAGAGCCCCTCGTCCGGCTTGGCGGATTGCGCCAGACGGTCGAGCAGCAGTGGCTTCAACCGCCCGAAAATATCCGCCCCCCGTTCCGAGCGCAGCGCGGGATAACTGGGCCAACGGTCCAGCACCGACGTGTCGAATTGATGCGCCGGGCGGGCGGCTTCGGGCTCTTCCCTCGTGGCGGCGAAAAAGCTTTCGATCAGGTCGTGTACGGCTTGCAGACGTTCATGAAGATCGGCCTGTAAGTCTTTGACATCCATATCCATCATGGCCGCCAGCCGATCAAAGTCTGCGTCATTGCGGGGCAGCGTGTGGGTCTGGGCGTCTTGCACCATCTGCAACCGGTGCTCGACCGTGCGATGCGCGCGGTAGTGGTTGCCAAGCGTCTCGGCCACCTCCTCGGGCACCCAACCTTTGTCGGCCAGCACCTGCAAACCTGCCAGCGTCCCGCGGGGCCGCAGGTCCGCATCCCGGCCCCCGGCGATGAGCTGCCGGGTCTGGGTGAAAAACTCGATCTCGCGGATGCCGCCCCGGCCCAGTTTCATGTCATGGCCCGGCAGGGTGATTGGGCCGCCCAAGCCCTTGTGCTCACGGATCGCCAGCCGCATGTCGTGGGCGTCTTGGATCGCGGCGAAATCCAGATGGCGGCGCCAGACGAAAGGGCGCAGCGCTTGCAAAAACGCCTCGCCTGCCGCGATGTCGCCCACTGCCGGGCGGGCCTTGATATAGGCCGCGCGCTCCCACGTACGGCCAAGGCTTTCGTAGTAGCGTTCCGCCGCCTCCATCGCGATGCAGACGGGGGTGACCGCCGGGTCGGGGCGCAGGCGTAGGTCGGTGCGGAAGACATAGCCTTGGGCAGTATTCTCGCTCAGCGTGGCAGACATGGCACGCGTGGCTTTGACGAAGGCGCTGCGGGCGGTGTGGAAATCATCCGGCGCAAAACGGCTTTCGTCGAAAAGGCAGATCAGGTCGATGTCGGAGGAATAGTTCAGCTCCCCCGCGCCCATCTTGCCCATGGCAAAGACGACCATGCCGGCGCAATCGGAAAGATCGTCCATCGTCATGCCCGGCAGCTTGCCGCGTTTGATCTGTGCCGCCAGCCCCGCGCGCAGGGCCGCGCCGCAGGCGGCATCGGCGTAATCCGTCAGCGCACCTGTCACCTCCTCCAGCGACCATGCCCCGCCCAGATCGGCCAACGCGGTCAGCAACGCCATACGCCGCTTGCCCTGCCGCAGCCCATCGGCAAGCCGGTCGGGGGCCAGTTCGGCCGCTGCCGCGCAATTCTCGGCCAGAGCGGCTTCGGGATTGGCCACCGCCGCGCTCAGCCAGCCCGCCTCTTTCTCCAAAAGCGCCATCAGATAGGGCGCGGTCGAGGCCGCAGCCGAGATCATTTCGCGCAACTCCGGCGCGAGATCGGGCAGCAGCGCCGCCGCATCCTGCGCGCGTTCGCGGTGATAGACACGGGGGAACGGGTGATCCGGGCGGCGAGAGATGGGTCTGTCATGGCGCCAGCTTTGCGGGCTGATCCAAGCGGCGTCAATGGGGGTTGCGGCAGGACGCGGGCTTGCTACGACTTTGCCGTCTAGCAAAGGAAAGAAGATGAGCAAAAGTTTGAAACGGGTCCGCGCCACGCTGGAGGCCGCAGGGGTGACACCGGAAATCCGCGAGACGGCTTTGGCACGGACGGCTGTGGATGCGGCCACGGCGCTTGATTGCGCGGTTGACCAGATCGCGAAATCAATCGTTCTGCGCGGTGAAAACAGCGGGGCGGCGCTGCTCTTCATCACCGCGGGCGCGCAGCAGGTCGATCTCGAACAGGCCGCGGCGCTGGCGGGAGAGCCTTTGGGCAAGGCCGATGCCGCGCTGATCCGGGCGCAGACCGGCTTTGCCATCGGCGGCGTTGCGCCTTTGGGGCATATCACACCGCCGCGCGCTTGGTTTGACCGCAATCTGCTGCAATTCCCGCTGGTCTGGGCCGCTGCGGGCACACCGCATCACGTTTTCAGTCTTGAACCACAGAAAATGGCGCAGCTTTCGGGCGCGCAAGTCGCTGATTTCACTGTCGCTTCCTAAATAATGTAAAAAACATTCACATAGCCCCTTGCGAAACGGGTTCGGCGTTCCGATCTATTCAATGTGAAAGACATTCACATTATCCGAAACGCCCGGGCCGGCGACAGGCCCGTCACGACCGAAAGGCTCAACAATGACGACAGTGACCACCGACCCGACCTACTCCCCCCGCCCCAGCTGGCTGGCCCGGACAGAAGCCTGGATGGACGCACGCGGCAAAGGTGCATGGATCGCCGCCATGGTGCTCGGCTTCATCTTCTTTTGGCCCCTCGGCCTCGCCCTTCTTGCCTATATGACTTGGAGCAAACGCATGTTCTCTTCGAAATCCTGCAACCGCAAATCCAGCCGCGCGATGATGTCGCGCAGCACCGGCAACCGCGCCTTTGACGCCTATAAGGCCGACACGCTGCGCCGTTTGGAGGAAGAGCAGGACAACTTCGAAGCCTTCCTTGAGCGTCTGCGTGAGGCCAAGGACAAGGCCGAGTTCGACCAATTCATGGACGAACGCGCCAAGCGGGACGAGACGGCCACAAACGCCTGATCGCACCCTGACCCCCGCCTCCCGGCCCGCGCGCCGGGGGGCCTTTCGCAGGACAAGACATGACCCAGACCCCAGACCCTGACCTACACCCGCAATTCTATGACGGCATCGCTGGCAAACGGCTGCTGGCTTGGGTCATCGATGTGACCCTTGTCCTGCTCTTTTGCGTGCTGATCTTGCCGTTCACGGCCTTTACGGGGCTGTTCTTTTTCCCCTTCCTGACGCTGGTGGTGGGCTTTGCCTACCGGGTGGCCACGCTGACCAGCGGCTCGGCCACTTGGGGGATGCGCCTGATGGCGATGGAGCTGCGCGACCATCGCGACCGGCCCTTTGATTTCATGACCGCGCTTTTGCATACCATCGGCTATTCGCTGTCGATGACGGTCACCATCATTCAGGTCGTCTCGGCCGTTCTCATCTGCACCACGGCCCGCCGTCAAAGCCTTACGGACATGGCGCTTGGCACCGTGCCGGTGAACCGGCGGCTCAGCCGCTAGGGACGCAGGCAAATTTGCCCTTGGCGGAGCGGGGGTGGTTGATAGCATCCCCCGATAAATGCTGGAAGCCCATGCGACATACACTGCCTTTGACACCGCAATTCTATGTCAC
This sequence comes from Sulfitobacter faviae, assembly GCF_029870955.1. Taxonomy (NCBI): domain Bacteria; kingdom Pseudomonadati; phylum Pseudomonadota; class Alphaproteobacteria; order Rhodobacterales; family Roseobacteraceae; genus Sulfitobacter; species Sulfitobacter faviae. The sequence goes on along the minus strand of NZ_PGFQ01000001.1, from coordinate 2,665,510 downwards.
AGCGCCGCAACCCTGCCCCTATCTAGAGGGCCGGATGGAGCGCAAGCTGTTCACCGCCCTTCAGGGCGATAATGCCGCTCGCCTGAATGACAGCCTGTCGAGCCAAGGCTTCCGCCGCTCACAGAATGTTCTGTACCGCCCCTCCTGCGCCGATTGCGCCGCTTGTCTTTCCGCGCGGATCGACGTGGCCGCCTTTCGCCCCAGCAAAAGCCAGCGCCGCATCCTGAAGCGCAACGCAGGCCTTGAGCGCCGCGCGACATCGCCTTGGGCCACGGAAGAGCAATATGATCTCTTCCGCAGCTACCTCGACAGCCGCCACGCGGATGGGGGCATGGCGGATATGGACGTGTTCGAATTCGCTGCCATGATCGAGGAAACCCCGATCCGCAGCCGGGTGATCGAGTATACCGACCCCGAGGCCGACAATGCACTCGTCGGCGTCTGCCTGACCGATGTGCTGAGCGACGGGGTGAGCATGGTCTATTCCTTCTACACCCCCGACCGGCCCCGCAACGGGCTGGGCAATTACATCATCCTCGACCATATCGAAATCGCCCGCGCGGCGGGGCTGCCTTATGTCTATCTTGGCTATTGGGTGCCCGGCAGCCAGAAGATGGGATATAAGGCCAAATTCTCGGGGCTAGAGGTCTATATAGGCGGGCAGTGGCAAAAGATGCGCGATCCTGAGGGTTTCGTGCCCGACCGGCATCCGCTCAGCAACGATCCCATCGCCGAACAGGTGGCCAATATCACCCTGCCGGATGTCAGCCCGCGCTGAGGAAACCTATTGATTTTGGCATTATTACCGGGCGGCCCCTTGGGCTGCCCGTTTTCTTGTGTGCGATACCGCGCCGGAAATGCAGGAAAGTACGCCGCGCCGGTTAAATCTTTCCAAAAATAACGTATATGAGGCGGGATGCGAAATAAACCTACAAATAATCCCGCCCGACGCACAAGATTTTCGCCATTTCGCTGTTGACGCCCCTCTTTCCCCCTCCTAATCTCACGCCACGCTTAGAGGACCCTTAAGATGACCGACCTAGTCATTATTGTAAGACACACGCGCATGGGCCGGTAACGGTAGACCATAATCCTTCCCATGCGCCCCCGTCAGACCGGGGGTTTTTTTATGCCAATCGCAATAACCTGCCTTACGGAGCACCCAAGATGAAACGCCAGATGACCGGAGCGAAAATGATCGTCCAAGCCCTGATTGACCAGGGTGTGGACACCGTCTTTGGATATCCCGGTGGCGCGGTGCTACCGATCTATGACGAGGTCTTTCAGCAGAATTCGATCAAGCACGTTCTGGTGCGCCATGAGCAAGGGGCGGTCCACGCCGCCGAAGGCTATGCCCGTTCCACCGGGAAGCCGGGTGTTGTGCTGGTCACCTCCGGCCCCGGGGCCACGAATGCGGTCACGGGCCTTACGGATGCGCTGCTCGACTCCATTCCGCTGGTGGTGCTGACCGGTCAGGTGCCGACCTTCATGATCGGCTCGGACGCCTTTCAAGAGGCCGACACCGTGGGCATCACCCGCCCCTGCACCAAGCACAACTGGCTGGTGAAAGAGACCGACACCCTTGGCGCCACCCTGCACGAAGCCTTCCATGTCGCCACCCATGGCCGCCCTGGCCCGGTGCTGATCGACATCCCCAAGGACGTGCAATTCGCCACCGGCCACTACGAGTCCCCCAAACCCTCGACCTCGCGCTATCAGCCTCAGGTCAAGGGCGACATGGCCGAGATCACCGAACTGGTCGCGGCGATGGAGACGGCGAAGCGTCCGATTTTCTACACCGGCGGCGGGGTCATCAACTCCGGCCCGGCGGCGAGCCAGTTGCTGCGCGAATTGGTTGATGCCACCGGCTTTCCCATCACCTCCACCCTGATGGGCCTCGGCGCCTACCCGGCGTCGGGTGACAAATGGCTTGGGATGCTCGGGATGCACGGGCTTTATGAGGCCAATATGGCAATGCATGACTGTGATCTGATGATCAACATCGGCGCTCGGTTCGATGACCGGATCACCGGCGTGATCGACAGTTTCAGCCCAAAATCCACCAAGGCGCATATCGACATCGACCCTTCGTCGATCAACAAGGTGATCCGCATCGACATCCCCATCGTCGGCGATGTGGCCCATGTGCTCGAAGACCTGCTGAAGGTCTGGAAATCGCGCGGCCGCAAAACCAATAGCGAGGCGGTGGCGAAATGGTGGCAGCAGATCGAAGAATGGCGCAGCATCGACTGCCTCAAGTTCAACCAATCCGGCAAGGTGATCAAACCCCAGCACGCGCTGGCACGGCTTGAAGCGCTGACCAAGGATCACGACCGCTATATCACCACCGAAGTGGGCCAGCACCAGATGTGGGCCGCGCAATACCTCGGCTTTGAGGAGCCGAACCGCTGGATGACCTCGGGCGGCCTTGGCACCATGGGCTATGGTTTCCCCGCCTCCATCGGCGTGCAGATGGCCCACCCCGAGGCGCTGGTGATCAATGTGGCGGGCGAAGCATCGTGGCTGATGAACATGCAAGAGATGGGCACGGCGATGCAATTTGGCCTGCCGGTGAAACAGTTCATCCTCAACAACGAACGCCTCGGCATGGTGCGCCAGTGGCAGGAACTGCTGCATGGTGAGCGCTATTCGCAAAGCTGGTCCGAAGCCCTGCCCGATTTCGTCAAACTGGCCGAAGCCTTTGGCGCCAAGGGGATCATCTGCTCGGACCCGGATGACCTTGATGATGCGATCATGGAGATGATCAACCACGACGGGCCGGTGATCTTTGACTGTCTGGTCGAGAAGCATGAGAACTGCTTCCCGATGATCCCAAGCGGCAAGGCGCATAACGAAATGCTGTTGCCGGGTGATCATGAGACCCAAGGTGTGATCGACGCAAAAGGCTCGGTGTTGGTGTAACCCGTTTTCTTTAAAAGAAAACGTCCCGGAAATTTTTCAAATTTCCGGCGAAGATGAAGAAGGACGAAGACATGGCTGCCCTAAAAATCAAAAAAGGTGCGACCTCGCATTCCGCCTATAACCTACGGCCCAACTTCTCGGATGTGGTTGAAAAACACACGCTGGCCGTGCTGGTCGAGAACGAGCCCGGCGCGCTGGCGCGGGTGATTGGCCTGTTCTCGGGCCGGGGTATAACATCGACAGTCTGACTGTGGCCGAGGTGGACCACACCGGGCATCTGTCGCGCATCACCATCGTCACCAGCGGCACGCCGCAGGTGATCGAGCAGATCAAGGCGCAGGTTGGTCGCATCGTGCCGGTGCATGAGGTGCATGACCTCACCGTCGAAGGGCCGAGCGTGGAACGGGAACTGGCGATTTTCAAAGTCGTCGGCAAGGGCGAGCATCGGGTCGAAGCATTGCGGCTGGCGGATATCTTCCGCGCCAATGTGGTCGACAGCACGCTCGAAAGCTTTGTGTTCGAGATCACTGGCGCGCCGGACAAAATTGACGCTTTCGCCGAGTTGATGCGCCCGCTGGGGCTGGCTGATGTCGCCCGCACGGGCGTGGCCGCCCTCGCCCGTGGTGTCTGACACGCGGGGCGTTTAGGCTTTCAGTTGGGCCGCGCGGAATTGGCGCGGTCCGGGCTTGGCGGTAAAGGGAATGATCTGGGCGCCTTGCTGGCGCTTTCCCTCTGTCTCCGACTCTGCCGCCAAAGGGCTATCGTGACGCAGCGCCTCGGGCAGATGCGAAGCCGCTTTCTCCTGAACCAGCCGGGGGTTGTCTGCGATACGCAGCTTGCGATGCACTGAGACGTCGAACTGCACCATATCACCCGTGTCAAACCCCGCCCCTGCCCGACACGGATCGCCGGCTCTTCGTAATAGGCAAGATCGCCTTGATCTTCGCACCAGAAAACTGCTTTTCCGGCGCTATTATCGCTCCACAGAACTACACCAATCATAGTACACCCCGCTTTCGATGTTTGTTCTCCATTCTGCGACAATCGAAAGGGGTGCAACATAGGTTAAAATGCAACGTCCGCTTGCATTTTGTGTCGGTTCCAGTAGGGTCAGCTACAAATCAGCGTCAGCTTTGACGCGCCTTCGCGTCAGTCTATTAACCATCTGGCCATAACGGCTTTTATTCTAAGGCCGCGACGTAAATCAGAACGAGGCTGCATGTCCGCTCCCAACCGCTCCCCCTCTGAACTTCGTAGCATGTTCGGCGCCAATCTGCGCCAGTTGGCAGCGGATTACCCCTCGATCTCTGACCTTGCCCGGCAGCTTGGCATCAATCGCACGCAGTTCAACCGCTACCTCTCGGGCGAAAGCTTCCCCCGGCCCGATGTGCTGGCCCGGATCTGCCGCTTTTTCGAGATCGACGCGCGGGTGCTGCTGGAGCCCGTGACCGAGATTTCCCTGAACCAAGATCCGATCAACAACAGCTTCCTGCGCGACTTTTTGGGCACCGGGGTTCAGAACGTGCCCGAGGCGGATTTCCCAAGCGGTTTTTACCGTTTCGCGCGGCGGTCTTTTCTGGATCAGGACAGGTTCGTGACCGGCGTGGTTTTTATCACGCGCCATGGCAGCAACACCTTCCTGCGCGGCTATGAGAGCGCGCCATCGCTGCGCGCACAAGAGCTGCCGACCAACCCGATGGCGCGGGAATATCGCGGCATCGTCTCACGGCAAGAGAATGGCGTTTCCATCGTCGTGTCCCGGCGCCGGACGCTGACGGGATCGTTCAACTACCTCAACCGCGTCGCCTCGTTCGAGAACAACTTTTGGGTTGGGTACGTCACCCGCACCGCCCCCGAAAGCGCCGCGGGCACGCGGGTGACCCGGCTGACCTATGAGTATATCGGCAGAGACCCCAAAACCGTGCTGCCCGCCGCGCGGCAGGCGGGGTTCACCGACATCGACGCGCTGATGCCCTACCACCGCCGCCTGCTTCAGCCCGACGCGCCGTTTAACTGAGCCCCGCTAAAGCTGGGGCGGCTGCGCCTGCGGATAGCCCGTCGCCTCATGCCAACCTTGGGCCAATTGCAACAGACGCGCGTCCCTGCCGCGCCTGCCGATCAGTTGCAGCCCCAAGGGCAGACCGCGCGCATCAAAACCCGCGGGGATGTTGACCACCGGCAGGCCGATCAGGCTGGCCGGGACTACCACCTGCATCCAACGGTGATAGGTGTCCAACGGCTGGCCGTCGATCTCAGTCGGGTGCACCTGTTCGACCGCAAAGGGCCAGACCTGCGCCGAGGGCAGCACCAGCACATCGACGTCCTCAAAAAGAGCATCCGCCGCCCGGAACCAATCGGAGCGGATGCTACTGGCGCGTTGGATATCGGTGGCCGAGAACCCCTGCCCCCGCGCGACCTCCCACTGCGCGGCAGGTTTCAGCCCTCGCGCCGAGCGGGGTCGTCATAGATCGCCCCGAGAGACGCCGCCACGGCAAAGGACCGCAGGGTGATCCAGCTTTCCCACATGGCCTCCGCATCAAAGGGTGCCGCCAAGGGCGTGACCGTATGGCCAAGGTCGGCCAAGCGCTTCAGCGCCGCTTCGCTATGGTCGATGATCCCCGGCGCACAGGGAAAGGCACCGCCCCAGTCGCCCAGCCAGCCGATCCGCTGGGGGGCCAGCGCCGCGTCGATCTGCGGTGCTGCATCGGGGGTGGTGCGGGTCAGCGGTTCGCGCGGATCATAGCCCGTCATCACGTCCAGCAGGGCGGCAAGGTCGCGCGGGCTGCGCGCCATCGGGCCTAAGGTCGAAAGCTGGTGCAGAAACAGATCGCCGTCATTGCCCGAAGGCACCGTGCCCCAGCTGGGCCGCATGCCGTAGACGTTGTTCCACCCCGCCGGATTGCGCAGGGAGCCCATCATGTCGGAGCCATCGGCCACGGCCACCATCCGCGCCGCCAGCGCCGCCGCCGCGCCGCCAGAGGAGCCGCCAGCCGAGCGGCCAAGGTCATAGGGGTTGCAGGTCGCCCCATGCACCGGGTTGAACGTATGGCTGCCAAGGCCGAATTCCGGGGTGTTGGTCTTGCCGAACACAATCGCACCGGCGGCGCGAAGCCGCGCGACCGCCGGGTGATCCCGCGTGGCCGGGGCCGCGCCGAACAGCGGCGAGCCCTGCGAGGTGGGCAGCCCCTCTGCATCCGCCAAATCCTTGATCGCCATGGGAATGCCGTGCAGCCAGCCCTTGCGCGGGGCCGCGTCGGCGGCCTCAGCCTCGGCCAGCAAAGCGTCGCTGTCGCGGAGGGAGACGACGGCATTCACCCTGCCGTTCACCGCCTCGATCCGGGCCAATGTCGCCTGCATCAACTCGACCGCGGAGATCTTTCGCGCGGCCAGTGCCTCAGACAGTTCTGAGGCGTCCCAATTTAGCAATTCCATCATGCCCCCTATTGATCACTGTCATTCCATGAAGGGGACGTCATGGGCTCAGTCGCCCTGCGCCTCGGCCCGGCTTTTGCCCGAGACCGCCAGCGCCAGCGTCGCCCCCATCAGCCCGTCGAGATCGCCGTCGAGCACGCCTTTGGTGTCCGAGGTCTCGTAATTGGTGCGCAGGTCTTTGACCATCTGATAGGGCTGCAGAACGTAGGAGCGGATCTGGTTGCCCCAGCCCGCGTCACCTGCGTTCTCATGCGCCTCGTTCACCAGCGCCGAGCGCTTGTCCAACTCCATCTGATAGAGCCGCGATTTCAGCGCTTTCATGGCGATGTCGCGGTTCTGGTGCTGCGACTTCTCCGAAGAGGTCACGACAATGCCCGTGGGGTGGTGGGTGATCCGCACCGCCGAGTCGGTGGTGTTGACGTGCTGACCGCCCGCGCCGGAGGACCGGTAGGTATCGATGCGAATATCGGAGGGGTTCACCTCGATCTCGATATTGTCGTCGACCACCGGGTAGACCTTCACGGAGGTGAAGGAGGTGTGCCGCTTGGCTGCCGAGTCGAAGGGCGAAATGCGCACCAGACGGTGCACGCCGCTTTCGGACTTCAGCCAGCCATAGGCGTTATGGCCTTCAATCTTATAGGTCGCGGATTTGATGCCAGCCTCGTCACCGGGGCTTTCGGCCTGAAGATCGACCTTATAGCCCTTCTTCTCGGCCCAGCGGACATACATCCGCGCCAGCATGCTGGCCCAATCGCAGCTTTCCGTGCCGCCTGCGCCTGCATTGATCTCAAGGAAGGTGTCGTTGCTGTCGGCCTCACCGTTCAGCAGCGCTTCGAGTTCTTTCTGCGCGGCCTTTTCGGCCAGCGCCTTTAACGCGGCTTCGGCGTCAGAGATGACCTCTTCGTCCTCTTCCATCTCGCCCAGTTCGATCAGTTCGAGATTGTCGGCCAACTCCTGTTTGATGCCCTCATAGGTGTCGATGGCATCGACCAGCGACTGACGCTCGCGCATCAGCTTTTGCGCCGCATCGGGGTTGTCCCAAAGGTTCGGGTCTTCGACGCGGGCGTTGAATTCTTCCAGCCGGTAGGGCGCGGTCTCCACATCCAGTCGCTGGGCCAGCAATTCCAGCGATTTGCTGATCTGGTCCGCGGTATTCTGTGCCTCTGCGCGCATGTGTGCCTGCCTTTGATAAGTAATGCGGCCCCGAAAACCGGAGCCGCACGAGAGATAGACCAGCCCGCCAGCGGCGGCAAGTGGGGGCGGCAAAGCGCAGCTTTGCCCCGCCCCATTCGGCCTGATTAGTAAAGACCGCCGGAGCTCAGCGTGCCAAAGCTCGCCTTGGGGCCGACGGTGGCTTTCTTGCCGGTCGATGTGGTGACCTCACGCGAAGAGGAGCCGCCCAGTTCTTCGACGAGCGGCAGGTCCGCCCCCATCGCAAAGCCGCCATCGAAAGAGATGCCAAAGAGCGGCTCTTCGCCATCGCGGAAACATTCCGACACGACATTGGCGCCGGTGGCGCTGTCGCTCAGCCGCGCGCCGGTGAAACGGTCGATCTTGATAAAGCGGCACTGGTCGGGGACTGCGAAGTCACCGCCGCCGTATTTCTTGATCGCTTGGCTCATGAAGCGTTGGAACACGGGCGCGCAGAGCCGCCCGCCCCCCGCGCCCCGGCCCATCGGGCGCGGGGTGTCGAAACCGATGTAGCAGCCCGCCACCACGTTGGAGGAAAAGCCCACGAACCACGCGTCTTTCTCATCGTTGGTGGTGCCTGTCTTGCCCGCGATCGGCACCGGCAGGTTCACCGCATTGCGCGCCGTGCCACGCTCAACCACGCCCCGCATCATGGAGGTCAGCTGATAGGCGGTCACCGGGTCCATCACCCGCTCGCGGTTGGAAATGATCCGCGGCGCCTCGCCGGGGGCGAGGTTGATCTGCTCACAGTCGTAGCATTTGCGCTCATCATGTTTGTAGACGGTGCGGCCATAACGGTCTTGCACCCGGTCGACCAAAGTGGGCTGCACCCGCTCACCGCCATTGGCGAACATCGCATAGGCCGAAACCATTTGATACAGCGTGGTTTCCTGACTGCCGAGCGCGTTTGACAGCAAGGGCGCAAGGTCGTCGTAAACCCCGAAACGCTCCGCATAGCTGCCGACCACATCCATGCCGACTTCCTGAGCCAGACGGATGGTCATCAGGTTGCGCGACTGTTCGATCCCGGTGCGCAAAGGCGTCGGCCCGTAAAACTTATGGGACGCGTTCTGCGGGCGCCAAACGCCCTGCGGCGTGTTGATCTCAATCGGGGCGTCGACCACGATGGTCGCGGGGCTATAGCCGCTGTCGAGCGCGGAGGCATAGACAAAGGGCTTGAAGCTCGACCCCGGCTGGCGCTTGGCCTGTGTGGCCCGGTTGAACACGCTCGCCTGATAGGAAAAGCCGCCCTGCATCGCGATCACGCGGCCCGTGTGCACGTCCATCGCGACGAAACCGCCCTGCACTTCCGGCACCTGCCGCAATGTCCAGCGGATGAAAGAGCCGTCGCTGTCCGATGTCATGCGACGGACCAAGACGACCTCACCCACCTCAAGCAGGTCGCCCGCCACCTGAGCCTTGCGCCCGAGGGATCCGTCGTCCAGCCGCTTGCGCGCCCATTGCACGTCTTTGGCCGGGATCCAGTGGCCGTCTTCGTCATCCTCGACGCCTTCGATCCCGATGCGGGCGTCATTGCTGCCGACTTCAAGCACCACCGCCGGATACCACTGGTTCTCCAGATCGATGTCACGCGGCACCCGCAAGTCCGCCAGCGCGGCGCGCCATTCCTCTTCACTGTCCAGTTGATCGGCGGGGATCTCAAAACGCGTCCCGCGCCAGATGCCCCGCCCGCGGTCATATTGCTCCAGCTGACGGCGCAGGGCGTTGGCGGCGATAGGCTGCATCTCGTTGTCGATGGTCGCGCGCACGGTCAGACCACCGGTAAAGAACTCCCCCTCGCCGAAATCTTCGCTCAACTGGCGGCGAATTTCGTCGGTGAAGTAATCCCGCGGCGGCAGTTCGGCCTTGAAGCTTTCGAAATCGCCGTTCTGGACCGAGCGCAGCGGCTGCGCCACTTCGGTTTCATAGACCGCTTCCGAGATATAGCCGTTCTCTTTCATCTCCCGCAGCACGAAGTTCCGCCGCGCCAGCAGCCGGTCCTTGCGACGCACCGGGTGGTAATCCGAGGGCGCCTTGGGCAGCGAGGCGAGGAAGGCCGCCTCATGCGGGGCCAGCTCGCTCAGCGTCTTGTTGAAATACGTCTGGCTCGCCGCAGCCACGCCATAGGAGTTCTGGCCGAGGAAAATCTCGTTCAGATAGAGCTCGAGGATTTTCTCTTTGCTCAAGGTCTCCTCAAGGCGCGAGGCAAGGATGATCTCCTTGATCTTACGCTCGGCCCGGCGGTCGCCCGACAACAGGAAGTTCTTCATCACCTGCTGGGTGATCGTCGAGGCCCCGCGCACGTCGCGCCCGCGCGATTTGACCGCATCCACCGCCGCCGCACCGATGCCGCGCAGGTCATAGCCCTCATGGGTGTAGAAGTTCTTGTCCTCTGCCGAGATGAAGGCCTGTTTCACCAGATCCGGAATGGTATTGGCCGGGGCGAAAAGGCGGCGTTCCTTGGCGAATTCGTCGATCAAACGGCCTTGGCCCGAGTAAATCCGGCTGATCGTTGGCGGCGTGTATTGCGCCAGCGACTCGTGGCTGGGCAAATCCCGGCCATACATCCAGAACACCGCCCCGATGGTCAACGCCACCATGCCGACGCTCAGGGTCAGGGTGGTAAAGATCCCCCCGAAAAAGGACAGAACAAATCGAAACACGCGCGCGGACCACCATTGGCTAAGGACAGTTCCGAGCCTATACAGGATGCGCTGGCGCGGGTCAAAACACATGGCCGCCAGCGGGGGCGAATCTTCGCCCATCGCGAAAGCAGCCACATCTTTTTATTTTACTTTCTGATCAATGACTTGAGCGCCGCATCCTGATCACGCCACGTCACGATCGCATCCGCCATCGCGCTCACCATCGATGCCCGCCACACCGGATCACGCAGATTGGTCAGATCGCGCTTGGAACTCAGGAACCCCACTTCGACCAAAACTGAAGGAATATCGGCGGACTTCAAGACCGAGAAACCCGCCCGCCGCAGGGGCCGGCTGTTCAACGGCCCGCCCGCTGCGCCCATGCCATCGACCAGAATCTCGGCCAGCGCATCCGAGCGCGGCTCGGTCTCTTGCCGGGCAAGATCCAGCAGGATGCCCGCCACCTGATCATCCGAGCCGGTCAAATCCGCCCCCGCGATGATGTCAGACCGGTCATGCCGCGCCGCGAGATGTTCGGTCGCCACATCGCTGGCATCGTCGGAAAGGGTATAGACCGTCGCCCCGCTGGCCCCGCCCTGCGACAGGCTGTCGGCATGGAGCGAGATGAAAAGATCCGCTTCGGCCTGATGGGCGATGGCGACCCGGTGCTCTAAGGCGACGAAAATATCCTCATCCCGGGTCAGCAAGACATCCACGCCCTTGCGCCGCAGCGCATCGCGCAGGTCGCGGGCGAAGTTGAGCATCAGGTCTTTCTCGTCCAACCCCTCGCGCTGCGCACCGGGGTCAATGCCGCCGTGGCCGGGGTCCAGAACGACGGTGAAACTGTCCTTGTCTGCCGCCTCAGGTTTCGGCGGCGCGGTGAGCGCGGTGGTCCAATCAGGGTCCACCGGCGCGCCTGCGGCCTTGGCAAAGGTCGCAGGTTCAACCGTCTCCAAGGTAATCTCAAGCCGCGCCTTGGCGCTGCTTGCATCCACAGGCATGCCAATCTCAGCTGGAACCATCGGCTCGGCCAGATCCGCCACCAGACGCGACCAACCGGGTTGAAACGCACCAAACCGGAGAGCCGAGATACGGCCCGGTTTTACCAACAGATCCCCCGGGCGACATTCGACCAATCCGCCTCGCGGAAATCGACGATCAGGCGGGCGGGATCATCCAGCAGAAAAACCCGGAAAGGCACGCCCTGGCTCAGCGCCACGGTCAAATCGGTCTTGCCGAACCAGCGATCACTCACCGCGCTCTCAACCGGATCGACCCGTGCCAGCGCCGTCAACTCCTGCGCCGCGACGGTGACCGGCCCCGCACAGGCCAACAAGACTGCCAGTCCCCTAAAGATTGCCCGCATGATCGATCACCCTGCCCGTTTTCGCCCTTCTATCACCTGCCGCGCGGCCAAACCAGCGCTCAGCGCGCCGCCATGAAGGCTTTGAGCCGGGCGATGCCCTCCTCCATATCCGCCGTGCTGCGCGCATAGGAAAAGCGCAGCGTCTTATGCCCCGCGCCGGGTCGAAATCGAGCCCGGGGGTCACGGCGACGCCAGCCTTCTCCAGAATTTCCGCCGCAAAGGCGCGGCTGTCATCGGTAAAGCGCGAAACATCGGCATAGACGTAAAACGCCCCATCGGGCGGCGCGATGTCGGTAAACCCCGCCTCTTGCAAACCGGTGATCATCAGGTCGCGATTGCGGCGGTAGGCCGCGAGATTGGCCTGCAATTCGTCGTCACAGTCCATCGCCGCCAGCGCGGCGATCTGGCTGGCATGGGGCGCGCAGATGAACATGTTCTGCGCGATCCGCTCGACCACGCGCACCTGATCCTCGGGCACCACCATCCAACCCACGCGCCAGCCGGTCATCGAGAAATACTTCGAGAAGGAGTTGATCACATAGCAGTCATCGGTGACCTCCAGCGCGGTTACGGCCTTCTTGTCATATTCGATGCCGTGATAAATCTCATCCGAAATGAAGGACATGTCATTGGCCGCACAAGCCTCCGTCAGCGCCGTCAAGGCGGGTCGGTCGAGCATCGTGCCCGAAGGATTGGCAGGGGAGGCCACGAGCAAACCGCGCAGGTCTTGCCCTGCGAAATCCGCCGCGACTGGCTGATATCTGTTCTCCGGCGCGGCGGGCAGATCGACGGGCTGCATCCCCAAGGCGCGCAGGATCTGACGGTAGCTGGGATAGCCCGGCGCCCCGATGCCCACCCGATCCCCGGAATCGAAGAGCGCAGTAAAAGCCAGCAAAAACCCGCCCGAGGATCCGGGGGTAATCACCACCCGCGCCGGATCGAGATCGACGTTATACCATTCGCCATACATCTGCGCGATCCGCGCGCGCAAAGCAGGCAGGCCAAGCGCCACGGTATAGCCCAAAGCCCCCTCACTCATCGCCTTGGTCAGCGCCTGAGCCGCCCCCTTCGGCGCGCCTGTGCCGGGCTGGCCAACTTCCATATGAATGATGTGACGGCCCGCCTCCTCGGCGGCGCTGGCGGCCTGCATCACGTCCATCACGATAAAGGGATCAACGGCGGACCTGGTTGAATTGCGCATGGGCTTGCTCCTACTGTCGGCATGTGCTTTCACCGCGCCTGATGCCGGGCGTCAACCCTTGGCCCCTATTTCGCAGCTTTACCGAAAGGACCGCCCATGTTCGCCCGCCTCCTCGCCCCCGCCCTTGCCAGCGCAGTCACCCTTGCCGCTCCCGCCGGGGCGATGGACCTGACCGAGCTTACGGACGCCGAACGCGCGCAGTTCCGGGCCGAGGTCCGCGCCTATCTGATGGAAAACCCCGAAGTCATCCTGCAAGCGGTGGAGCAGATGCAAAACCGTCAGGCCCAAGCGCAGATGCAGGCGGATTTCGATCTGGTCTCGGCCAATGCCGATGAGATTTTCGACGATGGCTACTCTTGGGTCGGCGGCAACCCGGAGGGGGACATCACGCTGGTCGAATTCCTCGACTACCGCTGCGGCTACTGCAAACGCGCCCATGGCGAAGTGGCCAAACTGCTGGAAACGGACGGCAACATCAAACTGATCGTCAAAGAGTTCCCGATCCTTGGCGAGCAATCGCTGCTGGCCTCGCGCTTTGCCGTGGCGACCAAACAGGTCGCGGGCGATGACGCTTACAAACAACTGAACGATGCGCTGATGGCCTTCAACGGAGCGGTCACCCTCCCCGCCCTGCGCCGCTTGGGCGAAAGCTTCGATCTGGATGTCGCAGCGATCGAGGCCGAGATGGACAGCGACGCGGTCACGCAAGAGATCGCCCAAACCCGCGCGCTGGCCCAAAAGCTGCAAATCACCGGCACCCCCACCTTCGTCATGCAAGACGAAATGCTGCGCGGCTACCTGCCCTATGATCAAATGATGGCACTGGTGGAAGAAAAGCGCGGCTAAAAATGCGCGCCCCGGCAGTCTTGGCCGCGCTCGCGCTGGCCCAGCCCGCCGGGGCCGATGAACCGACCGCGCGTGATGCGTTTGAAACCGAACTCCGCGCCGCGATCGTCGCCAATGGCGATGTCATCGCCAAAGCGCTGGCCGGCCCAACGCAGATGCAACGGCATATCCAAAACGACCTGTCTCTGCTCGAACAGCTCGCTCCTGACCTTCTGGCAGGCCACCCCATCGCGCTTTCCACCGCAGTAGACTGCGAGACCTGCGCTGCCGCCGCCAAAGAATTGACCGCAATCACAAAGCGTTACGACATCACCTTCATCCAACACGATCTCAGCCACCCCCAGCCCGCCCGCTGGGCCGCCGCCCTAGGGCTCACCGACGCCCCCTTCTACGTGCTGCCCGAAATGATCCTCAACGGCCACATGCCCCCATCGTCCTCGAAAAACATCTCACCCCAAACAAGGTGAAGACGCCCCCCCCAACCCACTGATTAATAAAAACTTCCTCCAAAAGACAAAGCGCGCCAACCTCCCGGCTCACGCGCTTCCCCCTCATCTTCATCCTTTTAAAAATACCTCTGCGCAGCCTCTCAACCAACGCAGCCCAAGCGGACCAGCCCCCAACCTACTCAGCCGCCTTCACCGCCTCAGCCTCAATCTGCGCCGCGCGTTCCTCAACCTGCTCGACAATATGATCAATCATACCTTCATTGCCGAGCTTATGGCTTTGTTTGCCCGCCAGATAGACCATGCCAGACCCGGCCCCGCCACCGGTAAAGCCCACATCGGTCATCAGCGCCTCGCCGGGGCCGTTCACCACGCAGCCGATGATCGACAGGCTCATCGGCGTCTTGATATGCTCCAGCCGTTTCTCCAAGGTCTCAACGGTTTTGATCACGTCGAACCCCTGCCGTGCGCAGGAGGGGCAGGAGATGATGTTCACCCCACGGTGCCGCAGCCCGAGGGATTTGAGAATCTCATAACCGACCTTCACCTCTTCCACCGGATCGGCGGAGAGGGAAACGCGGATCGTATCACCGATACCGCTCCACAAAAGGTTGCCCAGACCGATGGCCGATTTGATCGTGCCCGACATCAGCCCGCCCGCCTCGGTGATGCCAAGGTGGATGGGCGCGTCGGTGGCATCGGCGAGCTGTTGGTAGGCCGCCGCGGCCATGAAGACGTCCGAGGCTTTGCAGGAAATCTTGAACTCGTGGAAATCGTTGTCTTGCAGGATTTTGATGTGATCCAGCCCGCTTTCGACCATCGCATCGGGGCATGGCTCGCCGTATTTCTCCAGCAAATGCCGCTCCAGCGAGCCCGCGTTCACGCCGATGCGGATTGAGCAATTGTGGTCCCGGGCGGCTTTGATGACCTCGCGCACCCGCTTTTCATCGCCGATGTTGCCCGGGTTGATGCGCAGACAAGCGGCACCGGCCTCGGCGGCTTCAATCCCGCGCTTGTAGTGAAAGTGGATGTCCGCAACGATGGGCACCGATACTTCGGGAACGATCTCACGCAGGGCTTTGGAGGAGTCCTCATCCGGGACCGAGACGCGCACGATATCGGCGCCCGCGTCGGCGGCGGCTTGGACCTGTGCGATGGTGGCGGCGACATCGGTGGTCAGCGTATTCGTCATGGTCTGCACGGTGATCGGCGCATCACCGCCCACCGGCACATTGCCCACCATGATCTGCCGGGACTTGCGACGCGGAATATCGCGCCAAGGGCGAATGGAATGAAGCGACATGAAGACACCTTTCGCGGGATCAGGGGCTATGGCCCCTACCTATTCAGCCGGGGCCTCATGTGCAATGGGAAGCGGCGGCCCGCGGGTTTAGCTGCCCTGACAGGGCATCGCCGCCAGAGCGGAGGGGTCGAGCGAGTCTTCGAGATCGGCAAACATCCGGCTGAGCGATTGCTCCGCCGTCGGATCGACCGGCTCATAAAGCTCGGCCAGCGCCTGCGCGTGGAGCGGCACGTTGGAGGTCACCGCCCCACGCGGCCCCACGGGGCCGAAACAGCCATCCGCCATGGCGAAATAAAGCGCACCGGATTCGCCCGTCCGAAGGGAGGGCGGCTCTTCGGTAACGGGGACATCCCATGTGTCGCCCTTGTTCATCACGCCTTCGAAAATCACTGTACCGTCAGCCGCCCGCACCCGCACCCATGAGGGGTAAGCGGCGACCATGCGCACTTTCTCTCCCAAAGGCTCCACAACCTGTGGTTTGGGCAAGTCCGTATCGGCATTGGCGAGCATCACCGCCTCGTCGATGGCGCTGGTGATGCTGTCATCACCCTCCGCCGCCTCGGCGACCACGGTGCCTTGCGCGGCGGTATCGGGGCGGTCCGGCGTCGGGAAATTGCTGACAGAGCGCGGGTCGATGGAAGCAATCGGCGCGTCACGCGCCACCAGCACCGGCACGTCAAGCGCTTGTGGGCGATAAAGCCGGTCCAGCGCCTCGGCCCGGGGGCTTTCCACGCTTTTCGGCGCGGCGGAATCGTCTTCTGCGTCAGGCGCGCTGGCCAGCGCCCCATCCAGCGGATCGAGATCGGAAAGCACGATCGGGGTCTGATCCACCGGGGCCACCTGCACGCGCTGCACCTCTTTCAGCACGGTCCAGCCGCCAAAACCAATGGCCGAGATCAACGCGATCAGCACCAGCGAAGAGCCAACCGCCCCCGGCTCAATCCGGCTGAGCAACCCGTCTCCCGTGGGCACGAAGGGCGTGTTGGGCCGGGCGAAAAGATCGTCTTCCTTCGGGGACTTGCGGCGTTCCTCAAAGCTCGGCTTTTTGACGACGGAGGCTTCGGCGGACATGCCATGGGCCACGGCGAAACCGGATTCCTTGCAGAAGGCGGCAAAGGCCTGATCGGGGTCCATATTGAGGTAGCGCGCGTAGGAGCGCACATAGCCCGCGATGAAGCCGGGGGTGTCAAATGCGCCGGGATCACAGTTTTCGATAGCGGCGATATAGGAGGCTTTGATGCGCAATTCGCGCTGCACGTCGAGCAGGGATTTACCAAGCGTGGCCCGTTCGCCGCGCATGACATCCCCCAACCGCAATTCGAATGCATCGAACCCTTTGGGTTCGACTGTTTCGTCCTCAGCGGTTCTGGAGGCCCATCGCCCGATCATCAATATGCCCTGTCCCTGTTAGCCTGTAGCTTTGATCCAAACACGCCCCAACGATTCGGATGTAGCCTTTTCTTGACAAAAGGCTACCACAAGACAACGGAAAACACGAATAGCGCTGCGTTAGCCCGCAGCTTCGGCACGATTCAGCGCACAATGCGACCAAAGCACGTCCATCCCCCGGACAAGCGCGTCCATCTCTTTGGGCCCATGGACTGGCGAAGGCGTGAAGCGCAACCGCTCCGTGCCGCGCGGCACGGTGGGGAAGTTGATGGGCTGAACATAGATGCCGTGATCTTCGAGCAGCATGTCCGACAGAAGCTTGGTGTGCACCGGGTTGCCCACCATGACGGGCACGATGTGGCTGCCATGATCGATGATCGGCAGGCCCAGCCCCTTCAGCCGCAGCTTCAACGCCTTGGCCTGCTGCTGGTGTTTCTCTCGCAGCTCGGGCGCGCGTTTGAGATAGGCGACCGAGGCCGCAGCCCCGGCAGCCACGGCAGGCGGCAGCGAGGTGGTAAAGATGAACCCCGGCGCATAGGAGCGGATCGCGTCGCACATCTTGGCCGAGGCGGCGATATAGCCGCCCATCACGCCGTAGGCTTTGGCCAGCGTGCCGTTGATGATGTCGAGCCGGTGCATCAGCCGGTCACGCTCGGCGACCCCTGCCCCGCGCGGGCCGTACATGCCAACCGCGTGCACCTCGTCGATATAGGTGAGCGCGCCGAATTCATCCGCCAGATCGCAGATCTCTTCGATGGGGCCGAAATCGCCGTCCATCGAATAGATCGATTCAAAGGCGATCAGCTTGGGCGCGGCAGGGTCATCCGCTTCCATCAATTCGCGCAGATGGGCGACATCGTTGTGGCGGAAAATACGCTTGGCCCCGCCATTGCGGCGCACGCCTTCGATCATGGAGGCATGGTTCAGCGCGTCGGAATAGATGATCAGCCCCGGAAACAGCTTGGGCAGGGTCGAGAGCGTGGCATCATTGGCGATATAGGCCGAGGTGAACAGCAGCGCCGCTTCCTTGCCATGCAAATCGGCCAGTTCGGCCTCTAGCTGCTTGTGATAGACCGTCGTGCCCGAGATGTTGCGCGTCCCGCCAGAGCCTGCGCCAGTGGCGCGCAGCGCTTCTTCCATGGCTTCGATCACCACGGGGTTCTGCCCCATGCCCAGATAGTCGTTGCCGCACCAAACGGTGATATCCTGCTGCGACCCGTCGGGTTTGGTCCAGACGGCATGGGGGAACTGACCATTGCGACGCTCGATGTCGATGAAGGTCCGGTAGCGTCCTTCGTCATGCAGGCGCGCAATCGCCGCGTCGAGCTTCTCGTTATAGTCCATGCGCGTCTCCATCTTTTGGCGCGAACAGGAGGAGGCCCCTCCATATTCAGCTTTTAGAATGATTACAGATCCAAAGCCGAAGCTTCAATCTCTTATCCCGGCCCCTTTGCGGGGCGAACTGTCGCAGGCGCTGCGCGTTCTACGCTCGATTTAAGATTGTTCGCTTGTATTGCCAGCCGCTTTCATGTTTCCAAAGGACCAACCCAGAAAGGGCAGTTTGTTTTGCGCGCCAATCCACATCCCCAGCAGGACCAGCGCCTGCGGACGCTGTATAATTACGAGATTCTCGACACCCCGCGCGAGGAGGAGTTCGACGAGATCGTCGAGCTTGCGGCTGAGATCTGTGACGCGCCGATTTCAGTGATCAACCTGATCGACAAGGACCGCCAGTGGTTCAAGGCCGAAGTGGGTCTGGGTGCGCGAGAGACGCCGCTCGAAACCTCGCTCTGCTCTCATGCGATTCTGGAAGAGCTCTTTGTCGAAATTCCCGACACGCTGAAAGACCCGCGCATGGCCGACAACCCGCTCTGCACCGCAGGCGACGGGCTGCGGTTTTATGCAGGTGCCCTGCTGATTGCGTCCAACGGGCTGCCGCTTGGCACGCTGTGCATCCTCGACACCAAACCCCGCAGGCTGACCGCGCTGCAACGTAAGGCGATCTCTGTCTTATCCCGTCAGGTGATGAAACAGCTCGACCTGCGCCTTTCCCTGCGCAGCCAAGCCGTTCTGATGAGCGAGGCCGACCACCGGGTCAAAAATTCGCTCCAGACACTGTCGGCCATGGTTCGGCTGCACACCCGGCAATTGGAGGACACGACCACGGTCAATGTGCTGAACGGCATTCAGCGCCGGGTCAACGCCATGGCAACCCTGCATGGGGAGCTGCAAACCGGACAGGGGCGCGATGAGGTCGATGCGGGCAAATACCTCGACAGGGTCCTGGAGCTTTTGCAGGAAACCGCACCGGGGCATGTCAAAATCAGCTACCGGTCGGACCCTGTGACCCTACGATCCAGCACGGCTTCGTCCTTGGGGCTGATCATTAGCGAGTTTGCCGCCAATTCCATCAAACACGCCTTCCCGGATGGCACGCCCGGCCATATCGAAATCGACCTCAGCCTGCGGGACGGGCATTTCCACCTTGAGTGCAAAGACGATGGCATCGGGGCCGCGAACGAGGGCAAAGGGCGGGCCGACAGCATTGGGCAGACCTTGATGGCGGCGGCGGCGTCGCAGTTGAATGCGCAGGTCGACAGCCAGCTTACCCCGAGGGCAGCCGCCTCTCGCTTACCTTCTGAACGCTGGACCTGCGGCCACTGGACACGCCCTCCCCGCCTGATACCTTCGCGCCAAATTCACAAGCGCAAGGAATTATACCCATGTCCCTCGACGATGTTCTCGCCCGGATCGACAACGATCTGCCCGCCGCCACCGACCGTCTGTTGGACCTGCTGCGCATCCCGTCAATCTCGACCGATCCGGCCTATAAGGCCGATTGCGACCGCGCCGCCGATTGGCTGGTGGCCGACCTTACATCCATGGGCGTCGACGCCGAAAAACGCGCCACACCGGGGCATCCGATGGTCGTGGGCCATGTGGGCGAAGGCAAGCCGCATCTGCTGTTCTATGGCCACTATGACGTGCAGCCGGTCGACCCGCTGAACCTTTGGGACCGCGATCCCTTCGATCCGGCGGTTGAGGAGACGGAGAAGGGCCGCGTGATCCGGGGCCGCGGGGCCGCCGACGACAAGGGCCAGTTGATGACCATCATCGAAGCCCTGCGCGCGTGGAAAGAGGTGAAAGGCGATTGGCCCTGCCGCATCACCTTCTTCCTCGAAGGCGAAGAGGAATCCGGCTCCCCCTCCCTCGTCCCATTTATGGAGGAGAACGCGGAGGAATTGAAAGCCGATGTGGCGATGATCTGCGACACCGGGCTGTTCGAAAGCAAGACCCCCGCCATCGTCACCATGCTGCGTGGGCTTTTGGGCGAAGAGCTGACCGTCACTGCGCCGTCGAAAGACCTGCATTCGGGCATGTATGGCGGCATTTCGATGAACCCGATCCGCGCGCTAAGCAAGGTGATCGCCGCGCTGCATGACGACGAAGGCCGCATCACCATCCCCGACTTCTATGACGGCGTGCCGGACCTGCCCGAGGATCTGGAAGCGCAGTGGCAGGGCCTCGCCTTTGACCATAGCGCCTTCCTCGGCGACGTGGGTCTCAGCAAACCGGCGGGCGAGCAGGACCGCACCCCGCTTGAGATGATCTGGTCGCGCCCGACTTGTGAGGTCAACGGCATCTGGGGCGGCTATACCGGCGATGGCTTTAAAACGGTGCTGCCCTCCGAGGCGCATGCCAAGATCAGCTTCCGCCTCGTCGGCACGCAGGACCCGCTCGCCATCCGTGAGAACTTCCGCAAGATGGTGGCTGAGATGCTGCCCGAAGACTGCACGGTCGAATTCTCAGGCCACGGCGCCAGCCAAGCCTCGGGGGTGGACATTGGCCATGCGATGTTCGAACCCGCCCGCCAAGCGCTGAGCGACGAATGGCAGGTGCCTGCGGCCTATATCGGCTGTGGTGGCTCGATTCCGATTGCCGGGCATTTTCAGAAGATTCTCGGGACCGAGCCGATGCTGATCGGTTTCGGCAAGGATGACGATCAAATCCACTCCCCGAACGAGAAATACGACATGGAGAGTTTTCACAAAGGCATCCGCTCCTGGGCGCGCATCATTGATGCGCTGACCTGAGCAGATTGGCGATCGGGCCTGCCCGGTCGCCACCTATTCCATTGGTTGAGCCTCAAGAGGCAGGGCTGAATAAGCCTGCGCGAACTAGGGCTTAGCGCCTGCACGTTACGAAATAGAGGGGGAAAGTGGCGCGGTTGACGGGGCTCGAACCCGCGACCCCCGGCGTGACAGGCCGGTACTCTAACCAACTGAGCTACAACCGCGCGATGTGGGCGGAATAGGCCACGGGGCGCGGGGCGTCAAGCGCATTCGCGCGAGAAAATGCGCTTTCTCAAAAGAAGTTTTTGCGCGGCATTTTAAGGGGATTGGAAATGAAAAAAGGGACCTCAGAGAGGTCCCCTTTTCAGGCAGCGGTGGCGCGGTTGACGGGGCTCGAACCCGCGACCCCCGGCGTGACAGGCCGGTACTCTAACCAACTGAGCTACAACCGCCCGCTGCACTCTCCAGGTCGCCCCGGAGCGTTTGCGTGTTCTATGGTGAGGGCGCGCCGCCGTCAAGCGCGGTTTGCGCGAAAATGTGAGATTTTTGTAAGTTGTTCTGGGGGCGCTTGATGGGCTGGGTTTGAGGCCGAAAATCGGGTGGTTTTCCCGGAGGGATCGGGCCGCTTCTACTTGGCCGCCCCATGGTCGGGACTGACGAAGGCCGCAGTCTGGAATACTGTGACGCTGCGTGGGAAATCCGGGAGATGGCCCAATATCAATCTCTAAACGGGACGGTCGCGACAGCCTCGAACTCCCGACCCAGACTGACCGCGCAGCGGACGGGCGTCGGTCGGGCTCACCACTGGGGCAGCCGGTTGATCCAAATAAATAGGTTGGAGGGATGGTGGGTCGTGAGAGGCTCGAACTCCCGACATCTTCGGTGTAAACGAAGCGCTCTACCAACTGAGCTAACGACCCGACTTGGACCTGATAGCCCAAGGTGGGGGCGGGCTTCAAGCCTATAATGTCAGCCTTTCTTGCTGGCCGTTCTTAAGACGGAAAACCACCCCCTGCCCGCCTTGCATCTCCCGCAGCGCGGCGGGCGTGCGACCCAGTAAAATAAGGCGCAACATGCGCGATGTGATGCCGTGGGTGATCAGCACATGGGGGCCGGTCAGGCCGTCCAGAAAGCGCTGGCAGCGCTTGTGCAGCGCCGCGAATCCCTCGCCCTCGGGGGCGTGTTCGTAAAGATCGTAGGAATCACGCGCGGCGGGGGTTTGGCGCAGCAACGTCTCGCGCGACATTCCGGCCCAAGCGCCGATGCCGATCTCCCCCAAACGGGGATCAGGCGCAGCCTTTAGCCCCGTCCCCGCCAGCGCGATTTCGGCTGTGACCACCGCTCGCCCCTGCGGGCTGCTGAGCGCCGAGAACCCCGCCAGATCGCAGCGTTTCAGAATCGCATTCTGCGCCGCGGCCTGTTCCCGCCCCCGCTCGGTCAGCGGGGAATCGAAATGCCCTTGGAGCCGATTGGCGAGGTTCCACTCCGTCTCCCCATGGCGCAGGATATAGAGCGTCGGGTAACGACTCATGCGGGGGCTTCCAAGATGCGCTCGCTTCCGTTCTCCAACAGATAGACGCAGCCTTGCCGGTTGCTGAGCCGACCGGCCTCTGCCGGAGCGACGCCGCAGACCTCTGCCCGAAGCACCTGCCCCCAGAGCCTGTGGGCGACCAGCACCGTGGGCGCGATCAAACTGTCGAGCACCGCCCGAATCCGCGCGCGAAAGGCCGCCAGCCCCTCCCCGCCCGGCGCGGCGGCGTAGATCTCCAAGGGGGCCGGGTCGCGGGCCGCGAGGTCGGGGTACGCGGCGAATATCTCATCCCGGGTTGCCCCCTGCCAATCGCCCGCGTGTATCTCCATCAATCGCGCATCCGTCTGGAAAGCGGCCCCATTCAACGCAGTCCGCGCCGTCTGTTGCGCCCGGCCAAGCGGAGAGACGAGGATATCCGGCTTTTGTGCAAGGATCGAGGGCATGATCTGCGCTTGCCGCTCGGCCTCGGCGATGCCCTGATCGGTCAGCGGTGAATCGAGATGCCCTTGCAGACGAAACGCGCGATTCCACTCGGTCTGCCCGTGGCGTAGGAACCAGATTTTAGGATGTGCCGACATGTTCTCTCCGCCCGTGGTGCCCGTGGTATGGGCCGATGGGGATAAGGATCACTCCGACGCAGAGAAGGCAAGCCATGGGACATGAGCGCAGGCTCGAGGCAGCCAACTCATCTAACGCGAATTAGGGGAAAATGGTGGGTGATAAGAGATTTGAACTCCTGACATCTTCGATGTGAACGAAGCGCTCTACCACTGAGCTAATCACCCTTGCGGGGCGAAGTAGCCAATTGCGGCGCGGCTTGCAAGAGGGTTCGGCGCAAAAACTGTCGCGAGATGCGGCGGGCCCTGCCCCACAGTGGATACGAAAAACGCGCGCCCCGGAAGGCGCGCGTTCATGACATTTTGACAGGCTGCTCGCCTTAATGCGTGGTCGTGGCGTCCACGCCTGCGGCACGGGCCTTCATCGCGGCGGCTTCGGCGGCCTCTTGGGCGGCTTCGTCCCAATCGATCGCCTTCGGCTTGCTCACCAGCGCATGCTCCAAGACTTCCGAGACATGGCCCACCGGGATGATGGTCAGCCCCTCTTTGACGTTGTCGGGGATGTCCGGCAGGTCCTTCTCGTTCTCCTTGGGGATCAGCACCGTGGTGATGCCGCCGCGCAGGGCCGCGAGAAGTTTCTCCTTCAATCCGCCGATCGGCATGGCGTTACCGCGCAAGCTGACCTCGCCGGTCATGGCGATGTCACGCCGCACCGGGATCTGCGTCAGCACCGAGACGATCGAGGTCACCATCGCCAGACCGGCCGAGGGGCCGTCCTTTGGCGTAGCGCCGTCCGGCACGTGCACGTGGATGTCCAACGTGTCGAACTTCGGCGGTTTGATCCCGATCTGCGGAGAGATCGACCGGACGTAGGAACTCGCCGCGTCGATGCTTTCCTTCATCACGTCGCCGAGCTTGCCGGTGGTCTTCATCCGGCCCTTGCCCGGCAGGCGCAGCGCTTCGATGCTCAGAAGCTCACCGCCGACGGAGGTATAGGCCAGCCCGGTCACAACGCCGATCTGGTCCTTCTCCTCGGCCAAGCCGAAGCGGTGTTTGCGCACGCCGAGGAACTCTTCGAGGTTGTCGCCAGTGACAGTGACGCTCTCAGCCTCCTTCTTGACGATCTTGGTCAGCGACTTACGCGCCACCTTAGCGATCTCACGCTCAAGATTCCGCACGCCGGCCTCGCGGGTGTAGTAGCGGATCATGCCGGTGAGGGCCGAATCCTCGATCTCGAACTCGTTCTTCTTCAGTCCGTGGTTCTTGATCTGCTTCTGCACCAGATGCTGCTTGGCGATCTCGCGCTTTTCGTCCTCGGTGTAGCCCGAGAGCGGAATGATCTCCATCCGGTCCAGAAGCGGCCCGGGCATGTTGTAGCTGTTCGAGGTGGTCAGGAACATCACGTTCGACAGGTCGTATTCCACTTCGAGATAGTGGTCCACGAAGGTGCCGTTCTGTTCCGGGTCGAGCACTTCGAGCATGGCCGAAGCCGGGTCGCCGCGGAAGTCCTGACCCATCTTGTCGATTTCATCGAGCAGGATAAGCGGGTTCGTGGTCTTGGCCTTCTTCAGCGCCTGGATGATCTTGCCGGGCATGGAGCCGATGTAGGTCCGACGGTGGCCGCGGATCTCGGATTCGTCGCGCACGCCGCCGAGCGAGATGCGGATGAACTCGCGCCCCGTAGCCTTGGCGACCGATTTGCCAAGTGAGGTCTTGCCGACGCCCGGAGGGCCGACGAGGCACATGATCGGGCCTTTCATCTTGGTCGAGCGTTGCTGCACGGCGAGATACTCGACGATGCGTTCCTTGACCTTTTCGAGGCCATAGTGATCGTCATCCAGCACCTTTTGCGCGCGGCCCAAGTCTTTCTTCACGCGGGATTTCACGCCCCACGGGATCGACAGCATCCAGTCGAGGTAGTTGCGCACCACGGTGGCTTCGGCCGACATGGGCGACATGTTCTTGAGCTTCTTCAGCTCGGCCTCGGCCTTTTCGCGGGCTTCCTTGCTCAACTTGGTTTCGGCGATCTTGGCTTCGAGCTCGGCAACCTCGTTCTTGCCGTCTTCGCCGTCGCCCAACTCCTGCTGGATCGCCTTCATCTGTTCGTTCAAATAGTATTCGCGCTGCGTCCGCTCCATCTGGGACTTCACGCGGGTCTTGATCTTCTTCTCGACCTGCAGCACGGACATCTCGCCCTGCATCAGGCCGTAAACCTTCTCAAGCCGCTCGGAGATGCTCAGCGTTTCCAGCAAGTCCTGCTTCTGCTCGACCTCGATACCGAGGTGACCGGCCACGAGATCGGCCAGACGCGCGGGCTCGGCGCTTTCGCCAACGGCGGCAAGCGCTTCCTCGGGGACGTTCTTCTTGACCTTGGCGTAGCGCTCGAACTCATCGGCCACGGTGCGCAGCAGCGCTTGCGTGGTAGCCGCGTCACCCGGCATCTCGGTCAGATACTCGGCGCGGGCCTCAAAGAAGTTGTCGTTCTCGAGGTATTCGGTGATGCGCACCCGCGCCTGCCCTTCGACCAGCACTTTCACGGTACCGTCGGGCAGTTTCAGCAGTTGCAGCACATTGGCCAGCACACCGGCCTTGTAGATGCCGGATGTGTCGGGATCATCCTCGGCGGGGTCGATCTGGCTCGACAGCAGGATTTGTTTATCGTCCGCCATCACCTCTTCAAGGGCGCGGACGGATTTCTCGCGGCCAACGAAAAGCGGCACGATCATGTGGGGAAACACGACGATGTCGCGCAGCGGAAGCACCGGGTAGGATGCGTTCAGTGGCTCTAACATGCTCAATTCCTTATCTTAGCAAGACATCCGGGCCCCTGTCATAGGCGGCCTCTGACATCCCCTCTTCTGGACAGGACATGTGTGCATCCCGTCCGCCTGTTTCAATCCCTTGCGGGCTATTCGGCCGCCATCATCGCGCTTCGGCGGGGTGGAGGCAAGCGCGCGATGGGGTGAATTCGCCCCAATTGCACGCGTCGTAAGACAGGGGCGCCGCACGGGCGCCCCTGATCGGTCAGGCTTCGGCCTGTTCCAGCGTCGGGTAATCGGTAAAGCCTTCACGCCCACCGCCATAGTAGGTATCGGTATCGCCCTCGTTCAGCGACCCGTTCATCTGCCAGCGGCGCGGCAGATCGGGGTTGGCGATGAAGGGGCGGCCCACGGCGATCAGATCGGCCTTATCCTCGGCCACAGCCTTGATCGCCATCTCGCGGTCATAGCCGTTGTTGGCCATGTAAGGCCCGTCAAAGAGCGCCCGCAACGCGGCGATGCTTTCGCCTTCGTCCAACTCGCGCGAGCCGCCTGTCGCGCCTTCGACAAGGTGCAGATAGGACAGGTTGTACCGGTTCAGCCCCTTCACGACATACTCAAAGGTCTCTTGCGGATTGGCGTCTTCGATCCCGTTGGCGGGCGAAAAGGGCGAGAGGCGCAGCCCCACACGTTCGCCGCCCCAGACTTCCGTCACCGCATCCAGCACCTCGAACAGCAGCCGCGCGCGGTTTTCCACGCTGCCGCCATAGGCATCGTCGCGTTTGTTGCTACCGGTTTTCAGGAATTGGTCCAGCAGATAGCCATTGGCCCCGTGAACCTCGACCCCGTCGAAGCCTGCTTTCTTGGCCATCTCGGCGGCGTGAGCATAGTCGGCGACCAGACGCGGCATCTCTTCGATTTCGAGCGCACGCGGCTCGGAAGTATCCTCGAACCCGTTGGCGGTGAAGGTTTTCACGCCAGCGCCGATAGCAGAAGGCGCGACAGGCTTGCCGCCATCAGGCTGTAGGGAGGTGTGGCTGATCCGGCCCACATGCCACAGTTGGATGACGATCCGCCCGCCTTCGGCATGCACCGCGTCGGTCACCTTGCGCCATGCGGCGACTTGGCCCTCGCTATGAATGCCGGGGGTCTGGAAATAGCCCTTGCCCTCGGGGCTGATCTGCGTGGCCTCGGTGATGATGATGCCCGCGCCAGCCCGCTGGCGATAATAGTCGACATGCATGTCCGAGACTTCGCCGGTCTTATTATCCGCGCGGTTGCGCGTCAGGGGGCCATCACCAAACGGTTCTCGGCCGCGATCTCACCGGCGGTGAAAGGGGTAAAAAGCTTCTCGGTCATATTCGGGCCTTTCCTTGCAATAGAATCTGCAAGGCACCTAAGACCCTGCCACCTTGCAGCAAGGATCATCCGCACAAATTCCCGTGAGGCCGAAGCGCTCGCCCCTCAGAGCGGGTCGATGTCGCCCTGTTCGCGGCCTGCGTGGAAATCGGCCTGCCACTGGGTGAACCGCCCCGCCGCGATGGCCGTGCGCATGCCGGCCATAATGTCTTGGTAGTATTGCAGGTTGTGCCACGTCAGCAGCATGGACGAGATGATCTCTTGGCTGCGGAAGACATGATGCAGATAGGCGCGCGAATAGTTGCGGCAGGCTGGGCAGCTGCAATTCTCATCCAGCGGGCGCGGATCATCCTGATGCCGCGCGTTCTTGATGTTGAGCACGCCCATCCGGGTAAAGACCTGCCCCGTGCGGCCAGAGCGTGAGGGCAGCACACAGTCCATCATGTCGATGCCCCGCGCCACGGCACCGACGATATCGTCGGGCTTGCCCACGCCCATCAGGTAGCGCGGCTTGTCCTCGGGCAGCATGTCGGTCGAGAAGTCCAAGGTGGAGAACATCGCCTGCTGCCCCTCCCCCACGGCCAGACCGCCGACGGCATAGCCGTCAAAGCCGATCTCGCGCAGCGCCTCGGCGCTTTCTTGGCGGAAGTCTTCCTCCAACCCGCCTTGCTGGATGCCGAACAGCATGTGGCCGGGGCGGTCGCCAAATGCCTCCCGGCTACGCTTGGCCCAACGCATCGACAAGCGCATGCTTTCGGCGATGCGGTCCCGGTCGGCGGGCAGCGCCGGGCATTCGTCGAAACACATGACGATGTCCGAGCCCAGAAGCTCCTGAATCTCCATCGAGCGCTCCGGCGTGATCTCATGTTTGGAGCCGTCAATGTGGCTTTTGAAAGTCACGCCGCGTTCGGTCAGCTTGCGCAGGCCTGCAAGGCTCATCACCTGAAAACCGCCACTGTCGGTCAGGATCGGCTTGTCCCAGTTCATGAACTTATGCAGCCCGCCCAAGGCGGCCACACGCTCTGCCGTGGGGCGCAGCATCAGGTGGTAGGTATTGCCCAGCAGAATGTCCGCGCCGGTGGAGGCCACGCTTTCGGGCATCATCGCCTTGACCGTCGCCGCTGTGCCCACGGGCATAAAAGCGGGCGTGCGGATCTCGCCGCGCGGGTTTGGATCACGCCGCTGCGTGCCTTGCCGTCCTGCGCGTGTTTGGTGAATCCGGTGCTGGTCATACGCTGCCCTCTCTGCCTGCGACTGGCGCGATAAACCAGTGGCGGGAAACATGCAATAAAGCTGAAATAGCCGAGATTGCACGAGAATGATATCGTTCAAAGGATAACGGGCTTAGGGCTTGGTCGTCGCCGCTTGATCACCCCCAAGGCATTCCTGCGACCGCTTTGAAGCCAGCAATCCAACTATGCGCGGCTCGCTACGCGCAACCTCAACGCAGCCCAAAAGCCCGCAAATAGCGGTTCAAAGCGCCGCGTAGCCTTGAATTGCCCGAACCCCCGCTACATTGCGCTATCCATGCAGCGGCTTGCCTTACTCTCACGCGCTTTCGCGACCGTGTTTCCTCGTTTTCTGGGGGCCTTCCTGCTGGCGATTGCGCTGCTGACGGGAGCCGCCACCGGGCAGGCGCAGGGGAAATGGTTTCAAACGACCGAGCTGAACCCCGGCCTGCCGCCCCCGCCTGAGACGCTGGACCGCGGCACACCGATGGCGGCGTTGGAAAGCTTCATCTACCTCACCGACAATGGGCACTATTCGGACGCGGCCCATATCCTTGACCTGTCGGACCTGCCGCAAGGGGATCAGGCGGTTACCGGGGCCGAGCGTGCCTTCCAACTTTCCGTCCTGATGGAGCGCAAGGTCGTCGTGCCATGGCGCAGGTTGGCAGACCGGCCCGACGGCTGGCTCTCAGGCTCGGCCGAGGACAATGACACCGGGCGCGTGCGCCGCTCGCTCTTGATCGACCGTCTGGAACTGGGCGGCCATGACGTGCCGCTGCGGCTCAACCGGATCAAACCCGGTGAGGATGCCGAACCGGTCTGGGTCTTCTCGCGCCAGAGCATCGACAATATTCCGCATCTGCACGCGCAGTATGGCCCGACAGACCTTGAGACGATGCTGCCCGACTGGCTGCGCATCCGCGCCTTTTGGGGCATGTACCTGTGGGAGGTGCTGTTCCTGCCCCTGCTGGTCGTCGTCGCCCTGACAGCCGGTTGGTTCGCCTTTAGCATCATGCGCCGCCTCGGGCAGGCCGCCAAACGCCGCTGGATGCGCTTTGTGTTGCGCTCTTTCCGCTGGCCCGCCGCCATCGTGCTTTGCGCGGCAATCATTGGCACGGCCACCAGCAGGGTCTTGGTTGTCTCGGGCTTTATCGACGCGGTGCTGAGCCCGATTTTGCTGATCGCCTATGTTACCGCCGCCGCCCTCGCCATTGTCTTTACCTTTGACGAGATCTTTGACCGGATCAGCCCCAACAACGCCTATGAGCTTGCCGATCCGATGAACGCCCATATGCGCTCTATCGCCACGACAATCGCGGCGGCGCGTAAAGGGGTGATCGTGATCGCCGTGCTGGTGGCCTCAGGGGTGATCCTCGTCTCCAGCAATGCGGACAATACGCTGGGTCTGTCGCTGCTGGCTTCTGCCGGTGCGGTGACCATCGTCTTGGGTTTCGCCGCGCGTGAGGTTCTGGGCAATATCCTCGCCTCCATCCAGATCGCGCTGAACCGTTCTGCACGGATCGGGGATCAGCTGATCTTCGAAGGGCATTTCTGCACCGTTGAGCAAATTCACTTTACTTACGTTCAATTGCTCAACTGGAACGGCACCCGGCTGATCGTGCCGGTCAGCTATTTCGTCTCCGACGCCTTTGAAAACTGGTCGATCGAGGATCACGCCATGGTGCGCCCCATCATTCTGACCCTGTCGCAAAACGCTGATGTGGCAGCCCTGCGCCGTGTGTTTTTTGACCTCTTGGCCCGCGAAGACCCCGATGATGTCAAACCGATGGACAAGGCCAAGGTGCATGTGCTCGACCAAGATGCCTTTGGCATCAAGGTGCGCTTCGAGTTGCCCACCGACAATGCCGCCACCTTTTGGGATATCGAATGCCGCGTGCGTGAGGAACTTCTTGCCGCCGCCGCGCGGATGGAGAAAGAAGACGACGTCCGCATGTTGCCCCCCGCCCCTGCGGATATGGGCACCCCCTGACATCGCGCCGCTTGATGCAGCCCCTGCCGCAGGTTAGGCAGGCAGACCAATGACCCAAGGAGCAGGCAATGGAAAAACTCACATTCGGTTGGGAAGAATGGGTTGCCCTGCCCGATCTTGGCCTGCCCGCGATCAAAGCAAAAGTCGACACCGGCGCGCGCACCTCGGCGCTGCATGCCCATGACATCGAAGTCTTCGGCCCCGCCTCCAAGCCCAAGGTGCGGTTCAACGTGCATCCCATCGCCGGGCGTGAAGATATCTCGATCACTTGTTCCGCCCCGATCATCGACCGGCGCGAGGTGACCTCTTCCAACGGCGAATCCGAGCAACGTTTCGTCATTGCCACCACGCTTGAGGTCGGCGGCCAAAGCTGGCCCATCGACGTCACCCTGACCAACCGGGGCACCATGACCAGCCGCATGCTGCTGGGCCGTCAGGCGCTGACCGAACATATCAACATCTCGGCCACTGAACGGCGTTTGCAACCTGACCTGAATTACGACGTCTACCACACCGCCAGCCTGCGCCACAAAGCGCCGCAGCGTGCCCTGCGCATCGCTGTACTGAGCCGGGAAGACAACTATTCCACCCGCCGGCTGGTCGAGGTGGGCGAAGCGCGCGGCCATGTGGTTGAGGTGATCGACACCACGCGTTGCTATATGGCGATCAACCAACTCGCCCCCGAGGTGCATTACGACGGCAAGCGCCTGCCGCGCTACGACGCGGTGATCCCGCGCATCGGCGCGTCGATCACCCCCTATGGCACCGCCGTGATCCGCCAGTTCGAGACGATCGGCACCTATTGCGTCAACGGCTCTGCCGGGATCACCGCGAGCCGCGACAAGCTGCACGCGCATCAGGTCTTGGCCGCTAAAAAGATCGGCATGCCGACCACGGCCTTTGCCGCATCACCGAAAGACACCTCCAACCTGATGGCGCTGGTGGGCACCGCGCCGCTGATCGTGAAGCTGCTGGAGTCGACCCAAGGCAAGGGTGTCGTGCTGGCGGAAACTAAGAAGGCCGCCGAAAGTGTGATCGACGCCTTTCGTGGCCTGCGCGCCAACTTCCTCGTGCAGGACTTCGTCAAGGAGGCCGCCGGTGAAGACATCCGCTGCCTCGTGGTGGCGGGCAAGGTCGTAGCCTCCATGAAACGCACGGGCGCCGAGGGGGACTTCCGTTCAAACCTGCACCGGGGCGGCTCGGCCAAGGTCGTGCGCATCTCGAAAGAGGAACGCGATACCGCCGTGCGCGCCGCCCGTGCCTTTGGCCTCGGCATCGCCGGGGTCGATCTGCTGCGATCTGAAAGCGGGCCAAAGGTGCTTGAGGTCAACTCCTCCCCCGGGTTCGAGGGGATCGAGAATGCCACCAAGAAAGACATCGTCGGCAAGGTCTATGATGAGATCGAAGCCCGGGTGAAGCCACAGCCCGCGCGGCGTCGCAAAGGCGGATAACGGGGGCGGCAGCGGCCCCGCCCGGCTCGGGGCCACTTTACGCCCCTGCCCGCAATCCCTATATAAAACGTCGAGAATGATGCGAGGCAAGAGATGACCGAACAGACCCAACCGCTCGAAGGGACACCGCTGATTGCGCCCTCCTCCACCGATCACCCGCTTTACGAGCATGTCGTTGAGGCTTGTCGCACGGTCTATGACCCTGAGATCCCGGTGAATATCTATGAACTGGGGCTGATCTACACCATCGACATCAACGACGAGAATGAAGTCGACATCAAGATGTCGCTGACCGCGCCCGGCTGCCCCGTGGCCGGTGAGATGCCCGGCTGGGTTGCCGATGCGGTTGAGCCGATTGCCGGGGTCAAGCAAGTCAATGTGGCACTGGTTTGGGAGCCGCCTTGGGCATGGATATGATGTCGGACGAAGCCCGCCTTGAACTGGGCTTCATGTAAGCGACAGCTTTACAAGCGAAGAACAGACGCCGTCGATGCTGGACATCGGCGGCGTTTTCTTTTGGCCGCATCCCGCCGAGCGGGACGGCCAAGCATTGTTCATTTGACTGACATGATCCGGTCGTGAAACCGTTACATCGGGCACCCATAGAAGCCCCAGAACTTCATTCACGAACGGATAACATTATGCGAACACTTGTTTCTCTCGCCGCTCTGGCCCTCGCGCCCGGCATGGCGCTGGCCCAGGCCGATGCTGCCGCGACCCCGGTCGAATACGGCCCCCGCCCGGCCTATCTGGTGGACAAGCTGCCCGAGGGCGCATTGAAGGACAAGCTGGCCTCCTGCATGGGGCAAGACGCCACCAAGACCGATTTCTCCATCGGCCACCGTGGCGCGCCGCTGATGTTTCCTGAGCATACCGTGCAATCCAACGTCGCCGCCGCGCGTATGGGCGCGGGCATCTTGGAATGCGACGTGACCTTTACCGCCGATCATGAGCTGGTCTGCCGCCACGCGCAGAACGACCTGCACACAACGACGAACATCCTCGTCTCCGATCTGGCCGAGAAATGCACCACCGGCTTCACCGCCGCGTCAGGTGACACGCCCGCCAGCGCCGAATGCCGCACCTCCGACATCACCTTGGCCGAGTTCCGCACCCTGACGCCCAAGATGGACAGCGCCGACAAGACCGCCACCACCGCCGAAGACTATCAGGGCGGCGTCGCGAATTGGCGCACCGAGCTTTACAGCGATAAGGCCGATCTGATGACCCATGCGGAATCGATTGAACTGTTCAAATCTCTGGGCGCCAAGTTCACGCCAGAGCTGAAATCCCCCTCCGTCGAGATGCCGCATGAGGGTTTTTCTCAGGAAGACTACGCGCAGAAGCTGGTGGATGAATATGTCGCCGCAGGCATCCCCGCCTCCGACGTTTGGCCGCAGTCCTTCAACCTCGAAGACGTGCTTTACTGGGTTGATAACACACCCGAATTCGGCAAGCAGGCTGTCTATCTGGTGCAATGGTCCGACGGTTTTGATGAGCAAAAACCCGAGACTTGGGCCGAAGATTTCGCTGATCTGAAAGCCAAGGGCGTGAACTACCTCGCCCCCTCGCTCAACATGATGCTGACCAACAAGGACGGCGCCATTGCCGCATCCGAATACGCCATGGCCGCGAAAGAAGCGGGGCTGACCCTGATTGCATGGACGCTGGAGCGTTCCGGCCCGCTCGCCTCCGGTGGCGGTTGGTACTTCCAGTCGGTCAATGACATCGTGAAAGACGACAGCGACTATCTGGTGGCGCTGGATGTGCTAGCTCAAGATGTCGGCGTGGCCGGTGTCTTCTCAGACTGGCCTGCGACCGTAACCTATTATGCGAACTGCATGGGCCTCTGATCGGTCCTAGCCGTTAGATCGCCAGTAGGGCCGCCCCTCTCGGGCGGCCCTTTCCCGTGGCCGGGCTTGCATGGATTTCGCCTTCCTGCGACATTGCGGGAAACAAGGGGCAAGCCATGGAAACTTGGGCAATTTTTACCGGCGATATCGTGAAATCCTCCGCGATGAGCCGGGCGGAGTTGGATGCCATCTTCGCGCGCCTTGATGATGCCTCCGAGGCGCTGACTGCTTGGCAAGGCCAGCCCGCCCGGATGACCCGTTTTCGTGGAGATGGCTGGCAGATGGCCGTGGCGCCCACTTTCACCTTCCGCGCAGCCCTCGTCCTACGCGCCACCGTGCGCCGCTGCGGCAAGACCGCTGACACCCGCTTTGGCATCGGTATCGGCCCCGCGCATTTCGCAGGTAACGACCTATCCCGCGCGGACGGAGCGGCACTGGTCAGCTCCGGCCACGCGCTCGACAACATGCCCGCGCGCGACGCATGCACGCGCCCGACGCCCCCCTCGCCCTGCGCACGGCCCTGCCCCTCGCCGACCGGATCGCGGGCGGCTGGACCAAGCGCCAAGCCGATGTCGCCTATTACATGCTGGCCCCCGACCCGCCCGTCCAAGCAGAGCTTGCGCGGCAGTTTGACCTGACGCAGCAGAGCGTGCAGGGCCATGTGGAGGCGGCGGGGATCGATGAGTTGCGGGAGGTCTGCGAGGTTCTCGAGGCGCGCAAAACAGCTTTTTAAGCCTGTTTTACCGAGTTACAGCCAAATTAGACTGTTAGGCACTGTAAGAAAACACTTGTCCCGGCTCGCCATGGCTTTTCAAATGGACGCCATCACCAACTACCGGAATTTCCATGACCGAACAGGCCATCGCCACCGCTCTCGCTTGCCTAATCGCTCACCTTCTGGCCGATTTCGTTTTTCAAACCAATGCGATGGTCGCCGCCAAGCGCAAGCCGCAGGTGCTGCTGCTCCACGGCGCTATCGTCTTTGCCCTGACCGCATTGGCCCTCGGCGGCAGTTTGATCCCTGCCGCCCTCCTCGCGCTTGCCCATACCGCGATTGATGCGCTCAAGACCTACGCCGTGCCGGAGCACCAGCGCGACCGGCTTTGGCCCTACCTTACCGATCAACTTGCCCACCTCATCAGCATCGTGGCCCTTGTCCTCTATGCGCCCGATGCCTTTGCCAGCGGCATCTGGGCCGACCACAGCGGTACGCTCATCCCGCCTGCGCTGTTCCTTGCCGGGCTGATCACCGCGACCCTTGCGGGCGGTCCGGCGGTGGGCGGCCTGATGCTGCCACACAAAGCTCAAGCCCAACCGGATGGGCTGGAGAATGCGGGCCGGATGATCGGCCTGCTGGAACGCGCGTTGATCTTTCTAATGGTCATGATCGGCGAGCCTGCGGGTATCGGTTTTCTCATCGCGGCAAAGTCGGTTCTGCGCTTTGACACCGTGAAAAAGAACCAAAAGATAAGCGAATACGTGATTATCGGGACGCTGGCCTCATTCGGCTGGGCGCTCATCGCCGCCTTCGCCACCAAGGCCGCAATGAATTCCTTCTGACGGCTTGAGATCGCCGCGCCGCACCCCTATCTTGGCGGCATAGGAGATTTGTGATGTTTGGCATTCCCGGCAAGCAAGCCGTTACCATGACCCCCAAAGCCGCTGGCCAGATTGCGAAGCTGATGCAATCGGCGGGCCACGCCGGGCTGCGCATTGGCGTCAAGAAAGGCGGCTGTGCGGGGATGGAATACACCATGGAATACGTCGAAGCGACCGACCCCAATGATGAGGTGGTCGAACAAGACGGCGCGCGGGTGATGATCGCGCCCATGGCGCAGATGTTCCTCTTCGGCACGGAAATCGACTATGAAACAACACTGCTCGAGTCCGGTTTCAAATTCCGCAATCCCAATGTGACCGAAGCCTGCGGCTGCGGCGAATCCATTAAATTCGACGAAAGCCTCGGCGCGAAGTGAGCGCGCCGATCTGCCCCGGCCTTGACGAAAGGCCACGGGCCTGCGAACTGATCTGGCAACAGTAACAGATCAGGACGGAACCGATGCGCCCCAAAATCGCCGCCGGCAACTGGAAAATGAACGGCACCGCCGCCGCGCTGACAGAGCTTCACAACCTTGCCACCGGCCTGCCCGAAAACCCGCCGCAGGTCGTGATCTGCCCGCCCAGCACCCTCCTCTTTCGCGCCACCGACGCCACCCATGGCAGCCCGATCCAGATCGGTGCACAGGATTGCCATGCCGAAGAAGCGGGCGCCTACACCGGCGATATCTCTGCCGCGATGGTTGCCGACAGCGGGGCGAGCCATGTGATCCTCGGCCATTCCGAGCGCCGCGATGCCCACCGCGAGACCGATGCCGATGTGCAAGCCAAGGCTGTTGCCGCATGGGGTGCCGGTCTCACCGCCATCATCTGCATCGGCGAAAGCGAGGCTGAGCGGGACGCGGGCCAGACCCTCGACATTATCGGCGCGCAGCTCGACGGCTCCCTCCCCAATGCTGTGGAGGCCGGGAACACCGTTATCGCTTATGAGCCGATTTGGGCCATCGGCACCGGCAAAGTCCCCAGCATTGCGCAGATCAAAGAGGTGCATGACTTCATTCGCGCCCGCCTGATCGACCGTTTCGGCGCGGAGATCGGCAATGCGCTTCCCCTGCTCTACGGCGGTTCGGTAAAAGCCGCGAATGCGGTCGAAATCTTCGCCGTCGAAAACGTCGATGGCGCGTTGGTCGGCGGGGCCAGCCTCAAGGCCGAGGATTTCGCGCCTATCGTGACGGCCCTCGCCCAGTCCTAAGCCAATGCGGGGCGGCGGAGGCTCCCGCCGCCCTCCTCTTACAGCGGCAGCATCGTCGTCGATTTGATCTCTTCCATCGACAAAAGCGCTGTGACGTTATGCACTTTCACCTCTGAAATCAGCGCCTGATAAAAGACATCATAGGCCCGCGCGTTCTTGACCCGCACCTTCAGGATATAGTCGATATCCCCCGCCAGACGGTGCGCCTCTTGCACCTCGGGCCGGTCTTTCAACGCCTGCAAAAACGCCGCCTGCCAGGCCGCCTCATGCTCTGACGTGCGGATCAGGACAAAGAAACAGGCCTCGAACCCGAGCGCTTCGGAATCCAGCACCACGGTCTGCTGACCGATGACCCCGGCTTCGCGCAGCTTGCGTATCCGATTCCACACCGGCGTCTTTGAAGACCCTACTTCACGGGCAATATCGTCTAGCGATTGGCTCGCATCCCGTTGCAGCTGCGCCAAAATCTTCCGGTCGGTCTCATCAATTCGGACAGTCATTCTCTTCTCTCTCGTCCCGGCAGGACGTTCATACTCAACCTGCGGCCAAAGCGAACGCATGTTCTTATCTGCGCCAGCATATAGCCAATTATCGGGAATATTTCCTATATAAGAGGTCACGTCAAACAGAATACAGGGCGCATCATGGATCACTTTCCCATCTTCCTCGCCACCCGCGGGCAAAAGATCCTCCTCTCCGGCGGCGGCGAAGCCGCTCTGGCCAAGCTGCGTCTGCTGATGAAAACCAAAGCGGCGCTGCATGTCTTCGCCCCCGACCCGGCGGCAGAGATCGTAGATTGGCAAGCGGCAGGCAAGCTCACCCTGCACCGCCGCCCCCTCACCGCCACCGATCTGCCCGGCGCGCGGTTGTTCTATGCAGCGGATGAGGATGACGCGCTGGATGCCGAGAATGCCGCGCTGGCCCATGCGGCTGGCGTACTGGTCAACATCGTCGACAACCTGCACGACAGCGAATTCATCACCCCCGCCATCGTCGACCGCGATCCGGTGACCGTGGCCATCGGCACCGAAGGCGCCGCCCCGGTGCTGGCCCGTGCCATCAAGGCCGATCTGGAAGAGCGTCTGCCCGTCACCCTCGGCCCGCTGGCGCGCATCGGCAAAGGCTTTCGCAAGCTGGCCGATGCCCTGCCCATGGGCCGCGCGCGCCGTGATTTCTGGCGGGAGTATTATTTCGCCACCGGCCCCCGCGCCATGGCTGAGGGCAAGGATACTGTGCGCCCGGCGCTGAAAACCCTGCTGCACACCCACCTCACCCGCAAAGCCCGCGCAGGCCATGTGGCATTTGTCGGCGGTGGCCCGGGCGACCCGGAACTGCTGACGCTCAAGGCCCGCCGCGCGCTGGATGAGGCCGATGTGGTGATCTACGACCGGCTGATCAGCCCCGAGATCCTCGAACTCGCCCGCCGCGAGGCGCTGATGATCGACGTCGGCAAAGAAGGTTTCGGCCCCTCCACGGCCCAAGAGCACATCAACGCCCTGCTGGTCGAACACGCGCAAAGCGGCGCACAGGTGGTGCGGTTGAAATCCGGCGATGCCACGGTCTTTGGCCGGCTCGACGAAGAGATCGACGCGGTCGACGCCCATGGCATCGGCTGGCACATCGTGCCCGGCATCACCGCCGCCTCCGCCGCCGTGGCGGGCATCGGGCAGAGCCTGACCAAACGGGGCCGCAATGCCTCGGTCCGCTTCCTCACCGGGCACGACATGAAAGGTTTCGCCGATCACGACTGGGCCGCCCTCGCGCGCCCGAATGAAGTCGCCGCGATCTATATGGGCAAGAAATCCGCCCGTTTCGTCCAAGGCCGCCTGCTGATGCACGGCGCCGACCGCGCCACACCCGTCACCGTGATCGAAAACGCCTCGCGCGCCGATCAGCGGGTGCTGTCGACCACGCTGAACGATCTGCCGCGCGATCTGGCCGATGCCGAAATGACCGGCCCCGCGCTCACCTTCTACGGCCTCGCCCCGCGCGCCGCCGTCCAAGTTGCCACCGAAACCCCGCTAGAGGAGCTGGCCTGACATGCCCAAACCCTTCACCCCCAAGGTCATCACCGCCAATGCGCTGCTCGAAGGCGATGTCGTCTATCAAACCGCCACCGGCTGGACCCGCAAGCTCAGTGAGGCCGAAGTCCTCACCGATGAGGCCGACGCCGACCTGCGCCTGATCGACGCGCTGAGCCAACAGGATTTGGTCGTCGGCGTCTACCTCGCCGATGTGGCCCCCGAAGCGGGCGGCCCCCGCCCCACCCATTTCCGCGAAGAGTTCCGCGCCACCGGCCCCTCGAACTACGCCCACGGCAAACAGGAGACCGTCTGATGTACAGCTACACCGAATTCGACGACAAATTCCTCGCCGAGCGCAACGCCCAGTTCCGCGCCCAAGTCGAGCGCCGCATCGACGGCTCGCTCACCGAGGATGAGTTCAAACCCCTGCGCCTGATGAACGGCCTCTACCTGCAACTGCACGCCTATATGCTGCGGGTGGCGATCCCCTATGGCACGCTGAACAGCGCCCAGATGGACCAACTCGCCTATATCGCCGAGCGGTGGGACAAGGGCTACGGCCATTTCACCACGCGCCAGAACATTCAGTACAACTGGCCCGAATTGCGCGATGTGCCCGATATGCTCGACGCGCTGGCCGAGGTGAAGCTGCATGCGATCCAAACCTCCGGCAACACCATCCGCAACGTGACGGCGGACCATTTCGCCGGGGCCGCCGCCGATGAGGTCGCCGACCCCCGCCCGGTGGCCGAGTTGATCCGCCAATGGTCCACCGACCACCCCGAGTTCCAGTTCCTGCCGCGCAAGTTCAAGGTCGCCGTCACCGGCGCCGCCGCCGACCGTGCGGTGATCAAGGCCCATGACATCGGCCTGCGCATCGTCGAACGCGATGGCGAGCAGGGTTTCGAGGTCATCGTCGGTGGCGGCCTTGGCCGCACCCCGATGATCGGCAAGGTGCTCTATGATTTCGTGAAATATGAAGACCTGCTGCCCACGCTCGAAGCCATCGTCAGCGTCTACAACGTGCTCGGCCGCCGCGACAATAAGTACAAGGCGCGCATCAAGATCACCGTCCACGAGAACGGCATCGAAGACATCCGCGCCCGGGTCGACGCGCAATATGCGCTGATCCGCGACCAGTTCACCGGCATCGACCAGCAAATGCTGTCGCGTATCGAAGCCGATTTCGCAGCACCCGCGTTCAAAACAGCCTCCCTCGGGGCCTACGAGTCCGCCTATGCCAACGATCCGGTCTTCCGCGCCTGGGCCGATACCAACCTCGCCGCGCACCGCGCGCCCGGCTACGCCATCGTCTCGATCAGCCTCAAGGCCCATGGCGCCACGCCCGGCGACGCGACCGCAGACCAAATGCGCGTGATGGCCGACCTCGCCCGCCGCTTCGGCCATGACGAGCTGCGCATCAGTCATGAGCAGAACGTGATCCTGCCCCATGTGCACCGCAGCGACCTGCCCGAACTGCACGCCGCGCTGAAAGAGGCGAAACTCGCCACCGCCAACATCGGGCTGATCTCCGACATCATCGCCTGCCCCGGCATGGATTACTGCGCGCTGGCCACCGCGCGTTCCATCCCCATCGCGCAGGAAATCGCCACCCGTTTCGACGAGCTGAAGCTCGAACATGACGTGGGCCCGCTCAAGATCAAAATCTCCGGCTGCATCAACGCCTGCGGCCACCACCACGTGGGCCATATCGGCATCCTCGGCCTCGACCGCGCAGGCGTGGAGAACTACCAGATCACGCTCGGCGGTGACGGCACCGAGGACGCAAGCCTCGGCACCCGCACCGGCCCCGGCTTCTCGGCCGAGGAGATCATCCCCGCCATCGAACGCCTCGTTCTGGGCTATCTCGACCTGCGCAACGATCCCGGCGAGACCTTCCTGCAAGCCTACCGCCGCCTCGGCCTCGCGCCATTCAAAGCCGTGCTCTACCCCGACGCGGCAGAGAAGGATCGGGCCAATGCCGCTTGACACCCCTGAACTTCATCCTTTCTCAAATACCGATGCGCCGCCTCCCGAGGGGCTGCGCGCGGTCGAGGAAAAGGTGACACGGCTCAACGCCGAGTTGCGCCACCACGGGGCGACGGATGTGATCCGCCGCGCCGATGCGGAGATTGAGAACCTTACCCTCGTCTCCAGCTTCGGCGCGGAATCGGTGGCGCTGTTGCACCTCGCCTCCATGGTCTCGCGGGACATCCCGGTGCTCTTTATCGACACCGAGATGCTCTTTGCCGAAACCCTCGTCTACCAGCAGGAGCTGAGCGAGCGCCTCGGCCTGCGCAATGTCACCACCCTGCGCAGCGCAGAGATCGCAGCACAGGACCCCGATGGCACGCTGCACCAATATGACACCGACGCCTGCTGCGCCCTGCGCAAGACCCGGCCCCTCCAGAGCGCACTTGCGGGCTATGACGGCTGGATCACCGGGCGCAAACGCTTTCAATCGGGCAGCCGCGCGGCCTTGGAGTTTTTCGAGACCGAGATCCCCGAAGACGGTGCAGCACCCCGGATCAAAGTGAACCCGCTGGCCTATTGGGCCAATTCCGATGTGGCCGACTACATCACCGAAAACCGCCTGCCCCGGCATCCGCTGGTGGCCAAGGGCTACCCATCGATCGGCTGCGCGCCCTGCACCTCGCCCGTGGCCCCGGGCGAAGACCCGCGCGCCGGGCGCTGGCGCGATCAGAACAAAGAAGAATGCGGCATCCATTTTGTGAACGGCAAAGTGGTCCGAACAGGAGACAAATCATGAGCGTACTCGTCACCGACACAGGCTTCACCGCCGACGACTGGACCCAAGGCTATTGCGAGGATAGCGCCGCGAACGATTGCCGCGCCGTCGATCTGGCCTCTGACGCCGATGCCCATGCCCTCACGCTGACCCCGGCGCTTGAGATGATCCGTGTCGATTTCCCCTCTTTCGCGGATGGGCGCGGCTTTACCATCGCCCGCGTCCTGCGCCTGCGCGGCTACAAGGGCCGCCTGCGCGCCCACGGGCATGTGCTGGCCGATCAATATGCCATGGCCCGCCGCGCCGGTTTCGATGAGGTCGAGATCGACGATGATCTGGCCGCCCGCCAGCCTGAGGACCAATGGCTGGCCCGCGCCGATTGGCAGGCCCATGACTATCAGTCCCGCCTGCGCGGTGCCGCATCCGGACCGGCGACCGCGGCCAAATAGGCCGCTTCATTGCCCTCCCCCCTTCCTTGCCATAAGTAGAGGCCGCAACCCGATTTGCGGAAACCATGATGACCGAGCAGAGCACAGTGAACCAAACCGCCGCCAAGCCCGTCCCGACATTGCCCGACGCCCAGACCGTGACCTCGGTTACGCACTGGACCGATCAGCTTTTCTCGTTCCGGGTGACCCGGCCCGCTTCGCTGCGGTTCCGCTCGGGCGAGTTCGTGATGATTGGCCTGATGGGCGACCCGCATCCCGAAACCGGCAAGCAAAAACCGCTCTTGCGCGCCTATTCCATCGCCTCGCCCGCCTGGGACGATGAGTTGGAGTTCTACTCGATCAAAGTGCAAGACGGCCCGCTGACCTCCAAGCTGCAGCACATCCAGCCCGGCGATCAGATCATCCTGCGGCCCAAACCCGTGGGCACGCTGGTCCATGACGCGCTGCTGCCCGGCGACCGGCTGTGGATGTTCGCCACCGGCACCGGCTTTGCCCCCTTCGCAAGCCTGCTGCGCGAGCCTGAGACCTATGAGAAATTCGACGAGGTCATCGTCACCCACACCTGCCGCGACGTGGCAGAGCTTGAGTATGGCCGCCAGTTGATCGAAGGGCTGAAGGCTGACGAGCTGATGCAGGAACTCATCGGCCCGGAAAACCTTGCCAAGATTCGCTATTACCCGACCACCACCCGCGAAGAGAGCCCCAAGATGGGCCGGATCACCAATCTTTTGCAGGATGGCACGGTGTTCGAAGATCTGGGCGTGCCCCAGATCAATGCCGCCCATGACCGCGCCATGGTCTGCGGCAGCCTTGGGTTCAACAAGGATATTATGGAGATTCTCGAAGGCTTTGGCCTCACCGAGGGTGCCAATTCCGACCCTCAGCATTTCGTCGTCGAAAAGGCTTTCGTCGGCTAAGCCGAATTAAGCCTTACGAAAGGTCGCAGCGTTACAACCAAGGTGTCGGCGCAGCTTTGCCGACGCTTTGGCAGAACCCTGCGCATCCCGAAAACGCCCCCTTCCGCTGCACTGCGGCAGGGCTTAGCTGACGCCTTGCGAGCGCGGGGGACTGCCGCGCGAAACGCAACCACAGGCGAAAGGCATATCAATGGCGAGCAATGGGACCCCGACCCCAAAGAAAGTCTCCGATCTGGCAACTCAGAAGGCCGACTTGTCCAGCACGGCGCTAATCGGCATCTTCGGCAGCGACAGCACGCCCGGCGCGCTGATCCGCGAAGGTGGCGGCAAAATCTCCCGCGTCGAAGTGGGCGATCAGGTCGCCGGCGGCGTCGTCTCCGCCATCGGGCAAGGGACGTTGGTGCTCTCCAGCCGCCGCGGCAATCAAGTGCTGCGCCTGCCGCAGGGCTGAAACCTTGAGGGAGGCGCCGCGCGCGCCTCTTGACCTGCCGCGCGGGGCAGTGCACATCCCGCGCATGAGCAAGACAGCATTGATCACCGGCGCATCGCGCGGCCTTGGGGCCGCATTGGCAGAAGCCTTGGCCCCAACCCATCACATCATCGCGGTCGGTCGCACGACCGGCGCGCTCGAAGAGTTGGACGACCGTATCCAAGCCAAGGGCGGCAGCGCCACCTTGGCGCCGATGGACATCACCAACGCCGATGCCATGGCCGTGCTGTGCCGGGGCATCCATGACCGTTGGGGCGGGCTCGACCTTTGGCTGCACTGCGCCGTCCACGCGGCCCCGCTGACGCCGACCGATCACATCGACGCCAAGGATATGGAGAAATCCATCGCCGGAAACGTCACCGCCACCGCGCGTCTGATCACCTTCGTCTCACCGCTCTTGGGGGCGAATGGCACAGCGGTCTTCTTTGACGATCCGCGTGCGGGGACGAAATTCTTCGGCAGCTACGGGGCCACCAAGGCTGCGCAGATCGCGCTGGCGACCTCTTGGCAGGTCGAGACCGCGCAGATCGGCCCCCGGGTCCATATCCTCACGCCCGAGCCGATGCCCACCGCCACCCGCGCGCGCTTCTTCCCCGGCGAAGACCGCGCGGCGCTGAGCGACACCGCCACGCAGGCCGCTGCGGTATTGGCGCAACTGTCGGAAAACTCCGCCTCCTGAACCGCGCGGCACCGGCGCGCTGCGCTTGCCGCCGGTCCGCCCCTCGCCTATCAAGGCAAAAAGGGGCCATTCATGCGTATTTTGATTACAAACGATGACGGCATCAACGCGCCCGGTCTGGCCGTGCTGCGCGCCATTGCCGAGGAACTGGCCGGGCCTACGGGCGAGGTCTGGACCGTGGCACCGGCGTTTGAGCAATCCGGCGTCGGCCATTGCATCAGCTACACCAAGCCGATGATGATCACGCAATTGGACGAACGCGTCTTCGCCACCGAAGGCTCCCCCGCCGATTGCGTCCTTGCCGCGATCCATGACACGATGACCGCCGCACCCCCCGATCTGGTGCTCTCCGGCGTGAACCGGGGCAATAACGCGGCTGAAAACGCGCTCTATTCCGGCACGCTTGGCGGCGCGATCGAAGCGGCGTTGCAAGGGCTTCCGGCCATCGCCCTGTCGCAATACTACGGCCCCGCCAACCGCGATCTGGCCGATCCTTTTGAGGCCGCCGCCCAGCACGGCGCCGAGACCTGCCGCCGCATTTTAGATCACAGCCCCAAAGAAGACGCGGCCTATGGGCTTTTCTACAACGTGAACTTCCCGCCAGTGGCGGGCGCTGATGTGCGCGGCATCCGGCTGGCCCCACAGGGCCGCCGCCCCGGCACCGGGTTTTCGACCGAAGCACATCTGTCGCCCTCGGGCCGCCGCTTTTTGTGGATCAAGGGCGGCGATCAGCGTGTGCAAACGGCACCGGGCAGCGATGCCTGCGTCAACCTTGATGGCTATGTCTCGGTCACCCCGATGCGCTGCGACCTGACGGATCACGCGGCCCTCGAAACGCTGGCGGGCATCAACGGATGAATGAGCCCCCCATCTCTGAAGCGGAACGCAAAATGCAGTTCCTCTACGCGCTGCGCTCCAAGGGCGTGACCGATGCGCGCGTGCTGACAGCGATGGAAGCGATCGACCGCGGCCCCTTCATCCGCGGCCTCTTTGCCAGCCGCGCCTATGAGGACATGCCCCTGCCCATCGCCTGCGGCCAGACCATCAGCCAACCCTCTG
Source organism: Sulfitobacter faviae (assembly GCF_029870955.1). Taxonomy (NCBI): domain Bacteria; kingdom Pseudomonadati; phylum Pseudomonadota; class Alphaproteobacteria; order Rhodobacterales; family Roseobacteraceae; genus Sulfitobacter; species Sulfitobacter faviae. Next base: position 2,620,791 of record NZ_PGFQ01000001.1, on the reverse strand, counting down.
TCGTGGGGCTCATGAGCCAAGCCTTGCAGGTGTCGTCGCGCGATAAGGTGCTCGAAATCGGGACCGGCTCGGGCTATCAGGCCGCGATCCTCAGCAAGCTTGCCCGGCGGGTCTATACGATCGACCGGCACCGCCGTCTGGTGCAAGAGGCGCGCGGTGTCTTCGAGGCGATGGATTTGACCAATATCACCGCGATCACCGCCGATGGCAGCTTTGGCCTTGCCGAACAGGCCCCCTTTGACCGGATCATCGTGACCGCCGCCGCCGAAGACCCGCCCGGCCCCCTGCTCGCGCAGCTAAAGGAAGGCGGCATCATGGTACTGCCCGTCGGCCAATCCGACACGGTCCAACACCTCATCCGCGTGCGAAAGACCGCTGATGGGCTGGAATACGACGAATTGCGTGCCGTGCGCTTTGTCCCCCTGCTGGAAGGCTTGGGCAAGGACGGCTAATAGGTTACAGAGACACGGACAACGCCCCATACCGTCTGGGGGCGAAGATGAGGACTTGCAGATGCGCCAAACACGCTTGCGCCGCCCCATGCGGCTGACCCTAATGGCCGGGACCAGTGCGATACTGCTGGCAGGTTGCGAAAATCAGCCCTTGGATTACGACATGCGCAGCACCTTTGGCGATGGGTTCTCCACCGCCGAAGCCGCGCGCGGGCCTTTGGCAGACCGGCCCAAGCCCGACGCACGGGGCGTAATCTCTTATCCCAATTACCAAGTCGTCGTCGCCCGCCGGGGCGATACGCTGAAAGACGTGGCCGCACGTGTGGGCGCCGACAGCGGCGAATTGGCCCGCTACAACGGGATCGATCAGGGCGTCCCCCTCCGCCAGGGTGAGATCATCGCCCTGCCCCGCCGCGTCTCTGAGCCTGCGCCGGGCACCAATGGCGCCGTGGACATCACCACCCTTGCCGGCAGCGCCATCGACCGCGCCCCGGCGACCCCCAGCGTGCAGACCCAAAGCCTGCCGCCCGCAGGCACCACCAGCACGCCTGCGCCGCAGCCCGCGGCACCGCAGGCGAAAGAGCCTGTGCGCCACCGGGTCGAGCGTGGCGAGACCGCCTATACCGTGGCGCGCCTTTACAACGTGCCGGTCAAGGCATTGGCCGAGTGGAACGGCCTCGGCCCCGATTTCGCGATCCGCGAGGGCCAATTCCTGCTGATCCCGGTTGAGAAACAGGCGCCCCCGCGTCAGGCGACCAATACCACGTCGAGCGCCGCCGCCTCGCGCCCCGTGCAGCCGGTCACCAGCGCGCCCGGCGCAGGCACCCCCACACCGACGCCGCCCTCTGCCGCCAAACCGCTGCCGCAGGATGAGACCGCACAGCCCCTGCCGCCCAGGGTCGAGCCGAAAGAGCCTGTGGCCGATGTGGGCAAGCCCACCGCCCCGGCAAAGGCGACCAAGATGACACCGCCGGTCCAAGGCTCCATCATCCGCGCCTATTCCAAGGGCAAGAACGAGGGCATCAACATCAAGGGCAGCCCCGGCGGGCCGGTGAAAGCCGCCGAGGCGGGCACCGTCGCCGCGATCACCAAAAGCGCTGAGGGCATCCCGATTGTCGTGGTGCGCCATGCCAACAACCTGCTCACGGTCTATGCGAATGTCGACGGCGTGAATGTCGCCAAGGGCGATAGCGTAAGCCGTGGCCAGCAGATCGCCAAACTGCGCGGCGGATCGGAATCGCATGTGCATTTCGAGGTGCGCAAAGGCTTTGAGAGCGTCGATCCGACGCCCTATATTCAGTAACCAAACGACAAAGGACCCGCAGAATATGCGGGCCCTTTCGCCAATACCGTCCGGCACTCAACCGCCCGAAACGGGAACGCCTTTCCTGCCCGCCAAATCCACGAAATACTGCCAAGCCACCCGGCCCGAGCGGGCGCCGCGTGTGGCCTGCCATTCGACAGCCTCCGCGCGCAATGTGTCGTCGTCGATCTCTACGCCGAAGGCATCGCAATAGCCGCGGATCATCGCCAGATATTGGTCCTGATCGCAGGGGTGGAACCCCAGCCAGAGCCCGAACCGGTCAGAGAGAGAAACCTTTTCCTCGACCGCTTCGGAAGGATTGATCGCGCTGCCGCGCTCGTTCTCGATCATGTCGCGCGGCATCAGGTGGCGGCGGTTCGATGTGGCATAGAGCACGACATTCTCGGGCCGCCCTTCGATGCCCCCATCCAACACGGCCTTCAGCGATTTGTAATGCGCGTCGTCATGGCCAAAGCTGAGGTCGTCGCAAAACAGGATGAACCGCTGCGAGGCGCCGCGCAGGAGGGATAGAAGCCGCCCGACCGACGGCAGGTCTTCGCGCTGTAATTCAACGATGCGCAATGCTTCATGTGATGCTTGAACATCCGCGTGTATCGCTTTGACAAGGCTGGATTTCCCCATACCCCGCGCACCCCAGAGCAGCGCGTTGTTCGCAGGCAACCCCGCCGCGAATTGGCGGGTGTTAGACAAGAGCGTATCCCGCGCCCGATCCACGCCCACCAGAAGCGGCAGGTCGATCCGCGCGACCTGAGGGACCGGCACCAGACGGTCGGGGTCGGTGTGCCAGACGAAGGCAGTTGCCGCATCAAAGTCCGGGGCGGCGAGCGGCGCGGGAGACATACGCTCCAGCGCCGCCGCGATACGGTCCATCGGATCATTGATCACAGCAGGTCTTCCTCGTCTTCGTCGTCAAAGTAGCCCTCTTCGCGCAGCTTTTCGTTGCGCTTTGTCTCGACCCGGCGCACGAGGAAGATCGAGATTTCGTAAAGGCCGTAAACCACCACGAAAAGGATCACCTGCGTGATCACATCCGGCGGCGTGACCAGCGCGGCCAGCACGAGGATCGCCACCACCGCATATTTGCGCACATTGGCCAGCCCTTCGGAACTGACCAGCCCCGCCTTGCCCATCAGCGTCAGCAGAACCGGGAGCTGGAAACACAGGCCAAAGGCCACGATGAATTTGATCGTGAGCGACAGATACTCCTGCGCCGAGCCTTGGAAGGCGATGGCGGCGATGCCGTTCTCACCATCCGGCCCACCGACCAACGTACCGGCCTGCTGGAAGCCAAGGAAGAAGTCGAAGGCCAGCGGCGTGACGACGTAGAAGGCGAAAGCCGCGCCAAGGAAGAACATCACTGGCGAAGAGATCAGGAAGGGCAGAAAGGCCCCCTTCTCGTTCTTGTAAAGCCCCGGCGCCACAAAGCGCCACAGCTGGTAGCTGATGAAGGGGAAGCCCAGCACCAGACCGCCCAAGAGAGAGATCGAGATCGCGACGAAGAAACCCTCTTGCAGCTTGATCAGGATCAGCCCGCAATCCTCTTGCCCCCGTTCCGCCATGGCCGAGCAGAGCGGTTCGGTCAGGAAGTTGAAGATCGGGTTCCAGACGGTAAAACAGATCACCATCCCGATGATGAAGGCGATGACCGAATGGATGAGCCGCGTGCGCAGCTCGGCCAGATGCTCGATCAACGGGGCGGAACTGTCGTCGATCTCGTCATAATCGTCGGTGGCGCTCATTCAACTCACTCTTTCTTGGCGGCAGCTTTGGGTGCCGTTGAGGTCTTGGCGGCGGCATCGTCCGATGCCGCTTGGGCCTGACCTGCGTCTTTTTCGATTACGGGCCGCGCCGGGGCGTCCTTGGCCGGGGCGGCGTCCGAAAGCTTCGCCTCTGCCGCTTCGGCCTCGGCCATGGCTTCCGCCGCTTCGCGTTGCTTGCGTTCGGCGGCGGCCCGCGCGGTGCTGGCTTGGATTTTCTTCACATCCTCGGCCTTTTGCGCCGCCATTTTGCCGGTCTCGCTTTCGGGGTCGAAGTTGGTCAGCGACCGGGTCGCGTCCTTGACCTCATCCATGGCGCTGCCCAGCGGGTTGCTGGCCGTTTTGAGCGATTTGTTCAGCGACGATGACATCTCGCGCATGCCGCTTTCATCGGCGGCATCGTTCATCGCTTGGCTGAATTCACGCGCCATGCCTTTGGCCTTGCCCACGAATTGCCCGACGCGCCGAAACAGCACGGGCAAGTCCTTGGGGCCGACCACGATCAGGGCCACCACGCCGATGACTAAAAGTTCCGTCCAACCCAGATCGAACATCGGGTTACACCCGGTCCTTGTCGGCCTTCAGGTCGGTCTTGGGATGGGTGCCCTGATCGGCATGTTCCGGCAGGTCAGCATGGTGCACGTCTTCGACATGTTTGATCTCGTCGCGCTTGTTCTCTTCTTCGCCTTCGCTGATGCCCTTTTTGAAGCTGGTGATGCCCTTGCCGACTTCGCCCATGAGCGAGGAAATCTTGCCACGGCCAAAAAGCACCAGCACGACAACCGCGATCAGCAGCAGGCCCGGCAGTCCGATATTGTTCAACATGTCTGTTCTCCCATCATGTTTGGCGCATTCTCGTCGCGCCAGTCTGCACCGTGATAGCGGGCGGCGCCGGGACCATGAAGGGGCAATGCGGCGGATGCGCGGTGCTGCGGGCGAAGGACTGCCGATTTTCGCGCGTGCAATTCGAGTTGTGACATGTTTTTGTCAGGAGTATCAGGAGGCATGATGGTATCAGCGAAAACCGAAGATCGGCTTGTCCGGCTGATTGACAGGCTGCGGGATGGGCGGCTGCACCGGGCCGAGGATCTGGCCCGGCAGTTCGGCGTTTCCCCCCGCACGATCTACCGCGATATGGGCAAGCTCAGCGCGGCGGGCCTGTCCATCGCTGGGACGCGGGGCGAAGGCTATCGGATCATCCCTGCGATCACCCTGCCCCCGCTGACCCTGACGGCGGCGGAGTTGGAGGCGCTGAACCTCGGCCTCGCCGTGGCAGCAGAGGTGGGCGACCCTGCCCTGCAAGCCGCAGCAGAAACATTGGCCGCCAAGTTCGACGCGGTGCTTCCGACCGAGACCATTGCCGAGGGTGCCGCATGGGCGCAGGCGCTGAGGTCGCAGGGCAAAGCCACGCGGGTTTTCACCCATCTGCCGGTGCTGCGCGCGGCGATGCAGGCCCGTCAAAAGCTGCGGATTGCGGTGATCGGCGAAGCGCCGCAGGTGGTGCGCCCGCTTGAGGTGCGTAATTGGGGCCGGTTCTGGCTGCTGACGGCCTGGAGCGAGGGGGCGGCGGATTTCGTGACCCTGCCGCTTGATCAGATCGAGAGCGCTGAGCCGCTACCGGAGTTGTTCGTGGACGAGCCGGGCAGAACGCTCGCGGATCATCGCCCCTAACCCCAGATCAACGCCGCCTCAGCCCTTCAATTGCCAGCCGGTTTGCGGGGGCAAAAACGCCTCGACACTGGCCTGCGCGATCACGATGGTATCCTGTCCCGTGGCTACATTCAGCCCGCCCTTTACCGCGTGCACCTCGGCGCGACCGCGGGCAGCTTGGCCACCAGCGCGTCGACATCCACCTTATCAGGCTCTTGCACCGCCACGGTGACCTGCACGCGCATCTGATCCGGCGTCACCTCCAGCGCGCCGAACAGCGGTAGGGAGGAGTGGCGCAGGGCATCCTCGATCGCGCGGGCGGCGGCTTTGGTATAGTCCATCCCGTGCAGATCGTTGCCCATGCCCATTTCGATGATGATCCGCTGCTCAGCCATTGGCACGCTCCATCTCGAAGCCGACGGAAAGCGCCACATTGGCCATGACCGTTGGGTTCCCTTCCCCTTCGGGACGCGGCACATCGAGGCCCCCGTGATGCAGCTTCACCGTCACCTCGCCATAGGGAAAGACCGCGCGCAGCGCTTCGGCATCCACCAGATCGGGGCGCTGCACGCCCACGTCGAGGGTGATGCGCATGGCCGACTTATTAAAACCGAAAAGCTCGGCCAGATTGATCGAATTGTGCCACAACGCATCCTGCACCGCGCGTTTCGCGGCCTGCGTATAGTCACCGCGGCGCAGGGAGGAGCCCATGCCGAATTCCACCAACAGCGGCTTCATGAGGTCACCGGAAAGACAAAGCAACGGTCGCGGCGCACGGTCAGCCACATGACGGCACCGGGTTGCGGCAGAAAGACATTGGGCACCGTGGCCTTGAGCCGCGATCCGTCCTCCTCCAGTACGAATTCCACGAGGCTTTCGTTGCCCATGAAGCGCGCGCGTTCCACCACCGCCCGGGCCGGTGTGCCATCGGTCGCCGTGGGGCGCGGGCCTTTGCCCGCCCGGTCAAAGTCAATGCGCAGGTGTTGCGGGCGAAAGACGATATTCACCGGCGTGCCATCGGCCACACCGGGGGCGAGGAATTGGCCAAAGACCGTATCGGCCAGCGCCCCGGTCACCGTGGCCTCAAGCACATTGGCATCGCTGAAAAAGGCGACGGAGGCGCGGTCGACGGGCCGCGTATAGACGTTGTAGGGCGCGCCTTGCTGCACGATCTTGCCGTCGCGCATCAGCGCGATCTCATCAGCCATGCGCATCGCCTCGTCCGGCTCATGGGTGACCAGCAAAACGGCGGTGTCCTCTTCCTTGAGGATGCTCAGCGTCTCGTCACGGATGCCATCGCGCAGGCGGTTGTCGAGGCCGGAAAAGGGCTCATCCATCAGCATGATGCGCGGCTGCGGGGCCAGCGCGCGGGCCAGCGCCACGCGCTGCTGCTCCCCGCCCGAAAGCTGGTGCGGGTAGCCGTCGATATAGCGCAGCAGGTCCACCCGTTCGAGCAGTTCTTCGATCCGCGCGCGTTTCTCCTCACGCGTGCCTTTCTTGAGGCCAAAGCCCACGTTGTCGGCCACGCTCAGATGTGGGAACAGGGCGAAATCTTGGAACATCAGCCCGATCTCGCGCCGCTCGGGCGGGACGCGGAACATGGTGTCGCAGATCAGTTTGCCGTCGACATGGATCGTGCCGCTGTCTTGCATCTCCACACCTGCGATCATGCGCAACGTGGTGGATTTGCCGCAGCCCGAGGGGCCAAGCAGGCAGGTCACCTGCCCCGGCAAAATCTGCAGGGATACATCATCGACCACCTGCCGCCCGCCATAGGCGCGGCGCAGGTTGCGGATTTCCAGACGGGGGGTGGGGTCACTCATGGAGGCTGCGGTATCCGATCAAATCGCTCGGAAACCCAGCTATCAGCCCCGCCGCGCCCCCGCAAGCACCGCCGCGAACCCGGCCAGCAGCACGAAGATGCAGATCACCAACAATTGCTCGTATTTATGCCCCTCAGGGAGAAGTGCCGCGACCCATCCCCAACCCCGCGCGAAATAGGCCGCAGCCCCCAGCATCGCGGCGGCAAAGGCGGCAAGGTAGCTCCAGACCGGGATCGCGCGCCCCGCCACCAGCCCCACCAGCAGCACGGGGGTGAGGAACATCGAGGCGGTACCGCTCACCGCCACGGCATCAAAGAGCGTGGCGTTGCCCCAAAGCGTCAGCAGCGCACCAAGCGCCATGAACCCCGCCATCACCAGCCGCCCGCCCCTGAGGCTGCGCGGTGCGATGCGCCATTCCTCAACCATCAGCCGCGCGGCGGAGGCGAGCGCCGAGTCGAGCGTCGAGAGGGCCGAGACCAACAGCGACAGCATCAGTGCCACGAAGATCCAGCCCGGGAACATTTGCCCCCATGTGCCGATCAATTCACCCTCATAGGCCGCGCCGGTCAGGCTGGCTTGGATGCCGAAAAAGCCAAAGCCGATGATACAAAGCGTCGAAATCCAGAAGGCATGGAGGAAGGACGCCCAGGTGGTCGCCTCATCCGCCAGAAAGCCGCGGTCCATCATCACCGGGTCATGCGCCGGGTAGGAAAAGACCTGCAACAGCGCCACGACCAAGAGCACCCAGCCGTTGTAGGGGCCAGAGACTCCCCGCGCGCTCAGCACCGCGCCAAGCTCGAACCCCGGGCTGAGCAGCAGCGCCCCAAGCGCGAGACCGAAGACGACGAGAAAGACCAGCATCTGCACCACATCCGTACGCAGCGCGGCGGACAGCCCGCCCCACGCCGAATAGCCAAAGCCAAGGGCGGCGACGATCAGCACAGCAAGCGTGCCCGACCCGGGCCAGACGGCTTCGAAAATCAGCGCGACGACCAAGAGATTGGCAAAAACCTCAGACAGCAGCCGCAGCCCGATCACGAGGTTATAGGCCGCCGTCCCCGCGCTCCCGAAATGCCCCGCCAGCCAGTCCTGCACGGACCGCGCGCCGCCGCGCCGCAGGTGGCCGACGATGAAGCCACCCGTCAGGAAAGACCCGTAATAGGCCGCATAGGCCAGCGTGCCCGCGATGCCGTAGAAATAGCCCAAGATCGCCGCGTTCATCAGGCTGCGGGCGAAAATCCATGTGGTGACTTGGCTTAGCACCAGCACCCAAAGCCCCGGCGCGCGGCCTGCCGCATTGGCTCCGCCAAAGAAGCCTTCGACCGTCGCGCGGCGCGGTGCCACCAACAGGCTGGCAAGGATCACGGCAGCGAAAAGAAGGACAAGAACAGTGGTTTGCATGGGCGGCGGACCTTTTGCGAGAAGCTGATCCACAAGGGTTAGCCGCCGCCTGCAATCCGAGCCAGCACTGAAACCGCTGCTGTCAGGAATGTGATCCGCCGCGACGGGTCATGGCCGGGACACACGCCCCGGCCATGGAGGATTTACATGGTCAGATTGGTGCCGCCGCCATCCAGCAGCAGGTTCTGCCCCACGATGAAGCCCGCGTGCTGCGAACAAAGGAAGGCACAGGTCGCGCCGAACTCCTCACGCGTGCCATAGCGCCCCGCGGGGATGCCCGCCTGCCGCTCGGCGCGGGCCTCGTCCAGCGTGATGCCCTTTTGCTTGACCACATTGGCGTCGAGCGAATCTGCCCGGTCGGTCGCATGGATGCCCGGCAGAAGGTTGTTAATCGTGACCCCCTTGCCCGCCACCTGCCGCGCGGTGCCCGCGACATAGCCGGTAAGCCCGGTGCGGGCGGAGTTGCTCAGCCCCAAAACGGGGATCGGCGCGCGCACCGACTGGCTGGTGATGTTGACGACCCGGCCCCAGCGGCGCTCCATCATTCCGGGCACCAGCGCTTTGATCAGCGCGATGGGGCCAGCATATTGGCGTCGAGCGCCTTGATGAAATCCTCGCGGTCCCAATCCTGCCACATGCCGGGAGGGGGGCCGCCCGCGTTATTGACCAGAATGTCACAGCCCTCTGCCGCCTTGATGACCAGCGCCTGCCCCTCTTCCGTGGCCACATCCGCCGCGACGGTGGTGACCTCGACGCCGTGTTCCTGACGGATGCGCTCGGCCGAAGCCTCAAGCGCCTCTGCGCCGCGGGCGTTCATCACAAGGTTCACCCCTGCCGCCGCCAGCGCCTCGGCGCAGCCAAGGCCGAGCCCCTTGGACGAGGCACAGACCAGCGCCTTCTTCCCTTTGATTCCCAAATCCATTTTGATTCCTCCTATGCATTTGCATATGCCTACCACGCCGCGCCGCCAATGCCAGCAAATCACCCGAGCCTTGACCCATCCGGGCCACAATTCTAGCCTATCTCACTGGCGAAAGCCCCAGAACCAAAGGCCCGTCATGTCCCGCAGCCGCACCGCCCCCGCACAGAACCTCGCCGTCTACCGCGCCGGGCAATTCCGCGCGAGCGATGGGGCCAATATGGGCGATGCGCTGTCCTTTGCCGCCGAATTGGTGCTGGATGATGTCTATGAGTTGGACCGCGCGGCAGAGCCGCAGCGCCTGTCCCTGTTAACCCTGCCCGGCGATCAATTCCGCCTTGCCGAGGATACCGGCGTGGGCCGCCCCGGGGCGATCTGCATCTCGACAGCCTGCTGACGCTGATGTCACCCGACGGGCAGACCCAAGAGGCGCTGCTGCTGGTGGAGGTCGATCAACACGGTCACGCGGCAGAGGTTTACCTTTTGCCGCTTGGCCCGCTGACACCGCAGACGGGCTACCGGATCGTGGGCATCGACACCCAGACCGCGCGGCAAAAGTTCGGCCAGCTCGCCTGCGTTTCTTTCACGCGCGGCACCCATATCTCGCTCAGCACCGGAGAGCTACGGCCCATCGAAGACCTGCGCGTGGGGGACCGTATCCTGACCCGCGATGACGGGGTGCAAACCCTGCGCTGGATCGGGCAAAGTGCCCTGCGCGCGGTGGGCGAGTTTGCCCCGATCCGCATCCGCGCAGGCACGCTCAACAACGAGCACGACCTGATCGTCAGCCCCGATCACCGGCTTTTCATCTATCAACGCAGTGACGAGATGGGCGCGGGTCGGTCCGAACTGCTGGTCAAAGCGCGGCATCTGGTCAATGGCCACAGTGTGACGGTGCAGGACGGCGGATTCGTCGACTACTTCCAACTGCTCTTTGACGGGCATCAGATCATCTATGCCGAGGGGATCGCCGCCGAATCCATGTTGGTCGACAGCCGCACCCGATCGGTCCTGCCGCCGGAAATGTCCGAAGCCTTGGGCGAGGTGATCCCCGGCCATTCCGATCTGCCCCATGCCGGGCTTGATCTGGCAGAGGCTTTGCTAGACCGCCCCGACGCGGCGGCGCTGCTGCGCAAAGCCTCAACCCGTTAAGGCGCCTCGACGGCGTAGTGGAACTCCTCCCGGACGATCTTGCCGTCTTTGACGTGGTAAACGCCGATCTCTTCCATCTGGAACCGCTCACCGCTTTGCTTGTCGGTGGCATCGACCTTGAATATCGCGCTGAACTGGCTGTCGCCAAAGTAGAACGGGCCGATCACTTCGGTACTATGTTCCTCCATCGCGTTTTCCCACCAGTCGTGCTTGCCGTGGATCGCCTTGACCCCATGGGTCTCTCGCCCCTGTCCGCCCATATCGGCCGCCTCGACCGAGACGGCATTGTCGGCATAGAGCCGATCAAGGTTCGCACGCACCGCAGCATTTCCCGCGCGGCAGCCCGCGACCAATTCGCGGGCAATCTCTTTCAGTTCCATCGCATCCCCTCCATGTACCCCTTATGTTCTCATCCTACGCCACCCAGCGATTCGCAGCAATGGCCAGATTGCGCCCGGTCGCGGCGCGGCCTATATGGGTCGGATGTTGGACACGCCGCAAAACCGCCCCGCCCTGCCGCCCGAGATCGCGCGCCGTCGCACCTTTGCGATCATCAGCCACCCTGACGCGGGCAAAACCACGCTGACTGAAAAGTTCCTGCTGTTCGGCGGGGCCATTCAGATGGCCGGACAGGTACGCGCCAAGGGCGAGGCGCGGCGCACCCGCTCGGACTTCATGGCGATGGAAAAGGACCGGGGCATTTCCGTCTCGGCCTCGGCCATGTCCTTTGACTTCCATAGCGGTGACACCAACTACCGGTTCAACCTCGTCGACACGCCCGGCCACTCGGACTTTTCCGAAGACACCTACCGCACGTTGACGGCAGTGGACGCCGCCGTGATGGTGATCGACGGCGCGAAAGGCGTGGAAAGCCAGACGCAAAAGCTTTTTGAGGTCTGCCGGATGCGCGACCTGCCGATCCTCACCTTCTGTAACAAGATGGACCGGGAAAGCCGCGATACCTTTGAAATCATTGACGAGATTCAGGAAAACCTCGCCATTGACGTGACGCCCGCAAGCTGGCCCATCGGCGTGGGCCGCGATTTCGTGGGCTGTTATGACATGCTGCGCGACCGGCTGGAACTGATGGACCGCGCCGACCGGAACCGCGTCGCCGACAGCATCAAGATCGAAGGGCTGGACGACCCAAAGCTGGCCGAACACGTCCCCGCCGCCCTGCTTGAGAAACTGCGCGAAGACCTTGAAATGGCGCGCGAATTGCTGCCGCCGCTGGACCTCAAGGCGATGCACGAAGGCACGCTGACACCGATCTGGTTCGGCTCGGCCATCAACTCCTTCGGGGTGCGTGAATTGATGGAAGGCATCGCCAAATACGGGCCAGAGCCGCAGATCCAAGCTGCCACCCCGCGCCAGATCCTGCCCGAAGAGAAAAAGGTCGCGGGCTTTGTCTTCAAGGTGCAGGCCAATATGGACCCCAAGCACCGCGACCGTGTGGCCTTTGTCCGCCTCGCCTCGGGGCATTTCGAGCGTGGCATGAAAATGACCCATGTGCGCACGAAAAAGCCGATGACGGTGTCCAACCCGGTCATGTTCCTCGCCTCCGACCGCGAGCTGGCCGAAGAGGCTTGGGCCGGTGACATTATCGGCATCCCCAACCACGGGCAGCTGCGCATCGGTGACACGCTGACCCAAGGCGAAGCGCTCCGCGTGAGCGGCATCCCCTCCTTCGCGCCCGAATTGCTGCAATCGGTCCGCGCGGGCGATCCGCTGAAGGCAAAACACCTTGAAAAAGCGCTGATGCAATTCGCCGAAGAAGGTGCTGCAAAAGTGTTCAAACCCTCGATCGGTTCGGGGTTTGTCGTGGGCGTCGTCGGCCAGTTGCAATTCGAAGTGCTCGCCAGCCGGATCGAGTTGGAATATGGCCTGCCGGTTCGGTTTGAGCCGTCTCAGTTCACCTCGGCCCGTTGGGTGAACGGTACGAAGCAAGCCGTTGATAAGTTTATCGATAGTAACAAACAGCACATCGCGCATGACCATGATGGCGACATCGTTTACCTGACCCGCCTGCAATGGGACATCGACCGCGTAGAGCGCGATTACCCGGATGTGAAGCTGACCGCGACCAAGGAAATGATGGTGTAAAACGGCCCGCCCCCGGGGGCAGAAAACCTTGATTTCGGGGCCGATCATGGCATTCTAACCCCAACTGGGGAGACGCGATGACGACGACGACGAAATGGGGGCTGGTTGCCACGATCCTGGCCCCCGCAGAGGAGATACGACGCTTTGCCGGCTACCATTTGGAGGCGGGCGCGCATCGCCTCTACTTATACCTCGATGCCGAAAACCCAGAGGCTTTCGAAAGCCTGAAGGCCCATCCGAAAATCCGTGTCACCACCTGCGATGACGCCTATTGGCAAAGGCTTTGCGGCAAACGTCCGCAAAAGCATCAAGTCCGTCAAAGCCAGAACGCGACCCGCGCCTATAACCGGGCAGATGATGTGGATTGGCTGATCCATATGGATGTGGACGAGTTCCTCGTCTCTGACCGGCCCGTGGACGAGGTGCTTGCCACCCTGCCCCCGGCACAAAAAATCACCCGCATCCGCCCGATGGAGGCTTTGGCCGGGATGGCACGGCCTTCAAAGCCTTCATTCCGAACGGCCCCGAGCGCGCCCAGATCGTCTCGGCGCTTTACCCGACCTATGGTGACTACGTCAAAGGCGGTTTTCTGAGCCATTTGGCCGGGAAAGTTTTCGTTCGCACCGGCATGGCGGAGGTGCGGCTCCAGATCCACAACGCTTTTCAGAACGATACGATGATCGACGGGCCAGAGCAGCAGCCCGGCATTGATCTCGCGCATCTTCACGCGAAAAGCTGGCCGGAGTGGCTCGCCGCCTATCGCTACCGGCTGGAAAAAGGCTCCTACCGCGCCGATCTGGCTCCGAACCGCCCCCGCGATCGCGGCGGATTGTCGATGCATGAACTCTTCTCCATGATCGAATCCGAAGGGGGTGAGCCGGGATTGCGCGCCTTTTTTGATGAGGTCTGCGCCGACACGCCTGAGCTGCGCGAAACGTTGAAGGACCACGGTCTGCTGCGTCTCGCCGATCTCGACCTTGATGCAAAGGTGTCGCGCCATTTCCCAAGTTAAGCGCTTGAGAGGGCAAGTGTTTGACGGCTGGGCCGCAACTTGCTATGCGCTTTCGCAACATGCCGCGGCAAATGCCGCCCTTGGGCCATTCGGGCCGGCTTGTATTGCTGCCGCGGGCCAAGTCAGTGTCCGCTCAACTCGGACGCACATGACAAAATTTACCGATCTGAACCTGAATGCCAAGGTCCTCAAAGCTATTGATGAGGCTGGCTACGAATCGCCCACACCTATTCAGGCGGGCGCCATTCCCCCCGCTCTTGAAGGTCGTGACGTCTTGGGCATCGCCCAGACCGGCACCGGCAAAACAGCCAGCTTCACGCTGCCGATGCTGTCACTTCTCGCCCGTGGCCGGGCGCGCGCGCGGATGCCGCGGAGCCTCGTGCTCTGCCCCACGCGGGAGTTGGCCGCACAGGTGGCCGAGAACTTCGACACCTATTCCAAGCATCTGAAACTGACCAAAGCGCTGCTCATTGGCGGCGTCTCCTTCAAAGAGCAGGACAAGCTGATCGACAAGGGCGTCGACGTACTGATCGCCACACCGGGCCGCCTTCTGGATCATTTCGAGCGCGGCAAGCTGATCCTGTCGGACGTCAAGGTCATGGTCGTGGACGAAGCCGACCGGATGCTCGACATGGGCTTTATCCCGGACATTGAGCGGATCTTCGGCCTCACGCCCTTCACCCGGCAAACGCTGTTCTTTTCGGCCACCATGGCGCCCGAGATCGAGCGGATCACCAACACCTTTCTCAGCAACCCTGAGCGGATCGAAGTGGCGCGTCAGGCGACCACGAGCGAGAATATCGAACAGGGCGTCGTCATGTTCAAAGGCTCGCGCAAGGACCGCGAGGCGAGCGAGAAGCGCAAGCTGCTGCGCCTGCTGATCGACGCCGAAGGCGAGAAATGCACCAACGCGATCATCTTCTGCAACCGCAAGATGGACGTGGATATCGTCGCTAAGTCGTTAAAGAAATACGGCTATGACGCAGCCCCGATCCACGGCGATCTGGACCAGAGCCAGCGGACCAAAACGCTCGAAGGGTTCCGGGGTGGCGAGTTGCGCTTCCTCGTGGCTTCCGACGTTGCAGCGCGTGGCCTTGATGTGCCAAGCGTGAGCCATGTCTTCAACTTCGACGTGCCGAGCCATGCCGAAGACTACGTTCACCGCATTGGCCGCACCGGCCGCGCGGGCCGCGATGGCAAGGCGATCATGATCTGCCAGCCGCGCGACGAGAAGAACTTCGAGGATGTCGAGCGTCTGGTGCAAAAGGAAATCCCGCGCATCGAAAACCCGCTTGGCAAAGCCAAACCCGCCGAGGAGACCTCCGACGCACCGGCCAAGTCCGATGACAAGCCCAAACGGACCCGCTCGCGCAGCCGCAAGGCCGACAAGCCCGTCGAGGCCCCCGCCGAGGGCAAGCAACCGCAGGCCGAGAAGGCTGAGACCAAGGTCGACGCCAAAACCGACGATAAAGCGCAGCCCGAAAAGGCAGAGGCCACGCAGGACGAGCGCAAGTCGGGCCGCGGCAACAAGGACGAGAAGAAGTCGCGCGGCGGACGTGGCCGGGGCGACAAACGGGGCGGCAATGACAACCGTGTCGTCGGTCTGGGCGATCACACGCCAGACTTCATCGGTCTAAGCTTCCGCGAACGCATCTGAACCCCGCCACCGCGGGCATGAATTCGCCGCCGATCCCCGCCGGGATTGGCGGCTTTTTCGTCTGTGCTATGTGAGAGGAAACCCCTCGGATAGGACCATCATGCTGCGCCCCGCCCTCTTCGCCCTCGCCCTTGCCCTGACCGCCCTTACCGCCGCCCCCGCCAGCGCCGAACGCTGCCGGGCCGAGGTCAATGGCGCCGAAGTTGTGGTGGAGGCCGAGAATTTCGCCAATTTCGCCGAAGAAGTCGGCACCCGCGAGCGTCTGATGAATTGGCCTGCGCGGAAGTGGAGCAAGCTTTGGGGCACGCCGCCCGCCTGCGACAGCGGGGTGCTGTTCGACTACCTCGCCACCACTGTGCCGCTGGATCAGATCGACGGCTACTGCCTGACCGCCACGCCCGAAGACGGGCACTTCTTGATCCCCGGCGCGCGGAACTATCGCGGCTATTGCAAGAAGACTTTCTGCGAGCGGGTGAACACCACCAAGGAAGAGACTGTCGAGATCAGCAAGAACATCGCGCGCTCCGCCGTTGACAGGCTCAGCCAGCCGGACAACCTCCGCGCCGTGGCGCATAAATCGGGGGCGTTCATTTTGACGGGAGGGGCCTCTGCCCTCAGCGCCAATTTGGCGACGACAGGCAGCACGCTAGCCACTGCCCTGTCGACCCCCGCCGCCCTTGCGGCCACGGGGGTAAGCGTGGTAGCGGTGGGCGGCGCGGTCTATATGTGCAGCGGTGAGGCGGAGGTCAGCTCAGACGGCTGACCACCACGGTGACTTCGGGCTTCTTGCCGATTTCGTCATAGGACGACTGCCGCGCGACCTTTTTCAAACCGTCATTCAGCTTGTCGTCATCCCGCAGGGTTGCGGCTTTCTGACGGTTCAGCCATTGGCTGAGGTCTTGTTCCAGCACATCGACGAGCGGCGCGTTGGAGCGGCCCGTTTCCGGCAGGCCCATCAGATCGACCCAAGGCTCACCCAAAGGCTCGTCATCGGTATCGAGGATCAGCGTCACCGTGGCATGGCCGTTCAGCGCCATGCGGATACGGTCGCGGATCACACCATCCAGCGCGCCGACCTGAACCGAACCGTCTAGATACATGCGGCCCGTGTCGACATGTTCGACCACCTTGGGCTGGTTGCCCGACAGATCCACCATCATGCCGTTCACAGCCAGAACGCCGGTGATGCCCTTGGCATCGGCGATCTTGACGTGTTCGCGCAGGTGGCGATGCTCCCCATGCATGGGGATCAGGACCTGAGGCTTCACGATGGCATGCAGCGTTTCAAGATCGGGGCGGTTGGCATGGCCCGAAACGTGGTAGAGGCCCGAGGAGTCATCAACGACATCCACGCCCTTTTCCGAGAACTGGTTGATGATGCCGATCACGCCACGCTCATTGCCCGGAATGGTTTTCGACGAAAAGAGGAAGAGATCGCCCTCTTTCAATTCGATCCCCTGATACTTGCCCCGGGCCAGTTGCGCCGAGGCCGCGCGGCGTTCCCCTTGGCTGCCTGTGACCAGCAACATCAGGTTCTCGCGCGGGATGGCGCGGGCATTCTCGGGCGAGATGACGGGCGGGAAGTCTTTCATCACACCGGTCTGGATCGAGGCTTCGACCATGCGGTTCATCGCCCGGCCCAAGAGCACGATAGACCGCCCTGCCCGCGCACCGGCTTCGGCCAGCGTTTTGACCCGCGCCACGTTGGAGGCGAAGGTGGTGGCGACGACCATCCCCTCGGCGCTGCTCACGAGCTTTTCGATCTCCGGGCCCACGGTGGCTTCGGAGCGACCGGGATGGGCAGAGAAGACATTCGTGCTGTCGCAGATCAACGCCTTCACGCCATCCTTGCAGACCTCGGCCCAAAGCGCGTCGTCAAAGGCTTCGCCGACACCCGGCGTGCGGTCGATCTTGAAGTCGCCGGAGTGGATCGTGCGCCCCTCGGGCGTGTCGATGACCATGGCGGAGGATTCGGGGATCGAATGCGAGATCGGCAGGAAGCCCACTTTGAACGGGCCTGCGGTGATCTGCTCGGGCCATGCGCTGACGGTGGTGACCGCATCCTCGGGATGGCCGTGTTCGGACATCTTCCGGCGGGCGATATTGGCGGTAAAGGCGCGCGCATAGATCGGCGCCTTCAGCACCTCATAGGAATGCGCAATGGCACCGATGTGATCTTCGTGGGCGTGGGTGATAAAGATCGCCTCGATCTGATCGCGGCGTTCTTTCAGCCAAGTGATGTCGGGCAGGATCAGGTCCACGCCCGGCGTGCTGTCCATATCCGGAAAGGCGACACCGATGTCGACGACGATCAGCCGCTCTTTCCCGGGCTTACCGTAGCCATAGACATAGGCGTTCATGCCAATTTCACCCGCCCCACCGAGGGGCAGATAGATAAATCGTTCGCTGCTCATATTATTCAGCTTTGTCCTTATTGTAATCGTGGATCACGGTCAGCCCGTGCATCGTGAGTTCATCTTGATAATCATCGAACAGGTCGACTGCCTGCTGAAACAGCGGTGCCAGACCCCCCGTGGCGATAACGCGCATGGGTCTTGCACGTTCCGCCCTTATCCGCTCACATATCTCACGAACCAGTCCGACATAACCCCAAAAGACACCGGACTGCATGCAGGCCACCGTATTGGTGCCAATCACCGACGGCGGTTTCGAGATATCGACATGCGGCAAAGCGGCGGCGGCGTTGTGCAGCGCCTCTAGGCTGAGGTTCACCCCCGGCGCGATCACCCCCCGATATATGCCCCGTCATCGGCCACCACGTCAAAGGTCGTGGCCGTGCCGAAATCCACCACGATCAGGTCGCCGCCATAGAGGTCATAGCCTGCCACGGTGTTCACCAACCGGTCCGGTCCGACCTGCGTCCCCTCGTCCACACGCACGTCGATGGGCAGTGCGCAGCCCGGCTTTCCAACAACGAAAGGTCGCGTGTTAAAGTAACGATCCCCCAGAACGCGCAGGTTGAACACCACCCGCGGCACCGTCGAGCTGATGATCATATCTGTGATGTCGGCGTCGATATTCTGGAGCCGCATCAATGTATTGAGCCAAACGTAGTACTGGTCGGCAGTGCGTTTCCATTCGGTCGACGTGCGCCATGTGGCGATGAACGCATCCCCGTCCCAGATAGAGAACACGGTGTTGGTATTGCCGCAGTCGATTGCCAGAAGCATGCTGCCTCCCCTCCCCCGATTCTAGAAAAACACGTCCGCCGCGGTGATGGGCACCGGGCCGTCGCGGGTGCGCAGGATCAGATTGCCTGCGCTGTCTACATCTTCGAAAACGCCGGTCATCTCGTCGCGCATGGTGCGCGCGGTAATGACCTCTCCGAGCCGCGCGGCATGGGCGAGCCATGCGCTGCGGATCGTGCTGAACCCATAGGTCGTGAACTGCTCTTCCAGACCGGCGTATTCCCGCGCAAGCACGTCAAGGAACTCTTCCGCGCGCACGTTCCCCCCGCCTCGCGCAGGGTCACCGCAGGCAACGCGCGGGGCTCAAGGCTGCCCGCCGCCGGTCCATGCGCAAGGTTCACGCCGATGCCGATGGCCAGATGTTCACCCACGCTCTCCAGCAAGATGCCGGCGACCTTGCCGCCGCGCAGCAGAACGTCATTCGGCCACTTGAGCGCAAAAGCGTCCTCCCGCCCCGTCACTGCGACGAATGCGCGATAGAGCGCGAGCGAGGCCACGAAAGAGCGCAGCGCGGCGACGCCCGGCGGCTCTTTGCGCGGCATCATCAGGGTGGCCGCGAAATTGCCGCGGGGTGTGGCCCAGCTCCGGCCCCGACGCCCGCGCGCCGCCGTCTGCTCCAGTGCCAAGATCCAAGTCGGCGCGGTCAGCTCTTGCTGTAACCGCGCCGCCTCTGAGAGGGTGGAATCGAGCGTGTCATAGACGCGCCGGCCATAGCCTTCCGGCCAAGGGGTCATGCGCGTCTCTGGCCGATCTCGTGCCGCACCGCTCAGTTCACCAGCGATGCCGCAGCCGATGCGGCCAAGCCTTCGACGCCGAACATATTGGCAATACCGACGATCATGATGACGGCAGAGGCCATCAGCACCACGGTCAGCACGCCGCCGTTTTGGTGGTCGAGCGTGTCCGAACGCTCTTCGCCGAAGTACATGTAAAAGACGATCCGCAGGTAGTAATAGGCACCGATCACACTGGCGATCACGCCCGCGATGGCCAGCCATGTCATATTGGCGTCATAGGCCGCGCGCAGCACATAGAACTTGCCGAAGAAGCCCAGCATCGGCGGCACGCCCGCCAGGCTGAACAGCAACACCAGCATCGCCAGCGCCCGGCCCGGGTTGGTCTTGGCATACATATTGAGCAGGGTAATATCGGTCACCGGCGCGCCGTCTTTCTGCATCAATAGGATAAAGGCGAAGGTGCCGAGGTTCATGGTCACATAGATCGCCATATAGACCAGCATCGCCTGCACGCCAAAGGCGGTGCCCGCGGCCAGACCCATCAACGCATAGCCAATATGCGCGATGGAGGAGAAGGCCATCAGACGTTTGATATTGGTCTGACCGATCGCGGCGACCGAGCCAAAGAACATCGACAGAACCGACAGCAGCGCGACGATCTGGGTCCAGTCACTGACGATCTGGCCAAAGGCGTCATGCATCACCCGGGCGAAGAGACCCATCGCCGCAACCTTGGGCGCCGTGGCAAAGAAAGCCGCGATCGGCGTGGGCGCGCCCTCATAGACGTCCGGTGTCCACATGTGGAAGGGCACGGCGGAGACTTTGAAGGCCAGACCGGAGATCAAGAAGACCAGACCAAAGAGCAAGCCAAGCGATGTGCCGCCCGTCTGCGCCGTGGTGATGATGCCCGCGAACAGCGTGGTCCCGGCGTAGCCATAGACCAGCGATGCACCATAGAGCAGCAGGCCCGAGCTGAGTGCGCCGAGCACGAAATACTTCAAACCCGCTTCAGTGGATTTAACCGAGTCGCGGCGCAGGGAGGCCACGACGTAAAGCGCCAGCGATTGCAGCTCGAGGCCCATGTAGAGCGCCATCAGGTCGCCTGCGGAGACCATCATCATCATGCCGACGACGGCCAAGGCCACAAGCATCGGATACTCGAACCGCAGCAAGCCGCGCAGTTTCATGTAGTTTTCCGACATGACCAAGACGGCAGCGGCCGAAAGCAGGATCGTCACCTTGGCGAAACGGGCGAAAGTGTCGTCGATGAACATGCCGTGGAAGGCGATATTGGTGGTGCCGTCGCCAGACATGGCCACCCAACCGGCCAGCAGCACCATCACCACCGCGGTCACCCAGACGAGCACCCCGGCGGCCTTGTCTTTCGACGTATAGACCGCGCCGAGAAGGCCGAGCAGGGCAAAGCCCGCAAGGACGATCTCAGGCAGAATGATGTTCAGATCAGCGGATATCATGCGCCAAGTCCTTCTTAATGCGAGGCATCGGCGGTCTGCACGGCGGTATCAGCCGCCTCCAGCGCCATGTCGTAATTTTCAATCAGGGCCGCCACGGAGGGCCCGATCATGTCCAGCACCAGCGCCGGGTAGACGCCGAGGATCAGGGTCATCGCCACCAGCGGGGCAATGATCCATTTCTCACGCGGGGTCATGTCAGTGATCGCCTTGAGGCTTTCCTTGATCAGGTCACCCATCACCACGCGGCGGTAGAGCCACAGCGCGTAGGCCGCGGAGAAGATCACCCCGGTCGTCGCCACAGCTGCCACCCAAGTGTTCACTTGGAAAGTCGCCATCAGCGTCAGGAATTCACCCACGAAGCCCGATGTGCCCGGAAGGCCCACATTGGCCATGGTGAAGAACATGAAGACCAGCGCATAGGCGGGCATCCGGTTCACCAGACCGCCATAGGCGTCGATCTCACGGGTGTGCATCCGGTCATAGATCACGCCAACGCTGAGGAAGAGCGCGCCAGAGATGAAACCGTGGCTGATCATCTGGAAGATCGCCCCATCGACACCCTGCTGATTGGCCGCAAAGATGCCCATGGTCACAAAACCCATATGCGCGACCGAGGAATAGGCGATCAGCTTTTTCATGTCCTGCTGCACCAGCGCCACCAGCGAGGTGTAGACGATGGCGATGGCCGACATCCACAGGATCAGCGGCGTCATCACCTCGGCCCCCACTGGGAACATCGGCAAAGAGAAGCGCAGGAAGCCGTAGCCGCCCATCTTGAGCAGGATCGCCGCCAGCACCACGGAGCCTGCGGTCGGCGCCTGAACGTGGGCATCGGGCAGCCAAGTGTGCACAGGCCACATCGGCATTTTCACCGCGAAGCTGGCGAAGAAGGCGAGGAACATCAGCGTCTGCATGCCGCCGACGATCTGGATGCCCAGAACCTCAAAGCTCTCGGAGCCGAAGTTATGCGTGAGCAGGCTGATCTCGCAGCCGCCGATGCAGGTTGTGCCCGCTTCGGTGAACATCGCCACCATCGCGACCAGCATCAACACCGAGCCGAGGAAGGTATAGAGGAAAAATTTGAAGCTCGCGTAGATACGCTCTTTCCCGCCCCAGATGCCGATGATCAGGAACATCGGGATCAGGCCCGCTTCGAAGAAGAGGTAGAAGAGCACCAGATCCAGCGCCATGAAGACGCCCAGCATCAGGGTCTCCAAAAGCAGGAAGGCGATCATATACTCCTTGACGCGATGCTCGACGTTCCAGCTTGCCGCGATGACCAGCGGCATCATGAAGGTCGTGAGCATCACGAAAAGGATCGAGATGCCGTCGACGCCGAGGCGGTATTTCAGGCCCAAGAGCCAGTCGGCCTCATCCACGAATTGGAAATCGGTGTTCGACGGGTCGAACTCGAACAACACGAAAAGCGAGATCAGGAAGGTGACCGTCGTGGTGATGAAGGCCAACCATTTCGCATTGCGCCCGGCGGCAGCATCATCGCCCCGCAGGAAGATCGCAAGGATCAACGCTGCGAATGCCGGAATGAATGTGATGATTGAAAGCAGATGCGTGTCCATCAGTTCGCTCCTCCGCTCATCGTCATCCATGTCACCAGAACGGCGATGCCGATCACCATGGCGAAGGCATAGGTGAAGATATAGCCCGTCTGAGCCTTACCCGCGAGGCGGGTGAAGAAGGGGATGATCCCCATGGCGACGCCATTGAGCGTGCCGTCGATCACAGTGCCATCGCCGCGTTTCCACAGGAACCGGCCGATCGTTTTGGCAGGACGCACGAAAATCACGTCGTAAACCTCATCAAAGTACCATTTGTTTTTCAGGAACAGGTAAAGCGGGCGTTGGTTTGCCGCCAGCCGTCCCGGGACGGTCGGGCTCCAGATATAGAACCACAGGGCCATGACCAGACCGGCCAGCATCGCGATGAAGGGCGAGACCTTGACCCATTTCGGCGCGGCGTGGGCGTCTTCCAGCACATGGTTGTCGGGTGCGAAGTAAAGCGCCCCCTCGCCCGGCGCACCGCCGAAGGCTTCGTGATGGGTGCCTGCGTCTTGGTGGCCTTCGACCAGCGCATCGGCGCCATGGTCGCCATCGACCGGGCCAGTTGCGCCGTGGTCATCCTCGGCCCCTTCGACATGATCGTCGCCGTGCCCTGCCATCTCGGCCATCGGGATGCCGTAGAACTTGCCGACCTGATCCGCGTGACCAAAGAAGCTGCCGTACCAGATCATCCCGGCAAAGACCGAGCCGAGCGCCAGAACGCCAAGCGGGATCAGCATGACCATCGGGCTTTCATGCGCATGCTCATGCGTGTGCTTGTTGCCGCGCGGCTTGCCAAAGAAGGTCAGGAAGATCAGGCGCCAGCTGTAGAAGCTCGTCATCGCCGCAGCGATTACAAGAAGCCAGAAGCCATACATCGACCCACCGCCCCAAGCGCTCTCGATAATCGCGTCCTTCGACAGGAAGCCCGCGAAACCGATATGCGTGAGCGGAATGCCGACGCCGGTGATCGCCAGCGTGCCGATCATCATCGCCCAGAAGGTATAGGGGATCTTTTTGCGCAGACCGCCGTAGTTGGTCATGTCCTGCTCATGGTGCATCGCATGGATGACCGAGCCCGCGCCCAAGAAGAGCATCGCCTTGAAGAAGGCGTGCGTGAAGAGGTGGAACATCGCCGCCGAATACATGCCCACGCCCGCGGCCACGAACATATAGCCAAGCTGCGACATGGTCGAATAAGCAATGACGCGTTTGATATCGGTCTGCACAAGGCCGATGGTCGCGGCAACAAAGGCAGTAGTGGCGCCGATCACGGTGACAAAGGCCATCGCCTCGGGCGCGAATTCCATCACAGGCGACATGCGGCAGACAAGGAAAACACCCGCTGTCACCATGGTCGCGGCGTGGATCAGCGCCGACACAGGCGTCGGGCCTTCCATCGCGTCAGGCAGCCATGTGTGCAGGAAAAGCTGCGCCGATTTACCCATCGCGCCGAGGAACAGCAGGAAGGCGATCAGGTTCGCCGCGTTCCAGTCGTTCCACAGGAAGGTGACAGACTGTTCGGCCAGATCGGGTGCGGCGGCAAAGATATCGTCAAAGCGGATCGAGTCCGTCAGCATGTAAAGGCCAAAGATACCCAGCAGGAAGGCAAAGTCCCCCACCCGGTTGACCACAAAGGCTTTCATCGCCGCGGCATTGGCCGACGGCTTGCGGAAGTAGAAGCCGATCAGCAGGTAGGAGGCCACGCCCACGCCTTCCCAGCCAAAGAACATCTGCACGAGGTTGTCGGCGGTCACCAGCATCAACATCGCGAAGGTGAAGAAAGACAGATAGGCGAAGAACCGAGGGCGATAGCTTTCGTTATCGCGGAAGTTTTCGTCATGGGCCATGTAGCCGAAGGAATAGAGGTGTACGAGGCTGGACACCGTGGTGATAACGATCAGCATGATCGCGGTCAGACGGTCGAGCCGGATCGCCCAATCTGTGCTCAGCGTGCCACTTTCAATAAAGCGCAGGATCTGAATTTGCTCGGCTGGGCCGTCCAGCGTCAGGAAGACCACCCAAGACAGGAAGGCGGCAAGGAACAGCAGCCCGGTGGCGATCCACTGGGCAGCCTTCTCACCGATGATCTTCCAGCCGAAACCGCAGAGGATGGCACCCACCAGCGGGGCGAATAGGATCGTGGTTTCCATTGCCTCAGCCCTTCATCACGTTGACATCTTCCACCGCGATCGAGCCACGGTTGCGGAAGAAACAGACCAAAATGGCGAGGCCGATGGCGGCCTCGGCGGCAGCGACGGTAAGCACGAAAAGCGTGAAGACCTGCCCCGTCAGATCACCAAGGAAGCTGGAAAAGGCAACGAGGTTGATGTTCACCGCGAGCAGCATCAATTCGATGCTCATCAGCAGAATGATCACGTTCTTGCGGTTCAGGAATAGCCCGAAGATGCCGATGACAAACAGCGTCGCCGCCACTGTCAGGTAATGCTCAAGTCCGATCATGTCGTCCCTTACGTTCCCGCCCTTGATGGGCTTTGGTCGCGCCCCATCTGAGGGGGCTTTTAGTATCACTTTGCCCCGGCTGCCACCGGGATTGCCGAAGCTTTAGCCGATAAAGCTGTAGCCGCCGAAAAACACGACGATCAACACCACGACCAGTACCACGATTGTTGTTCTCGACATTTCGACGTCCCTTCTCTCTCTTGGTTCAGCCGTTCTCTTTCAAAGAGCACGGCCCCGGAATTTTCAAAAAATTCCGTTAGTTAAAGGCCCTGCCCCGACTTCACGTCGCGCAGCTCCATCGCCTTGGCCGGGTCCCGCATCATCTGGGCCACCACATCTTGGCGCTTCACATCCTTACGATGACGCAGTGTCAGCACGATCGCCCCGATCATCGCCACCAGCAGGATCAGACCCGCCAGTTGGAACAGCAGGAAGTAACGATCATAGAGCAGCAGGCCGAGGGCTTCGGTGTTGAACCGCGCGGGATCAATCGCATTGGCCCGCAGGCTCTCTGCCGCCGCGCTCTGCTCCCATGCGCCAAAGGCCATGACGAATTGCATCAGAATCACCAGCCCGATCAGCAGCGCCAGCGGCATGTAGCGCGCCATCTCGGCCTTGAGTTCGGCGAAGTCCACGTCAAGCATCATGACGACGAAGAGGAAGAGCACCGCCACCGCGCCCACATAGACGATGACCAGCAGCATCGCCACGAACTCCGCGCCGAGCAGAACAAAGAGCCCCGCCGCCGAAAGGAAGGACAGGATCAGCCAAAGCACCGAATGCACCGGGTTGCGGCTGATCACCGTAAACAGCCCGCCGGTGATAACGCTGATCGCGAAGAGGTAAAATGAAAAGACCGTCATGCGCCGTCTTCCTTCTTGGTATCTTTTTCTTCGTCGAGGACCGATTGAGCCAGTTCCAAGGCCCGGGTCATCGCGGGAAGCCCGGCAAAGACCGACATCTGGCTGATCGTCTCGACGATATGTTGTTTCGTGGCCCCCGCCTCGCGCGCGTGGCGCACGGTTTGGCGAAGGGCCATGTCATTCTGCGCGCCCTGCATGGTCAGCCCAGCAAGGGTCAAAAGCAGCCGCGTCCGCGCGTCCAGCCCGCCCTTGTTGACCGTGTCGCCGAACCAGAAATCCATCATTTCCTTCGGCATGGTGCCCATCATCGCCTCGAACCCTTTAGGCGAAAAAGCATCCATCGCTGGAAAGGCTTTCGCCATCTCCTGCGCTTGCTTCATCATCGCATCAAAAGGGTTCTTGGGGTCGCTCATCTGTAGGGCGCGTCCATTTCGAGGTTGCGGGCAATCTCAGCTTCCCAGCGTTCGCCGTTGTCCAAAAGCTTGGCCTTGTCGTAGTAAAGTTCTTCGCGGGTCTCGGTCGAGAATTCGAAGTTCGGGCCTTCGACAATGGCATCCACCGGGCAGGCTTCTTGGCAGAAACCACAGTAGATGCATTTGGTCATGTCGATGTCATAGCGCGTGGTGCGGCGGCTGCCGTCTTCGCGGGCTTCGGCGTCGATGGTGATCGCCTGCGCGGGGCAGATCGCTTCGCACAGCTTGCAGGCAATGCAGCGTTCCTCCCCGTTGGGATAACGGCGCAGCGCATGCTCCCCACGGAAGCGGGGCGACAGCGGCCCCTTCTCATGCGGGTAGTTCAGCGTGGTTTTTGGCGCAAAGAAATAGCGCATCCCCAGCATGAACGCCTTGGCGTAATCTGCCAGCAGGAAATATTTCGCGGCGCGGGTGTAATCAGTCGCAGCCATATCAGCCCCCTACGGTCCAGCGGGCGTAGATGCCCCAGAACCAATCGAATTTTGCAGCGAATGCCACGAAGACCACCCAGAAGAGCGAGAAGGGAAGGAAGACTTTCCACCCCAGCCGCATCAGCTGGTCATAGCGGTAGCGCGGCGTGATAGCCTTCACCATGGCGAACATGAAGAAGACCATCAGCATCTTGATGAACATCCAGAAGAAGCCATCGGGCAGGAAGGGCACCGGCGACAGCCAGCCACCGAAGAACATCAGCGACACCAGCGCGCACATCAGCACCACGGCCACCAGCTCGCCAATCATGAAGAGCAGGAAGGGTGTCGAGGAATATTCCACCTGATACCCCGCGACGAGTTCCGATTCCGCTTCCGGCAGGTCGAAGGGCGGGCGGTTGGTCTCCGCCAGCGCCGAGATGAAGAACAGGATCAACATCGGGAAATGCGGCAGGAAGTACCAGTTCAGCAGACCCCA
This sequence comes from Sulfitobacter faviae, assembly GCF_029870955.1. Lineage (NCBI taxonomy): Bacteria > Pseudomonadati > Pseudomonadota > Alphaproteobacteria > Rhodobacterales > Roseobacteraceae > Sulfitobacter > Sulfitobacter faviae. The sequence goes on along the minus strand of NZ_PGFQ01000001.1, from coordinate 2,593,856 downwards.
GTCGCCATCCTGCGCCGCCACGATGGAGGAAAAGTTCATCGAACCGGTCGAGAGGATCACGCCGATGATGATCAGACCGATCGACACTTCATAAGAGATCATCTGCGCGGCGGAGCGCAGGGAGCCCAGGAACGGGTATTTCGAGTTCGACGCCCAACCGCCCATGATCACGCCGTAAACCTCGAGCGAGGAGACGGCGAAGACATAGAGGATCGCCACGTTGATGTCCGACAGGATCCAACCGTCGTTAAACGGGATCACCGCCCAAGCGATCATTGCCATGACAAAGGAAATCATCGGCGCGAGGAAGAAAACCCCCTTGTCTGCGCCCGCCGGAACCACCACTTCCTTAACAATATATTTGAGGAAGTCGGCAAAACTTTGCAGCAGGCCGAAGACGCCCACGACATTGGGGCCGCGGCGCATCATCACGGCGGCCCAGATCTTGCGGTCGGCATACATGAGGAAGGCCAGCGCCAGCAGCAACGGCACCACCAGCAGCAACACCTGCCCAACCGTCAGCAGGGCAATGCCAAGCCCGGTCGTGTAAAAGAAATCAGCCATAAGTCCTCACACCGTCGGAATGCCGCGTTCCGCGCATTGAAACGCGGTCACTTCGGCATCAATTGTCTTCAAGCCTTTGGGCAGGCTCGGCGAGATTGTGTAAACAGCATCTGCCCGCCATATGCCACCCTCTTCGCTCACATTTGTCCGCACATGACGCGCAAATCCGTAGCCCCGGATCAGCGTGTATTGCGCGGCGGCGCATTCGGCGTAGTCCGACACGTCCTGCGCCGAAAGCGCCTTGGTCATCGCCACGTTGAATTGCACCAAATCACCGTCCAAAAGCTGGGTTTCGACCCCCTTGTAATCGGGGATAAAATCCTCGGCCACCGGCACCTGCGGTTCGCAGGCGGCCAGTAGCATCAAGGGGGCCAGCGCCATTGTTCTCACTCCGCCGCCATCGGTTCGGCCCGGCGCGCGGCGGCCAGTGCCGACAGTTCCGCCATCAACTGGCTGGCCCGCGCGATCGGGTTGGAGAGATAGAAGTCACGCACCGCAGGCGCGAAAGACGCATTGCCCAGCTTGCCCGCCGGCAGCGCGTTCCATTCGTTTTCCGGCACCTCATCGACATTCGCCATATGCGGCACGGCCTCGGTCAGCTTGCGGCGCAGCTCGACGATGGAATCATAGCCCAGTTGCGCGCCCATCTCAGCCGAAAGCGCCCGGAGAATCGCCCAGTTCTCTTTCGCCTGCCCCGGGGCAAAGCCTGCGCGCAGCGCCAGCTGCGGACGGCCTTCGGTGTTGACGAAAAGCCCCGGCTCCTCGGTATAGGCAGCACCCGGCAGGATGATGTCGGCACGGTGCGCGCCGCGGTCGCCGTGGCTGCCTTGGTAGATCACGAAGGGGCCTTCGCCGATCTCGATCTCATCGGCGCCGAGGTTGTAGATCACCTCCGCCGCGTTCACGTCGTCCATACCGTTTTCGGCCACGGCACCGATGTCCATCGCGCCGACGCGCGATGCGGCGGCGTGCAAAACCATCAGCTTGCTCTTGGTCTTCTCGGCCAGTTCCATCGCTTTCGCCAGAACCGCCGAGCCATCGGCTTCGCGCAGGGCGCCTTGGCCGACGACAATCACCGAAGGTTGCTCCAGCACTTCGTCGAAGTCGCTGCCCATCAGCTTGTCGAGCGTGGCGCGGTCGTTGCCCAGATGGTGATGCGGATAGGTCAGATCAGCCGCTTCGCCGATCAGGCCGATCTCGGCGCCATTGCTCCATGCCTTGCGAATACGCGCATTCAGCACCGGCGCCTCGACGGCGGGGTTGGTGCCGATGAGCTGGATCATCTTGGCATCATCCAGATCCTCGATCCGGGCGTTGCCGACATAGCCGAAACGGTTGCCCGCGGGCAGTTTCGCGCCATCGGTGCGGCATTCGACGACACCGCCCTGCCCTTCGATCAGCTGTTTCAGGGCAAAGGCGGCCTCGACGGACGCCAGATCGCCAATGAGACCGGCAAGCTTCTTGCCCTTCATCGCGGCGGCGGCGGCATTCAGCGCCTCGGGCCAGCTGGCTTTGCGCAGCTTGCCGTTCTCGCGGATGTAAGGTGTGTCGAGACGCTGGCGGCGCAGACCGTCCCAGACGAAACGGGTCTTGTCGGAAATCCATTCCTCGTTCACGCCGTCATGGTTGCGCGGCAGGAAGCGCATGACTTCGCGGCCCTTGGTGTCGACGCGGATGTTGGAGCCGAGCGCATCCATCACGTCGATGCTCTCAGTCTTGCTGAGCTCCCACGGACGCGCGGTGAAGGCGTAAGGCTTGGAGACCAGCGCGCCCACCGGGCAAAGGTCGATGATATTGCCCGACAGGTTGCTGTCGATCAGCGCGCCGAGATAGGTCGTGATCTCGGCATCCTCGCCGCGGCCGGTCTGGCCCATGACGTGCTGGCCCGCGACTTCGGTGGTGAAGCGCACGCAGCGGGTGCAGGAAATGCAGCGGGTCATATGCGTCTCGACCAGCGGGCCGAGATCGAGATCCTCGGTCGCGCGCTTGGGCTCGCGGTAGCGCGAGAAGTCGACGCCGTAGGCCATCGCCTGATCTTGCAAGTCGCACTCACCGCCCTGGTCGCAGATCGGGCAATCCAGCGGGTGGTTGATGAGCAGGAATTCCATCACGCCTTCGCGGGCCTTCTTGACCATGGGCGAGTTGGTTTTCACGACCGGCGGCTGGCCCTCGGGACCGGGGCGCAGGTCGCGCACCTGCATGGCGCAGGAGGCGGCGGGCTTGGGCGGCCCGCCGACGACTTCCACAAGACACATGCGGCAGTTGCCCGCGATCGACAGACGCTCGTGATAACAGAAGCGCGGCACTTCGATGCCGACCTGCTCGCAGGCCTGTATGAGCGTCATCGCCCCTTCGACTTCGACTTCCTTACCGTCGATGATGATCTTGCGGATATCGCTCATAAGCTCACTTTGCCTTCAGTAACGAACCGATCCGGCTCGATTTTTGAATCTCTTCGCGTCCGAGCGCACAATAGCTTTGCGGGTCCGAAGTATCGACCCCCTTCGCCTTGAAAAACGCGGCGCCCCGCGCTCTCATGCGCGCTTTTTCAGCGTCACTATCAATATAGGCGTCGATCTCGGCGTCGGAGTAGCCCAAATCGGTCGCCTTGCCTTTCAAGTCCCAAGCCATCTTGACCGCGCGCAGCATCCGCGCGCTGATGTCGGGGCAGTTTTTGCGGATGATGTCGGCGACGCCCATGTCCAAGAGCGCATCGTCGATGGCGGCCACCTCGCGCAGCGGCGGTTTTGCGGCGACCGGTGTCACGGTGGCGGCGGTCAGGCTCAGGCCCATCACGGCGATCATCAGGGTGCGCATATCAATTCTCCTTCATGCAGCGGGCCGGAAGGGCCCGTCTGACAGATGGAGATTGCAGGCCGTGATATTCAATATCACCGCCCCCAAGGTCCGCAGGCCCGCGATATGTCGCCGATGCGATCACTGGGGGCAGCGCCCCTGAAAGGTCAGCGCCCCGCCATCGAACCGCAGCGCGCTCGCCGGGGCATCGGGGCCAAAGGTCCAGTCGATCTTCGAGTTGCCGTAGTGGCCGACACAGTATTTCACCGCTTCATAGCGCGCCGCCGCGCGGGCGCCGTCGATGGATTTGCCGGCGTCCTTGACCGTTACCTGAAAGACATCCCGCTGGCCGTCGACCTTGCGCAGTTTGGTGTTGAAATACTGCCCGTCAAAGGCAATCCGCTCGCCATCGTTGGCGCAGCCCGCCAGCAGGGCGCTGAGCGTCAGAACCGTCAAAGCATATTTCATAGACCTACTCCGCTGCGCCATGGCCCGGCCTTGCCGATCGCCCCGCGCCTGTTGTGGACAGACGCGCCTGACGCGCGCCCGCTATCGCCGCTCCTGCGTCACGCGTCAAGCCGGTGAGGCCCGCCGCCGCGCAGGGTTTCACTCTGCCGCGACCGCGCTGACGCGGCCCGTGCGCTTGTGTTTGATCCGATCTTCGATCTCATCACGGAAGTGGCGGATCAGACCTTGGATCGGCCAAGCCGCCGCATCGCCGAGCGCGCAGATCGTGTGGCCTTCGACCTGTTTGGTCACGTCGAGCAGCATGTCGATCTCTTCCGGCTCGGCATCGCCCGAGACCAGACGGTCCATCACCCGCATCATCCAACCGGTGCCTTCGCGGCAGGGCGTGCACTGGCCGCAGCTTTCGTGTTTGTAGAACTTCGACAGCCGCCAGATCGCCTTGATCACGTCGGTGGAGTTGTCCATCACGATCACCGCCGCGGTGCCGAGGCCCGAACGCTGCTCGCGCAGGTAATCGAAATCCATGATCGCGTCGCGCATGTCCTTGCCGGGATCAGCGGCACCGACGACCCGCCGGGGATCACCGCCTTGAGGTTGTCCCAGCCGCCGCGAATGCCGCCGCAATGGGTCTCGATCAGCTCTTCAAAGGAGATCGACATCGCCTCTTCGACGACGCAGGGGTTGTTGACGTGACCCGAGATCGCAAAGAGCTTGGTGCCCGCGTTATTGGCGCGGCCAAAGCCCGCGAACCACTCAGGGCCACGGCGCAGAATCGTCGGCACCACGGCGATGGATTCGACGTTATTCACCGTGGTCGGGCAACCGTAAAGGCCCGCGCCCGCCGGGAACGGCGGCTTCATCCGTGGCATGCCCTTCTTGCCTTCGAGGCTTTCCAGCAGCGCGGTTTCCTCGCCGCAGATATAGGCGCCGGCACCGTGGTGCAGGTAGATGTCGAAGTCCCAGCCCGAGCCAGAGGCGTTCTTGCCCACCAGACCAGCCTCATAGGCTTCATCAATCGCGGCCTGCAGGGCTTCGCGCTCGCGGATATACTCGCCGCGCAGGTAGATGTAGCAAGTATGTGCGTTCATCGCGAAAGAGGCGATCAGGCAACCTTCGATCAGCGTATGCGGATCGTGGCGCATGATCTCGCGGTCCTTGCAGGTGCCCGGCTCGGATTCGTCGGCGTTGACCACAAGGTATGCCGGGCGGCCATCGCTTTCCTTCGGCATGAAGGACCACTTGAGCCCCGTGGGGAAGCCCGCCCCGCCCCGGCCCCGCAGGCCAGAAGCTTTCATCTGGTCGACGATCCAGTCGCGGCCCTTTTGAATGATCCCGGCGGTGCCATCCCAATGGCCGCGCGCCTGCGCGCCTTTCAGGGTGCGGTCATGCATGCCGTAGATGTTGGTAAAAATGCGGTCTTTGTCCTGAAGCATGATGCCTACCTTTGGTTCTCACGGCTGGCCCGGCGGGCCTGCCACATTTGATATATCACGACCATCGCCCAGAAAAGCGCGGCCAGTGCAGCAAAGTCGAAGAGCAGCGCATAACGCCCCGGCAGGCCAAGCGCCGGGCCGGCCCATTGCATGGCCAGCCACAAGCACATGGTCACGGCAATGACCAGCCCTGCGGTGCGGCCCTTGCGGGCAAGCGCTCTGTCTTCGGCTTCGCTCATGTCTCTCTCTTACCCCGATCAGCCCTCGGCCTTGCCGCCACTGGCAAGTGCCTTGGCCTGACCGATCCAATCGTCGCGCCGGATACGGCCCTTGAAACGCAGACGGGAATCGACCCAGTCGATCTCTTCTCCCTCAAGTGCCGCAATCTGGTCGAAATGGAAGATGCCCAATTCATTCAGCGTCTGTTCCAGCTTCGGCCCGATGCCGCCGATCCGCTTGAGGTCATCCGCCCCGCCCGCACGCGGTGCGTCCAGCAGCGCGGGTTTGCCATCGGTCGATGCGCCGCCTGTCGCCCCTTTGGGCGTGGTTTCGACGGTCTCTTCCGGGGTGGTCACCACCGCGGGCGCTTCTTCGGCTTCGACAACCTGTTCCGGGGTGGCTTCGACGGCGGCTGTGTCAGCCAAGGGCGGCGTCGGCGTTGTTTCCTCGGAGGTTCCGACGGGCTCTTCCTCGCCCGCCACTTCGGCCACGGCAACATCATCCGGCGCGGCCTCAACGGCAGCCGTATCGGCCACGGGCGCATTCGGCGGTGTCTCTGCCACAGGCTCAACCGGCGCGCTGGCCTTTCGCGCAGCCCCGATGCCTGCGTCACCGGCAGGGACCGTGTCCACCGCTGGCGAGACGCTGTCCGATGCTGTCGGTGCCGCTGCAACCGATGCTGCTGCCGCGCTGCGGGTGTTGTCTTGCGGTGCGGCGGCTGGCGCGTCTTTGCACAGCAGGGTCATCGCCAGATAGCCCACAATCACCGCCACCAGCACACCGGCCATAATGGACATCAACAGACCCCAGATGCCGAAAGCGAGCAACAGGAATGCCACCAGCAAACCGACACCGGCACCCAGCCACCAGCAGCGCTTGGTGCAGGCTTCTCGTTCCGAAATATCCGTCATGACTGTCCTTCTCTCCCTTGATGCGGGCGATGCGGCTTATGGCTCTGCGGGGTGGTGTGGGTGCCGTCCTTGGCCCGTTGTTAATCTCCGTCTTATTCTTCTGCGAGGCGCGCGGCCTGCTCTACCCAATTGTCGCGGCTGACGCGGCCTTTGAACCCTTCGAGGTTCTGGTCGACCCAAGCGACCTCCTCAGGGCCCCATTGGGCGATCTGATCAAAGTGGTAAAAGCCCATGCCGTTAAGCATCTGCTCCAGCTTCGGACCGACGCCTTTGATCTTTTTCAGATCATCCGCCTCGCCCTCACGCGGGCCGTCCAACTGCGCGGGCTTTTGGCCGGGCGTCGCGGGGGTGTCGGTCTCGGCCTCGGCGGCATCGACGGTTTCACCCGCGGGGTCGCGCTTGGAACGCGGCTTGCTTTTCGAGGCGGCCTCGGCCTCCTGCTCCGTGATGCCGGTCTTGTCGGCGCTTTCGCCCTCGGCGGGACGCGGCTCTTCGGCTTCGACCTCTTCCACGGTTTCAGGCTGCGGCGCGTCGGGCTTGCGCTGCCATGGGGTCAGCAGCGGCACCTCGGTGCCGTCGATGCGCTTGACCGTATCGCCGATATCGACCGCCGCTTGCGCGCTGGCGTTATACTGCGTGCGCCCGCTTTCGTGATCCGTGAGGCTGGTCAACCCGCCCAGAGGCTCAGAGGCATAGCGCCCGTTCTGAGGCCCAGGCACGGGCACGCGCCCCTCGCTCAACTCATCAAGAATTTCGTTCAGCCGCGCGGTGGTCAGGTCTTCGTAATAGTCCTTGCCGATCTGCGCCATGGGGGCGTTGGAACAGGCGCCGAGGCATTCGACCTCTTCCCAGGAAAAACGCCCATCCGCCGACAACTCATGCGGCTTGGCGGCGATACGCTCTTTGCAGACGGCGACCAGATCCTCGGCCCCGCAGATCATGCAGGAGGTGGTGCCGCAAACTTGGATATGTGCCACGGAACCAACGGGTTGCAGCTGGAACATGAAGTAGAATGTCGCCACTTCTAGGCCCCGGATATAGGCCATGCCCAGCATCTCCGAGACATGTTCGATCGCCGGGCGGGTCAACCAGCCCTCTTGCTCCTGCGCGCGCCACAACAGTGGGATGATCGCGCTGGCCTGACGGCCTTCGGGGTATTTGGTGATCTGCGCTTCGGCCCATTCTTGGTTGGCGGGCGTGAAGGCAAAACTGTCGGGCTGGTCAGGGTGTAGACGGCGGAGCATTAGTTCGAACCTATGGTCAGGCGGAGGCCAATGATGCCCCCGGCGTAAATTTCTTCAAAACGAGGTGACGCCAGCGGCATCACCGGTCGATCTCTCCAAAGACGACGTCCATGGTGCCGATGATCGCGGCCACATCGGCAAGCTGGTGGCCGCTGGCCACATGGTCCATCGCCTGCAAGTGCAAGAAGCCCGGCGCGCGGATTTTGGAGCGATAGGGTTTGTTGGAGCCATCGGCCACAAGGTAGACGCCAAACTCGCCCTTGGGCGCTTCGACGGCGCAGTAAACCTCGCCCTTGGGAACGTGGAACCCTTCGGTATAGAGCTTGAAGTGGTGGATCAGGCTTTCCATGTCGGTCTTCATCGCGGTGCGCGACGGCGGGGTGATCTTACCCCGGGCCAGCACATCGCCCTGCCCTTCGGGGGCGCGCAGCTTCTCGATCGCTTGCTGGATGATGTAGGTCGACTGGCGCATCTCTTCCATCCGGCAGAGGTAGCGGTCAAAGCAGTCGCCGTTCTTGCCCACGGGGATCTGGAAGTCGAATTCGTCGTAGCATTCATAGGGCTGCGCGCGACGCAGGTCCCAAGCAAAGCCCGACCCGCGCACCATCACACCGCTGAAGCCGTAGTTGAGGATGTCCTCCTCGGTCACGATGCCGATGTCGACGTTGCGCTGCTTGAAGATGCGGTTCTCGGTCAGCAGCTCGTCGATGTCGACCATGAACTTCTTGAGGAACTGTTCGCACCAAGCTTCGATATCGTCCAGCAGCGCCGGCGGCAGGTCTTGGTGGACGCCGCCGGGGCGGAAGTACGCCGCGTGCAGACGCGCGCCGCAGGCCCGCTCGTAAAAGATCATCAGGCTCTCACGCTCTTCAAAGCCCCAGAGCGGCGGCGTCAGCGCGCCCACATCCAGCGCCTGCGTGGTGATGTTGAGAAGGTGGTTCAGAATGCGCCCGATTTCCGAGAACAGCACCCGGATCAGCGAAGCACGGCGCGGCACCACCGTGTCGGTCAGCTTTTCGATGGCCAGACACCAAGCGTGTTCTTGGTTCATCGGGGCCACGTAATCCAGCCGGTCGAAATACGGCAGGTTTTGCAGATAGGTGCGGCTTTCCATCAGCTTTTCGGTGCCACGGTGCAGCAGGCCGATATGGGGGTCGCAACGCTCTACCACCTCACCGTCAAGCTCAAGCACCAAGCGCAAAACCCCGTGTGCGGCAGGGTGTTGCGGGCCGAAGTTGATGTTGAAGTTGCGAATCTTCTGCTCGCCGGACTCAAAGTCGGTCGACCCGTCGTCAAAGGCTTTTGTGCGAATGTCGCCGTCCATTACCGTTTCTCCAGTTCTTGCAGCTTCATGCCCATCCACCACAGCAGGGCGATCGTGCCCAGCGGGATCAGACAGGCCACCGCCCAGTATTTGTTGATGCCGAAGAACGGCAGCAGTTTGACCATCGGAATGGCGGTCAGCGCCGAGAGGATCAGCCACCAAAGCCCGCCCATTACTTCGCGTCCTTGCTCACATGACCGTCGGGTGCCGACTTGTCATCGCCGGGCAGGATGTAATCGGCCCCTTCCCATGGCGACATGAAGTCGAACTGGCGGTATTCCTGAACGAGGCTCACAGGCTCATAGACCACACGTTTGGCGCCTTCGTCATAGCGCACCTCGGTATAGCCCGTGGTCGGAAAATCCTTGCGCAGCGGGTGCCCGCGGAAACCATAGTCCGTGAGGATGCGGCGCAGATCCGGGTGACCGGAAAAGAGGATGCCGAACATGTCAAAGACTTCACGCTCGAACCAATCGGCACTGGGGTGCACGCCGGTGATCGAGGGCACCATGTCCTTCTCCCGCGCGGCGGCGCGCAGGCGGATGCGCTGGTTCTGGTACATCGACAGGAAGTGGTAAACCACGTCGAAACGCTTGGCCCTGCCCGGATAATCCACAGCCGTGATGTCCACCAAAGTCGAGAAGCGGCAGGTCGGATCACCTTTGAGGAACTCGACAAGCCCGGCGACATTGGCGAGTGCCACATCCATGTTCAACTCACCCTTGGTGACATCCCATCCGAGCACGCAATCGGGGCGTTTGGCTTCGATATAGGCCCCAAGTTCCTGCAGTTGTTCGCTCATCGCAAATCTTCCTTCCACGCGCCGATCAACGCCATCTCACTGTCCCGCGCCTTTGGCGCTTTGTCCTTCTGCCTGCCCCGCTGGCGGCGCAGGCGGTTGCCTTAGCGCACGATCGTCCCGGTGCGGCGGATCTTACGCTGCAACTGGAGGATACCATAAAGCAGTGCTTCCGCCGTCGGCGGGCAGCCGGGCACATAGACGTCCACCGGCACGATGCGGTCACAGCCGCGCACGACCGAATAGCTGTAGTGATAGTAACCGCCGCCATTGGCGCAGGACCCCATCGAGATCACATAGCGCGGCTCTGGCATCTGGTCATAGACCTTGCGCAGCGCCGGGGCCATCTTGTTGGTCAGCGTGCCCGCGACGATCATCAGGTCCGACTGGCGCGGAGAGGCACGCGGCGCGGTCCCGAAACGCTCAAGATCATAGCGCGGCATGGAACTGTGCATCATCTCGACCGCGCAGCAGGCCAGACCGAAGGTCATCCAGTGCAAGCTGCCCGTCCGCGCCCAGTTGATGATGTCTTCGGTCGAAGTCAGCAGGAACCCCTTGTCCTGCAACTCGGCATTCAGGCTCTGGGTGGCGAACTCAGGGTCCGGCCCCGCGCCATATTGGCCGTAGGCCGCTGGGGCGGAGGCACCGGATTTCACCCGTGGGCTTTGGTGCCCATCGCCCATCACCGGGGTGACGAGTGCGTCATCTTTTACTGCCATTCCAGCGCTCCCTTCTTCCATTCATAGGCGAAGCCCGCCGTCAGCACGCCCAAGAACACCATCATCGACCAGAAGCCCACCATGCTCACCTCTTTGAAGGCCACGGCCCATGGGAAGAGGAAGGCGATTTCGAGGTCGAAGATGATGAAGAGGATCGAAACCAGATAGAAACGCACGTCAAACTTCATCCGCGCATCGTCGAATGCGTTGAACCCGCATTCATAGGCCGAGACCTTCTCCGGGTCAGGATTGCGCACGGCCACGACCACAGCGGCGAGGATCAGCACAAGGCCAAGGCCAATCGCCACGGCCAGAAAAACGAGGATGGGCAGGTATTCCCGCAGCATGTCGTCCAAGGGGATGCTCCTTTCGCGGTGCGCGGCATGAGGCAAAGGCCAAAAGCCCGCGCAGACAAACTTGGAACGGGTTTAACTCTGCCCGTGGGTAGGGTCAACGGGCCAAGCCCGGTTAATGCCGCCCACGGGCCCGCAATAGAGCCATTTCGCCAAAGCCTTGAGCTAGACCACCCAAGCGGCTTTGCGCTTGTCAAAGAAGGCACCGATTCCCTCGGCGGCCTCATCGGTTTCCCAACGCGCCGCGAGGGCATCAATGGACATTTCCACCGCCTCGGGCGTGGCGATTCCACCCAAGTCTTGCGCCAGCTTCTTGGCCGCTGCCACCGCCCCCGGCGCGCAGGAGAGGTAAGGCACGACCTCGGCCTCGACGGCCGCGTCCAACTCATCCGCCGGAACGGCGCGGGCCAACAGCCCCAGATCGACAGCCTCCGCCGCATCGAACAGACGCGCGGACATAAAGACCCGCCGCGCGCGCCCCTCCCCCATCCGCGCCAGCACATAGGGCCCGATGGTGGCCGGGATGATGCCCAGACGGGTCTCGGTGAAGCCCATCTTCAACGTATCGACCCCCACGGCCACGTCACAGACCGAGGCCATGCCGACGCCGCCGCCGAAGGCATTGCCCTGTAGCTTGCCAATCACCGGCTTCGGCAGCGCGTTGAGCGCGCCCAGCATCGTCGCCAGCTTACCCGCCTCCGCCGAGCGTGTCTCGGCATCCATGTCGCGCTGGTCGCGCATCCAGCCCAGATCGCCGCCGGCGCAGAAGGATTTGCCCGCCCCGGTCAGCACCACGACACGCACCGCGTCATCCTCGGCCAGCTCGCCCGCCGCCGCGGTCAGGTCGGCCAGCATCTGCGCCGACATGGCGTTGTGTTTCTCCGGCCGGTTGAGGGTGAGCGTCGCCACCCCGCGCGCGTCGGTTTCGATCGTCAAAGTCTCGTACATGTCAGCCTCGCATTGCCCGTGCCATTTCGGCGGCCTCCAGCACCACCGCCTGATCGACGCCGGTGTCGTAGCCAAGCGCCGTCAGATGTTCGTTCACCGCCTCGGTGGCGACATTGCCCGCCGCCCCCGGCGCATAGGGGCAGCCGCCCAAGCCACCGACCGCTGCGTCGAAGACCCGCAGGCCCATCGACAATGAGGCGTCGATATTGGCCATCGCCCGCCCGTGGGTGTCATGGTAATGCCCCGCGAGCCGCCCCGCCGGCACCACGTCGCGCACCGAAAGCAGCATCCGCGCGATGCTGTCGGGCGTGCCCGCGCCGATGGTGTCGCCCAAGGAAATCTCGTAGCAGCCCATCGCAAAGAGCTTGTCGGCCACGCGGGCTACGTCGCCGGGATCGACCTTGCCGTCATAGGGGCATTCCACCACGCAAGAGACATAACCGCGCACGGGAATGTCCACGTGCCGGGCCTGCTCAAGGATGGGGGCGAAACGCTCGAAAGCCTCGTCGATGCTGGCGTTGATGTTCTTCTGGCTGAACCCTTCGGAGGCAGAGGCGAAAATGGCGATCTCGTCGGCCTTCGCGGCCAGCGCATCTTCATAGCCGCGCATGTTCGGTGTCAGCGCCGCATAGCGCACGCCCTCCGCGCGGGAGATCTGCTCCAGCACCTCGCCCGAACCGGCCATCTGCGGCACCCACTTGGGGCTGACGAAACTGGCGCATTCGATGCGGGCAAAGCCCGCTTGGCTCAGCTTGTCCACCAGCGCGACCTTCTCGGCAACGGGGATCTCGCGTTTCTCGTTCTGCAGACCGTCCCGTGGGCCGACCTCGAAAATCTCACATGGTCCAAGGCTCATTGGCCGTTTTCCTTCCCTGTGTGGGCCATGGTCATTCAATCGGCCATGGCGCGTAGAAATCCTTCTCGTAGAGCTTCGCCCCCTCGGGCAGCGCCTGCGCGAAGCTCTCGCGCTCCGTGATCCGTTCATACCACGCCGCGACCGAGGGGTGGTCATCCAATTTCACGAAATGCCGCGCCATGTAGACCGCCTGCCCGACCGAGATGTCGGCAGCCGAAAAGCCGGAGGTCAGCAGGTAGTCGCGGTTCTCCAGCGGCGTCGAGAGCCGTGCCTCCAGCGCGTCGTAGCACTTGCCGATCCGCGCCGCCTCGAGCTTCATCACGATGGGGCTGCGCATGTGATCCTCGCGCAGGGCGATGTGCTGCTGGGTGAGTGCCGCCGTGTGCTGGCTGATGGTCTCGGCGAAATGCACCCAGACCAGCCAAGCCATGCGGTCCGGGCTGCCGACCGAGCGGCCCATGCGGTCGGGGCTGTAGCGCTCGCAGAGGTACTGGGTGATCGCCCCGGTCTCAAACATGCGCTCGCCGTCGATCTCCAGCGCCGGGACCCGGCCCGCGGGCGAGAGCACGAGGTATTCCGGGTCGCGTAGGCTGCGGTCGAAGGCATGCATCTTGACCTGAAACTCCACGTCGTCCAGCTCATGCAGCAGCCAGAGCGTGCGCATCGAGCGGGTCTGCGGGCAGTGGTGCAGCGTGATCATGCGCCCTCCTCGGCTTCCAGACGCACCAGCGCCGCGCCGGCCTCGACCTGATCGCCGGCCTCTGCCAACACCTCGGCCACCACGCCGTCGCGCGCGGCGAGCAGCGAATGTTCCATCTTCATCGCCTCCAGCACCGCCAGACGGTCGCCCTTGGCAACGCTCTGGCCGACCTCGGCGTCGATCGCGCGGACGAGCCCCGGCATCGGCGCTTCGACGATATTGCCGTCACCATGGGCGGCGGCGGCGCGGGCCAGCGGGTCGATCACGTCAAAGGCGATGCCATAGGCATCAAACACCGTGACCACGTCGCCGGCGACCGAGACCGCAGGCGCTATATGGCCGTCGATCTTCCAGCGCCCCGCGATGCGCTCGGCGCGCACCTCGTGATCGCCCACGGTCCAAAGCTGCACGTCTTCTGAGAGCACCCGCACTTTAAGCAGATGCTCCTCGCCCTCGCGGCCTAGCATCACCTGATGCCGCAGGGGCCGCCAAAGGTTGAACCCGGCCTCCGCCTGCGGCTGGTCCAGCCCAAGTGCTGCCATCCCGGCCAGCGCGACATGCCGCCCCGGCACCTCGGGCTGCGCGGTCAGCGCCTCGATGTCGCGCGCGATCAGGCCGGTATCCACCTCGCCCTTGGCGAACCCCTCGTGCTCGGCCAGCGCGCCGAGGAAGGCGAGGTTGGTGACCGTGCCGCCGACTTCACATCCCTTCAGCGCCGCGCGCATCCGCGACAGCGCCACGTCGCGCGTCGACCCATGCACGATGACCTTGGCGATCATCGGATCGTAGAAGGGGCTGATCGTGTCGCCCGCCCGCACGCCGCTGTCGGCGCGGGTCTGGGGGTGAAGGACAGATGCGTGAGCGTCCCGGTGGCGGGCAGGAAACCCTTCGGCACGTCCTCGGCATAGAGCCGCGCCTCAAAGGCATGGCCGTCTATCGTGAGTTCATCCTGCCGCTTCGGCAGCGCTTCGCCCGCCGCGACCCGCAATTGCCATTCCACCAGATCGACCCCGGTCACCAGTTCGGTCACCGGATGCTCCACCTGAAGACGCGTGTTCATCTCCATAAAGAAGAACCCGTCGGTCGAAAGCCCGCCCGAGCCGTCGACGATGAATTCCACCGTCCCCGCCCCGGCATAGCCAATGGCCTCGGCCGCGCGCACCGCCGCTTGGCCCATGGCGTCGCGCATCTCTTCCGTCATGCCCGGCGCGGGCGCCTCCTCGATCACCTTCTGGTGGCGGCGCTGGAGCGAGCAGTCGCGTTCGAACAGATGCACCGCATGGGTGCCGTCGCCAAAAACCTGCACCTCGATGTGGCGCGGCTTGGTGACGAATTTCTCGACCAGAACGCCCGGGTTGCCGAAGGCGGTCTTGGCCTCGGAGCGCGCAGACTCCAGTGCCGCCTGAAAGCCCCCGGCCTCCTCGACCAGACGCATCCCCTTGCCGCCGCCCCCGGCGACCGCCTTGATCAGCACCGGATAGCCGATCTTCTCGGCCTCGCGCGCCAGCAGCGCATCGTCCTGATCCGCCCCGTGATAGCCCGGCACGACTGGCACGCCCGCCTCGACCATCAACGCCTTGGCGGCGTCCTTGAGCCCCATGGCCCGGATCGCCTGGGCCGAGGGCCCGATGAAGGTCAGCCCCGCGGCCTCGACCGCCTCCACGAAATCGGGGTTCTCGCTGAGAAACCCGTAGCCCGGATGGATCGCCTGCGCGCCGGTATCGCGCGCCGCTTGGATGATCACATCGCCCTTCAGATAACTCTCCGCCGGTGCCGAGCCGCCGATATGCACCGCGGCATCTGCCATGGCGACATGTTTCGCGCCCGCATCCGCGTCCGAATACACCGCCACGCAGCGCACCCCCATGGCCTGCGCCGTTTCCATCACCCGGCAGGCGATCTCACCCCGGTTCGCAATCAGGATCGTGTCAAACATGCCCTACCCTTTTCATCTCTTTCTGGCTCCAAATATGGCGCGCGTTCCGGGGGGGGGTCCCCCCGGAGCCGCGCGGCGATCACATCCGGAACAATCCAAATTTCGTCGGCTCGATCGGCGCGTTCAGGCTGGCCGAGAGGCTCAGGTAGAGCACGTCGCGGCTTTTGCGCGGATCGATGATCCCGTCGTCCCACAGCCGTGCCGAGGCATAAAGCGGGTGGCTTTGTTCCTCGAACATATCAATCGTCGGCTGTTTGAAGGCGGTCTCTTCCTCCTCGGTCCATGTCTCGCCCGCGCGTTCCATCGCGTCGCGCTTGACGGTGGCCAGAACGCCCGCCGCCTGCGCGCCGCCCATGACGGAAATGCGGCTGTTGGGCCATGTCCAGAGGAACCGCGGCCTATAGGCGCGCCCCGACATGCCGTAGTTGCCCGCCCCAAACGAGCCGCCCACCAGCATGGTGATCTTGGGCACATTGGTGGTGGCCACCGCCGTCACCATCTTGGCGCCGTGGCGCGCGATGCCCTCGTTCTCGTATCTGCGGCCGACCATGAAGCCGGTGATGTTCTGCAAGAAGACCAGCGGGATGTTGCGCTGGCTGCAAAGCTCCACAAAATGCGCGCCCTTCTGGGCGGCTTCGGAAAACAGCACCCCGTTGTTGGCGATGATGCCGATGGGGCAGCCCTTCACATGGGCAAAGCCGCAGACCAGCGTTTCGCCAAAGCGGGACTTGAACTCGTCAAAGCGGCTGCCGTCGACCAGCCGCATGATCACCTCGCGGATGTCATAGGGCGTGCGCAGGTCGGCGGGCACGACGCCCAGCATTTCGGCGGGGTCATAGGCTGGCTCTTCGGGGCTGGCCCAGTCCACCGTCTTGGGCTTGCTCTTGTTAAGCTGCCCCACAGCGCGGCGCGCCAGTGCCAGCGCATGGGCGTCGTCCTCGGCCAGGTAATCCGCCACGCCCGAAAGACGCGTGTGCACGTCACCGCCGCCGAGGTCTTCGGCGCTGACCACCTCGCCCGTCGCGGCCTTCACCAGCGGCGGGCCGGCGAGGAAGATCGTGCCCTGTTCCTTCACGATGATCGTCACGTCCGACATCGCGGGCACGTAAGCGCCGCCGGCGGTGCAGGAGCCCATGACCACGGCGATCTGAGCGATGCCCTTGGCGCTCATCCGCGCCTGATTGTAGAAGATCGCGCCGAAATGGTCGCGGTCGGGGAAAACCTCGTCCTGGTTGGGCAGGTTCGCGCCGCCCGAGTCCACCAGATAGATGCAGGGCAGATGGTTCGCCTCGGCGATCTCCTGCGCGCGGAGGTGTTTTTTCACCGTCATCGGGTAATAGGTGCCGCCCTTCACGGTGGCGTCGTTGCAGACCACCATGACCTCGTGGCCCTGCACCCGGCCAATGCCCGCGATAACGCCTGCACAGGGCGCGGCACCGTCATAAAGCCCATGCGCCGCCGTCGCTCCGATCTCCAGAAACGGGCTGCCGGGGTCGAGAAGGTTCGCCACCCGCTCACGCGGCAGCATCTTGCCACGGCTTTCATGCCGCGCGCGGGACTTCTCGCCACCGCCCAAAGCGGCAGCTTCGGCGGCCTCTCGAACCTCGCTCAGGGCTTTCAGATGCGCCATCTCGTTGGCCTTGTAGGCATCCGAGGATGGCAGGGCTTGGGATGTCAGTTTCATGTTACGTCCTCATTCTCTCGCGCCGCCAGACGCTTCAATTCCTTGCGGATCACCTTGCCGGTGACGGTCATGGGCAGGTCCTGCACGAAAGCGATCTCGCGCGGGTAGGAATAGCTGGCGAGCCTTTCCTTCACCCAGTCCTGCAGTTCCTTTGCTTCGACCTCCGCATCCGGTTTCAGCACCACATAGGCCTTCACGATCTCGGTGCGGAGCGCGTCGGGCTTGCCAACCACGCCGCAGGTCGCCACGGCAGAATGCGTAAGCAGGCAATCCTCGATCTCTGCCGGGCCGATGCGGTAGCCGGCGGAGGTGATCACGTCATCCTCGCGTCCCACGAAGCGCAGGTAGTCGCCCTCCCAGATGCCGCGGTCGCCAGTGAGCAGCCAGTCGCCGTGGAACTTGGCCGCCGTCTCCTCGGGCCGGTTCCAGTAGCGCAGCATCAACGACGGCGCGCCTTTGCGCACCGCCACGTCGCCTTCCGCATCGGTGGGCTCTCCGTCCGCATCGAGCACGGCGATCTCGAAGCCGGGCACCGGCTTGCCGATGCAGCCGGGCTGGGCGGGGAAATCCACGCCGCAGCTGGAAGCCACCATGTTACATTCGGTCTGGCCGTAGAACTCGTTGATCTCGAGCCCAAACGCTTCCCGACCCCATGCCAGCATCTCCGCTCCCAAAGGCTCGCCGCCGCTGGCGACCGAGCGCAGGCCGGGCAAGGATACATCAGCGGCCTTAAGCATCCGCAGCGCAGTCGGTGGGAAGAACACATTGCGCACCTCGCCTTTCGCGATCACCTCGGCGCAGCCCTCGACGGTGAACTTGGGCATCCGGGTGGCCACCACCGGCACGCCAAGCGCCAGCGCGGGCATCGCCACGTCGAAAAGCCCGCCGATCCACGCCCAATCCGCCGGGGTCCAGAGGCAATCGCCCGCCTGCCCCAGATGGTCATGACTGACCGACACGCCCGGCAGATGGCCCGAGAGCACCCGGTGCCCGTGCAACGCGCCTTTCGGCGTGCCGGTGGTCCCGGAGGTGTAGATTAGCACGGCGGGGTCTTCGGGGCCGACCTCGGCGAAGTCCACCGCCTCGCCCGCCACGCCCGCCTCCGCCGCGATCCACGGGGTGGCCAAATCGCCGAGCAGTTCCGCGCCTTCCGCATCGGTCAGCACGATCTCGCAGCCTGCGTCGCCCACGCGGCTGGCCAGCGCGTCCCGTTTGAACAGTTTGAACAGCGGCACCGAGATCGCGCCGATCTTCCAGATCGCCAGATGCGCCGCCGCACACCAAGGCGACTGGCTGAGCAGCACGCCGACGCGGTCACCGGGCGCGACCTGCGTTTTCAGCGCGCGGGTCAGACCGTCGACCATCTCGTGCAGCGCGCCGTAGCTCACGTCGCGCCGTTCTGTAGCGGTCAGATCGATGATCGCCAGTGCATCATCGGGCTGGGCGAGGCATTGCGCCGCCATGTTGCCCTGCCAGATGGGCCAGTCGCCTTCGTTCTTCATATCAGCTTCGGTACTCCGGATTTTCGAAATCGAACCGCGCGCCCGCGTCCCAGGCGTTGCGGTCGTTGCCCTCACGCGGGTAGCCGCCCGCGTGTTTCAGCATCCGTGCCAGATGCAAGGCGTTCCATGTCATGATCGTGGTGTTGCGCTGCGTGAACTCGTTATCGAAACCCGCGCGCTTGCCGTCCACCTCATCGCCGTAAGACGGCCCCGGCCCGGCCTCGCCAATCCAGCCACAATCGGCCTGCGGCGGGATCGTGTAGCCAAGATGGTTCATCGCGAAACCGGTGGTCATGGCGACATGTTTGATACCGTCCTCGTTGCCCGTCACCACGGTACCGCCGACCTTGCCGTAGAAGACCGACTGGCCCTTGTCGTTGAGCTCGCCCGACATCGCATAGAGCCGCTCGATCAGCACGCGGCAGGTGCTGCTTTCCTCGCCCAGCCACAAAGGCGTACCGATGATCAGAATGTCGGCGGCCAGCACCTTTTGCCAGATCGCGGGCCAGTCGTCGCGGTCCCAGCCGTGTTCGGTCATGTCAGGATAGACGCCGGGTGGCACTTGGTAATCCAGCAAGTAGAGATGTTCGACACCCACGCCCTGCGCCTCCATGATGCCCGCGCTGGCGTTCATCAAGAGCTGGGTGTGGCTGTCGCCCGGGGTCTTCTTGAGCGAGCAGTTGACGTAGAGCGCATTGAGATCGGAATAATCAGTCACGGCCAAGTTCCTTCTTCAGTTGCTCCAGTTCCCGGTCAAGGAAGTAGGAGGTGATGGAGCGGATGATGACCAGCATCAGAAGGAAGAGCAGGTCCGCAAACCGCAGGCTGATGGCGGTGTGGATCACGTCCGAGACGATGAAAAGCTCCAGCCCGGCAAGGATGTAGCGCCCCAGTTCGATCCGCTCGCGGTTGGTGCGGCGGACGCGCTCTGGCCCCTTCTGGGCGATCTCGGCGATCGTCACCCCGGTCAGGAAACGTGCCGCCCCGATCAGCAGCAGAATGATGGCGGCAATGTCGATGACCGCGGCGAGGATCTCGAAACCCTCGATCAGCCAAGGCAGAAAATGGTGCATCACACCGCCTTCTGTCTCCAGTTCTATCAGGTTTTCCATCCTGATCCCTCCGTCCTGTTTGGCCGACACAGCGAGACGCGGTTAATAGGCCGCCCCCAAACGCAGCGCCTGTTCCCCCGTCATCTGCATCAGGCAGGCCAAGGTTGCAGGTCCGCCGCCTGTGCCACCGCCCCATTGGCTGCGTTCATAATCGCAGGCGGCATCGCGGAAGGTAATCCACGCGCGCTGCATGTCACGCAGCGCCTCGGCCTGCGAAGGCAGTTGCGGTTGGTAGAGGGCATTCTCCTCATCGGCGGATTTCGCCTGCACCATGCGGGCGCGGTAATTCTCGTTCAGCAGGCCATCCCAAAAGGTCAACTCAGCATCGCGACACCCGCCCATGCCGACGGTCGAATAGCCGCCCGGCCCCTCCATGCAGAGGTTGGCCGACAGGCCAATGCAGGCGCGCTGGTCGGTGAACTCCTCGGCCCCGGCCAGACAGTCCGCCGTGGCGGCATCGGAATAGGTGATGTCCTGCGCGGATACCGGCCCCGCCAAAAACGCGCAGCCCAGCAGGAGGGCGCGCATCACATCGCCCCCATCATCTCACGGCCCACCAACATACGGCGGATCTCGGAGGTGCCCGCACCGATCTCCATCAGCTTGGCATCGCGGAAGATGCGGCCCACCGGGTTATCGGAAAGGTAGCCCGCGCCGCCCATCGCCTGCACCGCCTGATGCGCCTGCACCATGGCTTGCTCAGAGGCATAGAGGCAGCAGGCCGCCGCGTCCTGACGGGTCACGTCGCCGCGGTCACAGGCCTGCGCCACGCTGTAGACATAGGCCCGCGCCGAGTTCATCGCGGTGTACATATCCGCCATCTTGCCCTGCATCAGTTGGAAATCCCCGATGCGCTGGCCGAACTGCTTGCGCTCGGCCATGTAGGGCATGATCTCGTCCAGACAGGCGGCCATGATGCCGAGGCCGATGCCCGCCAGCACGACGCGCTCGTAATCGAGGCCCGACATCAGCACGCGCACGCCCTTGCCCTCTTCGCCGAGGATGTTCTCGAAGGGCACTTCGCAGTCCTCGAAGATCAACTCGGCGGTGTTGGAGCCGCGCATGCCGAGCTTGTCGAAATGCTTGGAGGTCGAGAACCCCTTCATCGACTTCTCGATCAGGAAGGCGGTGATGCCTTTGGAGCCGGCCTCGGGGTCGGTCTTGGCATAGACCACCAGCGTCTCGGCGTCGGGGCCGTTGGTGATCCAATACTTGTTGCCGTTCAGACGGAAGTGGTCGTTCCGCTTCTCGGCATGCAGCTTCATGCTGACCACGTCACTGCCCGCGCCCACTTCGGACATGGCCAACGCACCGACATGCTCGCCCGAGCAGAGCTTGGGCAGGAACTGCGCCTTTTGCTCCGGGGTGCCGTTCAACTTGATCTGGTTCACGCAGAGGTTGGAATGCGCCCCGTAGGAGAGCGAGACCGAAGCCGAGGCCCGGGCAATCTCTTCCACCGCGACGGTATGGGCGACATAGCCCAGCCCCGAGCCGCCGAACTCTTCCTCGACGGTCATGCCCAGCAGGCCCAACTCGCCCATTTCCTGCCAAAGCTCGGCGGGGAATTCGTTCTTGCTGTCGATCTCGGCGGCCATCGGCTTGATGCGCTCCTGCGCCCAGCGGTGCACCATCTCCCGCATGGCCGCGACGTCTTCTCCCAGATCAAACTGCATACTTGCGTTGAACACGGCTTCTCCCCCGATTTATTGAACGCTTGTTCATTACCTACCGCCCCGCCCGCTTTGCGTCAAGCGGCGCGATGTGGAACCGCCCCGCGCCGCGGCGGGTTGGCCCTGCGACCAAGCGAACACTACAACAAAGCGAGATGCAAATGAGCGATGATCTGAAGAAAGAGTTCTGGGACCGTCTGGACGACACCCGCGCCGGGATGCTGATGACCAAGACCGCCCGCGCGATCCCGATGACCCATTACATCGACGAAGACGACCGCGCCGCCGTGCTGTGGTTCATCACCGCCAAAGGCACCGATCTGGCGCAATCCGCCGAAGGACGCGCCGCCGCTGAATACCTGATCGCCAGCAAGGACGAATCCCTCTGGGCGCGGATCGACGGCCATGTTTCCGCCGTGACCAACCCGACTGAGTTGGACAAGATTTGGAACGCCATCGCGGGCGCATGGTTCGAGGACGGCAAGCAAGACCCGGATGTGCAGCTGATCCGCTTTGACCTCACCGAAGCCGAGGTTTGGGCGACCGATGGTGGGTTCAAGTTCCTCTATGAGATCGGCAAGGCGCAGATGACCGGCCAAAATCCCGACATGGGCAAACACGGCACCATCCGTTTCTAAGCCTAGCCCCCCTGAAAAACGGCGCTGACCTCGGCCCGGATGATCCGCGCGATCAAGGCGCAATCCTCCAGCGAAAAGGTCAGCGGCACGCGCATGTCGATCAACCCCGCCAGCACCGCATCGCTGGCGGGCATTTTTTCAGCCCGCGCATAGCGCCATGTGTCGTAACGGCTGGTGAAACCCATAGGCTCGGCCCTGCCGAACCATTTCAACTCCACCCCGCGCGCAGCGCAGCGCGCCAGCACCGCCTCGACATCCTCTGCCGACCAACCTTTCAACAGGAATTGGATTGACGACCCGACGATGCCCTCCGCCTCGAGCCGGTCGATGACCGTGAGCCCCGGCGTGTCGCGCAACCCCGCCTCAATCACCCGATAACGCTCATTCCAGCGGACCACCTGTTCCGGCAGCCGCCGCAACTGCGGGCGCAGGACCGCAGCGCGCAGGTTGTCCATCCGGCCCGAAATATTAGGCGTTTCATAGCGGATCGTCTCAAAAGCCTCCGGCCCCGGCGCGGCGGTGTGGCGGTCATAGAGCATGTAAGACCCTGACAGCATGATCGCCCGCGCCGCAACCTCGGCATCATCGGTTATCAGCAACCCGCCCTCGCCCGCGTTCACATGTTTATAGGTCTGGCAGGAATAACACCCCAGTTTCCCCTGCGTGCCCGAGGGCTTGCCGTTCCACGCCGCCCCCATCGTATGGGCGCAATCTTCGATCACCGTGATGCCGCGCGCATCGCAAAGCGCCATCAGAGCGTCCATGTCCACCAGATGGCCGCGCATATGGCTGAGCAGCAGCACATCGGCCTGATCCGCCTTGGCGGCGAGATCGTCGAGGTCGATCACCAAGCGTTCAGTCACGTCGACAAAAACCGGAACCGCGCCGAGCGAGGCAATCGCCCCCGGCACCGGGGCGAGTGTGAAGGCATTGGTCAGCACCCGGTCGCCCGGTTTCACCCCCACTGCGCGCAGGGCCGTGGCCATGGCATAGCCGCCCGAGGCCACGGCGAGGCAGTATTTCGCCCCCGTCATCGCGGCGAATTCCTGCTCCAGCAGGGCAACCTCGGCCACCTCCCCCGGGGCTGTGTTATAGCGGTGCAACCGGCCGTGGCGCATCACCGCCACCGCCGCCTCGATCGCATCTTCGGGGATCGGCTCTTGCTGCGTGAAACTACCGGTAAACCGCTCGGCCATCAGGCGGCTTTGCCGATTAAACGTTCGATGACCTCCGGCAGGTCGGCGAAATCGTCCAACAGCGCTTCGGGCTCCAGCGCGGCCATGTCTTCGCCCGAGGGGCCGAAGGTCACCAGCACGCAAGGAACCCCTGCGGCTTTGGCGGTTTTGCGGTCGGTGTCGCTGTCGCCAATCAACACGCATTGCGCCGGATCGCCCCCGGCACGGCGGGCGGTTTCGAACAGGTGTTCGGGGTCAGGTTTGCGCACGGCCAGCGTATCGGCCCCCAGCATCGCACCGAATGCGTCCCGCACGCCAAGACGGGTCAGCAGCAACTCCGCCAAAGCCTCGGGTTTGTTGGTGCAGATCGCCACGCGGTAGCCCGCGGCTTTGAGCGCGGCCACAGCCTCCATCGCGCCGGGGTACATGATGGTATGGGTATCGATGTCCCGCCCATAGGCTTCGAGCAGCATCGGGTAATAGTGGTCGATCATCGCCGCATCATCGGCACGGCCCAGCTTTTGCATCCCCAAGGTCAGCATCGCCCGCCCGCCGCGCAGCGCGGTGCCCGCATCCTCGGCATGGACCAGCACATCGCCCTCGCCCATGTCACGGAAACAGGCATTGGCAGCGGCGATCAAATCGCCCGAGGTATCGGCCAAGGTGCCGTCGAGATCGAAAACCACTGTCTTCACTGGATACTCCTTGGGCGGAACCCCGCCTTGCAAAATGGCATCGTGTTGCAGTCCGCAACCTAGTTTGATGGGCCGCAACCTTGCGCCTTTGTGCGAAGCGCGTAAAGAGAATGCAAGCTGAAGGACAAAGAGATTTACATGGAAACTGCATTGATCATCCTCGCCGCGGGCAAGGGGACACGGATGAACTCGGACCTGCCAAAGGTGCTGCACCGCGTGGCCTCCGCCCCGATGCTGGAACACGCCATGGCCGCGGGCGCCATGCTCGGCCCGCGCCATACGGTCGTGGTGGCCGGGCACGGCGCTGATCAAGTCCGCGCCGCCGCCACGCTTTTTGACGAAGACGCGCAGGTCGTCGAACAGACCGAGCAATTGGGCACGGCCCATGCTGTGGCACAGGCCCGCCCGGCATTGGATGGGTTCGAGGGCATGGCGCTGGTGCTTTACGGTGACACGCCCTTCGTCCAGCCCGAGACGCTTGAGAAGATGCAGGAAGCGCTGGCGACACATGATGTGGTGGTTCTGGGGTTCGAGGCCGCCGATCCCGCCCGCTATGGCCGTTTGGTGATGCAGGGCGACGCCTTGGAGCGGATCGTCGAATTCAAAGACGCAACCCCCGAAGAACGCGCTATTACTCTGTGCAACTCCGGCGTGGTGGCCTGCAAATCCAAACTGCTCTTCGATCTGATCGACAAGGTCGGCAACGACAACGCCTCGGAAGAATACTACCTCACCGATATCATCGGCATCGCCCGCGCCGAGGGCCGCAGCGCCACGGTCGTTACCTGCGACGAGGCCGAGACCATGGGCGTCAACTCCCGCGCCGATCTGGCGAGGGCCGAGGCCGCGTTCCAATCCCGCGCCCGCGATCTGTTGATGGAAGACGGCGTGACCTTGGTCGCCCCCGAAACCGTCTTCCTGTCGCGCGACACTTTCATCGGGCGCGATACGGTGGTGGAGCCGAATGTCGTCTTCGGCCCGAATGTCACCGTGGAATCCGGCAGCACCATCCGCGCCTTCTCGCATCTCGAAGGGTGCCATGTCTCACGCGGCGGGGTGGTTGGCCCCTACGCCCGGCTGCGCCCCGGCGCGGAACTGGCCGAAGACGTGCGCATCGGCAATTTCGTCGAGGTGAAGAATGCGCAGATCGCCGAAGGGGCCAAGGTCAACCACCTGAGCTACATCGGCGACGCCACCGTCGGCGCGCGCAGCAACATCGGCGCGGGCACGATCACCTGCAATTATGACGGGGTGATGAAACATCACACCACCATCGGCGCGGGCGCCTTCATCGGGTCGAACACCATGCTCGTGGCCCCGGTGACCATTGGCGAGGGTGCGATGACCGGCTCGGGCTCGGTCATCACCTCGGACGTAGAACCCGAGGCGCTGGCCCTCTCGCGCGCCCCGCAAGTTGAGAAACCCGGGATGGCGCGAAAAATGTTCGAAATTTTAAAGGCCAAGAAGGCAAAATTGCAGAGAGGCAGCTAATTATGTGTGGAATTGTCGGGGTGCTCGGCACCCATGAAGTCGCGCCGATCTTGGTCGAAGCGCTGAAACGGCTGGAATATCGCGGCTATGACAGCGCGGGAATCGCGACCCTGAACGAAGGCAAGCTTGAGCGGCGTCGCGCCTTGGGCAAGCTGGTAAATCTCTCGGACGCGCTGGTGCATGAGCCGCTGGCGGGGAAGTCAGGCATCGGCCACACCCGCTGGGCCACCCATGGCGCGCCGAGCGTCACCAATGCCCACCCGCATCAGGCGGGACCAGTGGCCGTGGTGCATAACGGGATCATCGAAAACTTCCGCGAGTTGCGGGCCGAACTGGCCGAACATGGCGCGCAATTCGTGTCCGAGACCGATACCGAGACCGTCGCCCTCCTGACCCAGCATCACATGGCGCAGGGCGCAGGCCCGGTAGAGGCCGCCAAACAGACGCTTGCCCGCCTCGAAGGCGCTTTTGCGCTGGCTTTTCTCTTTGACGGGCACGACGACCTGATGATCGCGGCGCGCAAAGGCTCGCCCTTGGCCATCGGCTATGGCGAGGGTGAGATGTATGTGGGCAGCGACGCCATCGCGCTTGCCCCGCTGACCCACCAGATTGCCTACCTCGAAGAAGGGGATTGCGCCGTCATCACCCGGACCTCGGTGGAGATCACCGACCGCAACGGGGCGCTTGCCAACCGCGCGATCAAATCCGTGCAAATCGACAATACCCGAATCGACAAGGCGGGGCACAAACACTTCATGGCCAAGGAAATCGCCGAGCAACCCGGCGTGATCGGCGCGGCCATCGGCCACTACCTCACCCCGAGGGTGAGATCAACATCAGCGCGCAGGACATTGATTTCACGCAGTTTGACCGGATCCTCATGGTCGCCTGCGGCACGGCCTCCTACGCCTGTTTCACCGCGAAATACTGGTTTGAGCAGATCGCCCGCCTGCCGGTCGAGATCGATGTCGCCTCGGAATTCCGCTACCGTGAACCGCCGATCCCGCCCCGGACTCTGGCGGTCTTCGTCAGCCAATCGGGTGAGACCGCCGACACGCTGGCCGCCCTGCGCTATTGCGAGGGCAAGGCCGCGCGCATCCTTTCGGTCGTCAACGTGCCGGAAAGCTCCATCGCCCGCGAAAGCGATCTGGCGCTGCCGATTTACGCCGGGGTCGAAGTCGGCGTGGCCTCGACCAAAGCCTTCACCTGCCAGTTGGTCGTCCTCTTCGCGCTGGTGCTCAAAGCCGCGCGGGACCGCGAGGTGATCAGCGCAGACACCTTCGCCGATCACATCTCAGCCCTGCGCGGGCTGCCCGCGACTATCAGCACCGCGCTTGAACAAAACGACGCGATGCAAGAGGCCGCGCTCAAGCTTTCCCATGCCCGCGACGTGCTGTTCCTTGGCCGGGGCCAGATGTACCCCCTCGCCCTTGAAGGCGCGTTGAAACTCAAGGAAATCAGCTACATCCACGCCGAAGCTTATGCATCGGGTGAGCTGAAACACGGCCCCATCGCGCTGGTAGATGAGCATGTGCCGGTGGTCGTCATGGCCCCGCGCGACGCGCTATTCGACAAGACCGTCAGCAACATGCAAGAGGTCATGGCGCGCAAGGGCAAGGTGATCTTGATCTCCGATGCCAAAGGTCAAGCCGAGGCCAATGACGGCGTCTGGTTCAGCATCGAGATGCCCCCGGTGCCGGATGCGCTGGCGCCGATCCTCTATGCGGTTCCGGCGCAATTGCTGGCCTATCACACCGCCGTGGCGAAGGGCACGGATGTGGACCAGCCGCGCAATTTGGCGAAATCGGTGACGGTGGAATGACCCCCGAAACCGCATTGGAAGAGCTCGAAGCGCAGGCCAACCCGGCCCGCGCGGAAGAGATGCGCGCCTATCACAAGGCCGATCGGCGCTATCTCGGCCTGACCAACCCACAGATCGCGGCGCTTGCGCAAACGTGGCGGGCGGCGCTGGATGTCGAAGGCCGTGTCGCCCTCGCCGATGGGCTGTGGCAGTCCGACATTTTCGAGGCGCGTGTGGCAGCAGCCAAATTGCTGACCCAAGCGCGGCTGCGCCCCGATGATCAGGCCGGTTGGGCGTTGATCGCAAGCTGGACCGCGGATTTCGACAGTTGGGCGATTGCCGATCATGCCAGCATGGCGGCGCAGAAACGTCTGGTGGCCGACCCCACCCGCTTGGACGAGGTGGAAGATTGGGTCGCCTCGGATCACCTTTGGACGCGGCGCGCGGCGCTCGTCTCTACCCTGCCATGGACCAAACAGAACAATCCTAAGCCTGAGGAACTGACCGCCCGCGACCGTATCCTCGGCTGGGCCGCGACGATGGTGCCGGATCACCGCTGGTTCATTCAAAAATCCATCGGCTGGTGGCTGCGCGACCTGTCAAAGCACGACGCTGGCCGCACCCGCGCCTTCATCGCCGCCCATGGGGAGGCGATGAAACCTTTTGCGGTGAAAGAAGCCCTGCGCCTGCTGAAAAAAGCAGAGGGCGCAGGCTGATCCTTAGCCTTCGGTCGAGACCTCGACCGTTGTGAGGTCGGTCAGCGACGCGCCGATCAAACGCAAGGCGGGCAGCGACATGCGGCTGCCTGCGGTTGCGGGCCCCTCCAGCGGGATCAGCGTCACCGCGGCGGATTTGCCCGTCGCGGGGTTGGTCACCCGCCCCGGCTGTTCGGCGTCGACCAGAGGTGTTTTCAACCACAGCCCCGGCTCCGTCGCGCTGCCCAAGCTGACCACGGTCGACCCCAAAGCGGCACCGGCGCTGGCGGGCGCGCGGGTGGCCGCTTCGCGCTCTGCCGCCGTGGTGGTATCCAGCGCCTCGGCGCTGCTGCCTGCGGTGGCGATGGGAGAGGCGGCGGGCGGCGCTGCGCTCGGAGTTGCAACCTCAGCCGTGGCATCGACCGATGCGGATGCGGGTGCAGGCTCAGACTGGCTGGCATCCATGCCGAGGCGTTCCGGCAGGTTGCTGCAACCGGCGGTGGCGACGGCGATGAAAAGCGGTAAGATTATACGTGTCATCCGCGCAGCCTATCCGCGCCCTGCCCCCTTATCAATCGCCCAAATGGCGCTTGCCCCGGGTTGGGCGGGGCATT